>CAKRAK010000044.1 GCA_934294885.1 uncultured Lachnospiraceae bacterium | reverse complement strand
CACCGGAAGGCTATCTTGTAGATGAGCAGGAAGCAGAAGAGTTTGATAAGCAGTTTCCATATAAAGAGAAAAAGAAATTGCCGGGACAGATTTTTTAAATGGAAGTGGACAGGACTTTGATCCTTATATAGCGGATGTTTTTTTGGATATGAAGGAAATGATAACGAATATAGTTGAGAGTAATTGAGATGCATGAAACAAAAAGTATGTGAATGAAAAAATTCTGTTTATTATAAATTTCTGGAAAAGAATAACTTAGACGGAGGAGAATGTGGAATGAAAATTTATGATATTTCCCAAGAGGTTTTCAACTGTCAGGTATATGCCGGTGATCCGATGCCGGAAAAAAAGCTGCTTTGCTCAATGGAGAAAGGCGATTTGTATAACCTGACGGCATTTAGCATGTGTGCTCACAACGGCACGCATATCGATGCACCATTTCATTTTATCAAAGGCGGAAAATCCGTCGATTCCATAGGCTTGGATACATTCGTAGGAATGGATTATGTTGCGGCATATCACGGAATCGTCACTGGCACCGCGGCAACAGAAATACTTGAAAAAGCAAAAAAACAGAACCCGGAAGCGGCAAAGAGAATTCTTATTAAGGGAAACGCAGAGGTTTCTTCGGAAGCTGCGAGAGTATTTGCCGACTCAGAAATCTTACTGCTTGGCAACGAATCCCAAACTGTCGGACCCGAAGCTGCTCCGATGGAAGTGCATCTCATCCTGCTGGGAGCCGGTATCGTATTGCTTGAAGGAATCCGTTTAGCAGAAGTTTCGGAAGGTGCTTATTTCTTAAATGCAGCACCGCTAAATCTATCCGGTTCAGATGGCTCGCCATGCAGAGCTATACTGATTGCGGCCGGAGACAAATTTTAATTTTGGGAGGTGGATTTTATGTGGTTTTGGTGGTTTATGTTAATAAGTGATTTATTAATTCCAATTGTTATGGTTGTTGGAGGAAGAATGATGTGGAAACATTGTCCAAAACATATAAATGGTATGTTAGGTTATAGAACAACTCGTTCCATGAAAAATATGGATACATGGAAATTTGCTCACGACTATTGTGGAAAACTTTGGTGGAAAATAGGATGGTTAATGATGATACCATCTGCTTTGATACATATCCTGTTATATCATAGTGATGAAAATACAATTGGGGTTGCAGGGGGAATTCTTATAACAATTCAATGTATTATTTTGATTGTATCAATTTATCCGACTGAGAAAGCTTTGCAAAAACATTTCAATGATGACGGAACACGTAGATAAAATTAAAGTTTAAGGAGGAAAGTATGCTAAAAATTGAAACTGAAAAAACAACAGATATAAATATAATTACAAATTTAGCATGTGAAAGACTGAAAATGCCGTATCTTAAAGAAAATTCGTTGTTTAGATATACAATTTTGGCACATTGTTTTGATCATGGGTGGAAGCAACATTGTGATTGACATATTCAAAAATAAGTGCTATTTTAAAGCTACCGATTGATAGCTTCCGACCTATCGAAAGGTAACACATAATTACAGGAGGCAGGGATAATATGTCTATGAACCGAAAAGAAGAAATTGTTCTGGTAACACTTGAACTTGCAGCCAAAAAAGGACTTGCAAATGTGTCTATGAGCATGATTGCCGATAAAATCGGAATCAAGAAGCCTTCGCTATATAAGCACTTTGCTTCAAAGGAAGAAATTGTTGAGGCTATGTATGAGTATCTTAGGACACAGGCAAAGGAAAAAGCGAATATAAAACCGATTGACTATAGTACATTCTTTGAAGGGAAAACAGTATATGAAATTTTGCAGTCTGTGGTGCGTGGATATATTCAGATGAATCATCAGGAGAAAATGTTAAATTTCTACAAGGTTATCTATTCCGAAAGAAGTCTGAATCCTATGGCAGCCAAAATTGTCGCAGAAGAGACGGATAA
>CAKRAK010000043.1 GCA_934294885.1 uncultured Lachnospiraceae bacterium | reverse complement strand
CAAAAAAATAAGAACCAGTAAGAGCTTATGTCTTATCTGATTCTTATTATAAAAGCTAAGGTGTCCCATAAACACACCTTGCACATCGAATTTTTGTTCTTATTTTTTATATTGTTTTATCAACCGGTCAATTTCAGCATTCATCATTTCTACAACACTATCCGGTCCTGCAAGCGTTACTCCATCACCCAGACCTATGACCCACGCTAAAAACTGACTGCTGACTGCAACCTCCACATTGACTACAAAACGATTATCATCCAATCGGATCATAGATACATCTTTTCCAAAGCGGTCTATCATTACACCTGCAAAAGAATTATCGCACTCCATTCGTACCCATTCTTCTTTGCCTCCGTACATGCCAAACATTTTTCTGGCATATGCAGCCATATCAAATGATTTAAATGTCTGTCGTCCTTCTCTTCCTTTTCCATTTGACTTGATATAGAGCATTTTATCTACACGAAAATGTTTAATTATCCCCTCATTACTGTCATATGCAATTAAATAATAATTTTCATCATCCCAGGATAATGACCATGGACTGACCTCATAAAGCGCTCCATCATGACGCAGCTCCATCTGCTTGTCAACATTCCATTGAAAATACTGAAATGTTATCTGCGAATTTTCCGCGATTGCTGTATGTATCCTGTCAACATTGTAATAAATGCTTTCATTCATCGTCTTTACACGACCAGCCACAAACACCTGTCTGTGTAACTGTGATGCTTCGTACTTACTGGCAAGTCCCTCTATCTTTTTTATGAGCTCATTTGACTTCTTAGCTGTAATAAATTTTGCTGACTGTACAGAATCAACCAATAATTTTAATTCCGCAAGTTCAAACTGCCTGTTCCCTATATGATAGGAATATGTCCTGCCTTCCTGCATTCCTATAACATCAAGTCCATACATTCTTAAATTTTCAATGTCATTATATATACTTTTACGTTCCGAACTTATATCATATGCTGCAAGTGCATCCATAATCTCCGTCATGGTAATACTGTGTGTTTCATCCGTCTGTTCCAGAAGAATTTTCATAAGATATATCATTTTCAATTTCTGATTTGATGATTTAGGCATATTGCACCTCCAAGCTCCCCGGTAAAATCAAAAAAATACTTTTATATGATACCATAAATAAACGTATGAGAGAAGCTAAGTCCGTGAAATGTTAATCCATTTTCATTTGGCATAACAGCATCACATAAATCTCCTTATTTTGGTCTTGAACAAACCAATAATAAGATTTATTTATGTGATTGGGAAGTGATTTCAGCCTCTTTCTTTATTTTCTTGCCAGCTAATATTTTACTCTAATTAATGATGTGTTCGAGGTTGCTATAATTTGTTAAATATGTTACAATTATTTTTGTAATTAAGCAATTTGTTATACAAATTTCACATAATACACGAATTTTGTATACAGACAGGAATTGTGTGGTTGAAAGGAGAATGAATTATGGCAGTGAATCGTTTTGTATTGAATGGAATTTCTTATCATGGACATGGCGCAATTAATGAGATTCCGGGTATTGTGAAATCAAAGGGATTTAAGAAGGCATTTGTGGCGTCTGATCCGGATCTTGTAAAGTTTGGAGTGACAGCAAAGGTTACCGATCTGTTGAAGGAAAATGGCATAGAATATGAGTTATATTCTGATATCAAGCCGAACCCGACCATTGAGAATGTGTTGCATGGTGTCGATGCATATAAGGCTTCGGAAGCTGATTTTATGATTACCATTGGCGGTGGTTCCTCTATGGATACAGGAAAAGCAATCGGTATTATTATCAATAATCCGGAATACGCAGATGTTCGTTCTTTGGAGGGCGTTGCACCGACGAAGAAGAGAACCGTATTTACGATTGCAGTACCTACAACCGGTGGTACGGGCGCAGAGTCAACCATCAATTATGTAATTACGGATGTTGAGAAGAAGCGTAAATTTGTATGTGTAGATCCGAATGATATTCCGGATGTGGCAGTGGTTGACCCGGATATGATGGCATCAATGCCGAAGGGACTGACTGCATCAACAGGAATGGATGCACTCACACATGCGATTGAAGGATATACAACCGCAGGAGCATGGGAGTTGTCAGATTGCTTGGATTTAGAGGCAATCAAGCTGATTGCAGCGAATTTGAGAAAAGCGGTAGAGAACGATCCGGATGGTCGTGAGGGCATGGCACTTGCACAGTATGTAACAGCGATGGCATATTCCAATGTAGGACTTGGAATCGCACATTCCATGGCACATACACTTGGCGCAGTATATGATACACCTCATGGTGTAGCCTGCGCGATGATGCTTCCAATTGTAATGGAATTCAACAAAGAATATACAGGAGAAAAGTACAAATCTATAGCAGAAGCATTTGGAATTGATACGACAGGCATGGATCAGGCAACCTACAGACAGGCTGCAATCGATGCAGTTCAGCAGTTGTCTATCGATGTTGGAATCCCGACAAAGCTGGAGAAGCTGAAGGAAGAAGATCTTCCGTTCCTGTGTGAATCAGCCGCAGCAGATGCATGTGCACCGGGTAACCCTAGACCGGCAAGCTTAGAGCAGTTTGAGGAGATGTTCCGTAAGCTGATGTAAGCAGTTGTTGGATAATTGCAAATTGAAACATAGCTACACAATGAAACTATAAAATTGAATTTTTAAATCATAAAAGGAGTCTTCATCTTGATAATGTCATTTATCATAGATGTTGGCTCCTTTGTTTTATGTAATCAACTATCCAATCAAGTGCTGAGCTTAGAAATAATTACAATGAAATATCAACCTTCTGCCATACTTATTTTTTTCATCATTGAGAAAGATAAAAAATCAGAAACCATTTGGAATAAAATGCCAAAATATCTGTCCGCATTCCTGTCTGTGTAATCATTTTCCCACACTTTGTTTCATATCGGTAATCACTCTTGAAATATCGGCATCCACGCAGATTGCTTTCTCTTTTATTTCCGAAGGAATATCCACCTGCCCTTTATTGATACAGATGTAAAAAGCATCCTTCTGATTACAGGTATATTGCCAGAACGGATACTTGATAATACCGGGGGTGTTATATCCTACACCCAATTCCAGAAATACATTTCTTTTGTGCTTGTTATCCTTAAAGAACCTCTCATACCTCTTTGCTGCTTCATCCCATCCTGCATCCTGCACAAAAGTATTGTCTGATCTTAGATTCATACTCATCGGTCTGCCGCACTCCAGACATTTGGGAACGAATTCCGATGGAACCGCCATCTTTAGCACGATACCTTCCGGTTTTATCAATTCGCCATTTCTTATTTCGAAGCCCTGACTGATTACCATTTTTCTTATGTTTTCCTCATTATCGTAAGTTTCATAATGACAAGGCGTGCTGCACTGAAACAATCCATAATCACCCTGGGTATAAAATAACCGCTTCTTATCAAATCCCGCTTTCTGAAAACAGTGATCCACATTGGTTGTCAAAACAAAATAGCTCTTATCCTTCACAAGGTCAAAAATATCCGAATAAACCGGCTTTGGTGGATCCATATAACGATTCACGTAAATATATCTGCTCCAATATCCCCAGTGTTCTTCCAATGTCTCATAAGGATAGAAACCACCTGAATACATATCCGAAAATCCATACTTTTCCTTAAAATCCGAAAAATAGTATTCAAATCTTTCTCCTGTATATACAAATCCTGCAGATGTGGAAAGTCCCGCACCGGCTCCTATGATAACAGCATCTGCCTGACTGATTTTTTCTTTTATCTGTAAAATCTTATCTGAGTAACTGTTTGTAGAATCCTTCATCTTCTTCTTTAAAAACATTAAATATCACCTTTATCTTTGATTTTGTCTTTTCTTTATATTGCTTTACTGTCTGTACTGCAAGCTCGGCAGCTCTTTTATTTGGAAACATAAATACACCGGTTGAGATACAACAAAAAGCAATACTCTTTACTTCATTCTCATCAGCTATCCTAAGGCACGATTCATAGCAGGATACCAGTAAACGTTCATGCTCCTTTGTCAGCTTTCCCTGTATAATCGGACCAACGGTATGAATCACATAATCACAGGGCAGATTGAATGCCGGAGTAATTTTTGCCTGTCCTGTCGGTTCTTCCTGTCCTTGTTTCATCATCATATCATTACAATAATTCCGAAGCTGAATGCCTGCATAAGTATGAATGCAATTATCAATACAGTTATGACAGGGCTGATAGCAGCCTGTCATACCGCTGTTGGCTGCATTTACGATTGCTCCCACTCCAAGTCTTGTAATATCGCCCTTCCAGATAGAAAGATCAGGCTGTACCTCCTCTATATCTGCAAGAGTGACAATCCCTTTCTTCTCATTTTCCTCTGAAAGATATGCATCCTGAATCTGCAAAAATGCGTGGTTTATTTCCTTCGGCATTCTTATATTCATAAGTGACCGGAGCAGCATTTTCTGCTCTCCTGCATCTGATGGAATCCGGATATTTTCATATTCCGGTCGCTCATTCAATAAACCTTTAATTAAATATTTTCTTCTGTCAGTCTGGTTCATTTCCTAATCACCGCTTTTACCGGACAGTGCTCATAGCAGTTTCCACAGTGCAGACAATGTTCCTGCCGGATGACAAAAGGCGCTCCTTTCTCAATACATTTTTGTGGACAATGTTTCATACATGTGCCACAGCCGATACAGGATTCCGTTATGTAATATCCCTT
>CAKRAK010000042.1 GCA_934294885.1 uncultured Lachnospiraceae bacterium | reverse complement strand
AAAGTGTATATATTGAATATATACAATAAATATTTATTGGAGGGGTAATTGTTTTTGCACGGACAGTTATCTTTCCTCGTGCAAAGGAAATTCATATGGACATTATTATTAGTAACAGCTCCGGCGTGCCGATTTATGAGCAGATTGAGGAGCAGATAAAAAGCCAGATTATGATAGGGGAGTTACAGGAAGGCGAGGCATTGCCGTCTATGCGCGTTCTGGCAAAGGAACTTAAAATCAGTATTATCACAACGAAACGAGCCTATGAGGATTTGGAGCGGGATGGATTTATTGAGTCCGTGACCGGAAAGGGCAGCTTTGTGAAAGGCATTAACAGGGAGATGGTTAGGGAAAATGTGCTGTTTACCATACAGGAATTGCTGGAAAATGCCGTAGATAAGGCAATCCTTGGTCAGATTTCAAAAGAAGAGCTTCAGGAAATAATAGAACTTTTATATGATGAAAAACAAAAGTAAAATCCACGGAATGAAGCACATTAGTATGGGGTGATAATAGGAATGGAGAAATTAATGGAAGACGGAAAAAATGTAATAGAGTTAAAAAATGTAACAAAGGATTATGGGGATTTTAAGCTGGATCAAATTTCTTTTTCTGTACCGGAAGGAACAATCTGTGGATTTATCGGTCAAAATGGTGCGGGAAAAACAACAACCATAAAAGCGATTCTGGATGCCATTTCTGTGGATGCCGGAGAGATTTTTGTCTTTGGACAAAATGTAAAAGAGGATAGTGCCGGTCTTCGGGAGGATATCGGTGTTGTATTTGATGAAATGGGATTTCATGAATTTATGACCGGTAAAGACATAAATATCATGATGAAGCATATTTATAAGAATTGGAATGAGGATACTTTTTTTGAATATTTAAGGAGATTTTCCCTTCCCCTCAAAAAGCCATGCGGAGATTTTTCCCGGGGTATGCGGATGAAATTACAGATTGCGGTTGCCCTTTCTCATAAAGCAAGACTGCTTATTATGGACGAGCCTACTTCCGGATTAGATCCCATTGTGAGAAATGAGATGCTTCAGATTTTTCAGGAGTATGTGATAGAAGAGGATCATACGATTTTACTATCTTCCCATATTACCGGTGATTTGGAAAAACTGGCTGATGAGGTTGTGTTTATTAATGGTGGAAGAATTGTTCTTTCCGGAAACAAAGATGATATTTTAGAAAAACACGGACTGATAAAGTGTAAAAAGGAAAAGGTAAGAGAAATCAGTGAAGAGTTCGTTGTATTTTCTGAACTGGAAACCTTTGGTGCAGCGGTACTTGTTAATGACAGAAAAGCCTGTATGCGGCTATATCCGGATATGATTGTGGAGCCGGCGTCCTTAGAGGAAATCATGCTTTTTTACGTAAACAGACAGAATCACCGATAAATGGGAGGATAATATGAAGGGCTTGATTATAAAAGATATGATGTGTCTTCGTAAGCAGAGGATTACATTTTTTTATATTACATTCTGTGTGGTTGTACTTTCCGTTATGTATGTGCTTAGTGCAAAATTCGGAAATATTGCAATCGCACTTCAAATGACGCAAACTGAAAATCATCTTGGTGATATAGATGTAAAAAATATTTCTACCAATGTACTTTTACTGTTTATGCTTCTTCCCATTGCCATGGTAGGGGATGTAGTAATAATTTTGACTGCGGATGAAAAAGCGGATTTTGAGAAGCTGTCAGCCGCAATGCCCATATCTCTTGAGAAAAGAGTTTTGGCAAGATACATATCCGTTGGATTGATGACCGGTATGGGTGTTTTGGTAGATGTGATATTGGCATTTGGACTTTCTCTCCTTACGGATATTGTTTCTTTTCGTGAGTTTTTAGGAATTATCATTACGGCAGCCAGTGTGATGGTTTTACATGGAACGCTTACCATTTTGTACCATTTTCTTTTTGGCTTTGGAAAAGAAAATTACGCTCAGCTTGCGGCGGTCTTTTCAATACTTTTGGGAATGGGGATTGCAAAGAGATCTGCCATAAAACAAATTTGTCTACAGTTGATTTTGAATACGGAATTGGACAGGGACAGGATTGCTTCGGCTATGCATTTTGTGAAATATCAATCCTATATACTGTTGTTGATTTCTCTCGTTGTATCCGCTGTATCTTATTGTTTGGCTTTGTTGGTGGCAAAGAAAAAAAGGGGGATCATATAATGGGAGGTCTGTTATATAAGGATTATGTGTTTGTGAATAAAATAGGAAAAATGAAGCTGACATGGCTGTTAAGTTTTGCAATTCTCTTCTATATTGTCCTTAGAATTATTTTGCCGGGAGCATCTGCAACTACTGATTTTTTGGCACGAAATGAACGGGGGCAGGAGATTAATCTGCTGGATATCATGTTTGTAACGGTATATGGTTTCTTTGTTCTGGTATTTTTGATGCTTGTGAATGGGTTTACAGGAAAAATCGTGGATATCGATGGGAAGAATAAAATTTTAGATTATATCGGAGTGATGCCGGTTTCCCGGAGTACATATATTGCATCCAAATATATTTTTATCGGGATTGCCTCCTATCTGTTCGTTTCTATTGGGTATATTATGGGCATTACCTGTACTGCATTTTGCAGTGACGGATACGCAAAGGATTTGTCTAATATGATACTGAACTTTGTGGTTTTTATCATGAGTCTGGCGATATTGGTTGCCGCGGTGGAACTTCCTCTCTTTCTTCTTTTTGGAAAGGAGAAAGCTCAAATGATAAAAATCGGAATCTGGACGGTAATTGCCATGTTTGCAATTGGATATGTCATGTTCGGTAATCTGGAGTGGCTTTCTTCCAAATGGAATCTTGACAGATGGATGGATTTTTTGTCCCGACATACAACCGGTGTTATGCTGCTACAGTCGTTATTTCCGCCCCTTATATTGATGGTTTATTACATTTCATATCGGATAACCTGCCATTTTTCCCTGGGACGGAATAATGCCTGAATCCTACGGATTTTATATTGGAAGGATTGGCGGAATGCTTAGTAGATGAGAAGGAGGAGCAATAGATGGATTCTGGTATTGATAAAAAAATAGAAGGAAAAAGATTACTGATTTTTCTTTTTCTTTCCTTTGGATTGACTTGGATTATATTTGCAGCTGCAATTATGAAGGGGATGAAGTGGGACGGTTCCGATTATGCCATGGAGCAGTTTGTGGGACTTGGTATGCTGATGCCCTTTGGGGCAAATCTGTTAACAAGAATGATTACAAAAGAAGGGTTTCCCTTAACCGGAAAAGATTCCCTGATGCTTGGGATTCGGTTCAATCATAAAATGTGGAAGTATTATTTATTTGCACTGCTTATACCGTGGATTTGCATCGAGCTTGGAAATGTGTTAAAGCTCCTTGTCTGTTCCAAGGCATATGATAAGGAATTGTTTCAGACTGCAGGATTGGATAAAGGAATAACTTATGTGTATCCCTTGATTGCAATCAGCTCTGCAGCAATTCTTTCTTTTGCGGCATTGGGAGAAGAAGAGGGCTGGCGAGGTTATATGATGCCTAAGTTAATTCATTTGTTGGGAATGAAAAAAGCCCTCATTGCAGGAGGCGTGATATGGGGCTTGTGGCATGCGCCTCTTACCTGTATCGGCCATAATTTTGGAACGGGCTATCCGGGATTTCCCTATGTCGGTATTCTTCTCATGTGTGTTATGTGTACCCTGATGGGAATTTTGCTTACCTTTGTTACGGTTCGGACGAATTCCATCTGGCCGGCTACGATTATGCATGCGGTAAATAATGCAAGTCCAAGCATACTTCGATTTTATATCAATGATGAGGTGCTGGAAGGAAATCTGCCCAATCCGATATTGAACTTTGTGTTTATGTGGATTCCCCTTGTTATCATTGATGGAATCATTTTATATGGGATGATGAAAACCAAGGATTCTACAGATTCAGATCCACATAGTCTGCCGGTAAAAAACGATGATAAATAATATGACAGCCTTCATCTTTAAAGCAGTAATAATAAGGGTCGTCCCGTGTTACAAACCGGATTAGCAGGTCAAAGTCTTCTGTATCGATCCGTTCTATACTGCATGATGAATCCCATAAACGAAAAAATTCTGTAATGGCGTCCGGTGTCGTATGGGGCTTCTGTAAAAGCTCAATCAATTGATATAAAAATTCATTCTTTTCCCGGTTGTTATATACATATTCCGATGCATCCGGGGAAAGACAAAAACAAAATCGGTCGTCTTTATGGCTGATTTTTTCAATATGAAAATGAGTGGAAGTATAGTCCGGAAAATCCTTAAGACGATTTTCCATATCCTCTGAAGAATCCGTGCTGTCAAAGAAATGATTCAGGGACGAGAGGGGATAATACAGACGGATCATTTCCTTGCGATAACCTAATTTTGCCTGTTCCTCTGCAACAATATCTATTAAATTTCTTTTAAGGGCTTCATAGCCTTTTTCGTTTCTTGTCATAGTGATAGCCTCCTTTTACCTCTATACCACAAAAAGCGTTTGCGAAACGCTTTTTTCTTTTTTGATTTGTGCAAATTAAATATAGATATAACCCAGGCACGCTTGCGCTTCATCCGCACACAGCGGTACTAAACTTGGGATGCGCTGGCGCTTTCCCTCGTTAAGTGCCGGTGTGCTACAAGAGCCTGCTTATATATTATATTTAATTTTGCACAAGTAATATCGGTTGTTGAGCGTTTCGCAATTACCTGTCTACACGATAAAGATGATATGACAAAAGCGGCTTTTTCGTCAATATTTTCGTTGCCTGCTGATAAAAAATTTCAAATGCTTTTGCCGTGACAAAACATAATCTTAGAGTAAAATATTAGTTGGCAAGAAACTAAAGATGCCAGTATTTGAATAGTCCGCGGTTCAAAAAATAGAAAATAAAAATAATAGGATGATTATGTGAAAAGACAGCTTTCAAAAGCAGCTGATGGATTCCTTATAAGGACATCTGCTTCCGTCGGTACTTAATAAGTGCGAAGCACGAATTTAGTACCGCTACGAGAAGCAGA
>CAKRAK010000041.1 GCA_934294885.1 uncultured Lachnospiraceae bacterium | reverse complement strand
ATATAAGCAGGCTCTTGTAGCACACCGGTACTTAACGAGGGAAAGCGTTAGCGCATCCCAAGTTTAGTACCGCTGTGCGGGGATGAAGTGCAAGCGTGCCTGCGTTATATATATTAAATTTGCACAATGAAAAGAGAAAAAGCGTTTCGCGGGTACCTACGGAATAGAAATGGAAGGAGGAATTGCAGTTGAGTGAAGAACGGATTTACATAGGTCATCAAATCCACAAGCTGGATCGGTCTATAACAAAATTGCTGGAAAAGCGTGTAAAGGCAGCTGGATTAGATGAAGTAACCCTGATGCATGGATGGATTTTAAGATATCTGTATGAGCATGAAGAAAAGGAGACATACCAGAAGGATATTGAAAAATATTTTGGCATCTGTCGTTCGGCTGTGACCAATATTATTCAGGCATTAGAAAAGAAGGGACAGGTTTGTAGAACCTCTGTTGAAAGTGATGCCAGGTTAAAAAAAGTAACATTGACAGAAGAGGGAAGAGTGAGCCATGAAAAATTGGGAGAAATTTTTATGGATTTAGATGATGATCTGATGAAAGGAATTTCCCATGAAGAACTACAGTCTTTTATGAATGTAGTGGATAAGGTTTACCGAAATATTGAAAGGATGAAAGGAGAGAATCTATGATTCGTACTTTATTGAAAGAAGTAAAAGAGTATAAGGCGGCATCCATTGCAACACCGATTTTTATGATTCTGGAAGTACTGTTTGAAACATTGATTCCGTTTTTGATGGCATCCATTATAGACAAGGGTGTGAATACCGGAGACATTCACCATATATATAAGGTTGGAGCTGTTATGATCGTTGCCGCTTCCTTAGGTCTGATTGCGGGAATGGCAGGAGGACGTTACGGAGCCAAGGCTTCCGCAGGTTTTGCAAAGAATTTAAGAAATACTATGTTTGACCATATTCAGACATATTCCTTTGCCAATATTGATCATTTCAGTACAGCAGGCCTGGTTACCCGTCTGACAACGGATGTTACTAATGTACAGAATGCATATCAGATGATTTTACGAATGATGATGAGAGCACCGGCAAGTATGATTTGTGCTATGGTTATGGCATTTACCATTAATGCCAGACTGGCAAGTATCTATCTGGTTGCGGTTATTATTTTAGGAACGATTTTGTTCTTTATTATCCGTCATGCAACCGCATATTTCCAGCAGGCATTTCCGAAGTATGATGCGTTAAATGCCTCCGTTCAGGAAAATGTATCTGCAATTCGTGTTGTAAAGGCTTATGTAAGAGAAGAAGAGGAGACCTCAAAGTTTCAGCGTGCAAGTAGGAATATATATGATATTTTCGTAAAAGCGGAACGTAATGTAATCTTAAATTCACCAATTATGATGTTTACGGTTTATACCTGTATTATTTTAATTAGCTGGCTTGGAGCAAAGATGATTGTTGTTGACTCCCTGACAACAGGAGAACTGATGAGCCTTCTGACCTATTGCATGAATATTTTGATGAGTTTGATGATGCTTTCTATGGTTTTTGTTATGATTTCCATGAGTATGGCGAGTATGCGCCGTATTGCGGAGGTATTGGATGAGACAACGGATATTCAAAACCCTAAGCAGCCGGTTTATGAGGTTGCAGATGGCAGTATTCAATTTAAGAATGTGAACTTCTCCTATAAGCAGGATAGCGCAGAGAAGGTTTTGAAAAATATTAATCTGGACATTCATTCCGGAGAGACTATCGGAATTATCGGTGGAACCGGTAGTGCAAAAACAAGTCTGGTGAATCTGATCAGCCGTCTTTATGATGTGACATCCGGAGAGATACTGGTTGGTGGAAGAAATGTAAAAGAATACGATTTGGAAACCCTAAGAAATCAGGTATCCGTTGTGTTACAGAATAATGTATTGTTTACCGGAAGTATTCTGGATAACTTACGCTGGGGAAATAAAAATGCAACGGATGAAGAATGTATGGAGGCATGCAGACTTGCCTGTGCAGATGAATTTATTGAACGTTTTCCGGATAAATATAACACCCATATTGAACAGGGGGGAAATAATGTATCCGGTGGGCAGAAGCAAAGATTATGTATTGCCAGAGCATTGTTAAAGAAACCCAAAATTCTGATTTTAGATGACAGTACAAGCGCAGTTGATACGGCTACCGATGCCAGAATCCGTCGCGCATTCCGGGAAGAGATTCCGGATACAACGAAGCTGATTATTGCACAGCGTGTATCCAGTGTGCAGGATGCAGATCGTATCATCGTCATGGAGGAAGGTCAGATACACGGCTTTGGAACCCATGAAGAACTTCTTCAATCGAATGAGATTTATCGCGAAGTATATGAATCCCAGACCCAGGGTGGAGGGGATTTTGATGAAAATGGAGGTGAAGCATAATGCCGGGACCTATGAGAAAACCAACAGGTAAAAATAAAGTGAAAAATCCGGGAAAGCTTTTGGCTCGTCTGATGCAGTATGTTTTCCGGGATTATAAATTACATTGTATCATTGTGTTTGTTCTTATTTTTGTCGGAGTCATTGCAAATGTGCAGGGAACGATGTTTACAAAGGATTTGATTGATAAATATATCACACCGTTTTTATTATCCACGGATACACCGAATTTTTCACCCCTTGCCCATGCAATCGGAAGGGTTGCCGTATTTTACGGAATCGGAGTTGTTGCAACCTATGCCTATAACCGTATTATGATTAATGTTACACAGGGAACCTTGATGAACCTGAGAAATGATCTGTTTGAGCATATGGAAAAGCTTCCAATCAAATACTTTGATACCCATGCACATGGAGATATCATGTCGATCTATACCAATGATATTGATACATTACGTCAGATGATCAGTCAGAGTATCCCACAGATTATTAACAGTGGATTTACGATTATCAGTGTATTTATCAGTATGTTAATCTTGAATATTCCGTTAACAATCGTAACCCTTGTTATGGTTGCGGTTATGATATGGGGTACAAAGAAAGCTGCGGGACAAAGTGGTAAGTATTTCTTGGAACAGCAAAAAAATCTTGGTAAGGTAAATGGTTATATCGAGGAAATGATGAACGGACAGAAGATTGTAAAAGTATTCTGTCATGAAGAGGAAAGCAAGAAGGAATTTAAAGAATTAAATGAAGCGCTGTTTGTAAGTGCTGACCGCGCCAATACATTTGCCAATTTACTGGGACCGCTAAATGCACAGATTGGAAATATCAGTTATGTAATCTGTGCCATTGTAGGTGGTGTGCTTGCACTGAATCGTGTGGGAGGTTTTACCCTTGGAGGATTGGCAAGCTTTCTGACCTTTAACAAGAGCTTTAGTATGCCGATTAATCAGGTCAGCCAGCAGATGAACGCTATTGTAATGGCACTTGCAGGAGCGGAGAGAATCTTTACCCTGTTAGGGGAAGAGGTAGAAGTGGATGATGGTTACGTTACTTTGGTCAATGTAAAGGATGAAAATGGAACCTTAGTTGAGAGTGAAAAACGTACCGGACGCTGGGCATGGAAGCATGTGCATCAGGCAGATGGTACCGTTGATTATGTAGAACTTCAGGGTAATGTGGTTTTTGATGGTGTTGATTTTGGCTATAATGATGACAAGATTGTGCTGCATGATGTGAAGCTGTATGCAGAACCGGGACAAAAAATTGCTTTTGTGGGTTCTACCGGAGCCGGTAAGACAACCATTACCAATCTGATCAATCGGTTCTATGATATTCAGGATGGAAAGATTCGATATGACGGAATTAATATTAATAAAATTAAAAAGGATGACTTGCGCCATTCCCTTGGAATTGTATTACAGGATACACATTTATTTACCGGAACCGTGAAAGAAAATATTCGTTTCGGAAAGCTGGATGCTACAGATGAAGAGATTATCAGTGCTGCAAAGCTGGCAAATGCCGATGGTTTTATCCGCAGACTTCCGAATGGATATGATACCATGATTGCCGGGGATGGAGCAAACTTAAGTCAGGGACAAAGACAGCTTTTAGCAATCGCCCGGGCGGCAGTAGCCGACCCACCGGTGCTGATTTTAGATGAAGCAACCAGTTCCATTGATACACGTACAGAACGAATCATTCAGGAAAGTATGGATCGGTTGATGCAGGGACGTACCACATTTGTAATTGCACATCGTCTTTCTACAGTTCGCAATTCCGATTGCATCATGGTTCTTGAACAGGGAAGAATTATTGAGAGAGGTACCCATGATCAGTTGATTGAGGAGAAAGGAAAGTATTATCAGTTATATACGGGAAATGTGATTCCGGCGTAGGAAATTTTGAACATAACGCAAGATAAGGAAGAATTGGTAGAATGGAGGGGACTCATTGATATATTTGGTTGTAGGATTTATTGGAGCATTTTTGATGTTTTGCGGGGATATGCTGCTTTATTATGATCCTCATGATTTTAACTATGAACCCGGTGATAGTTTCGAGGTAAAAATGAAGGCAATACTTGAAATTATGGTAAGGGTATCTCCAAAAAGATTAATGGCAGGAGGATTATTGGCAGACTGCCTAAGGGAATCCGAATTATTATTTCCGGTGGATGGTCGAATTTGATTTCGGTTATTTATTATGGGGTTGCTATTGCGTGTATGTTGTTATAGTTGTAATTCTTTCATAAATAAAAATCAGTAACAGAGCATACATTAGTTTTGCAACAAATGTTATGAGACTTCATTCGAGAGAATGGGGTCTCTTTTACTTTTTATAAATTGTTTATTAGAATGAAGCGTCTGCTTTGAATTTATCGGAATGGGGAGGTTGACATTAGGGTTAGTGTATGCTAACTTAGAGCGGTATGATAATACATTCAGGAAAAAATTCTGATTTCTTTTGTTGTTAGAATGATTCTTGATATATGTGAAGCAACGAATCAGGGTACATGCTTGCACGATACTTTGATGATTGCCGCGAGAACTTGAGAAACTTGCAAAGCGTGTTTCCCATAGTTGTATTGCTGGAGGAAATTATTATGAAAAAATTATTTTTTGAAACGGAAAAGGATGGGTTTTACGGAACCTATTATGAAAATCCAAATGGTTCTGACTGTGCTGTGATTGGTTTGTTTGGGGATGATCCGAACGATTATATGGCAAAGTGCGGAGCAAAATGGTTACATAAAAATGGTGTAAATGTTCTTTGTATGTCACCGGGAAAGAAAAATTACAGTCATGTAAATTATCCGTTGGAAAGAATTGAGACAGCGATTGGCTGGCTTAAAAATAACGGAAACCGGAAAATCGGAATTATGGGAATGAGTACAGCGGGTATGGACTCTCTGGTTGCAGGTTCTTATTTCCCGGATATTACATTGACTGTTGGTCTGACTCCAAGTGACTTTGTATGGCAGGGCTTTGAACAGGGCGAGAAGGACGGCTGTAAGGAGTGGCCGATTCCGGGAGCATCAACCCTTTCATGGAAGGGAGAACCGCTTGCTTATATGCCTTTTGCATATGAACATCCGGTATATTGGCAGAAGATTGAAGAAGAGACAAAGGGTTCCGGAGATTTTGAGCGCAGTACATGCTTATTTATTGATGCCGAAAAAGCAAGAGAGCATACAGAAGAGGAAATGATTAAAGTAGAAAACATAAAAGGACGCCTGATTCTGATTGGTGCAGAGGATGATTGCTTCTGGGAAACCGGAAAATATATCCGCCGTATGGAGCAACGGTTGGAAGAAAGACCTCATACCTGCCAGTATGAGGCGCTGGTGTATGAACACGGTACACATTTTGTATTACCGGAATCTATGCTCCGAATGGCATTGCCGGTAGGTCTGAAACTGGTACTGCGTTTTGTCTTTAAGGCTGCAAAGGATTATCCCAATGAGTGTGAGGCAACCAGAAAGGATATTGATAAAAAACTTTCTGCGGCATTAAAGGAATGGAAAGAAGAAAATGAATAAAATCATTTAGGAGGAGATAGATATGAATACATATGTTGTTGTCGGAATATTCGGAATTATCAGTAATTTTGTGGCATCTTTGGCAGACGTGCCGCTTGTGAAACCGGGTAAGTCCGGTCCCGGTGAAGGAATTGCCGTATCCGGAGTGAATCGGTGGTGGGCAGATGTAACACCAAACCGTTTTATACTGTCATCATGGCTTTCATTTCTGGGTCAGCCCGGTGCCTATGTTGTTATGTGGTTCCTTGCCGATTTGATTTCAGAGAACAGTGGGTCATTGGCACTTGCATTAAAAATTAATACATTGATTGGATGTTTTACAGGATTAATCTGTCATGTATATTATTGCATGAAGCCGTTGTTGTATCAGAAATTAAACAAGAAAATGTCAGATGATGATTGTGTGGAGGTTATAAAAGCAATTGACCCGGTTGTGATGGCACCGATGGTTCTTGGAGGGGTATCCCTTTGGCTTGGTGCGGTAATTATCGTGGCAATCGCTATTGTGACAGGAGCACTTGCGGTTCCGAAATTATGCCTGCTTTTAAATCCGGTTGTTGCGGCACTGGTT
Source organism: uncultured Lachnospiraceae bacterium (assembly GCA_934294885.1). Taxonomy (GTDB): domain Bacteria; phylum Bacillota; class Clostridia; order Lachnospirales; family Lachnospiraceae; genus CAG-590. Next base: position 1,160 of record CAKRAK010000041.1, on the reverse strand, counting down.
TTAATGCCTCTGAAGAAATGCGGAGTGAAAATTGTCGGTGTCCTTGGCGTGGGATATATGTTGTTTTCTATTTTGCTTATTATTGCGGGAATGTAATTGTTAAATTGTAATATGTATAAAAAGTACAAGGTTGTGAAGATATGTGACCTTAAGTGGATGTAGCTATTTGCTTAAGAAAAAGCCTATCAAACTCCTTGTGCTTTTTCTTTGTTTTAAATTATAATTGACATTATGTAACATGTTTTTATAATACGAATCAGGAGGTAGTATACAAATGAATGAACAGGAAAAAATGTTAGCCGGAAAAATCTATGATGCCAATGATAAAACATTGGTTGCTTTGAGAGAAAGAGCACATAAGTTATCGAAGCAGTATAATGATACATATGATACGGAAGAGAACAGACGGAAAGAAATTATAGATGAACTGATTCCACAGCATGGCGAAGGTTGTTACTTACAGGGTCCGATTTATTTTGATTACGGTACATTTACAACAATAGGAACCAACTGTTATGCAAATTTCAATTTTACGGTTTTGGATATCTGTCCGGTACATATTGGTGATAATGTGTTTTTTGGTCCTAATTGTACCATTGCAACACCGATGCATCCGTTCCGCTGGCAGGAGCGGAATATGAAGCGTAGAGAGGATGGAACGCTTGGTGATGATGAATACGGAAGACCGGTTACAATCGGTTCAAATTGCTGGATAGCCAGTAATGTTGTAATTGCCGGAGGCGTTACAATCGGAGAGGGCTGTGTAATTGGTGCCGGTAGTGTTGTGACGAAAGATATTCCTGCCAATTCTCTAGCTGCCGGAAATCCATGCAGGGTTATCCGTGAGATTACAGAGCAGGATTCCATTCGTGATATAGCAGAATTGTGGTAAAGGATAAATCAAATTATAATGAGTGGCTGAACGAGTGGCAAACCAGTGTAAATCCGGTTTGTCACTCTTTTTTATTTATCGTATGTCTGCTTGGCTATATACTTCTAAAGAGAATCTGTAAAACAAAGGTGGATTGTCTGTCTTAGAAAATGGAATGAAAAATTTCATTCATGTCTATTCAAATTTAAGTGAAGCAGAGAAGGATTCCCTTGTGTTGTGGGATGATTATTTGATTTATGCGGTAGTATTGGAAGAAAATGAAAAGATT
>CAKRAK010000040.1 GCA_934294885.1 uncultured Lachnospiraceae bacterium | reverse complement strand
TCCTTCCTAACTAAAACTTATGGGATGTTTGCGAAACCCGAGATGTTCTTTTCCTATTTGTACAAATGGAATTTATACAACGCAGGCACGCTTGCGCTTCATCCGCACACAGCGGTACTAAACTTGGGATGCGCTAACGCTTTTCCTCGTTAAGTACCGGTGTGCTACAAGAGCCTGCTTATATATAATATTCAATTTGTACAAATGGATTCAGATGGTCATGGGTTTCGCAAATATCAACCGGATTTACATGAAGTATAGCAGATAATGTGGTTTCTGTCATTTTGAATTGGGAGAGGAATAAAATGTATAGAGGATGAATATTTGTAGTGAAGATGAAAAGGGTTCCTGTAAATTATATTGAAATGAAATTTAGATAAAGGAAATCCAATAAAAGAGGGTGGAGGCATGAAAAGAGTTCCCTTGGATACATTGATGTGAAATTTAGATAAAGGAAATCTAATAAAAGAAGGTGGAGGTATGAAAAGAGTTCCCTTGGGTATCTTGATATGAAATTAGGATAAGGGAAATCCAATATAAAGAAGGTGGAGATGTGAAAAGGATTCCGATAGATTATATTAATATGAAATGGTACCGGCAGGAAAGACCGGTTGTGGATGTTCGGTTAAGCTGTATAACCGGCTTCAATGTTTTAAATATCACATTCAAAAATAAATATTTTGGAATGGATGAGGTGGATAAAAGGCTGGCAGAAAAAGAGCTTAAAAGGCTGAAAACCAAATTAAAAAGATTTTCCGTAGAACATGGGGCAGTACATATGGATACCGTTATGGAGAAGGTTTTGGGAAAAGAGGGTCTGGAATTGAAAGCCAGAAAGCAGGAGCTTCTTACGAATGTGGATGACATTTTTTCAAGGCTTAAGGGAAAGCCTAGTGGCAGGCGGAAGGAAATTTTGCTTGTGATTGGCGATAATTGTTTTACTGCCAATGAGTTAAAGTATCTTTTACTGAAAGCTAAGAATGTTTATGAAGATATTACGGTATTTTCTAAGGATGCTTTATTATTTGACCAAAGAGTCTTTTCTTATTTAGAGGATGAGTGGGGAGTTGTTGTGAATAGGCTGTCGGAACACGGTCATTTAAAATCCCGTTATGAAAGTGTTTTGTTTGTGATATCTGATTGGGAGGCAATTGCAAAATGTGGATTTATCATGGAAAATGCTTATGTGCTATGCGGAAAGTCCCTGGATGAAGCTGTAGAAAAGGGACTGCGGATGCAGGCGGATATGACCAATGCATGGACGCATCTTTATGTTGGATATCGTTATTTTATACAGGAGGAAGCGGTTCCTTATCAGATGGCGGTAGATTGTTTGTGCCAGCAACAAAATGAGAAAATTGAGGCTTCATCCGTTGCTATTTACGAGGTGAAATGATAAAATAAAGCATAGCATAAATGACTGTATGAATGGAGGATGGGAATTGATATACGTTAAGGCAGAAGATTTGAAGGTCGGTATGCGCCTGGCACGTCCGATTTATAATAAAAAGGGAATATTGTTATATGGTCGTAATGATAAGATTACTGCACAGGGAATTGAAAGTGTTAAGAATTTTGGTTTGATTGGTTTATATATTTTAGAGCCGGCAGAACCGCTTCCACCTATGAGTGAAGAGGAGATAGAGTTTGAACGTTTTCAGACGATGGCGGTATTTATTATCAGGGAAGAACTGGATCACATTATGGCGGGAAAGGCACCTGAGAATCTGATGGGACTTACGGATGATCTGGTTCGTCGATTTGGTAATCTGTTCCATAAGATTCGTTTCAACCAGAACTTAAGAAGTCCGGAGGATTATGTATATAAGCATGCATTGAATGTGGCGATACTAACTGCCTTGATTTCTCACAGAGTCGGTTTTGGAGTAGTGGAACAGGCGGAGGTAATCGTGGCTGCATTGCTTCATGATGTTGGAAAGCTGGGATTGCCGGAGCAATTGCGCAGCAAAGGTACGAATGTAGAACCGGAAGACCGGGATGCAATTGCAAGGGCAGTTTTGCTTGGAGTAGATAAGATTTCCAAGTCTTTCAAGATGCCGGCAGGAGTAAAGGGTTCTCTTATGCAGATGTGCCAGCTACAGTATATGCCGGAGAAATTAACATCGAATGTATCGGATGCGGTTAAGGTTTTGATGGTTGCAAACGCATATGATGAATATACAGCGATGCGTTTGGGAGAGGATCCTGCATCTGAGGTGGAGGCAATTCGGGAACTGCAAAGCCATCCGGAACTTTATGATGCAGAAATGGTGCAGCATTTGCTGGAAAGTGTGCAGATTCTATTCCCGGGTGTCTGTGTAGAATTGACCAATCATGAAAAGGGACTGGTAATAAGAGAGAATGATCAGAATGTTTTAAGACCGGTGGTTCTCGGATTCAATACCAATCAGATATACAATTTGAATTTGGGAAGTGTCCACAAAGAGATTCAGATAAAGGATATTATGAAGACAATGGATAACCGCATTAAGGTGGATCCGGATATCTTAAAAGAATATTTGTAAAATGACAAAAAGTCACTGTCGGCTTGAGAAAACCGACAGTGACTTTTTTCATAGTTTTTGTTCGCAAAAGTAATGAATAACATCTCTTCTGGTGATGATTCCAATGAACCTGTCACAATCATCTACGACAGGTACAAAATTCTGTTGGCTGATCCGAGCTAACATGTCTTCCATGTTAGAGCTTGCATTAACCGGAATGTAATCATGTCTTCGGGGAACATCCTTAATATGGAAAAATTCCGGCTGGCTGATGGCAGCTCCAAATTCATTATGTCGGAAGAACCACAAAAGGTCTCCTTCGGTTAATGTTCCTATGTATTCTCCCTCGATATTCAAAATTGGAATCGCAGAATACTTATGAAATTCCATCTTTTCCAAAACCTGTCTTAAGTTAAAATTCTCATCTAAAAAAGCAACCTCTGCTTTGGGTGTCAGAAAAAATAATATATTAATGATAACCACCTCCGTTTTGTCGAAAAGATTAGCAATACCCCACTCCTATAGTATATAATAGATGACGATTAAAAACAATCAATAAAATATTAAAAGAATGTGAATTTTGTATCAGAGATAGGCTGAAAAAGTCGAAAATGGTTGTATTTATATAATCACTTTGATAAAATGAGGCTGTATGTACTGATATTTTAGGGAATACATAATAGATTTTCAGAATTGATTAATAGTTGAGAAAAGAGGCATTTTATGCAGGCGAATGTATTTAATGAAAATGTAGATTATCTTTATCAGGTTCAGACGGATCTTGAAGCGGTTGAGCAGTTGAAGGAAGAATTGTCAGAGTATCAGAGTCAGGAAAAGAACCTGAAAAAAGCAATTGCTTCCGAGGACAAATCCATCCAGAATGAGATTGCCCAGACCATCCAAAAAAGAAAGAACGATATTGAGAAAGTATATGATAGTCAGATTGATGCGAATAAAGCAAAGAACAGAAATGTAAGAGCAAAAAGAGATCGTGTTAAATCAAAACGTATAGATGAGAGAGTGTCTTACGAGACGGCAGATATAACCGAAGAAAACAGACAGCTTCAGATGGAGATGAAAACCCTTTTTAAGGCACAGCATGTACCTTCGTTTTGCAGGAATACATTATTTTATATTATGTATATGCCAAAGGGAGCATTGGAAATTGCCGGCATGCTTGTAGGAATGGCTATGCTGTTTTTGGGACTTCCGTGGATTGCTTACCTTTTGTCAGTCCGCGTTTTTTATGCCGGAAGTGAGAAGCTTGTATTATTATGTACCCTTACGGTATCTATCGTGTTATTCCTTGTAGGAATGGTATATACGTTAATCCTGAATTTTGTGAAGCTGGCGTTTTATGAAACCCTGCTGGAGGGACGTCAGATCAAGGATCAGATTGCAGCGAATAAGCGTCAGATGAAGGCAATCCGTAACAAAATCAGTAAGGACAAGGATGACAGCCAGTATGGACTGGATGCTTATGACAAGAAGCTGGAAGAGTTAGATGAGGAATTAGAACAGATTAGCAGAGAAAAACAGGATGCCATGACATCCTTTGAGAATCAGACAAAGCAGATTCTTACCGATGAGGTGAATGATAGAAGACTTGGAAAGCTGGAGAGTATGAAAGCAAATCTGGACTCTATTGAAGAACAGATTGCTTTGCTGGAAAATGACATTAATATATCATCCGCAGCCATAACCAATAACTACGGAATGGTTTTAGGCGAGTGCTGTACCTTATCCAGAGTTGCGGATTTGATATCCTTAATGGAAGATGGTGTTGCCGATACGGTTTCTGAGGCTGTAGATGCTTATCGTGGGGCGGGAAGATAAGTATCAATCAGATAACCCTGTAAGGCAGTACTGATACAGTCGGCCAGAATCATGACTGTATGGAGCCTTGTGCTTTGTAACAAAACAGAATTAGGGAATCCTGCAATATTAACAATGCCTGTGATGGACAAGTTGCCTATCGCAGGCAATTTTTTATTGACTCCTTTTCCGGGAAAAAGAGGCTGTGTACTGATGGTAGCGTAACCGATATGCTCTTTTACGCCTAAGGAGGCATCCACTGCAATGATGTACGGATTTTCATGTTCCTTATATATTGTCTGAATGGTTTCTTCCAGATTTAATGCATGGACAGGGTGCTTTAATGTGCCGTAAACCGGAATGAGTGGCAGTGCTGCCTTTAACCGGTTGCCTACAAGGGGACCAAGGCAGTCTCCTGTAGCCCGATCCGTTCCGATGCATAGGATTACAACTGATTTGTTTTCTGTATGGTGAATGGACTGCTGTAATTGTTGTTTCAGCTTGCCGGGTGCATTTTCTTCAAACGCATTGAAATAATATAACGCCATTGTATTTACTCCATCTTTCTATCATTATTTTATGAAAAGTATGAACAAATTGAGCATGTTTTAATCCGGAAAATAAAAATGATTTTCCTTATTTTGTTGAGAATGGAGATAATATTTGGATAATTGCGATAAATGAATGAATTTGGTGATTTGTTTCGGCATAATTAGATTATTTTTAGTGATATGTTACGAGATAAGCAAAAATGTCATATAAGTACAACAATTAGGAAAGGAATGAATAGAATGATCGAAGTGGTTTATAACAAGGAAGATCAAACAGAAGATAACATTTTTGCAGAAATTACATTACCAAAGAATATCAGACAAATAGGTGCACCATCCGGAAATCGGCGTATTTACATTGAGGATTATGTTATGACCTATTTAAGCCAGATGGCTAATCCCAATTCGTCTTATGCAAGAGGAGCAATTTTAGTGGGTGAAACCGTAGGGAATTCCCTTGGAGAGGTTATATTTGTAAGCGGAGCGATTCCTGCACAGAATCTGGAGCTGGATTTAGAGGAGACAACCTTTGACGGTGATACGTGGGAATACATTTATCAGGACGTAAAGCATTATTTTCCGGAATTGCAGGTTGTGGGATGGTTTTTGTCCCGGATGGGATTTTCTACAGAGGTGAATGATATGATCGTGAAGCTTCATGTGGAAAATTTTGGCTCCGAGGATAAGATTTTATATATTATGGATTCCTTAGAGGGAGAGGATGCACTATATATGTTGTCGGGGGATTATCTCTGTCGACAGCCGGGATATTATATCTATTATGCCCGTAATGAAGCCATGCAGAATTTTATGATTCAGTCAAGGCAGGGGGCTCCCTCTGAACCGGACAGTGAGGTGGATGAAAAGGATGAGGCAGTTGTAAAAAAATATAAGAATGTTTTGGAAGAGCGTGCCCATAATGTAAAGATTGAACGGATTAACCGGAGGTTGTCTGCCGTTTGTTCCGGGCTTACGGTGGCGGTGCTGGCTTTAGGTGTGGCGGTATTTTCCAATTATCAGATGCTATCGGTGCTTCAATCCAAATTAGTTGAAAACGGAATCATTACCTATCATGAGCAGGAAGAGACGGAAGAGGATAAAACATCTGTTGTGGAGACCCAAAGCGTAATAAAAGCAGAAAAGGAAAATAAAAAGGAAGAAATTATAGATTCCAATACGGATCGTTTGGCACCGCTGGAATATCCACAGTATTATGTTGTGCAAAATGGAGATACGTTATCTTCCATCAGTTTTAAAATGTATAATTCTGTTGATTATGTAACGGAACTGATGGAGGCAAATGAATTTGGAAACTCGGATGAAATTCATGTTGGAGATTCTATTTTGATTCCGACTGTAGACAAGAAGCTTGAGAACTAAACCGGATAATAAATAGTCTAGTGCCTTTTGAAAAAGTGTGGTATGATTAACATGGACTGTGGATATAGAACAGGATGTTAATAAAAAGAAAAGGTAGATTATATGAGAGACGATAGAGAAGACGAAGAATTATTGGAGGAAGAAGAGACCTCTGTTACCGGAGTGAAAAGCTTGTTTCGTAAAAAAAATAATCGGGAGGGGGACGAGGAAGAACAGGAAAAGACAGGGATTCATTTTTCTGTTATCAGAAAAGTGATTATAATTGTTGTGATTTTGGTGGTGGCATATTTTTTAATCACAAAGCTGTTTCCCGGTATGAATTATAATGGATATGAGGTTGTGGAAGAAACGGGGATTACCAATGCATCTATGGCAGATTATGTTCCGTATCAGAAATCAATATTAAAATACAGCAGGGACGGAGCAACCTATGTAGATGAAAAGGGCGAAGCCATTTGGACGGAAACCTTTGCCATGAAGATGCCTGCTGCGGATGTTTGCGGCGATTACGTTGCCATTGCGGATTTGAACGGTAATGATGTATATATATTCGACAAAGAGGGAAAGGTAAGCAGTACGACAATGCCATATACCATTTCTGATATTGCAGTTGCAGGACAGGGTGAGTTTGCCGTTATATTAGAGGGCGAAAAGGAAAACTATATTAATTTATATGACCGAAAGGGCTCCCAGATTATGGAGCGTAAGACTGCGATTGACCAGAATGGATATCCCTTGGACATGGATCTGTCTGCAAACGGAGAAAAACTATTTTCTTCTTATCTGGCCATCAATGAAGCGGGAGAGCTGGAGAGTAAGCTTACGGCATCTAATTTCGGAGAAGTTGGTCAGAATGAAAATGCAGACAGAATGGTAGGTGCTTATCAGTTGGATGATACGATTGTACCCAAGGTTGAATTTTTAGATGATAATACCATCTGTGCATTTGGCGATAATCAGTTTCTCATATTTTCCATGAAGGAAAAGTCCAGCAAAAAGGCGACCATTTCCTTTAAGGAGGAAATCCAAAGTGTAATTTACAATTCCCAGTATGTTGGTGTTGTGATGTTAAATGACGATGAAAAGTCAGAAGCTCCTTATGTGTTATACCTATATAATATGAATGGTCATGAGGTGCTGAAAAAGGAAATAGACATTGATTATAAGAAGGTAAAGATGACAGAGGATGAAATTATCTTTACAGGTGGTAATCAGGCACGGATTTACACGATGGACGGAAAAGTGAAGTTTTCATGTACATTTTCAAAAAATGTGAATGATATGATACCGACAGGATATAGCAAGCGTTATATTGTTTTGTATGAAAGCGGTTCCGAGGTGGTTCGTTTGTGCCACAAAAGTGAAAAGGAAAAATCATGAATATTTGTTGTATCGTAATAGGAATCGTATTTTTAATGTTTGTATTGATAGGATGGGCGCAGGGAATGTTGCGTCTGATCGTATCGGTAGCAGGATTGATTGCCAGCATCGCTATTTCTTTGTATGGGGCCCCTTATGTAAGTGGATATTTGCAGGAGCATACTCAAATTGATGACAAGATGGCTGCGTCCATATCAGCGGAGCTTGCCTATTCCGACGGAGGTCAGGAGGTAACCAGAGGAATCCAGATTGCGGCAATTAATGCATTACCCCTTCCGGAAACTGTAAAAAGTGCAATCTTAAATAATAATAATTCTGAAATGTATCAGCTATTGGAGGTAAGTGGTGTATATGATTATATTGCCATGTCCATTGCAGTTGTGATCCTGAACGGAATTGTTTTCTTGGTGATGCTGATTTTGTGCAGAATTATTTTTATGATTTTAGGGCACCGTTGTAAGAATTTGGCGAAGCTGCCGATTGTGCGTTCCCTTGATAAAATTGGCGGAGGATTGTTAGGGGGAGTCCGGGGTGTTTTGTGGATTTGTATTTTCTTTTTGTTTCTATCCATTACCAGTACATTTCCGTGGAGCAGCGAAATGATTCATCAGATAAATGAAGTGCGGATTTTGAAGCTTTTGTATGACAATAATATTTTGGTAGAAATCGTAAGTGATCTGACGAAGATTTTATTCTTCTGATTTTTACGAGGGCTGCATCGGCTCAAATTATTTTGTATATAGGGATTGATCATGGAATCGTATTTCGTATTGAGATATGATTCTTTTTATTTATGGGAAGTAACGGGCAAGATACATGCTTGCTTTAAAATGTATATCTGAAGGTTGGGGATAGAGAATATACTGGTATACATAATTGTAAAAAAATGTGCCGCTTTTATAGAAATGATACTATATATAGTGATGAAAATGGCATTGAAAAATTTATCAAAAAAAATCAAAAAAAGGTGTTGACATGGGGAAAGCCCTGTGATAATATAATCACTGTTGCGGCGCTAATGAGTGCGAGAGAGCAA
>CAKRAK010000039.1 GCA_934294885.1 uncultured Lachnospiraceae bacterium | reverse complement strand
ACCAAGGTTACGGAGGGTTTCGCAATCCTCCGTGTATGACAGGATAGGAAAAGGAGAAAGCAAATGGAATATTTTGCGTTAGGTACGGTTATATTGGCAAGTATTGTGATACCTCTTATAGGGATTATCATTTTACTGGTAAAGGAGAAAAACAGTAGAATAAGGCAGTTGAGTTACTTGCTTTGTGGTGCGGTGATTTATCTTTTGATGCAGTGGGGAATCAAGGAAAAGGGATTACAGTGGTTATATAATAACAAGAGAATAACCGGAATTGATATGAATGCATTTTCAACCAATCATTATATGTTGAATTTGTTTTTGGTGGCATTGGTGGGTAGTGTATTTTTGTATGGCATCAGTGATATTTTCTTTCGATTTATCAGAAAGAGAAAATACAGTGCCCGCAATATTCTTTTCTTTGGATTTGGATATTGTATGACAGAGGCAGTGATGCTTGCGGGAATCCGAAGTATTTATACCATTGTATATATGATAAAGGGAGAAGAAGGGGATTTATCAACCGGTGTGACAGAGCTTTTCCTGTCTGCTTATGAACGGCTGTTGATTTTTGTCGTTGAATTGGCACTTCTTATGGCGCTTGCTTATTTTGTCCAGAAAAAGCATAGCTTTTTGGGAACGGCTGTAACAGGCTTTTGCGGAACCCTTTTGGGATTTTTGCCGGCATTTTTTATAGCCTTTTCTACGACTCAGTTTTTGGAAATATACAGCAGGACGACAGCATTGATTATTGTCTATGTATTTCTTACGGCAGCGGCTGTTACGGCATGTATCGTACTATGGAGTATTTGTCCATTACTGGGAAAAGATTGTATTGAAAAAAAGACGCAAAATAAAAAAGAAAATCGTAAGGAATAATTGCATTTCTTTGGCAGAAATGGTACATTACACTTCGAGCGGTATTCTTAACAGAAACTGCATCGAATGGTGAGTGTTGTCACGGAAGATAAGAGGTGATGACATGAAAATAGGTTTTATTGGTGCCGGCAGGGCTGGCTGTGGACTTGGGAAGTATCTTACTACCAAACAAGATCAGGCAGATATCCGAATAACCGGTTACTACAGTTTATTAGCAGATGATGCCAGATGGGCATCAGATTTTACGGATTCTATGTTCTTTGAGACGATAGAAGACGTAATTGATTCAAGTGATTCCATTATTCTCTCGACTCCGGATGGAGCGATAAAGGACACATGGGATACGATTCCAAAGGATAAGATTAAAGGCAAGATAATTTGTCATTTAAGTGGCTCCTTATCATCCGATGTATTTTCAGGGATAGATAGCTATGGTGCGTATGGTATATCTATTCATCCAATGGTCGCATTCAGCGACAAAGAATCCGTATATGAACAACTAAATGAAGTAAGCTTTACGTTAGAGGGTCATGCATATGCTGTTGCCAAATGGCAGACGTTATTTGAAGCAACCGGGAATGCAGCGATTACAATCAAAAAAGAGGTTAAGCCATTGTATCATGCTGCTGCAAGTGTGTTAAGTAATCAGGTAATTGCAGTGTTGGATATGGGTTATGAACTTTTAAAAAGATGCGGCTTTTCCGAAGATGAGGCACGAAGCTTCAGTCGTGTTCTGGTGAAAAATAATATTGCAAATGTGATTCAAAACGGAACCGTATCGGCGCTTACCGGACCGGTTGAACGGGGAGATACGGAAACCGTAAAAAAACATTTGGACGTACTGACAGAGAGCGAAAAAGAGCTTTATCAGGCTTGCGGAAAGCGGCTGCTTCAGATATCAAAATTAAAAAATTCGGATAAGGATTATTCGGAGTTAGAAAAGCAAATGGATGAAGATTGAAAATTCAATTACAGGAGGCAGACATGAAAAATACAGTTACAACATTTAAAAAAGCAAAGGAAGACGGAACAAAGTTAACGATGTTAACGGCGTATGATTATTCAACGGCAAAGTTAATCGATGAAGCCGGTATTAATTCCATTTTGATCGGGGATTCTTTGGGAAATGTGATTCTCGGATATGAGGATACCATTTCTGTGACCATGGAGGATATGATTCATCACAGTGCGGCAGTTGCAAGAGGTGCAAAGAATGCATTGGTTATATGTGATATGCCCTTTATGAGTTATCAGACTTCTGTGTATGATGCAGTGGTGAATGCAGGACGGTTGATGAAAGAAGGCCGTGCGGGAGCTGTGAAATTAGAAGGTGGAATTGAGGTTTGTCCTCAGATTAAAGCCATCGTGGATGCAGGGATTCCGGTATGTGCACATTTAGGATTGACACCACAGTCAATCAATGCTTTTGGTGGATTTAAGGTACAGGGTAAGACAGAGGCAGCGGCTAAGAAGTTAATTGAGGATGCAAAGGCAGTTGAGAATGCCGGTGCATTTGCAGTTGTTTTAGAGTGTGTTCCGACTAAGGTAGCGGAGCTGGTTACGAAAGCTGTTCACATTCCAACCATCGGAATCGGTGCCGGTAACGTATGTGACGGTCAGGTATTGGTATATCAGGATATGCTTGGTATGTTCAGTGATTTTACACCGAAGTTTGTAAGAAGGTTTGCAGATATTGGAACCATTATGAAGGATGCATTTAAAGCATATGATGTGGCAGTGAAGGATGGAAGCTTCCCGGCAAAAGAGCATGAATATGCCATCAGTGATGATGTATTGGAAAAATTATATTAATAGAAGGAGATAGAAGGATGAAGATTTCAGGAAGTATTAAAGAGACAAGAGATTTGGTAAAAGAGTGGAAGTCACAGGGAATGTCAGTTGCATTGGTGCCTACAATGGGTTATTTGCATGAAGGTCACAAGAGTCTGATGGAGAGAGCCAGAAAAGAAAATGATAAGGTGGTTGTCAGTGTTTTTGTAAATCCGATGCAGTTTGGTCCAAATGAAGATCTGGAGGCTTATCCAAGAGATTTGGAGCATGATTCCAAAATCTGTGAAGCAGCCGGTGTGGATTTGATTTTTCATCCGGAGGTTTCTGAAATGTATGGACCGGATTTCCATAGCTTTGTTGATATGAGCGTGTTACCGGAGCAGTTATGCGGTAAAAGTCGTCCCGTACATTTCCGTGGGGTGCAGACTGTAGTCAGCAAGCTGTTCCATATTGTACCGGCAAATCGTGCTTATTTCGGACAAAAGGATGCACAGCAGCTTGCAATTATCCGTCGTATGGTCATTGATTTAGATTTTGATATTGAAATTATCGGTTGTCCGATTGTCAGAGAAGCAGACGGACTTGCAAAAAGCTCTCGAAATACCTATTTATCCCAAGAGGAAAGAGCACAGGCAGTTATCTTGAATCAGTCCTTAGAAGAAGCTATGAAAGCCATTGAATCCGGTGAAAAGGATGCCGCAAAGGTAAAGCAGATTATTACAGACAAATTGAATACCTGTCCTCTTGCTAAGATTGATTATGTGGAAGTCGTAAGCTTCGATAATATTCAGCCGATTGAAAAAATAGAAGGTGCCGTATTGATTGCCATTGCTGTTTATATCGGTTCCACCCGTTTGATTGATAATCGTATTATGATGTAAGAGGCAGCCGGTAAATCATATTAAATTTTCATAAATAAATGCGGAAATGTGAGTTGCAAAACGTTTCTTAATTATCAGGGAAAGATTTGAAGGAGAAAGTTATGTTAGTGAACATGTTAAAAGGAAAAATACATCGTGCAACCGTTGTACAGGCAGAGCTTAACTATGTTGGAAGTATTACGGTGGATCCGGTTTTGATGGAGGCAGCCGGCATATTGGAGTATGAATATGTGCAGATTGTGGATGTAGAAAACGGAAATCGTTTTGAAACCTATACCATTGCCGGCGAGCCGAATTCCGGCATGATTTGTTTAAATGGAGCAGCAGCCCGTCAGGTTGCGGTAGGGGATCATGTTATTATTATGTGTTATGCACAGATGACACCGGAAGAAGCAAAGGAGCACAAGCCAAGTGTTGTTTTTGTGGATGATAAAAACGGAATTGCAAAGGTTTCCAATTACGAAAAGCACGGTGTGTTAAGCCCTAAATTTGATTAATGGAATTGGACTTGTAAAAATACGTTGAAAATGGATTTACACATTGAAAATATACCGGACTTTGTGATAGCATTAGAACTGTCAGAAGAAAAATTTTGTATATTTTTGATGTGTATTTTCATTTTTATGGAATGATAGATTGATAAAAGGATATTTGGAGGAACATTATGTTAAAAGGTAAAACAGTTGTGTTAGGTGTAACGGGTTCAATTGCGGCATACAAGATTGCAAATCTTGCCAGTATGTTAGTTAAGCTGCATGCTGATGTGAATGTTATCATGACAAAGAATGCTACCAATTTTATTAACCCGATTACATTTGAGACATTAACAAGTAATAAATGTCTGGTGGATACCTTTGACCGGAATTTTCAGTTTAATGTAGAGCATGTTGCCCTTGCAAAGCGTGCGGATATATTTATGGTCGCTCCGGCATCTGCCAATGTCATCGGAAAGATTGCAAATGGAATTGCAGATGATATGCTGACAACAACCATTATGGCTTGCAAGGCACCAAAGTACATTGCACCTGCCATGAATACCAATATGTTTGAAAATGAAATTGTACAGGATAATTTGAAAAAATTACAGAAATACGGCTACGAAATCATCACTCCCGCAACAGGCTATCTGGCATGTGGCGATACAGGCTCCGGAAAACTTCCGTCGGAGGAAACCTTACTTTCTTATATTATGAAGGAGCTTCATTATGAGAAGGATATGACAGGAAAAAAGGTGGTTGTAACAGCCGGTCCTACCATGGAGGCAATTGATCCGGTTCGGTTTATTTCCAATCATTCCACCGGAAAGATGGGATATGCCATTGCAAAATGCGCAATGGAGCGTGGAGCGGATGTAACATTAATTTCGGGACAAACAGCGATTGAAAAGCCGGGTTTTGTGAAAGTAATCGATGTAGTCAGTGCCAAGGATATGTTTGAAGCAGTAAAAAAAGAGGCAGAGGATGCTGACTTTATTATTAAATCAGCGGCGGTGGCTGATTATACGCCTGTTACGGTTGCAGAGGATAAGATTAAAAAGTCAGATAATGATATGTCCATTTCCCTTGCCCGGACAACAGATATATTAAAATATCTTGGAGAACATAAGAAGCCAAATCAGAAGCTTTGCGGTTTTGCTATGGAAACAAAGGATATGTTAGAAAATGCCACAAAGAAATTAACGGCAAAAAATGCAGATATGATTGTTGCTAATAATTTAAAGGTGGCAGGAGCCGGATTTGGTACCGATACCAATGTAGTAACATTGATTCAGAAGGATGGAGTAAAAGAACTTCCGATTCTTTCAAAGGATGAGGTTGCTAAGGCAATATTAGATGAATTACTTCAGTTGTAAGGAAGCGGCTCAAAGAAAAGGTCGTTAAAGGTATAACGGAAAATAACAAAAGAGGATAGGAACATGGATAAAAAGGTTTTAATTTTAGATATTGACGGTACGTTAACAAACAGCAAAAAAGAGATTACGCCAAAGACGTTAGAGGCGATGCTTAAGGTTCAGGAGGCCGGTCATACAATTATGATTGCATCAGGCAGACCGACCCAGGGCGTAAAATGGATATCGGATGCACTGCAGCTTGAAAAATATGGTGGTTATGTATTGAATTTTAACGGTGCCAGAATTACAAATGTAAAGACAAAGGAAGTCGTATATCAGCAGATGTTTCCAAAGGAATGTATGAAGCCTCTTTATGACTATGCTCTTTCTCACGATATGGGCTTTATGACATACGAAAAAAATTACCTTTTGTATGGAACCAGATTAGATGAACATATGGAGTTTGAAGCAAGACTAAATCATCTGGAATTAAAGCATGTAGATGATATGATTGCCTATGTGGATTTTGATGTAAATAAATGTTTATTTACTGCAAATGTAGACGTGGCACCTCAATTGGAACAGGAATTGGCAGCTCTTTACAAAGATCAATTAAGTATTTATCGTTCGGAACCGTTCTTTATTGAAGCAATGCCGTTAGGTGTGGATAAGGCAGCTTCTCTAGACCGATTATTTCAAATTATCGGAGTGGATAAGAAGAATTCCATTGCCTGTGGTGATGGATTTAATGATATGTCCATGATTCAGTATGCCGGAATCGGCGTAGCCATGGCAAATGCACAGGATGCAATCAAAGAGGTTGCGGATGTGATTACATCAAAGACAAATGATGAAGATGGTCTGTTAGAGGTTGTGGAACGTTATTTGTTGTAAGCTGACTATACAGATATGAGATTATTTTCAATCGGAATAGGAAATCTTATAGGATGAGCATGCATTTATGAGGATAGAATATGAAAATAAGAAAACATTATTATGTCAGTGGAAGTGTACAGGGAGTCGGATTTCGATACCGGGCTTATCATCTGGCAAATTCGTTGGGAATAACCGGATATGTGACCAACCTATATGATGGCAGAGTTGAGTTGGAATTGCAGGGAGAAAAGGATTTCGTGAATGGATTCCTTGACCGGATTGCGCAGGGAAGCTTCATCTATATTGATGACGTGGAAGTTTCTTCCATGGCTGTAGAGGAAGAAGAGAGAGCGTTTCGGATTCGGTAGGATTTACATTTTGATTGGAATATGAGTTTTTGCAATATATAACAGCAGACATTAATATGGAATACAAAAGATTTGGAAATAAGATAATTCTGTTAAATGCTTGAGGAATAAATATGATTTGGAATCTATTATATAACAATTTATTTATTGTATATTTATGTGTAATCAACCTGTTTACCTTTGCAATCTATGGGATTGACAAATGGAAGGCAAAGCATAACAAATGGCGTATCCGGGAAGCGACCTTGCTGGGATTGGCAGTAATCGGTGGCAGCATCGGGGCATTTGCCGGAATGTATGTATTCCGGCATAAGACAAAGCACCGGTATTTTGTAGTGGGGATACCGGTTATATTTATAATGCAGGTAATAGTAACAGCAGTAATCGTGAAAGGAATGTGAATATTTAAAACCGTAACAAAGGATTTAAAGGCCGTATAGCCTATGCAGGAGGACAGAAATAAATATGTCAAAAAAATATATAGAATCAGAAATCCGAAAGGATTATGAGAAGCTGACAAAACTTTTAATTGAGAAGCATATGACCATTACTACGATGGAATCGGCAACCGCCGGGCAGCTTGCATCATTGATTACGGATACGGAAGGTTCTTCCGCAGTATTAAAGGGTGCCTTTGTTACCTACTGTAATGAAGCAAAAATTATGCAGGGGGTTCCGAAAGAAATCATTGACCGGTATACAGTGTATTCCAAGGAAACCGCAGAGGCGATGGCAAAAGCCTGCATAAAGGCATATCAGGCGGATATCGGAATCGGAGTGACCGGAACAATGGGAAATGTTGACCCGGATAATCAGGCTTCATCCGTTCCGGGGCAGGTTTATTTTGCAATGGGAATAGAGGGCAATATGAAATCTTATTATGTTGAATTGGAACCACAGCCAACAAGATTAGCATATAAATTAGCAGTTGCAAAAGAAATATATGATGTATTAATGGAGTGTTTAATATAAGAAAAAGATGGGATATGGCATCCCGTCTTTTTTTATAATCGTACAATGTTTGGTTGCTTTTTTAATGTGATTCGTGCATAATAAAATAGATTAAAATAATGAATACAAAGAGAGGAAGAAGTATGGAAAACTTAAATGACGGCGCTGTTAGAGACGCCAAACAGCTTGGATTACCCAAGGTTTTAATTTTAGGATTGCAGCATATGTTTGCAATGTTTGGAGCTACGATTTTGGTTCCGATTTTAGTGTCCGGTTATTTTGCGGAAGCTTGTGGAGAACCCCTTACAAGAGGTTTAACAGTATCTGTAACACTGTTTTGTGCCGGATTTGGTACGTTATTATTTCATTTGTGTTCCAAATTTAAGGTGCCGGCATTTTTAGGTTCATCCTTTGCATTTTTAGGTGGATTTTCTACCGTTGCAAGTCTTGATACCGGCAAATTTGCCAATATGGCAGCAAATGACAAGGTTGCATATGCCTGTGGTGGTGTTGTGGCAGCCGGTGTTTTATACCTTGTTATGGCATTGATTATTAAATTGGTCGGAGTAAAACGTGTAATGCGTTTCCTTCCACCGGTTGTAACAGGACCGATTATTATTTGTATCGGACTTTCCCTTGCACCTTCTGCAATTTCCAATGCCAGCACAAACTGGTATCTTGCAGTTATTGCATTAGCGGTAATCATTATATTTAATATCTGGGGAAAAGGTTTGTTTAAAATTATTCCTATTTTGATGGGTGTTGTGATTTCTTATGTGGCAGCTGTGATTATGAATGCAGCCGGTCTTACCAATCCGGATGGAAGTGCAATCATTGCATTTGAAGCTGTTAAGTCTGCCGGTATTTTCGGAATTCCACAGTTCCAGCTTTGTAAGTTTGATATTACAACTATTCTTGTCATGGCACCGATTGCAATTGCTGCTATGATGGAGCATGTAGGTGATATGTCAGCCATTTCTGCAACAGTTGGTCAGAATTTCATCGAGAATCCGGGACTTCATCGTACATTGGTTGGTGATGGATTAGCAACTGCATTTGCCGGTGCTATCGGTGGACCTGCCAATACGACTTATGGTGAGAATACAGGTGTATTGGAGCTTTCGAAAGTATATGACCCAATGGTAGTTCGTCTGGCTGCGGTATTTGCGATTATTCTTTCCTTTATTCCGAAGTTTTCAGCCATTATTTCTACCATGCCGTCAGCTATTATCGGTGGTGTATCCTTTATGTTATATGGTATGATATCTGCCATTGGTGTCCGTAATATTGTTGAGAATTCAGTTGATTTGACTGCATCCAGAAATTTGATCATTGCCGGTGTTATCTTTGTATGCGGACTCGGATTTTCCAATGGTATTACATTTACCATCGGAGAGACTTCTATTACATTAACAGCACTTGCTATTGCAGCAATTGCCGGAATTTTGTTAAATGCGATTTTACCGGGAAATGATTATCAGTTTGGTGCAAATCCGGAGGGAGACCAGAGCCGTGGAGTATTTGTAAAATCTAAATAATTGTTCCGTTAATAGATGGTATAATAGGGTTCAAGTGTAGGTGGATACATGACATGAAATATACAAATAAGCATATAAAAGAAGAATACAAATTCAATCAAATATGGCGGACAATCGGAATGATTCTCTTATTGATCGGAATATTTTTGGTGGGATTTGGATTGATTCAGACAAAGAGGAAGATGGATGATGTCCGACCATTTGAGCAGGTATTACAGGAAGAATCCAATCCTGGGAATCAGACAGCTTATATTGATATTATCCGGGTGCCGGAGAAGTTGGCAGAAAATAAATATGAAGGATATTACCTTGTAACAACGGCAGAGGAAAGCTATATTGTAGGGATGCAACCGGAACAGTTCGTAGATTTGAAGCAGAGAGTGGAAGAGAACGGTACGGCAAGAGTGGAAGGCATGACAAAAGTTGTGATTGATGAGAACGTAAAAACAATCGTAAGTGCGTATATCAATCACAAATTTATTGCTATACGTATGACGAAGCTTACCTATGGAAAAATACTTAAGGAAGGATATTTTGTGAATCTGGATATCGGAGGCATCTTAATATTGATTGGAATTTCGATGGTATTCATACAGGTGCGTGCGATTAAAAAATACAGACATCCATTGGCAGAGCAGATTGACGAAGAATGTAATCAGCCGGAAGC
>CAKRAK010000038.1 GCA_934294885.1 uncultured Lachnospiraceae bacterium | reverse complement strand
AAGGTGAGCCACTAGAGGTCATTGGCGCATTCTTAAAAGAGCGTTGTTGGAAGAATTTTTAGAATGTTATTGAAACGGTTGTTAAATTATCCCTCAAAACTGATACACCTAGATTTGAAGTAATTATGGAGCCAGGCGAAGAACATTATTATTTACCAAAAGAAAAGGGTGCTTATCAGAAGATTGCTGTATTTGTATGAATCAGTTGAAGGAACAGCACATCAGACTTGGGAGTATTTATCCGGAAAATAAAAATAATAGGATGATTATGTGAAAAGACAGCTTTCAAAAGCAGACAGTGGGAACGGTTCTTGAAAGGAACCATCACTGCGAAAGAAAGCGTCCGGGTAGAAACCATGCCAACGATTACTTGACAGTAACACAGTACAACAATGATTTGTATAATAATCGGATGTGTAGTAAAATAAAACCACAGATCATTGCCTGATACTTTATCAGAGCATCGTGGGTAAACTCTACCCTATTAAATCCGAAGGTAAATTTACGCAATCTGAAATAGTTCTTTTGCTTGATTGTTAAATGATTGCATGATACAATATCCGAAAATACGGAAATAAAAAGGATGTTGAACTATGAACATATATGAAAGAATCTTTGATAGACTCGAAGAACTACATATGAGTCAGATTGAATTATCGCGTAGAACTGGCATTGCTACTAGTACGATAAGTGATTGGCGTAAAAAGAAGATTAATCCGCAGGCAGATAAGTTGGTTGCTATATGTAAGGCCCTTGATATGTCGCTTGTGGATTTACTTTGTGATGAGGAAGATAAAAAGAATAAAGTATTGACTTCGGAATACGTGACAGATGATGGATTAATGATTGAAACTATAATGAATGCTTCTGATGATATTAAAAGAAGAGTAATCGCTTATTATTACCTAATTTGCGACAAAGATAATAGTGATAAGCAAGATAGAAGTATTTCAATTATTCAAGATGAAAATGGAAATAGTATAGTTTTGATTAACGATATTCGTTACAAGTCTAGAAGAAGTATTGATTGGAGTGAGATTGAGATATATCTTAAACAATATATTGGTGAATGCTATGAAATATTGGAAAGTTCAGATAAAGTCTTTATTGGCACTGATTTTCCAGATGAATTTGCTCATTCTAAGGATACAAAAGATGTAAAAGGTGCCAATGAAAAAGCAAAGGCAAATGCAGTTACTGCAATCGCGAACATAATTGAAATAGCAACAGATAAAGCAGAATTTCCTGATTATAATAAAAAGCATGGAAGCAAAGCTAAATTTGGTTGGTATCGTTATACAACTCGTTTTGGGATTCCTGTTTATAACGATGAAGGTATATTGGAAAGTTATAACATTTTTCGCGCTAGAATATTAGTAAGACGTGATGCAGATGGAAAATTATATTTATACGATATCGTAACAATAAAAAAAGAAACGAGTAGGCCGCTTGAGTCATAGACCGTACGGTAGTAAACTTCGTTTCTTGATGTTGATATTAACATAGAAATAATCGATTGTCAATCCGAAGAAAGCTTTAAACGGGCTTGAGGAGTATTATTGTAGAAAAGAATTAGAGGAAAACTTGATGATGACAGGGAAAGTGCTTTTAATGGTCGTGGAGAGGCGAGGGTAATGCCTTAATCCCAATATCTCATTAATGGATAGGTAGTCACAGTGATGACTGCCTATTTTTGTTGGAATATGGTTGGAATGGATGTATAATTTTGTTGGGACAATAATTGGGAAAATTATTAGTATAGTATTCAAATAAAGTTTGTTGGATGCAAGGAACTAAGAAGATGAACAAATTATCTGAATGTATTAAATCACAAAATAAATAAAATGGAAGGTAGTAACATAATGCAGGAAAATATGATTGAGATAGATAAGAAAGAACTTTGCAGATTGAAGAAAGCAAAGGAAATTAAAAGAGTTTTCTGTTTGCCAATGCTTTGGGTGATGCTGGTAACTTACTCTTTGGTGGGACTTTCATTCATTTTATATGGTATTTTTTCAATGCCGGACTGCTGGTTCAAAAGATATATTATCGAGAATCCGGCGGTGGGCATAACGCATTATCTCGTGATTGGAGTTCTCATCGTACCCTTATATTTGGCGATTCTTAATAAGGCAGCTTCTATGGAGAAGAGATTTGGCGAATATCTATGTTCCATAGACATATCTTCAGATGACGTATTGTTAATAGGGGAAGAATATGGATTTGATGAAGCCTTTGAGGTGGCACTTCAGAAGAGATTGAGGGAACTTGGAATATCGGAGGTTCCGCGCAAATGCACAGATGGAAGAGAAATCCTCAGACTGCCAACAAAAGAAGATTTGGAATGATTAGGAACATTTTTCCGAAAAAGAAGGATAAATCGATATATGGAATAGTAACTTGAAAAAAATATGGCGACAGAGCCTTTACTAATACCCCCAAATAGGAGCAAAGTTATGACGAAATATTATTTGACAAAAATCATTTATAATGGATTAACTTATTTTTTGATATGGTATAGCAATGATGAAGATGGTTTCTTACTTTTTAGTCAACGGCTGTTATTTTTTTTGAGTGTCGAAGAAGCAAATATATTTGCGGATAAGGAACAGATTATTTTTGAAAAAGGAATAACGGTTTTTGATCTATCTAAAATTGCCGAGGCAATAAATAATGTAGAAATATCACAAAATTGTCGGATTTTGATAGATACATGGCATTTATTTAGTGATTTATCAATATCACTGAATGAAGAGTTTGTAGGGAATTGTAACGATGAAGAAATTATTGATATTTATAATAAGTTATTCTATGGAAGTAATTTGAAGCTTTTAAAAAATGAAGAATATCATCCAAGTTTCAGTATTGATGAAAAACATAAATGTTCGGAGATTTTTCAAAGTGGGTTCTCAATACTAAACAAATATCTTAATTATGATATGATGAAGTGGGGGAGATAGAGATACAATGTATTTCATGTATCATTGATTGTTAGACATTCTGAAGATAGCAAATTATATCTATATAAAATGTTATATGTTAATCCGATATTTTGAATGAAGATAGAACCTGTGAGAGAATAGGAGCAGGTAGTGGTGATGGAGATTATCATGTTTATGTAAATATGGAGTATTTGCGGAATACAACATGTGACTGTTTGTTGGATAATGGAAATAAAAGGGGGACTAGCTTTGGCAAAGAAAAAAGATGAGATAACTATCCGCTCCAGCGCAGCGGAATACTTAACCTATGTTGCTTCTGTTGGCGATCAGCAGGACAGTGTAGAGATGCGCTATGAGGATGAGAATATATGGCTGACACAGAAAATGATGGCTACATTGTACGATGTAGGAACAAATACAATTAATTATCATATAAAAAAGATATTTGGGGATAGTGAGCTACAGGAGGAGTCAGTTATTCGAAAATTTCGAATAACTGCTATTGATGGAAAAAGTTACAATATAAATCATTATTCTTTAGAGATGATCATTGCTGTAGGTTTTAAGGTCAATTCTGAGCGTGCGGTACAGTTCCGCAAATGGGTGAATCAGATTGCAAAGGACTATACGGTATTCTACAGGATGCTGGAAAGGTGACAGCTGAAATTGCAAAGCTTCATGCTGAGACAGAATTTGAGAAATATCGCGTAATTCAGGACAGATTGTTTATGTCGGACTTTGATAAGTATATGCTGGAATTAGAAGAAAATGCAAAGAAGTAACAGTATTTTATCAAATTTTCTGTTCAAATAGACCCGTGTAGGTACGGATTTATATAGAAATGATAAAAAGGACTAATTTAAATGTACGATACAAGGAGGGGTAACGTTGATGCAATTTGAGTGGACAGATTTTTATATGGAATTTGCAACAAAGTTGCTGTCTTTTAAGACGGATCGAAAGAATCTTATTAAAGAAATTAATGCAGTTTATGATTCTGTAGATATCAAAATTCCAAAGTTGGAAAGAGGAAATGTCATTATTGACATTGACCCATTTACAATATTCGGTCTTTTTAATAAGGGAATTACCAATGCAAACAGAATAGCTATTATTGGTAGTATTGCAAAGGTATTTAATATTGAGGCAAAAGTGCCGGATAATTTTGATGGAATACCGGTACTAAATAATTTGAAATCGACCTTTTATGGCTTTATCGGTGATAGAAAACCGGATGATATAAATAATCTTTGGTGTCTTTTTGAGGCAGCTATAAAATTGGCAGATGATGATAGCGAGAAAAATCGTGCTGAATTTTCAAGGTGGTATGATTTGGTACATGATCAGCTTTGTATTCGCTGGAATATTACCATGGGACTATATTGGATTAGACCATATACATATATAAATCTTGATTCTCGTAACAGATGGTTTATTTCTAACGTTGAGAATATGCCTACAGAATTTGTAATGTCTGTTAAACAGAAAATTAACAAGGTGCCAAACGCAACGGATTATCTTTTTATAAAGGATGCTTGCAAAAAGTCCTTGGAGACTGGGGATTATGAGTACAAGAATTATCCAGAATTGTCATATAGTGCGTGGATGATTTCAGAACAGGTAAATCAGAAAAAAGCAGTAGGAATGGGAAAGAAATCATCAAATGCAGCATTTCTCCGATGGTTCAAACCCTTAATTACAGCATTGCGTGATTTGGGTGGTTCCGGTACGCCCGCGGATGCTCGCAAAAAGATCATTGAAAATGAGCAATTGTCAGATGAGGAAGTAAATATTACAAGAGGCAAGACAAATGTTAATAAATTTGATAATGAAGTGGCGTTTGCCCGTAATTATTTAGTATATGCTGGTTATATTGATAATAGTGTTTATGGTATATGGACACTGACGGAGGCGGGAAAGACAGTAGAAATGACCGAGGACTTGGCATCGGATATATTTAGGAATGGGGTGCTTCGAAATCAAAATAGACATAGTAAAAAAGGTGCCGCAATTGCAGATGATGATGTGGATACGGTACATTATTGGATTTATGCGCCTGGCGAGAACTCATGTATGTGGGAAAAGTTTTATTCGGAAGGGATTATGGCAATTGGCTGGGGTGAAATAGGTGATCTCAAGGTATTTGACTCCAAAGATGCGATGAAGGATAAAATGAAAGTGGTATTTGATGTTAGTCGTTCTTATAAGAATGCAGCTCATGCCACGTGGCAATTTGCAAATGATATGAAAGTTGGCGATGTTGTATTTGTTAAGAAAGGCATGCACCAACTTGTAGGACGTGGGATTGTTACATCTGATTATGAATATGATGCTGAGAGAAATGATGAATACAGAAATATCCGTAAGGTAAACTGGACACATAAGGGTGAATGGTCTCACCCGGGCAAGGCGGTTATGAAAACATTAACAGACGTTACTTCATATACTGATTATGTAGAAAAACTTAATGCGCTGTTTGAGGATGAAATAACGGAGGATATAGAGGAATTTTCTAAGAATTATCCGGTGTATACTGAAGATGATTTCCTTGATGAGGTATTTATGCCTGAGGAAGAATATTCTAGATTGGTAGGGATTCTTAAGTCGAAGAAGAATATTATTTTGCAGGGAGCTCCCGGTGTGGGTAAGACATTTACTGCTAAACGACTTGCGTATTCCATAATGGGTGTAAAGGATATTGAGCGTGTTATGATGGTTCAATTTCATCAGAGTTATTCTTATGAGGACTTTATTATGGGGTTCAGACCATCAACCACTGGATTTGAATTGAAAAAAGGGGCTTTTTATAATTTTTGTAAGAAAGCAGAGATAGATAGTGACAATGATTATTTCTTCGTAATTGATGAGATAAACCGAGGAAATATAAGTAAGATTTTTGGTGAGTTGTTTATGCTGATAGAGAATGACAAGCGAGGAATTGAATTGCAACTGTTATATTCAGATGAAAAGTTTGCAGTTCCGGAGAATATTCATATCATTGGCATGATGAATACGGCAGATCGAAGTCTTGCGATGCTTGATTATGCACTTAGAAGAAGATTTGCCTTCTTTGAAATTAAACCAGGATTTAAAACGGATGGTTTTCGTAGTTATCGAATGTCATTAGATAATGAAAAATTTAATAAGCTTATTGATTGTGTTGAAAGCTTGAATTTAGTTATTGCTTCGGATGAGTCGCTCGGGGAGGGATTTTGTATTGGGCATAGCTATTTTTGTAATCTGGAAGCTGATAAGATAGATGACCAGTGTCTATATGGAATTGTAGAATATGAGTTGATTCCACTTCTCAAGGAGTACTGGTTTGATGAGCCTATGAAGGTTAAAGATTGGAGTAATAATCTAAGGAGTGCGATTAAGTGATACCGATTCAAAATGTCTACTATATGCTGTCATATGCTTTTCGGATTTTAAATGAACAAGGATATAAGAATATGGCTACAGAACAATTTAATAATACTGCAGATCTTATGGCGGCAATTTTGGCAAGAGGTATAGCTATCCAGATTAAGCGTGGTCTTGGAAAGGAATATATTCTAAAGACGGAATCTTTATCAACTCTTAGGGGAAGACTTGATATTACGGAGTCGATAAAAACACAGACAATGCTTAATAGACAGATGGTTTGTACATATGATGAGTTTTCTGTTGATGGAATGATGAACAGAATAATTAAATCAACAGTAGAATTACTTTTAAAATCAGATATATCGAAGCAAAGAAAAAAAGAACTGCGAAAGCTCTTGGTATACTTTGGTGAAATAGAAGTTATAGATCTTTATTCGGTTAATTGGAACATACAATATAATCGCAATAATCAAAATTATAGACTGTTGATTTATGTTTGTTATCTTGTGGTTAAGGGATTAATTCAGACTAATGCTGATGGTAGCATAAAAATGATGGATTTTCTTGATGAACAACGTATGTGTAAACTTTATGAGAAGTTCATTCTCGAATATTTTAAGAAAGAATATCCGGAAATAAAAACCAATGCATCCCGGATTTCATGGCAATTGGATGATGGAATGGATGTTATGCTCCCAATAATGCAAACGGATGTCGTGCTTAGTTATGGGGATAATATGTTAATTATTGATGCAAAATACTATGAGAGTACAACTCAAACACGATTTGATACACCTACCTTACATTCTGGAAATCTTTATCAGATTTTTACATATGTAAAAAATAAGGAAAAGGAGCTGGAGGGACAGCCCCATGAACTATCAGGTATGCTTCTTTATGCAAAGACAGATGAGGCGGTATATCCTGATTATAAATATCAAATGAGCGGAAATCAAATAAGTGTTAGAACGCTTGACTTGAATTCTGATTTTAAGAACATTGCAGCACAGCTGAATGGAATTGTAGAAGAACACTTTCATTTGCCTAAGAAAAGCACAATAAGAATATAGGAATTACTCACATCATAACGAAAGGATCACCCCAAATGAAGCAGATCATAGATTTAATCGATAAACTGAATGAGACATCGGATTTGGAAAATCAGGAATTAAAACTGTTACTGGAGACGGAACAGCCTGTGGATGATTATCTGTTCCGTGTGGCTGACGAAAAGAGACGGGAAATCTATGGCTGGGATGTCTATTTGCGGGGGCTTATTGAATTTACCAATTATTGTAAAAATAATTGTCTGTATTGTGGGATTCGACGGGATAATCGGAAGCTTCAACGATACCGGCTGGAAAAAGAAGATATTATGGAATGTTGCAGGATTGGACATGAATTAGGTTACCGAACCTTTGTCCTGCAAGGTGGAGAAGATCCCTATTACAGTGATGCTTATATCTGTGAAATTGTTGCCTCAATCCATGAGGCTTTTCCGGATTGTGCCATAACATTATCCATTGGAGAAAAGGAAAAAAGCAGTTATCAGGCATATTATAATGCTGGTGCAACCAGATATTTATTACGTCATGAGACCGCGGATTGCAGCCATTATGAAATGCTTCACCCATCTGCCATGAGCTTTCAAAACAGAAGACGTTGTCTATATGATCTAAAGGAAATCGGATTTCAGGTGGGAGCCGGTTTTATGGTTGGCTCTCCATATCAGACAACTGATTGCCTGATTGAGGATTTACGCTTCCTGCAGCAGCTAAAACCGGAAATGATAGGAATCGGTCCCTTTATTCGTCATGAAGACACTCCATTTGGTGAATTTCCAAATGGAAGTTTAAAGTTAACCCTGCGACTGGTTTCCCTGCTGCGGTTGATGCATCCCTATGCCCTGATTCCTTCTACAACCGCCCTTGGAACAATACACCCTATGGGACGGGAAATGGGATTGAAGGCAGGAGCCAATGTAGTCATGCCAAATTTATCTCCGGTTAAATATCGGGAATTGTACAGCCTCTATGAAAATAAAATCTGTACAAAAGAAGAATCGGCACAGTGTAGAGGCTGTTTGGAAAAACGGGTAAATGATGCCGGATATACCATTGTTAATTCCATAGGTGATTGTAAGACATGGAATCGGAAACGGTAGCCGGTTGTAATATTATCGGATTAACTTCATTTCCTCTATTACCCAGCTTTCCCGTTCCATATCGTATTCTGTCTGGCAGTATGGACAGCAGTGTTGTCTTACGGCATCAAAGCTTCCGCCGCAGTTTTTACAATTTACGGACGTAATGGAGAAGCCCGGTGTCTCAATCTGTGTGATATCCCGGCTGATAGTGATATCAATGCAGTCTCCGGTCTTTTCTATTTTATTATCATGTTCGCTATAATTAATCCACCATGTGCGAAGGGTCATATGGAGTATGTTTCCGCTTTGGCGGATATTTTTTACAACAAATGAGGCTCTATGTGTCATTTCAACAATATCTTTAAATCGCGCATCTAATTCTGTACCCTTATATGCTGTTAGATTTGCAGGCTCTTTTGCAAATACAGCCATACGAATCAAGGATATAATCTGTCCCTCAAACTTATCAAATGAAAAGTAACGGTCATAGCGGGACATAGTTCTTGTTATTTTTCCTTTTGCGGAAATGCTGGCGAAAAACGGAATTCTTTTTCTGCCACCATTGTTAAACAGAGAAAGCAGCATGATAATACGACTGATTAAAAATCCACATATTCCCCCGACAAATAAGGACATAAAATAGCTGAATAAAAATGCAAATGGTGGAGCAAGCTCTTTGTCCAGTAATCCCGGTACCAAAGAAACAATAAAAACAAGCCCAATACAAATGCAGTAGGTATTTCGTATCAGAGGAGTGGCTTTATAGGAAACGGAGTTGTTAACAAAATAATGATTCACAACTCTTGGAAACAGATCTGTAATCTCAAACTGGGTATTACAATATTTACATCCCTTTGTCAGCTCTGCAACAGGGCTGATGGCTCCGCAGTTTGGACAGGTCTGATTCAGGTTCTCCAACTGCTCTTCATTGGGAGAGTGGATGATGGTTTCGTACATGGTTTCATAATCATTTTTTTTATAAAGGGTTGTATCGTTCTTTTGGAATTCCATTCTTCTTGTTACCTCTTCATAACACATATCGGAGGTATACCATATGGTTTTCCTTGGAAGGGTCGCGGTTCCGTAGCTGTTTTCGTTAACAGGATTGATCTGTTCTTTCATGCGGATGCCCTTTTCCTCTAATCTTTGACGTTGCAATTCCAGAAAATAGGTAATATCTCCGTTACAGCTTTTTGGAGAAATACCATCCTTGTACCAGTTGTTTAATTCATCTCCGTAGCGGTCATACATTCCCCGTCCTTTATCCCAGCTTTGGACGTACTGTTCAAATGCCTTACATGCATTCCGATATTTTTTCAACAGCATAGTACCTGTAATGAATAGGACGACACCGACCAAAAGGGTAATGATACGAATCAAAAATAAAACCTCACAAAACGCGATGGAAAAAATAAGTAACCCCACAGCCATTAAACCGATGCTCTGTAGTAAGGATTTTATTTCCGGTTGTTTGATTCCTTTTTTTCTTGGATTTGTTTTTAAATCAAATGGATTGTTCATTTTTATATACCTTTCTTTTGAATTTCACACTTTGTACAGTGTTGTGATAAACACATCTTCAGTACAAGACCGAATGTCTTGAATACCAAGCATGACTTGGCATTATTATAGTAAGGAATCGGCTGATTGTCTATGAATAATAAAATTTTACCGTTTATAATGCAAGCTTTTTTCGGATTTGCATATACCCATAATTTTAATTGAAAAAATAAAAGAGAGAGGTATGCCCCCCTTTTCCTGATTACATAAATTTATCTTAATATTTAATTGATAATTATGTAAAAAACAGCTTTCGAAAGCAGATGATGGTTCCTTATAAGGACATCTGCTCCCGTCGGTACTTAATAAGTGCGAAGCACGAATTTAGTACCGCTACGAGGAGCAGACAGTGGGAACGGTCCTTGAAAGGAACCTGATTTCCAAAGTTACTTGACAAAGAAAACTAAAGTGTATATATTGAATATATACAATAAATATTTATTGGAGGGGTAATTGTTTTTGCACGGACAGTTATCTTTCCT
>CAKRAK010000037.1 GCA_934294885.1 uncultured Lachnospiraceae bacterium | reverse complement strand
ATTACGCTGTTGCGACTGCCGTGACCCTAAATCTGCTCAAGGTCATTATACTGCTCCAGTGCCGGGCTTTTATCTCCTACATACCAGTAATCGCAGTATTCACCGCCCGGTGCTTCCGTCTGTGTCCGGATGAGCCGGCATACTTTACAGTTTCATTTACCATAAATTTATACACCGTATTTACACACCAGTCAAGTGGGCAGGTTATAACCATCACTTTCTCCAAATGCTCTTAACCGCTGAAACCCGATTTTATTTTATCACCTAAACCTCACTTCAAGTCAAGTCTTTCGATGTAGAAGTCGGAGTGTGTGTCAATACTGCATGTACACTGGGTATATGTGCCGAGCGCAATGCGATCTTCCATATGATTACCAATGGGGAAAATGCCATCCGGCGGGTTATTGCAATCAACAGTGCAGGAAAAGCGATTCCACCCTGCGGTGCCTGTCGTGAGTTCATGACCCAGTTAATGCCGGACAGTTATCGTACAGTTGAAGTAATGATGGATTACGAAACCCATAAAGTGGTAACCTTGGGCGAACTTACTCCGGATTGGTGGATTTAGTATAAAAAAGGTAGAGACCCAATAGTCTCCACCATCTGTTAACTCGCTCACTTTAGGGCTGTGCATCACCCACTAATAACCCTCTCATTTATAAGGCTGTGCAGTACATAGCCAAATAATTTTTCCAGTAGTTCAAGCCTGCCAATCTTGAGCAATGATATCAATGGCGTAGTATCTGATACAACAATCATACCATCTGCTCCTTCTTTAGTTGTTCATAGGTTTCCAGTTCTGTGTCCAGTTCATCTATTGTCATATCAAAATAAGAATACCCCATTTTATCATATATATCTATCAATTCAGATTTTCTTATTCCCAGAATTTCTGCTGCTCTTCCATGTGATATTGTCTGATTTAATATATAAGGGTACAGAAGAAGGGCATTCCGGACAAGCTCTGTTTCTGCATCTGTATCAACAATGTATTTTTTCATTTCGGCCGGCACTTTAATGGTTACTGACTCCGTCTTTACCATATCGTCACCCCTTTTCAACATTCTGAACCTAGTGTTCTTATTTACATATTTTATTATACTCATATCCTTTCCTTTCATCAATGCTTTTCAAAAACATGTAGGATATACTGCTTAATGCTTGCTATCCATGCTGTCTTTTATCATTTGATATATTTTCGTTCCATCCTTGCGTCCAAATTCATGTAATGCTCCTGTATATAAAGCTTTCTTTCCCTGACTCTTTCTTGTGAAAACCAAATTAAGTATTTCCGTATTTTTCTCTTCGTACATTGTTCCTTTCAAAAGTTGGGTTAACTCTCTACTAATTCTATTTCGCTCTTCTATCTTGCCATACTCCGTTGTAAGATCTAAAAACGTCTTACGGTGTAGCAATAATTTTCTTCTTTGCTTATCCTCCGGATTGGTAAACAGTGTAAGCGCATTTTCTATATTTTCGGCTTTAACAATACGGACATTCAGTGTTTCCTGATCCATAGCGAAGAAATCGATTACTGCTTGAAATCCTTTGTCATTACTAATGATTGCAATTTCATCTTCTCCCCTCTCACTCATCACCCCACACTCAGCTGCAATATAGAAATCCAGTGCATTCTTTCCTGCTCCTTTTAACTTTATAACCCGGAATTTGCATCCACTCTCTATAATATCCTGCATATGATCATATCGGATCCTTGTACAGCAATTACTATAAAAAATAATCAAAGTATCTTTCTCGCATAGGGCATCTACCCCCTTCAAGCCATTGGATCCGTTAACATTTTCATAATCAACTAACAATGCCGGCATATAATCTGCTGTTCTCCTCTTGCATTCCAATATTTTATACGATATAATAACCATTGGTTAGATTGTTTTTATGTTATCATAACCAATGGTTATTGGCAAGAGGTATTTATTATGCATTTTTATCCGGAAAGATTACAACAGGTACGAGCAGCCTTAAAGATAACCAAGGCCGAAGCGGCACGCCGCCTAAATATTTCAGCAATGGCCTATGGCCGCTACGAAAAGGGAGAACGCGAGCCCTCTTATCAGTCTGTGTGCTACATTGCCCAGACCTTTCACTGTAATCCGGATTATTTATATGGCATTTCAGATGAAATGAATGCCGACTTCATCATAATTTCCCGTTCGGAAAACCCGGAGTTATACTCCCTTCTCCTGAACATTCAGGAGAATAAGGATATGAAAGAACGTATTTTAGCTTATAATGAAAAATTAAGAGCTAATAAGGATCCAAATGCGGAATAAATTCATAATTCAAAACGGCGAAAGACTCCTCATCTTTCGCCGTTTTTCCATCCATAGACTCTATAAAATGATATCCATAAACTCTAAAATCATGCGCATACATTCTATAAAAGTTTCCTGATGTCCTCCACCATTGCTTCATTGGTCATTCCGAGTTCTTTAAGCAGTGCTGCAGGATCATAGCGGTCGTAGAACTTTTTCTCAAGTCCGTAATTCTTCACCTTGACATCACTTGTCGAATAGTAAGCGGCGATCTTCTGACCGAAGCCTCCGTCCAGAATTCCATCCTCAAGCGTGACAACCAGCTTATGATTTTCTTTCAACTGTTCCAATAATTCCGTATCAATCGTTGATGCAAATCGGGGATTAATCAGTGTCGGTTCAAAGCCTAAGTTCTCCTTTACCGCCTCTGCAAGGCTCTCTCCCATCTGGTAGAAGTCACCCAGGGCCAGTATTGCTGCTTTTTCACCCGGATGCTCCACCTTGAACCTGCCAATATTACTGTAATCCTTGTCTGCCTCCCGGTCGGTAACCTCATTTCCCGGAATCAGAATCATCACCGGATGCTCATTCTGGTCCAGTGCCCAGTCCAGCATATTCAGATATTCACTCTTGGAACTCGGCGCAAGGATCTGCAGGTTCGGAATATTGGAAAAAGCAGAAATTCCGAAAATTCCAAGGTGCGTCACATCGGTAAGTCCCGCAAAGCTCGTATAGTTCAGAAGAATGGTAACCGCATTTCCATTGATACATACATCCTGAGAAATCTGGTCATAGGTTCTTTGGATAAATGTGGTGTTGGTGATGACGAGCGGCTTTGCTCCGTTTCTGGCTGCGCCGGATGCCATGGCAACCGCCTGTTCTTCCGCAATACCCACATCGATATACTGGCTTCCAAGCTCTTTTCTTAAGTCCTCGGAAAGTCCGCCGGTCATTGGCATCGCCGGGGTAATCACAAGAAAATCTTTATCCTTCTTTGCCTTATCCATAATATAGGCGGCCGTCATGGAAGTGTAAGTCTCACCATCCCCGAAATCCACGGTCGGAAGTCCTGTTTCCCGGTCAAAAGGCATGCACCAGTGCCATGCTTCTTTATGCTCCATGGCAGGCTGATAGCCCAGTCCCTTGGTGGTATGAATATGGACAACAATGGGATGATCGATGTCCTTTACCTTGTTAAACGTCTCGATCAGTGTCGGAATATCATTTCCCTTTTCCACATATAAATAGTCAAGACCAAATGCCTTGAAAATATTGTTCTGCGCCTGTCCGTTTGTCTTACGCAGCTCTGCCAGATTCTTGTAGATTCCACCGTGGTTTTCGGCGATTGCCATTTCATTATCATTTACAAGGATGATAAAATTGGAATTCAGCTCGCTTCCGGCTACATTCAAAGCTTCCATGGCCTCGCCGCCGGACAGGGAACCATCCCCGATCACTGCAATGACATTTCTCTTTTCCCCCTTTAAATCCCTTGCTTTTACAAGTCCTGATGCAAGGGAAATGGATGTGGAAGTATGTCCTACATTAAAAAGATCATGCTCACTTTCGCCCGGATTGGTATAACCTGAATCCTCAAAGAAATGGTCATCATAAATGTATCCTGCTTTTCTTCCGGTTAAAATCTTGTGCGGATAGCTCTGATGGGATACGTCAAAAACAAACTGATCTACCGGTGAGTTGAACACATAATGCATGGCAATTTCTGCCTCAACCATGCCAAAATTCGGCCCAAAATGGCCTCCGATCTTGGTCAGACGATTGAAAAGCGCCTCCCGGATCTCAACGGCAAGCTGCTCCAGCTCTTCCGCCTTAAACTTCTTTACATCTGCTGCTTCGTTAATTCGCTCTATAAGTTCGTACATTTTTTCTCTCCTCTTTCATTTTCTATTCTGGTTACGGCCTGTCATCACTACAGACAGTAATTCCTGTTACACTGAGGATATTGTAATACCTGAACCTAACTTTAGGTCAAGGAATTTTTACGGCCTTAATGCATTTCGTATATTAGCATTTGCACCAGTTGCATATGTTGCATATAAGAAAAAGAATATTTACATAAGCATATGGTTTCATTGTTTATGCAATCTGTTTTCAGTAGCAGGCTTTGTATTGTTAGTAATTAGATAACTTACGATTTTGTCAGGACAATCATGTTACTCTTTGGTTTCCGGTTCCTGCTTTTGATTACGAGGTGTCCTGTTCACAAGCCAGATTCCGCAGGCTACCATCAGAACGGCAAGAAAATACTGCCATTTCAGTTCTTCGTGAAGCAGCAGGGAGGCGAAAATAACACCCAGCACAGGAATCAGTGCATTGTAAATCGCTATTTTACTGATCGGGTGACAGGCAAGCAATTCATTATAAACAGCAAAACAAACTGCAGAAATCAGAATCAGGACGAGTAATACGATCATCCCTTTCAGTGTCCAAGTCCATGCATGATCTGTTCCGATGCAGAAACCGATGATCAGAAGGAGTATGCCTCCGGTAAACATGCTTAAGCCAGTTGCATGCATCATGTTCATTTTCTTTGAAACAATCCGTGTGATAATACCACCCAGGGCAGCACAGAGTGCATTCAGGAGAATCATTCCGTCACCAAGAAATGTAATATTTGAAAAATAATTTACTCCGGGTTCCACATTAATAGAAATAATTCCCACAATTCCAAGCACACAGCCTGCCAGTTTGGGAAGAGTCAGTTTATCATCTGCAAAAATAAGAACCGACAGGATGATCAGGAAAAAGCCGCCCATCGAATCCAGAATCGTGGATCGCGCACTTGCATTATAGCCAAGACCGATATAGGCAAACATATAGTGGAGAGTCGTATTCACAAGGGCAAGAAACAGAAGCCATGAAATGTCCGTCTTATTCTGCATGGCAAGGTCCATTTTCTTAACCCGGCAGAAAAATAATACGAAGAAACCGGCGAAAAAGAAGCGCACACCAGCGAATATGATTTTTCCACCCAAATCCGAGGAGGGAATTGCAAACTGTTCATATCCGATTTTGATCAGAGGATATGCCAGTGACCATCCAAATGCACAGAAAAAAGCCAGTATGGATTTATATTTCGAGTTCTTAAAGTAGTTGTCCATGATCGTTAACCTGTCTTTATTTCTAAATTGGAATTATTATGCTTCTTTCATCAGTTCCGGCACCAGATTACTGTAATATTTTGTCTGACCGGACAAGATCTTCTCTCTTATTTTGCAGAATGATTTTTCGTTTGGGAATAGATTCTTCTCCAGATTCTTTTATTAGTTGCTTTACAAACTTGAAGTTACCTATTCAAAACAAAGAGAGAATTTTCATAGTCCTTTACATAGTACCGTACATTTTTACGCCCTTTTTGAATAATAGTGTGTCCCTCTGCTTCTAATTTTTCTTTCTGTGCTTCAATACCATTTGGATACTTAGCATTCAGTTCTCCGTTCGCTTTTAAAGTTCTCCAATAAGGCGTTTCATCTTCGGAACGCTGATAACTCGCCCATGCCACAATAGAAACAAAAACTCCTGCTGTAATCGGTTCTGTAAAATCTGCACCATTCAACTCCGCAAAGTATTCTCGTATTTTCCCGACAGTAATCACCTTACCATAAGGAATTTTTTTCATTACCTTATCATAGTCGATTGGCGGGGCAAAATACATTTTACTTCCACCATATTTTTCAATGCTTTTCTGGTCTGTAATAATTTGAATTTTAGGCATATCCTTTTTATCATGCAACATAGCATTAAAATCCTTTTTATCTTCGTTTGCCATTTCTACCACCTCCTACTTTAAGAATAGTCTGTTTGTCATTCCTATGCAATGAGACTGTTTAGAAAATTTGACAAACACCGATTTGTTTCTTCACAGTTCCAAGGAATTCTGATTTAACAAAAAATCATACAAGCCAATATGCACAATACCATCTTCATCTATCCATGGTTTTGCATTCGACTTTGATATAATAATCTTCTTGAAAAAATCTTTTGTATTTTTCAAAGGTCTTAACTCAGTTGTCATCTTATCAGGATCACTTACGGATAATGCAGACTGAATATAATATCTTCTTGCTCCCATATTTACAACAAAATCAATCTCACACTGTTTTCTTCTTTTTTTGCCTTCAGCATTTTCAATAATTTCAACAACGCCAACATCTACAGAATACCCACGGATTATCAGATCATTATAAATGATATTTTCCATTATGTGTGTTTCTTCCTGTTGTCTAAAATTAAGCCTGGCATTACGAAGTCCTACATCCGTGCAATAATATTTCAAAGGATACTCAAAATACTTTTTACCTTTTACATCATATCTTTTTGCCTCGCTGAACATAAACGACTCTATCAGATATTCCAAATATTTTGCGATTGTACTGGTAGACACCTTAATGTTTTTTATACTTCCCAATGTATCGGCAATCTTCTTTGCATTTGTAAGTGAACCTACCGAAGAACACAAATCATCGGTAAGTTCAGTCAAAACATCGGGAAGTTTTACAATATATCGCTCACTTATGTCTTTGAAATATACTTCTGAAAACAAGTTTTTCAGATACTTAACCTTTTCCTCATCACGCTTAAATGATAAAAGCTGCGGCATTCCCCCATAAAGAGCATATAATTCATACACTTCCGATTTATCTCCACCGACAAAATCATAATATTCTTTAAATGACAACGGGAATACCTGAACTTGATCGCCTCTGCCCCTGAATGCCGTCATTACATCTTGAGAAAGTAATTTTGAATTACTTCCCGTCACATAAATATCCACATTCCGAAGACGCATCAATCCATTCAAAACATTATATAGCTTAACATCTTCCGGATTTTCAAGTTCTTTTTTTGTAATAGCATATTGCACTTCATCTATAAGAATATAGTACATTTCATTATTTACAATTTTTGAACGGATGTATTTTGATAATTCATCCGGATTACGATACTGTTCACAAATATCATCATCAAGTGCAATGGAAATAATCTGTTCTTCTTTTACTCCACTCGATATAAGATAGTCACGAAACAAATAAAACAGAAGACAGCTTTTTCCGCACCTTCTGATTCCTGTAATAACCTTAATCAAACCATTTTCCTTTTTGTCTATTAATCTACTTAAATAGATATCTCTATTTATAATTTTTTCCACAGATATGCCTCCTCAAATTAAAACTTACTGCACTTTTCTCACAAATTTTAATTTTATTATACTATCCTTATTATCTACATTCAATATTGTAATTAAAACTTACTGCACTTTTTCACTAAGTTTTAATTTTCCATGATTTCATATCAAACTCCGAAAAAATAAAGACGACCAGTCTTATCATAAGGCCAATCGTCTTTATTTATTCTTATATTGTATTTTGTATCCCATCCTTTGAACAAAATCGAATCATTTCTAAGTTCTCTCTAAACTGCATATTTGTGTAACCGCCTATCATCAGCAGTAATACGGCTCTTTCCCGTTCTGTCAATGCTCCATACCGCATGATATCCGACATGCTCCGGAAAGGCTCCAACCAAGGTATAAACATATAAATACCGGTAATCCAATGCGAAATAAAAAGAACATAAACTGTCCTCACCCAGCACAACAATACAGTCAAAAATAAGCAAGCGAAAACGATCAGGCGTCCTTTTGCCACACTTTCATTTATTTCTGCTTCATTCTTTCTTGAATTTATTGTTTTGCTTCTCCACAATACCATAAATATATTGAATATACAAGCATAGCAATCAGTCCTATTACCAATAGAACATTCACTTTAATTATAAATACAGACAAAAGAGTATTTGTCAATCCATGAAAAACACTACAAGCAAAAACACATTTCGTTTTTTTGTAAATTGTCGCCAGCCAAAAGCTCAGTATAACAGCGAACGCTAAGAAAAAGAGAAATGGCATATTTTGTTGCGATGAGCCATTTACAAACCAAAGGGGAATATGCCAAATTCCCCACACAACACCCGTAATGATTGTGGCTATAGGGAAATTCAATTTTTCCTCTAATAAAGGCTGCATAACACCTCTCCAACCTAATTCTTCTTCGCCACCATATATAAATGTTGCTTGAAGAAAGATTAAAGGCACCAAATACCATGGTAATACGGAATTAAATTTCCTTGACGATAAACCTATTATCAGTATTTCAAAAATAGAAAATAAAAACAAAAAAATCAATGATTAAGTTGCTATTGTCGGTCCGAATCCTCCTATAATATGTAGAATAGTGCCTAAAGGATGCGAAAATGGGATAATATTTAAACTCGTTAACACAGCAAGTCCAGACCAGGCTATCCCTGTAATAACAAATGTAATTATAAGAAATTTTGTTAACCTTTTAGTATCCAATTCAGTGTATCTCCTCTCCTTTTCAAATTCCGATTAGTACTGGCATAAGCGGTGTAATCTGCTTTTGGCTTTCTCACATATCCTATGTTGTCAGCGTTACAGCTGACCTTTAGCTCATTGCCTGTGGGCTACTCCTGCACGAGTTCCTTTCCCCCCTTGACGAAAGTGTCTTCCCTCGCTCTGCTTGATTGCTCAAGCCTCCTCGCAAGGTCTGTTGACATAGGATACAGCTCATGAATCCGTTTCCGGATTGTTTTTCAAGTTTCAAAGTTTCAAATTTATGAAAATTCATATAGAACATATGTTTATAGTATGTTATAATATTTATGTAGTTTTTCCCTTTGTCTGCTGGCTCGTGGTGGCTACGTTTTCATGGGTTAATGATACGAAATTCTGACACGGATTATCATTGACAGAGACTTGACCAAAAGTTGACAAAATAGATTGGAAGTGAAAAATTGTGAAACCGCATTACCTTCTCCAATGTGATTGGAGTATTATTGGAAAATAAAAAGAAAACCTATGCACAGTACCAAATGATTGAAGATATCTTCTATGACTGCCTGTGCAATATGGATTTATTTGAAAAAGATGACTTTGAGAAAAATGTCACCTACAGCAGATGGTGTACCGGTGATCGTCCTATTCCCAAAGAAATATTGTCCTTTTATAACAATGCCGGATTTGATGGTATTCAGGACAACATTCAGGATGATGTAATCCCTAACCTTATCAATGTGCCTGCCACAAGGGAGCTGCTGTTAGAATTGGTTGCAGACAGTGTGGATGTAATCGGTACCGAAAAAGCCGATGAATTAGCAGGGATAACCGATGATGCAGAGCTTATCACTGCCCTTATACGCTATGCCATTTTAAACGACCATGACAGCAAGCATACTCTGTTATCCCCTGACCTGTCAGATATTCTGC
This sequence comes from uncultured Lachnospiraceae bacterium, assembly GCA_934294885.1. Classification (GTDB taxonomy): domain Bacteria; phylum Bacillota; class Clostridia; order Lachnospirales; family Lachnospiraceae; genus CAG-590. The sequence continues at coordinate 3,064 of CAKRAK010000037.1, read as the reverse complement.
TGAGTAACAGACTTCCTTCTGCAAACCGCTATTTTATTGGACGAAAAGAGGAACTTAAAGCAATTGGCAAATCATTACAGGACCATAATCCGGTATTTATTACCGGAACTGCGGGGATGGGTAAAAGCGAATTGGCAAAGACCTATGCCAAGAAGAACGAAAAGAAATACACCAATATCATTCATCTGTTTTATAGTGGTGACTTGAAGAAATGTATTGCTCACATGGAATTTAGCGATGATACCGCTGATATGAGCGAAGAAATGCTTTTTGACAAGCATATGAGAATATTAAAAAAGCTCCACCCCGACAGTCTGATTATCATTGATAACTTCAATGTCCTGCCGAAAGAGGATGCTTTTTTTAAGGAATTTATAAAATTGAATTGCAAAATACTGGTTACCAGTCGTTGCAATATTTCACAATATGAGACAATAAAGATTTCTGAAATGGACGCAGATACTGAGCTTGTAGAATTGTTTTATAAGCATTGTCCTTCTGCAAAGAGTTCTGAAAATGTGGTAAAGGAGATTATTCAGACTGTGGGGTGCCACACTCTTACTGTTTGCCTGTCTGCATTATCTTTGACAGCCAGTGGCATGGATCCGGAAGAACTGCTTGCAGAATTAAAAACCTGCGGCTTGAACATTACCTCCGGGGAAGACGTAGAACTGTATAAGGATGATGATTTCACTGACGGACTGATGATAGAGCATTTGCGAAAGCTCCTACAGCTTGGCAAATTGTCCAATCAGCAATTGGACATTCTGCGTAATCTGTCCCTGCTGCCGATTGCCGGTGTATTAAAGAACGGCTTTAAGAACTAGATGAGGCTTGATAACCTCACGGATGTGAACCATCTTATTAAGTACGGATTTATCAACGAAGATACAGATAACAAGAAAATCAGCCTGCATCCTCTGTTGCAGAAAGTAATTGCTACTGAAACTATACCAACGGTGACTGCCTGCCGTACTCTGCTGGACAGCCTCCACCTTATCTGCCTGGCACATGGCTTGGAGCTACGCAGACCGGAAAATATTATTACTTCCCTTATCAGTGTGTCGGAGCACATTGTTGTGGATGATGGTGCCTATTTCCTTCTGTTCTTACAGGATATGTTCCCATATCTGGACAAGTATCTTGTATCCGATTACCTGCCAAAGCTTACTAATAGAATCAGCTATGTCATGGAAGAATACAAGCTGGAGTCTCCTTGTGATAAGGCATTGCTACTGGATTATAAGGCAGAATGTTTTCTGTTGAAAAGGGATTATGGCAATGCAGTTAAGAAGCGTGAAAAGGCAATTAGTATCTTGGAAAAGCTTCACAACAAGGATGCAGATATGCGGACTGCCAACCTGCTGTCCAATCTGTACAACAACCTTTCCAACACGTATCTGTTGATGAAACGTGGGAATGAGGCTGCCAAGACACTGCGTACTGCTCTTGATGTCGTATGGAATATGCACACTTAGGGCTGACCGAATCCCATGATTCCTTGCAACAGATGATGAATCTTATCAATATGCTATGGGTACGGATAATGACTATATGAAGATGACCTACCGGTATCTGAATAATCTGTATGCGCGCTGGAAAAAACCGGAGAAGGCGATCGAATATAGGGATAAGTATTTTAACACAAACAGAATAACTACGAATAAAAACGCATAAACTATCAATACCACTAAAAATCCATTTGACAGCACTTGTCTTCAATGGTATATTATATTTAGTGGTTGCGCTGCGGAAACTTGCGATGCCCGCAGCCGGTGGAGTTCCATGCGTGGGCTCCACTTTTTTATTGGCACAAAACAAAGGAGGAATCAGGGATGGCTGATAAAAAATTTTTCACGTATGATGAACAAATTGAAAAACTGGAAAAAGAAAAGCAGCTTGTTATTTCTGATCCTGAATTCGCCAAAAACACTTTACAGAAATTAAGCTATTTTTCACTAATCGGTGGTTACAAAGACTTATTCAAGCATAAACCGTCCGGTAATTATTTGCGTGGTGTTACTTTTGAAGAGATTACTGCCTTTTACTACTTTGACGAAGATTTGAGAACACTCTTTCTCAAATATATATTACATGTTGAAAGACAGTTAAAATCCATGTTGTCCTATTACTTCTGCGAAAAGTACGGAGAACAGCAAACTGCATATTTAACTGCCGGAAATTATAACTATACACGCAAAAATTCCGGCAAAATAAACCGTTTGATTACCACCTTGAGTCAAACTATTTCATTACCCAGCAACTATAGTTATATTACACATCACGCAAGAGTATATGGTAATGTACCTTTATGGGTAGCTACCAATGCACTTACATTTGGACAAGTTTCAAAAATGTATCAATATTCAACTTCTGATATCCGCACCAAGGTAAGTATTAATTTCGCCAACATGTCAGAGGTTCAGTTACATCAGCTCATTCGTATTCTTGCAAACTGTAGAAATGTATGTGCTCATAACGAAAGGCTTTATTCCTTCCAAGTAAATGAAGCAATTCCTGACATGGTTTTACATAGCAAATTACAACTACCGCAGAAAAAAGGACAATATACTATCGGCAAGAAAGACCTGTTTGCTGTCGTAATAGCCTTGCGTTACCTCATCGATAATCAAGAATTTAAGCAGTTCAAAACAGAACTCAAGCGATTAATTCATTCTGTTCTCAAGAACTGCCCTCATATCAGTCAGGAACTGCTGTTTTCCAAAATGGGCTTTCCTGTAAACTGGGAGAAAATTATGCGATACAAAAAATAGTTGCTTTTATGTTATTTACATCTTATGATACATATGGTTGTGCTACAGAAACTTGCGATGCCCGTAGCCGGTGGAGCTTCATGCGTGAACTCCACTCTATTATAGGATTTATAAAAGCTGAGGTTTGCCCTATATTGTGGAGCAAACCTCATTTATATCATCCTTAATTTTACTTTTTACGTGTCAGGTAAATAACCCGCACTAACTAAAAATGAATGCCACCTGAAATCAGATGGCATTGTTAACTCTGTTTCTTCAGTTGTTTGCAGCAATCAGGAAGCGTTTCCGAC
>CAKRAK010000036.1 GCA_934294885.1 uncultured Lachnospiraceae bacterium | reverse complement strand
GGAGTAATCTCCAATGCATCACATATAGACAACAAGCAGTCCGCTTTGGGATTTGTCTTTTTCTTCTTCCAGTCACTAATGTTACTTGTTGCAATCCCGGTCCTTTTTGAAAGTTCTAACTGGGTCATGTTCTTCTTTTCCATCATATAAAAAATTCTTTCACTTATAATCATGGTTTTTCCTCCATCAACATTCCATATATATCCGTATTTATAAATTTGTTAATCCGTTTATACGGTTATAGTATCATGCTGCAACTTTTCTTTCAATAGAGATTTTTGCATTTCTGAACTTTGTTATATTCCTCTATTTATATAACTCCGTGTACAACTGTCTTATTCTTTCCCTATGAAGATAAAAATACGGATCCGGCAAATTATCCAAATCCATTGCTTCCGCATACTTTACTACCATTTCTCCAATAAAATTTGCTAAATTGTCCAATATGCATCCCATTCCACCATAATAAAAACATGTTTTGTGCAATCATATGATTAAGAAACTCATTAAGCTATATACTCTCAAAGCAAACAAAATCCACACCTTTCGGCAATTTTCAAATATATTGCCAATAGGTATGGATTCTAGTATTCTTTTATTATATTTTCTTATGATAAAATCCTATTGTATCTTCTGTAATAAAGCCGGATGCATTGTAAAACTTTCTTCTCCAATCATAAGAATTGACGTAGCATCTTTCAACACCTAATTCTCTACACTTTAACATAACACCATCACTTTAAAATAACCTGTCACCATAATGGTGCATCCTCGAAAATTATTCGATTATTCATAAAAACAAGTAACCGATAAACACAGGTAAACACGTCTCCTCCAACTTCATAACAATCTATCCCGCTAATCAATATTCTTGCAGCCTCCTGATAATCTGATAAAATTTGCGTTCTCTTGTATACAAAGCGATACTGTAATCCCCCTCCACATCATCCGATGCGGAGATTTCCATGCTGATTTCACCTTTTTTATCTTTAAAAATATCCGTTTTTATCTGATAATCGCCTTTATTAAAACTTTCTTTATATATGACACTTCCATCACAGGTTATAACACAGGAAGCAGTTCCTTTCTTCACGGTAATACTTCCAGACAAATAATAATCCCCTTTTTCTGATAACGCAAAGGAAGAAACGCTTCTGTTTTCGTGAATGGATCCGACATCATCTATTCCCATAACGTTAAGAGGACCGAAGGTACTTGTTATTTCCTTCCATTTGCTCTTTACTGTAAATAACATCCCTATAATTACCAAAATCGCAAATACCAATATTGTCATAAAAACTGTACGCTTACGCATCCTTTTTCTCCTTCACCTAATAATTTAATAAGAGCTATCTTCCAAAACCTTTGATTGTTCCAATCGTATGCATCTCCTTGTTTTGGCTGCAATTTTTTCATCATGAGTAACAATGATAACCGTTTTACCTTCTTTGTTAATTTCCTCAAAAATATCCATGATTTCATTTCCTGTTTCGCTATCCAATGCTCCTGTCGGTTCGTCAGCAAGTATCAGCTTAGGATTGCCAATTAGCGCCCGGGCAATTGCCACCCTTTGCTTTTGACCTCCGGATATTTGTCCGGGATATTTTTTCTTCAGATTATAAATTCCTACCTTTGTTAGTATTTCATTCGTCCTCTGTATTGCCTGTTTTCTAGGAATATTAATTGCCTGTAGTGGCAGAATCGTATTTTCAAAAACTGTATTATTTTCAATTAGTGCAAAATTCTGGAAAACAAAACCCACATTTTCTCTCCTCAATTTCCACATTTTTTTCATGGATAAATCCGAAACATCCAAATCATCATATAAAAATGTTCCGGATGTCGGTTTATCAAGAAAACCCAATATATTAAGTAATGTGGTTTTTCCGGAACCGCTTCTTCCCATAATCGACACAAACTCACCATCACAAATATCTATATTTATATCCTCCAGTGCTGTGATTTTATAAGTATCACCGGCATAGATTTTGCAGACATTTGACATGCTTATCATAACCTTGAACCTCCATAAATATTAAGTAATTTTCTTTGTTTAACCGTTTTAAATGCAATATAAGAGAATAAAACAACGAAAATTAATGTACCGGATATTAATATCGGAACAACCTTACTCCAATAAATTTCATAATCGTTTAAAGATAATTTATGTCCGTATAAATAAAATGCAATATTTAAACCCAGCACTACTTTAATTAAATTTTCCAATAAAATAATGAAATAAACATCACCCGGCGCAACACCATTTAAATACATAATTGCGATTTCTTTTTGCCAACTTCCAACATCTGCCAGATAGGACGAAAGAATCCCCGCCAATGCTACGAATACCGCAAAACCAACCATCATTCCAAGGGCACTCATAAGAGTTTTATTCTCCTGTTTCTCTTCATTTATCAGCTCATCCACCGTATAAATGTAACATTTTACATGAAATTTTTGAGCAATTTCTCTGATTTCTTCCTTATATGAAAAAATATCATAACGGCTGCCTGTTTTCACATATATACTATTAAATGTGTTCGCATAAAACATGCTTTGAAATGCAAAGTACTGATTATCCATCCCGGATACAATGTAATTATTTAAATCAATGGCAGCATTCTGAGAATGTAGCAGCAAACCCGGTGCCCACCTTGCATCGTCATCAAAATATCCAACAATAACCGTTTTCGTGTTGATATTACTATTTTGCAAAATTGTTCCTATCGGATATTTATTCAAATTCCCTTTACTGACAAAGCCGGGAATCAATGAAACATCCTTCTCTAACAATTCCCGACCTGCCGAATCTATATGAAAATCCACCTTACACAAATCAAACAAAGACTCATCCAAATATAATGTATCAAGATTTTCGTCTTTTCCCTCAATAATGTAATTCACAGTAAGGTACATAAATTTTCCAAAGTTATCTCCATATCGGTCTTTCATAGCATAAAAAAACACATCCACATTTTCATAATAATTGTCGTTTTCCTGATTATCCATTAATATCTGAATATTCAAAATATTTTCATCTGAAAATACTTCTTTTGTCTGAACCATATAATAAATAGATTTCACATACATATGTATAACCATTGACGTCATATATAACGTAACTACAATTAATAGCGTAGTAAGGAAGAAATTAATCTTTCTTCTGGATATGTATTCAAGAATTTTTTGAATCACCAAATATTTACGCATACCTATATCATCTCCCTGCCGGCATCAAGTTTAAAATCAGATGCCATTTTTACCGGTATTATAGTCACAATTAACGAGGATACAATAACAAATAATCCCGCCAGTATCGTCTTTTTCAAAGATAACGAATAATCTATAATGCCCACTTTGCTAAGAATTTTTTCTATTAATAAAATAATACAGACTGCGATTGCAGAGATTTTTACTATTTGACTATAGATATAACCGAATAGATGTCTGTTCGTAAAACCAAACAATTTTCTTATAATGATTTCTTTTCTCCGCCTTAATATCCAAAATTCAGAAATAACAATACAATTAATCATTGCAAATAACGATATCACTATATAAAATTCCTGATTGGAAGTTTCACTTCCCACCTCGATATATCTGTCGGAAATACGGTTAAAATCAATATATGCATTCCCTTCATTTTCATCATAAAAGCCACTGACAAACTGGTTTAAACCATATAAATTTGACCCACACTCCACTGTAATGGAGCCGCCTTCTAATACACTTTCAACTAATTGGGAATCATTTAATATAATAATCTTATAATTCAAAACATCTGTATTATTACTGGAAACGATTCCGGCAACCCTATAGGCTTTATTTTCTATTTTTATGTACAATATCCCTTTATTCTTATAACATGCTTCCTCTAACTTCTTTCCTATGTATACATCCCCGTCTTTATCAATTATTCTCACAGGATACGCCAGCTTTTCGTTCTGTTTTATCATGATTTCTGTTTCCTGATACTTCTCTGTCTGATTTATATAAAGATAATTTCCTACAGCCACAATATTGCCCGGAATTTGCTTTAGTCCGTTAAGCAAAACATTTCCATCAAAAAAATCCGAAAGATGAATACTATACATGGATTTATACTTATATTCATTTATTTCATCCACCGCATTCTGAACATTGTCATATATATCTGACGCATTTATAAATGCAAAAAATGAGACAGTCACGCCTATCAAAAGAAGCCATGATGATACATGCCGAAATAATGCCTTCATATAGTCCTCCCAAATCCATTTCATCACATCTCCGGGATACCATTCTGTGCCCCGGAGATATGAAGTCATTTTCTGACTATGTTAAATTAATCTGTCAATGTAAGTTTCGATGATTTTAATGGTACTCTATTTGAATTCTGGATATTATGTGAGCTTCTGAATTCATCTGCAGTATAAGAAATTGAAATTTTAGCTGTATCAAAAGATGTTACGTTGCTTCCTCCTAATAACGAACCATTCTTATATGCATTACAATATGCTCCCAGAGGATAGCTTCCACTTCCTCCACTTACATATGTTTTTGCTGTACCATTATCTTTTCCGACCTTCCAGTCAACAGCTAATGAACAGTTAACAGTTTTTCCTGCATAACTAAATTTTGTCGTTGTAGTCGCTGCCAACACAGTAATACTCATTGATGTAACCATCGCACAAACCAACATAATTCCCGTTATTGTTCTTTTCACATTACACATTTTTATCATCTCCTTTAAAAAGCATTTTTAGATTTTTAGGTTCACGTGGCTGATAAAACTGACCTCTACAACTTAATACCCCAAAGTTTGTAACAGCCACAGCTATGGCACAGAATATTGAACCATACTTTAAAACTACATTGGATAATTTTTTCTTCATAAAGTTCTCCTTTTCATCCTGAGTTTTGAGATTGCAATCACACATTAATTGTAGCATACTTCATTTCTTCAAATTTCAAGGCAAGGATAAGAGGTAAAAAAAACGGCATAAAATGCATATCCGCATTTCATACCGTTTTTTTTACCTCTTATCCCTTTACCCTTTTCAAAACAATTTTAATATAATATAATACATTTTAACTAATTAACAGTAAATGGAGGCTATATCTTGGTTCTTTCACATCATCTAAGTATAAAAACTACTTCATACTTCAAAAAACACAACATTATAGATTCAACATATCTCGATGAATATAATTACTGCTTTGAGTATTTATATGATTTACTAATTTATAATACCAGTCTTATTGTTCTGGGTTTCATTTGTAATGACGTACCCGGTTCAATTATTTATATTCTATGTATGTCCGCCCTAAAGTCTGTTGCCGGCGGTTTCCATGCCAGGAATAGATTTACGTGTAGCATTTTATCCTATTCATTATTTTTTATTGTCATATTGTTATACAAGCCCTTGTATAACATTGCGCCTTTTATGAAAAACAATCTCCCCCTATCTTTAGAGCTATTATTTTTCATTCCAGCTGTAATAATTATGATATTGTCCCCCGTCGAGAATATAAATAAACATTTTTCGATAACGGAAAAGAAACGAAAAAAACAATATACGTTTATGTTACTTACACTAATAACGATTGTATATGGAGGATTGACATTTAAGACAATCAACCAACTTTGTTTTCTCATAACATTATGTCTATACATAACTGTAGCTAATCAAACCATAGGAATTCTTGTTAACAAAACAAATACCAACGGAGACCTCAAAAAATGACCATAAACATTGCCTTATGTGACGATGACATTTCCTTTCTTCAGGAAATAAATACATTGTTGCAGCCATATATTTTTAATAGCAACAACATAATCCAGTTTGATCAATACTGTAAAGCCGAGGATTTGATTCATGCCCTGAACAACGGAAAGGAATATACTATTTTTCTTTTAGACGTAGAAATCGCAGATTATAATGGCATTGATGTTGCAAGGATAATTACAGAAAAGCAAGACAAAGATGTCTATATTATTTTCATCAGCAACTATCCGAAGTATATGCAGGACAGTTTTTCTGTACATCCCTACCAGTATTTTCAAAAACCATTAGATAAAGCAAAGCTTTATGCCGTCCTGGATGAAATTGTAAAAAGAGAGGAAAAAAGGCACTTATACATCACAATCCTTGATACAGAAAACAATGAACAGGTACCTGTTGATATTATGGAAATTTTGTTTATAGAAACAATCAACGCCAAATCACAAAGACTTGAATTTCATTTTTTTAATAACATAATTACCGCCAGAGGTACAATTTCTGATTGGACAACCAAACTTAAAGATTATCCTTTTCTTATATGTTATAAAGGTATATTGGTTAATGTTTACCAAATTCATATGATCAAAGGCAATACGATTGTTTTGAGAAATGGAGAAAAACTTCCAATTAGTAGAAAATATCTGACTCGTATAAAAGCCGAAATGGTTAATGTTATCAATACATACATTATATAACTCAGGAGAATTTATATGGAAATTATAATACAGCTACTCAGCACATTGCTTGACATTTATATTTTGAAATCATACCTTACCACCACTTTAGGAACCAGAAAAACCTATATCAAAGGGTTCTGGTTCTATTTGAGTATGATCGTGACTGAAATATTATTATTAGTAAATACCTCCCTGTTTATCAACTCAACATCGTTTCTTTTTACCATTACAACTAATATGCTTAGTTTACTAACTACATTTACGTTATGTTTCTTCTTCGAAAGTAAACCTCTTTACAATGTTGCATCTGCAATTATTTTTCAAATCTTTGTTTTGTTATCTGAGAAAACCTGTGTTATTCTTTCTAATCTTTTGTATGATAGACAAGTTTTGAACGGATATAAGTACGAAATAACAATGAATCTGATGTCAAAAATTATTCTGCTGCTTTTCACCATAATGCTATCCATTCTCAGAAAGAAGGAAAAGCATTATCCCGCTGAATACAATATTCTGATGCTTTTTACCCCCACAACTTCTCTTTTCGTCCTTATTGCCATGCCCATACATAATGACTATATCAGCAACAATCTGTCATTTTTCTTTATCATTTGGATTTACATTGCTACAATTAACATTGTACATTCCTTTTTGGTAAAAAAATTGGCTGACAGTTATATTGCAAAAATGCATGCTTCAGAGCTGGAAAAACAAATCAATTATCAAAAGGAGAAATATTTACAATTAGGGGAATCCTATAAAACCGGTCGAAGAATTATACACGACATCAAACATCATAACGAGGTCTTGAAAAAATTCATTTCCAAAGAAAAATACAAGGAAATGTATGAATATCTCACAAACTATACGGACACTCTTGAAAATACATATATAAAAGTAAATACCGGCAATTTGGTTATAGATGCTCTTGTTACAAATTATTTTGATCTGGCTGCATCTGCTGACATCAGCTTTGCAATAAATCTAAAAGTGGATAATACAAAAATTCCAATCTCCAACTATGACTTGTGTATCATTTTAGGAAATCTCTTAGACAACAGTTTACATGCCTGCAAAACTTTACCACAGGGAGCAGCAAAAATATCTCTAACCATTACAACGGACAAGACAGATAAATTTATTATCCTTATCGAAAACACCTACGCCTCAAAGGATGATACTTCAAAAAAGAAATCCTATGAAAACGGATATGGCTTAGACAATATACGGAATGCGGTAGAAGCTTACCACGGAATCATAACCATTAATCCATCTGATACCTATAAAACCTTAATCAGTATTCCTATCACAGATATTAACCAACGCTACATGCCACCTCCTTATCCAGAATCGTAATTCATCCCCCCTGTTCAAAACATATCTTTACCTTTTCTTATAAAGCACCAGTTCCAATTTTATCTGCCATATCACCGCTCCAATCCATTACTTCTTAGTTATGAAATGTGAACGTATGTGTTCACTATTGTCCAACAAAATTTTATCCAACTGCTATTCAACTGTTTTCGTATTTCCTTTTGTTCATCATCACTCAATGTATCCATAAAAATACAATACTCATTTGGATAACCACCAACAAATTTCATTCCCGACATTTCAATCTGTTCAGGATTAAGAATCCATAAAAGCTTTTACCATTACTCTTCTTTTAATATCATCAGAAGCATTCATTATAGTTTCAATCATTAATCCATCATCTGTCACGTATTCCGAAGTCAATACTTTATTCTTTTTATCTTTCTCTTCCCGAATCATTCATTTTATTGGCTATATTACAGTCTCATTTTCTTTATGCTCGTTTACCAAAAGATTTTCTACCAAATCTTCACCAATTTTGTAAGTGGATAATTTATCGATTGCCATTTGAACCTGAAACTCATTTAATTCTATCTCAACATCGTGAATGTTTCCGCTTCTTGGCAGTCTGACATGTCCTCCTGTCGCTCTTAATACTCTGATGTTTCATTGCATAGTATAATTCGACATTACCTTATCGGCAACCTTGCCGAGTAATGTCTCCTTCTGTTCCTCGCTCATATCAGGATTCTGCTGTTCAGACCGCTTGCACGCATCCGCAATGGCAGTAATCAGATCTATGCTGACAGTCACAATCGCCTTTCCTGTCTGGAACGACTCCTGCGTAAATTCATCGACCATTGTTCTGTCCTCCCGATATTATTTTCTCTATGTTGTCCGTCGTGTGTAGGTGGTCTTACCCACGGAATACCATTTTTGCTATACATCAGGTGTCCTCCTTCATTTTTATTTGAACTTCTGGACAATTTGTCCAAAAGCTACTTTATTGTTCTTTGTCCTTGAAGAGACAAAAAAAGAGCATTCATGCTTTTACACATAAATGCTCTAACGCTGTTCTATTATAAATTTTTTTCCTACACTACAGTAAAATAATCGTTCATACTAATACTGTCCTCACTTGGTTTGATATTAGGCTTTCCATTCTCTCCAACAAGTGTCGGAAGCAAACTAATCTGTGGATGAATTTGGTTATATACTTCTTCAAACAATTCAACAAGTGCATCAAAATACTCGCAACACTCTTTATAAACATCATGAATCTTAAAGCGATATTTTTCATCAGCACAATCCTCGTATCTGAAAATTTCCCCTTGCGCATATTCATAATCTATAGAGAAATCATCTGTATAATCATATTTAATTTCCCCTACCTCAATATCAGGATTATCTTTTTCATAAATTTTCTGTTTGAATCCTACCTCTATATGTTCATCCCGTAAATTGATTTTTTGTCCATTTATATTTAACCAAAAATCATATGGTTCATATAATTCTTCAAAACTTAAAGCGTGATTATGTTTTAACGCATTACACAGTGAACGTACTGTAAACAACTTACTAGTGCCTTCAATATAGACAGAAAAGAATGCATTTATTTTTGCTTCAAGTGGATTAGATGTGGTCTGTAAGTACGCCATAACTTTCCTATACTCACAATCTCGTTCAGCCAAAAGCACCCAATCCTGCGTATTTCTTATTATCTCATTTTTATTTTTTAACTGTCTCGTTTGAAGCGATGCCCCTCGATTAAACTCTGCCCATATCCTATAATAAAACCACGGAATTTGTAGCAACAAGTCAAAAGAATTATTTAAGTCTTCAATCGCATGACGAATATGTAATATCTTTGCAAAGTTTTTCCCTGATTCATCACTTGGTATATCTTCGATATAAGACAATGAAAAATGAGCCATTGCCATCGTATCTCTTGCATCGTTAAACTTCTTTATTGCAATTCTCCCATCGTTTCCAGGAACATCCATATAGTATTCTGGAGAATATAAATCATCAAATCTCAAATCCTTCATTTTTGTATTCTTTCTGTAAAAATTTATTACCAAACGCAACATCTCATATTCTGTCATATCCCCGCAAGTCCAGATGTGTTATTATGTATCATTAATTATAATATCAAACCTAAATTTTACTATCAAATTCCCGCTCTAAAGCTTGATAGAATTCTATCCTATCTCTATACATTTATATGCACCTCACAATCAGATATAGATATTTTATTATATTTATTATGATGACTCACGTCTATCCATTTTATTCCCCAAACGAGAAATTCTCTATCTTGATTTTCGGAGATATTCCAGTGCAAATTCCAATTCAAAATCTCTATTCTTTTCCCCAAATAGTACTTTCGCATTCTCCCGAGTGATAGGAATCTTCACATCAATTGGAATATTATTTTCTCTGGTATAATCAGTATCGATTAATGGTGTACCGTTCTCATCCAAGCTTAAAAATACCGGATAACAAACCATAATATTCTCAGTGAGGTATATATATCCTCCATTGTTCTGGTTGACACCGCTACTCGAAGTAATCCCCATTAAAGTAACATTATCACAATCACCAAGGAACTTAGCCATACCATCGCCGGCGCTCATACACTGAGAATTTACCAATACAACAACTGGCAAATCCTTGTATCTTCCATCTGGGAATATGTATTGATCTTCACATACATGATATCCCTCAATATCTTCAAAGCCAAAAGAAACCATATGCCTCTTCTCATCAGTAAAAAGCGAAGCCAACGCCCCTGCAACGCAATCATAACCGCCACCATTGTTACGAATATCAATAATCAGATACTCCATTCCTTGGTTTTCTAAATCCTTGATCATATCTGCATAGTATTCAGTAAGTTTTGGATAATATCCATTTTTTACTGCTGCCACATTATCCACAATAGCATCATAGCTTTCACCTATCATCTGAATATATCCACATTTATCATCCAACATACATGAATAATAGTTGCGCCACTCCATATCAAGATGGGATAACTTTTCATATGTATCAGTTAATCGATTATAATAGTTATCTATACTTTTTACAGATATGGTCTGTTCTACCCCCTCATCGTTAATGAATGTAATGTCTACACTTTCCCCACCCTTCCCAGCAAGAAACATTGGACGAAATACATCTTCATTTTCCTCTACGGGAAAACTAAATCCCGGGAAACAGCACTCCGTTTCGGCTACCGCCTCTTCTATATCCTGATTGTCCCAAGCCGTTATAGTAGTCCCATCATGAATACCTTGTTTATTTGCCTCACAATCCGGTTCTATAGAAACTGCAATAATACTACCATCATCAACTCTAATCATGGATAAGCCATAATCATTCCCTGCCATATATTCACAAGTATCAAGTTTCATATCCGGTGTAAAATATGCATATGTATGAGAATCATAGAATTTATAGGTAACTTCCGTAATAACTGCAGCATATTCCACCTCATCATTATTTCGTTCTGCTTCTTCTACCCTTGGCAAATACTCCTCATATAAAGCATCATAATCTATTCTTTTCCAGGAACTTAGGCAATACTCTTTTTCTAAAGTATCTAGCATATTCTTAAAACTTTTTGTATAACTCATTCTTGTATAATTATGAACCATAGGACTTCCGATTGCATTAACTAAGAAAATAATGCAAACCACAGAGGCCAAGACCGATGTAATTACAGACTTTAATACGCTCAGTTTAGGTTTCTTTCCAGAATACAAAAATATTAAAGGAATAAGGGCTTCCAAATACAGAAAAATAAAATGGTTAAGACATATTAGCCCATATACTGCGAAATGAATCACAGCAACAATTGCAGGAATTACAGACATAATTCTAACCAATCCATACTTTTCTTTGCGTTTTAATGTAGGACTTAATATTGCAAGAATTATTGTATAAAGAAATATTCCGACAGCAATTAATCCATTTGTTGTTTTTAACGTCAAATAGAACAAATACATGGCGTCCTCCATTTTGTATATAAGTAATATTTTCACTTACTCCAATTTCATTAGAGTGAAAAATTCAAAGTTTCTGTTCCTTACAAATTTCGATTTATCAACATGTCACATTAATTACATCAAATATTGTTTTATGTAACAATCCAAAAAATTATTGTTTATTCTTTATTCCATTTTGATCACTTGGTATTGATTTATTACGAATATACCACACTAAATCAGATATAGATTCGTGTAATTGGCAATACAGTTCCCTATACTCTTCCGAAAAAGATCTCTCAAGTTTCACCTTTTCTTCCATAATGTTCATTCCCTTGATATTTCCTTCCGGTGTCATTGCAGTATATATCTGCGCTAACGTCAACAACATATTCGAACACTTATTATCTACAGCATCCATCTCATTCCATACTTTTTCAAGTTTCCCTAACATTTCTTCACTATCAAAAATCGAATATGACAACATTTTGATGATATTGGAATAAGTCTGAATTTCATCAGCTATCCCTAACAAGTATCGTCTGATATTTCCATTTTCCTCATGAGAAATAGGTCTTGGAACAATTTCGTTAATAATCGTATTCAATACATTCGGATCGCACTTAGTAAGAAGAATGGCTGATTTTTCAGCAATTTGGTCTGCAACTTTTTCTTTTTGAGTAAAGCGCATACTATCTACATTGTTATTGTAAGACTGCTTCTGTGTATTTTTAGAAGCTTTATAACTGGTGATCATTGCAATTATTGACACCAATGCTGTTATAAGTGCAGGTAAAATATTTGTTATAATTTTTCCATAATTCACATGAACCTCCCCCTTTACATATTAAGATTTTCCTATTAAGGGAATTATTTAATAGTTAACATTACGTTCAGCACATGCACCTAATGTACATGATATATACACTCCAACATATATTTTCCCCGGATTGATTCTACTGTTGAGTAACCTTCTCCTGCCTCAATAATTTCAGAAATATCGTTTGGTTTTGCTGCATCATATAATTCTTTCCATTGATTATGCATTGATTAAATATTCTCCAAAATCATGATATCATCAGTCCAACAAGCTGAAAGTTATCCGTTAAGTTGGCTCCATTCTTCTCGTGTTATAGCATACGCGTATGAAATCTCATTCTTTGCATCAGGATATTCCTTTACCTTTTTCATTCCATTTGCAATTGCGGTAGAATATGATGCAACATTTGTATATTTCATATAGGAGTACAAACAATTATATTCCGTATTTTCAAATGCCCAGTCTCTAACCGCTCTTGCAGCTTCGCTCCCAAATCCTTTTCTCCAATATTTTTTATGAATGTGATATCCAATTTCAGGAAGCAATTCTCCATCAATACTTTGAATGGTCATCCCGCAATCACCAATAAATTTGCCGGTTTCCTTTAAGATTACTGCCCATATACCAAAGCCATATTTTTGATAATTTTGAATATTCCATTCAATCCAACGCTTTGTCATCTCTTCGTCATAAGGTTTAGGGTAATACTGCATGGTCTCTGTATCGGACAGGATTTCAAACAGTAACCTCATTGACATAGGTTTTCAGCACACGCTCACGGCTCATTGCATTGATTAGCCTTACCTCAAAGCCCGACAGCTCAATGTTTGACGGAAGCAGGTCAACGCCCTCTCTGTGATGGATAATACCCTGTGAAACATCAAGCGTTTTATCGTCTATGATGTTCTGCATCACAGTAGAGAGCGTTATGGGAAT
>CAKRAK010000035.1 GCA_934294885.1 uncultured Lachnospiraceae bacterium | reverse complement strand
ATATGTAAAAGAAAAGAGGAATCATGTTTCTGACAACACGTTCCTCTCGAACCTTTACTGTTTACTCCAACATTAAATTTATTGGACGTTACTTAACTTTACTTTAATAAGAATTGCTGTATTCCATAACAATTGTCGACTATGTCATCACATAAATAATGCTTAATCTGCTCCGATAAGTGTACTGCATAACTTGGCTTACACCGATCCTATTCATCTATGAAAACTATAAGACGATTTCCCAGCGTCCATCAATGGCAACAGTGCCTGCACTTTCCTATGCCATTAGTAAATCATATAAATACACTAAATTCTTATTGCTAGGCAAAATATCTTCGTTTAAAGCCCGTATCAGATTTTCTGAATTCTGTCTGTCACTGCCTGATCTCTGCTCTGCCACCTATGATTAAACATCATGCCTTTTTATTATCCAAACAAACGATAACTATCATCTTTCTCTCCAAAAACAACAAAAGACTCAAGGCTCAAATAAATGAGCCAAGAGTCCCTGCCTATTTCATGTTATACATGACTAAACTTCCATTTTGTCCTGCAACATCATCAAGACGTCGTCTTATTCTGTTATGTTCGGCCTTTCTTTCCCCAACTCCTTACAGTAGCCTAACCTCCCATGTCATAAGGCGTCTCCTTTACTTCAGGATCCTTAATTCCTTCGTTCTGCTTATCCATAAAGGGACATCAACTCCTACGCTGAGTCTCTGCTCTGATGGAAATAAATCTGACTTAGCTCTCTATGTTTATGAAATTCTTCTGTTCCTTCCAGCTTTTGTATTGTCTGGGTGATTCGAAACGCCTTACATCGCCCACTTCAGCCAGAAATTCAGCCACCGTGATCACTCCTATACCTTTGATGGCAAGCATCCGGCCTTGATTAGTTTATTTTTCCATGAGATTTCGGCAAGATTGCAGGGAAGAAAAAAGGAAGTCCATCTATCATGCTTTTCGAAATTTCTTCATAATCCTTTCCTAAAATAGCTTCCGCAGCACCATCATTAAATATGTGTACGGAATTATTCTTGTGATGATACGCCCTTGCAAAACAACTTACTTTCGCCGTCATATTGTCCATAAATCAGATTCCCTCCTAGTTTTTTTATTTTCATTCTAAACCTACGAAGTAGGAGGGGCAATCTACGGAACGTAGAGTTGTTTATTTTGGTTTGTCACCAAAGCGCATTTTCAGGTAATCAATTATAAGATCGACTGCTTTATCGCGCCCTACCCGCCCAGTGTTGATCGTAAGATCATAACTTATCGGATTCGTCCAGTAATCTCCACCGGTATAGTATTTATAATATTCTGCACGATACTTATCTGTTTTTGTTATTAGACGATCTGCTTCCTTTTCCGAAACCTGCATTTTCTCCATAATGGACTGCCGGCATTTTTCTCTCGGAGCTTCAATATAAATACTGATAACATTAGGCCACTGTTCAAGTATCTTATTGGCACATTTCCCTACGATAACACACGACTCAAAGTTTGCCAGATCTCTTATAATATAAGCCTGCAGCTGATAGATCGATTCGTCCGACACAAAATCTTTACTGGCTGGATCTGGCACAGCAGAATAATCGAGCATTCCTTTCATTTTTTTGTGCAGATAAGACCCTCTCAATCTTTCATCAATATCAAAAAATAGTTTTTCATTCAAACCGCTGAATTCAGACGCCATTTTTAATATCCGCTTTTCATAACAAGGTATCCCGAGCCGTTTGGCAACTTCATTCCCGATTTCTTTACCACCACTGCCAAAACCTCTGGCAATTGTAATTACATAATTTTTCATGTCTTCCCTTCTTTCCGGATGGCAATTACTTCCATCCCTCAAATGTAATTGCCTCAGAAGATGTTGCATATTTTTCCGGCCATAACGTTACCCAGTCATCGCCAGATGCATCTGCCTTGGATAAATCTTTTGGCTGAAACTGTCCACATCCCCAGTCGAAATCTGCACCATTACCACCACTTTCATTCATCTTATAAGGATAACCTGCCAGATTAAATGTATTGTTTGATAATGCTTCCTGAAGAGCATCGGTTTCTGTTGAATTTGCTTTCTTTGCTGCTTCACAAGCAAGTTCTACTGCCATAAAACCACAGATTACATCATTACTTGGAATTGAATTAAATTCCTTTTTACAATAATCTGCCAGATAATCTTTGGATGCCGATTCGTACTTTGCCTTATAAATTGAATAACCAAGAAATGGCAATTTAGCAGTCGATGGCTCCAAACCACCAAGTTCTGTATTTGGCCATGAAATTGGATCCCAGCTCATTCCCTCAATTACCATAATTGGGGCATAACAATTCATCTCTTTACATTTCTGTACAAGGCTGACACTATCTTCAAAATACTGAGGTGCAAACAGGATATCAGGATTTAAGTTCTTCACTTTCTGCACAGTTGCTGTCCAATCGCTGTTGCCAGGATCAAAAAATTCTTCATAGACAACTTTAAATCCGTTTTCCTTTAAAAATCTACCGACAGATTCGCTTACTTCATGACCATATGTCGTCTCAAGATTCAGAATTGCTACTGTCTTTTGACCGGATGTTTTATATTTACTATAATTACTCTTTAAATATTCAAAAACATCTTTCCACCATCCGCCGCCTTTCCATGATTCATCCATCTGTGGATTGGCAATCAATTTTCCATACTGCTCATTCGCTGTATAACTGTCTGCTGCAATACAAAACATCTCTTTATTATGTTTTGCTGCAATTGGAGCTGCTGCCAAAAATGGTGAGGTATATGGCGAGGTTAAAAGATCCACTTTATCATCACTGATTAGTTTTTCATACAGCGTAGGTATCTTACTTTCATCAAATTCATCATCATAATATTTTAACTCGACTTTTTTTCCGTTGACACCACCATTTTTATTGATGTATTCTACCGCGGCTTTTGCTCCCTTCAGTGTATTTTGTCCCGCATGGGCACAAGTTCCACTCAAAGTATATGTACCACCAATGATAAGTTTTCCACCCTCATTACCTGTTTTTTCACCATCAGAAGATGAAGATCCACAGGCGGTGAGACTCATACCAAGGGCCACCACCAATGCAGCACTGACTAATTTCTTTCCTATTTTTCGTAGTTTCATAATAAGTTCCTCCTTTACTGTAAAACTATGTTTCTATAAAAATCCACACAACCTTTACTAAGGATATGAGGGATTTTTCTCTTTTTATCCACCTATGTAGGAGCTTTTTACCCTCTCTGAGTTAAGAAGCTCCTTAGAGGTTCCTGACATTACAATCCGTCCCTGTTGAACCACATGACCATAATCCGCAAACTGCAGGGCAATCTCCATAATCTGCTCAACGACCAGAACCGGTTTGTTCAGGCGATCCACAAGACGTTTAAGGGAACCATACAATTCCTGCACAACCTTCGGCGCCAGTCCCATCGATATGTCATCTAAAAGAAGCAGAGCCGGCTCTTCCATAATCGCTTTACCAATGCTCAACATTTTCCGCTGTCCGCCACTAAGGGAGCCAGCCAGCAAGGCTGATTTAATCGCCAGTGGCTCAAACATATCGTAAACAAGTGATAAATTCTTTGAAGCATTTTCCTTCGCTTTTTTACTAACACAGGAAATCATTAGATTTTCCTCAATTGTAAGATTCGGAAATGTTCCTCCTTCTTCTGGTACCTGGATTACCCCACGCTCCACAATCTTATGCGGGGACAAACCATCCAGACGCTCACCATCAAATACAATACTCCCCTTCTGCAAGGGCACCAGCCCCGAAATTGTCTTCATAATCGTGCTCTTTCCTGCCCCATTCGCACCGATAAGTGCCACCCGGCTGTCCCGCTCCAAAGAGAAATTAATTCCTTGCAATACATTCATCTCTTTTGAATAACCAGCATATACATCGTTATATTCAAAATAACTCATATTCTTCCACCTCCCAGATAAGCATCTATTACCTTAGGATCTGCAATTACCTCCGCAGGCGTTCCCTGAGCAATCAGTTCACCGGCATGAAGAACAACAACCCGGTCACAAATTTCCTTTATGAACATCATAATGTGTTCAATGACAATAATCGTAATTCCCTGATCTGCCAGTTTCTTCATTAACTTCATCCTTTCCCGAATTTCTTCTCCGGACAGACCGCAGGATACTTCGTCAAATAATATAATTTCCGGATTGCACGCCAGAGCACGGGCAATTTCCACGTTTTTTTTATCTGGCAATGAAAGATTATTTGTTGTTATATCTTTTACTGCATCCAAATGCGTCAATGACAGAATCTCATCAAAGGACAATTTTACTCCTTTTCCACTCCGTCCCGCATTCGCGCGGGCAACCTTAATATTTTCTAAAGGTGTCATGCTTTCAAATGGTGCAACCATCTGAAAACAACGGCCAATTCCCATTTTGGCAATTTTATGTGGTGCAACACCGGAAATGTTCATTCCTTTATAAAGAACGCTTCCACTTAACGCACGATAAATTCCACAGATAATGTTAAATAACGTTGTTTTTCCTGATCCATTCGTTCCTATGATTCCAAGGACTTCTCCTTTTTTTACCGATATATTAATATCAGAAAATAACTCAAGTCCCCCAAATCCCATAGTCAGATGTTTCATCTCCAAGATAGGTTCATTCATTCAACCACCTCCGCTTCTTTGTGCGTATTTTCATCCTTTTTTTCTTTTTTATTCCGTATACGGATTAACAATTTATCTGTCACCTGACAGATGCCAACCCAGATACCCTGTTTCATCAACATCATAACAAGAATCAAAATGAGTCCAAGTACCAGATTGTGTCCACCACTTACTGTAATCATACTTCTTGCTGTTTCCTGAACAATAATCAATATAGCACCGCCAATCACCGGTCCCATTACAGTTCCACAGCCACCAACGTATGCCCCCAGTAAAATATCATTACTGATTGCTGTATCAAAGGTTGCTGTTGGTGTAATATGCATCTCATAGAGCGCATACAGCGCCCCCGCAAGTCCTGTTATCATAGCTCCAATTACCAGTGCTTTTGTCTTTGTGCGATACAGATTAATGCCAATCATCTCTGCTGCTTCCGGCACATCACGAACTGCTTTAAAACTAAGACCTAACGGACTTTTCACCAATAAGGCAACACCGATTACTGTCAGGATTGTCAAAAGAACAATGAGCGGATACAAAAGCTCCGGTGATACAAATTTCACAAACACACCTTTGCTGGCAAATAAAAACTGACTGGATTTAAAAACATTTAAAAATATAACACCGAGCCCAAACGTTCCAATCAAAAATGACAAGCCTTTGATTCGTAATAGTGGATAAGAAATTATCCATGCAAACAAACCAGCAATGATAACACCAAGAATCACCAAAAGCGGCAGCGGCAGATCAATGTTATAACCTCCCGGAAGGGCAACCGCATAAGCTCCTATACCAAAAAATACAGCATGTCCAAACGATACTTCTCCGATATATCCGCCTAACAAATTCCATCCCTGACCTGCAATCAGAAACAAACAGATATATACAATAAAACTGGACAGATACGATTGATTACTGGCATGAAAATATGCCAGATAAGCAGCCATTAAAATGGCTCCGCCAATAAGGCTGAGAATCAATTTTTTTGCTTTCATGCAGCCTGCCCCCTCTCATTCTTTTTGCGGTAAAACAAACCATTTGGCTTAGCTACAAGAATAATTAACAAAACAATATAAATCATTGCTGTTGCCAGGTTCGGAATCCAGAAATAAATGGTCATTGCCTGTACAATCCCCATGAGGATTCCTGCGGCCACCGCTCCTTTGAGATTTCCCATAGTTCCCAGAATTACAGCAACCCATCCCAAAAACGTCAGATCAAACCCTTCTGCCGGACTAAGAGAGTTGGTCAATGCATAAATAACACCGGCCACAGCCGCCAACGAACTAGAAATACCAAATGTAATTGCACAAATCCGGTTTACAGGAATTCCAGTAAGTTTTGCTGTTGTAGTATCAGAACTGCAGGCACGGATACGGATTCCCAGATTTGTCTTTTTTAATATCAATTCCACTGCTGCAATCAACACAATAGTAAGAATAAACGCTATGATATGTACAACGGGAATCGCAATACTGCCAATATTAACAGTAGCATTTCGATAAGGAACATTTAATGTCTTATAGGTACCGGAAAAAAGGAAATATTCAACAGCCATAATACACATACCAATTCCCCATGAAACCATAACCTGTCCTTCATAGCGTCCTTTCCATGTTTCCAGCTTCATAAATGGTTTCATAAAAATATTCTGTATCCAGTATCCGATAAGGAAAAAGAGTGGAATTAATACGATCAAGGTAATGAACGGGTCAATCCCAAACATTCGAAATGCCTGATAACACAGATATCCTGCTAAAATTGTCAAATCACCATGCACAACCGAGCAAATCTGCAGCCTTCCTAAAATCAGAGAACAGGAAAGTCCAAGAAGTGCATAAATGGTTCCTGTTCCAATCCCTCCTAATAACGACTGTAAAAAACCAAGAAAATTCATAAAAATCCCGCCTTTACTTTTCTACTAATGCAACTGCGCGTACCGGAGAACCACTGCCATCACGAATTCTAAGTGGCAATCCCATATAAAAGAATCTTTTTCCTGCAACAAGATCTAGATTTCTCAAATTTTCTGTGTTGGTCATACCATATTTTCCACATACCAGATGACCGGAAAAATCAAGATCATCTGGTGTCTGATCAATGGCAGAGGAATCAACACCAATATTGACAACACCTTTTTTGGCAAGCCACTCTGCAGCCTCATATGAAAGACCGGTATAATAATTCTGATATCCCTCGATATCACCTTTTGCATAGGTACGATTATAATGCCCTGTATACATCAGGAAAATATCGCCTTTTTCCACTGTCAATCCTGCCTTTTCAACCGCTTCCTCCAAATCCTTTGCTTCAATATAATCCGGATAGCGGATGTGTGTGAGATCAACACAAATCGCACTTCCATAAAACAGTTTCATGTCCATCTTATCGATGGTCGGTCCTTCTGGATTGTACTCCCATACAGCATCTGAATGTGTAGGTCCATGTTCGCTGATCAAAAGATTACGCGCACTGAATCCGAGAGTTTTGGAACCTGTCTGCTTCATATTTTCCTCATGGGTCTGGTTTGTCATAATAAAGGTTTTCTGATGCATACCAAATACCGGCATCCCCTGATAAATTTCCTGTGACAAATCAATCAATTCATACTTTTCGTTGTAATTCATAAAATCACTCTCCTATTCTTCTGCAATTGTTGGTATTACGCAGTAATTATTGGCATCTACAAGTCCTTTATCTGTAATCTTCCATTTTGGACTGGTCGTCAGAGCCAGAAATGCCAGATGCATAAATGGTGCATGCGCCTCACAATGTAATTCTTCTTTTGCCATCTTTGTAATTGCATCCATCTGCTCTGTAAGTTCTGCAGCACTCAGCTCATCGGTCATAAGACCCGCTATTCGCAGAGGAAGATCACCAATTACCTTGCCATCTTTTGCAAGAGCAACTCCTCCCTGCATTTCAATCACATGGTTAACCGCCACAGCCATATCCTCATAATTTGTACCCATCACAATGATATTATGCGTATCATGAGCGACACTTTCAGCAAATGCACCCTGTTTCATTTTGAAGCCCTTTACAAAACTTGCACCGATGTCACTCTGACCATGCCTTCCTACATTGGCAATTGGAAGAAGATCGTTTTCTATATCTGGTTTTACATAACCATCTTCCGCTTTCATATCTTCTACAAATGCATCCGTCAGATTCTGATCCAGAATCAATCCGATACAGTTTACTTTCAAATCTGACTTATCGCATTTGACCATCAAATCTTCCGGTTTGACCGGTTTGCGTTTAACGGAATGCTTTACAATATCCGGATATTGATAAGCCGGGAGCGGAAGCAGCAGCTGTCGGTCTTTTGCTGCAAGCTCACCAGACAAAAATACTTCTGACACATTCATGTCAGCAAGTTCTCCTTCCACGACTGCAATATCTGCCAATTTACCAGGTGCCAGCACACCAAGTTCTGACAATCCAAGCCATGTTGCCGGATTAATCGTAGCCATCTGGATTGCCTCGGCCGGGTCTACACCCTCTTTTATTGTGCGGCGGATAATATCATTCATATGACCTTTTGTCGCAATGTCACCTGCCAGCATATCATCGGTTGCCAATATTGCACGTCGAGAGTCCAGCCCCTCTTCCGTAATTGCACGAATACATTCCGGCATATTCCTCTGCGTGGAACCTTCCCTCATAAGCATATAGACACCATACCGAAGTTTTTCTACTGCTTCTTCCTTTGTCGTAGTCTCATGACACGAAACATCTGTTCCGCCGCAAATAATATGAGCCGCTAATTCATTACCAAATAGCTCAGGTGCATTTCCATCGACTTCTTTTCCGATTGACCTCGCATATACAGAAGATACAATAGTGTCACGGATTACCGGATAATTGTGCTCATATACAAACCGAATTGCACTCACTCCCTGTGTCTCTCCTACACCAGATACGGATGGATAGGATAACATCTCCGGAATATCTTTCGATGTCACATCATAACCGGCTGTTTCAAGTCCCGGTGAATCCGGCGTAAGTGCAGGCACACGACAAAATACATGCTGCGGCATGAGTGAAGCTTCTTTTGCCATTTCTTTAATTCCGACCGGACCGAGTACATTTCCAATCTCATGCGGATCAGAAATCAAACAAGTCGTACCTGTCGGTATTGATAACCTTGAAAACTCAGTCATGGTAAGCATCGCACTTTCAAAATGCATATGGCAGTCAACAAAACCAGGCATTACATACTTACCAGTCATATCATATACTGTTGTATCAGGTCCGGTCAGAGCCTCACAGTCTCCCACCATCAGAATATATTTTCCGGAAATAGCCACATCTGCAGGATAAATCTCCCTTGTTATTACATTGACGACATTTCCGCCTTTTAGAATGATATCTGCATACTGTTTTCCACTCATCAGCACATCAACGAGGTGCTGTCTTTCTGATACTAATTTCAAACTATCCACTGACATACTCATAGAAACCTCCTATTCTTCCAATTCACATACCTGCAGTTCCAAAGGTGTTACTTTCATTCCGTTTACCGGTACAAAATCCTGTGAACATGCCGATACACAACAAACAACATCTTTCAATGCTTTAAGTACAACATAATCACCCGCCTTTGATAATGGGTCCTCAATAACATAATCGCCATTCTCATCCATATGGTTATTCATAAACCAGTTAATCGGATCTGGTATCTCATTGCGGATAATGCCAAAACTCTTTAAGGCACCAATCAGGTTATCTTTGCAGTTCGGATGATCTTCAACTCCAAAATCTACTTTATAACGATAATAATCACAAGCCGGGAAAAAGAAATCATGTTTTCCTACTGTATCCTCTGTAAACTGCATCAAGTGATCACGGTAATTACTATAAAGAAAATCTCCAATCTTTAACCGAATACTGCTTAATGACGATCTCATATGCACCGTTGATACATACTCACTCAAATCATTTTCATTAAAACAGATAAAATCACCAACCTGTTTTCCTTCAACATCCACAATCTTTAAAAACTGTCCTGCCTTCACTCTGACTCCACGTCCTTCGTAAGGTGGGATAAAAACCTTTTCCTTTACAATATAATTTGCCATACATAACCCTTCTTTCTATTTTTTGAAAAATAAAAAGAGTCCACTCGCTTTCTTGCGATTATGACTCCTTTGTCAACAATACTGATTCATATACTCTAAATATTTTTCCGCCACTTTTTCTAATTGAACTCGTGTTACATATTCATCCACATTGTGCATCTTTTTCATTCTGCCCGGTCCACAGATTACGAACTCACCATCGTTTTTTCTTAACAGCTCTGCCAAATCCGTATAATAAGGAATCCCCTTCGGATGCTCTGCCGTTTCATAAAGGGACAGCCACTTTTTAACAAGGGGTACATCCGTCCGTTCCTCCAATACCATTTTTTCATTTTTTATTTCATAGGCTATCCTCACCTGGTACTGTGCCTCAAACGACTCCTGAATCTGTTTCAGACATGTTTTAATCTGATCGTGATTCGATGAAGCAACAGTTCTTACATCAAGTACTGCCTGTGCTGATCCGGGAATGATATTGCTTTTAAATCCTCCTTGAAAAATCGTTGTACTGATAGATGCCTTCCCCAGCAGTTTTGATTCTTCCAAACATGGGAGGGATTTTTTAATCCATTCAATGGCTTTCCAAAGATACTCGTTGCCATTTTTTGCTTCCTCCGGCATCGCCCCATGCGCCTGCCGTCCTGCAATCTTAAGCAAAATCCACAACACACCTTTTTCTGCTATCACGACCTTTCCATCTGTCGGTTCACTGAGAAGTATTTCTTTCACATCATCCATCCAGCTGCATTTTGCAACCCTTTTCGCTCCCATACATCCGCTCTCTTCATCAGCAGTAAATACAAAGCGCAGTGTCTTTTTGGGTGTCTTTTTCATCTTAAGTACTGTATCAAGTACTGTCAGCATAATTGCAACACCACTCTTCATATCAGATGAACCAAGACCATATATACGGTCACCATCTTCTGTTGCATGAACCGGCTTATATTTCCACGCTGTTTCATCACCACATGGCACCGTATCAATGTGACCTAAGAACATTACGCTCTCACTACTTTCACCCGGTATGGATACGGCCAAAGAAGCACGTCCTTCACCATGATCAAAGATTTCATATTGACTTTCGTTTAATGTCATTCTTTTAATGATATATCGGACTATCACATCTTCTTTTCCCGGTGGATTCTGTGTGTCAATCTCCAGCAATTCTCTCAGAAAAATTTCTGGCTTTTTTCCTGTCACTTTACCACCTGATTTCTTTGTTTTGTTTTTACAATGCGAATTATAGCAAACAAAAACCAGCGGTACAATATACCGCTGGTACACTTCTGTTATTGAGAATCTGTCTCATCTGTACAATCTTTATATATCGTTTACAATTTTAGACTTTATTGCAAATTCTACTTCCAGTCTCTCCTCCATATTGTCAAGCGATACCCCCATGACTTCCTGTATCTTATGATAACGGTTTTTCATCGTATTATAATGGATGTATAATTGCTCCGACGCCTCCCGCAAATTCCAGTTACACTCAACAAGCATATTCAGCGTATCAAACAGTTCACCATGATTTTCAAAATCAAATTGTTCTACTCTACCCAATTTATCCTGAAAGAAATTTTTTACTGCAGGGTTTCCCTTTAACTGATCCAATAAGCGGTAAAAACCAAGCTGGTTGTAAAAATAAGAAGTATTTTCCCAGCCAAGTCTGCGCCCCATAACAAGAGCGGTTTTTGCCTCACGAAAACTCCGGTATGCCATTCCTATCTCATCGGCAAGTCCACCAATTGCAAAAGACAGCGTAAATCCTTCCTTTGTATAAATTCTTTCATTAATTCCTGCTAACTGTTTCTGTATTTCTTTATGACTTTTTCCCTCGTCCCACAATAAAAAAACAACCCGGTCAGTAAATGTTGTATAAATCGTTTTTTTAAACGACATCCTTACTTCTGCTGCCACCTTCCGCAAAAGCTGTCTGGAAAGTTCATTGACAGCTGCCCGGTTCGTCCCCGTCCCTTCTATTTTCTCATAATTTTTCTTGAAATGATCGACATCTGCTATCATAGCCCGAACATGTCCCTCAAAACTCCAGCCAAAAAGTTTTCCTCTCTCCCTAAGTTCATCCTGATTATTAATATTATTATAGATAATATCCAGGACAAGGTTATCTCTGTACTTTCTCTCAATCTCATCATTCGAAATTTCGCGCTGTATTTCCAATTTAATAATTGTTGACGCATGCTCTATCGCAATCAAATCATATTCATTTGCCTTATATTTTGTCTCATTGACAACAAGATAGCCATATGTCTTCCTTGTGACAGTAATTGGAAAACACGGATATCTGCTCATATAATTTTCCATGTTAATTTCCATCTCATCATTCGAACAAAAAACTCTTTGTTTGATATTATCAACAAAAGCAACTTCTTGCCCAATAAGATCACTGAGATATTCCAAAACCTTTCCTATTCCTTCCTGCCTGATTGCAATATTTGTAAAAATGCAGTGTATTTTTTCCGACTTTTTTATGATTTCCAACTGTCTGGAGTTTGCTTTTGTCAGAACCGGAGTAATAACATCAACAAAAGCAAATGAAAATGGCATATACACAAGGGGAAATGAAAGTTCATCCGCCTTTGCACGTACTTCGTCCGGCATGTCATCAATAAAACGGCCTAATTTAATAAATAGCGCCGCTGCACCATTCTTTGCTATTTTCTCAACCAATTCAAGCAGATACGCCGTATTATCTTTGAAAATATACCCGGATGTCAAAAGGATTTCTCCTCCCTGAAGCCAGTTATAAATATCCGGTGCATCGATTACACTGACCGATGATACTTCTCTGTTTAATCCTCGATTCCCACATATTACGCGAAATTCCTCAAATCCCTCTGTATGCAGGATCTGGTTTACTGTCAATTTCATACAAAATCACTTCGCTTTCTCCAAAATCTCCACCCTTGGAAGATTCCATTTAAAATAGGATGCCAGTATACGCACAACTATAATGCACACCATGGAGAGAAAAACTGCCCATAGTTCCGACAGAATTTTATCGAGCCACAAGTACATGAGCGCACCGAAAATAGAAGCCGTTGCATAAATATGTTTGCGGAAAATATAAGGAACATTGCCTGCAAATATATCACGCAATAATCCGCCGCCTACACCGGTAATTACTCCTACAAACAGAAGCAGGGCAAAATTGTCATTCCCGATTCGTTCTTGTACAAAGCGGATTCCTAAAATTGTAAATGCTGCCAGGCCCATTGCATCAGATATAAACAACACCGCATTCGCCCACGAAACATTTGCCAGAATGTCATGCCGCGTCAAAAACATTGCCACAAAAAACACAACAATAGAAACAACAATTGCTACTTTAACCTGCGTCGGATTCTGAAAAGCAATCGGAGGAATTTCTCCCGTTACAATATCGCGGATTACCCCGCCGCCAATTGCCGTTACCATGCCAAGTACAATTACACCAAGCAGATCCATCTGCTTTTTCATTGCCTCAATTGCTCCGGAAACAGCAAAGGCAATCGTTCCCAGTGTTTCCAGAAAGCTCATCATAAAATCCACATTTCAGCCTCCTTATAAAATTCAATCAGTCCTATAAAAAAAGACACCGCGGAACAGACCACGATGTCTTTTTATGATTTACATTCTACAACAGCCTTTGCTATTTGTAAAGATTATTTTGAAGCAGAATTTTCTTTTTTCGCACAACTCAAAAACCCCTTTTCAAAATAATTCTCATTCTGAAAAAGGGTTCTTAATTTTTAATCATATTTGTAGCACTAAATGTAGCACCACGTAGTATCAATACTGTTAAAACGCTCTATTCCCGGCACTTTACTCCTTCTGTGACTTCATCGTCGGGAGCTTTTTCGCTCTTGCTGTAAAGGTCTGTAAGATGATTTGTATTTCTTTAAATCATTACAGCA
>CAKRAK010000034.1 GCA_934294885.1 uncultured Lachnospiraceae bacterium | reverse complement strand
AGTACCGCTACGAGGAGCAGACAGTGGGAACGGTCCTTGAAAGGAACCATCACTGCGTAAGAAAGCGTCCGGGTAAGAATCGTGCCAACGATTACTTGACAGTAACTCCATTGCTGCCTTCATTGTATTTATTTTGGAAAAATGGTATAATGATGAGAAATTTGTTTATAAGGATATATATATGGAATTTGATTTTGTACAGATTAAAACCCCATTACTTCAGTGGTATGAGAAGCACCATAGAGTGCTGCCGTGGAGAAGGGATAAAGAACCTTATCATGTATGGATTTCTGAGATAATGCTGCAACAGACCCGGGTAGAGGCTGTAAAGGATTACTATAATCGTTTTATGATAGAATGTCCGGATGTTGAAAGTCTGGCTGCATTATCGGAGGAACGGTTAATGAAGCTTTGGGAGGGGCTGGGTTATTACAATCGTGCAAGAAATTTAAAGAAAACCGCAATGATACTGGAGGAACAATATCATGGCAATTTTCCTGTTTCTTACGAGAAGATATTGGCACTTCCGGGAATTGGAGAATATACGGCAGGAGCAATCTGTTCCATTTGTTATGGGGAAGGTACCCCTGCGGTAGACGGCAATGTATTGCGGGTTGTGACAAGACTGGCAAACTGGGACAGCGTTATAGATGACCAAAAGACCAAAAAGCAGGCAAGGGAATATCTGCTTCCTTTATATGAGAAGGGTGATTGTGGAGCTTTAACCCAGAGCTTGATGGAGTTAGGGGCTACGGTTTGTATTCCTAACGGAAGTCCCAAATGTCATGCATGTCCACTTTCTGGTTTTTGTATGGCATGTCAGTTAAAGACTTACGACAGGATTCCGGTGCGCAAGGAGAAAAAAAGCAAAAAAGAACAGGAGCTGACAGTGTTTGTATTGCAAAATGAAGACCGGTACGGTATATGCAAACGTCCTGACAAAGGATTGTTGGCAAATATGTGGCAGTTTTTTAATGTTGAGAAAAAAATGACGGTGGAACAGGCAATGCAATATGCTTCGGATATGGGATTTTGGCCGGTTTCGGTAGATAAAATGATACCTTATACCCATGTATTTACCCATGTAAAATGGAACATGCAGGCATATTATATACAGTGTGATCGCAGAAATGACAGTTTAACATGGGTTCGAAAGGATGAGTTGGCGGATGAGTATGCGTTACCAACGGCTTTTCGTATATTTGTGGATGAATAGATGGATGAAAGGCTTAGTTGACTTGGATTTGGAATAGAAGGATAAGGGTGCATATTATGACATGTTTGGAAGCACAATCTAAAATTATTGCTTACATTGAAAACAAATTGGATCGGAATGATAAGCAGGAATTTTTATTACATGTAAAAAAATGTAAGGATTGCAGGGAAGAACTGGATATTTATTATACAATGATCGAAGGAATGCGTCAGCTGGATGAAAATGAACCGCTGTCAAAGGATTTCGGTGCTGATCTGGAAAAAAGGATGTCTCAGGAATTGAATACAAGCAGGAAGAAAAAAGATGCAATTCGAAGTTCTCTTTTTCTTTTTGTCATTGGAATTTTTTCCTTTATTATTGTTGTTTATGTTAATTTTCTTCGTTTCCTTGAAAATCAGGAGCAGGAAAATCTTAAGAGTCTGCAGGGAGACTATTACTACAGTAAAACCTTTGATACATATATGTTTGAACCTTATGATGACAAAATTACATTGGATGTTTCAGAGGAAGAAGAGACTACGGAAGATTCATTTTATAAGAAAATTCGTGATTATAATAATTTAAAACAATAGGAGAGGCGTATGAACAAATTATTAGTGGTAGATGGTCACAGCATACTGAACCGGGCTTTTTACGGATTGCCGGATCTGACAAATTCAAAGGGACAGCATACAAACGGAGTCTTGGGATTTATTAATATTTTATTGAAGGTTATGGAGGAAGAAAAGCCGACTCATTTGGCAGTGGCTTTTGATGTACATGAAAAGACATTCCGACATAAGATGTATGATGCATATAAGGGAACCCGTAAGGGTATGCCGGATGAGCTTCGGGAACAGGTACCTCTTATTAAGGAATTGCTGGTCTGTATGGGGATAACGGTAATTGAATCTCCGGGTTTTGAGGCAGATGATATTCTGGGTACCATGTCCCGTATGGGGGAAAAGGAAGGATATCAGGTTGTTCTTTTGTCCGGGGACAGAGATTTGCTGCAGCTTGCCACCGGGCAGACGATGATTAAAATTCCGAAAACAAAAGCAGGTAAAACAACCGTAGAGAATTATTATGCATCGGATGTGGAAAAGCTTTATGGTGTAACTCCCCTTGAATTTATTGATATGAAGGGCTTAATGGGAGATGCTTCCGATAATATTCCCGGTGTCCCGGGCATTGGAGAAAAAACAGCGGCTAAGATTATCGCTTCTTTTCATTCAATAGAAAATGCACATGAGCATTTGGAGGAAATTACACCTAAAAAAGCGAAAGAAAATCTGGAGGTTTTTTATGATCAGGCACTTATGAGCAAGGTGCTGGCTACCATTAAAGTGGATGTGCCTTTGGACGTATCCTTTGACGGACTTTTGGTGAACTCCCTGTTTACAAATGAAGCTTATGAAGCTGTGAAAGAATTGGAATTAAAAAGTCTGTTGAAGTATTTCTCTGACCGGCAGGAGATTCCAAAGCTGGAGTTTCGATGTAATGTGATTCAGGATCTGGTGTGTATGGAACAGCTGTTTTCTTCCTTAAAAGGAGAAAAAAAGCTTGGTCTTGCAGCAGTTTTTGAAAAAAAGGAATTTATGGGTCTTGGTATTACAAGAGACGGAAAACAGATTGATTTCATTGTGTGTTCTATGTTTATTACAGAGGATTTGATTGCAGACCGGGTGATGGAGCTTGTAAAACAGGAAAAGGATTTGTTGTTGATCGCCAATGATGTGAAGAGTCTGTTGAAGGTGATTCCGTTGGAAAGAAATCAGAAGCTTTTTGATGCATCTGTGGCGGCTTATTTAATAAATCCATTAAAGGAATCTTATTTGTATGATGATATTGCAAGAGATTTTCTTCATATCACTCTGCCATCCAAAAAGGAATTGATTGATAAGATGGAATTGACTCCTTTTGTGATGACGGAACAAAAGGTTTTGGATTATATTTCTTATGAAACCTGTGTACCTTTCCTGGCGATGGATGCTTTAGATAAGGAATTGTTAAATCTTGGAATGTATGAGTTGTATCGGAATATAGAGCTGCCTACGGTATTTGTGTTGGACTATATGGAAAAAGCAGGAATAAAGGTAGATTCTTCTGCTTTGAAGGATTACGGTGTGATGCTGGAAGAGAAAATCCAAAAGCTGGAGCAGGAAATCTATGAGGAAGCAGGATGTGAATTTAATATTAATTCTCCGAAACAATTGGGAGAGATTTTATTTGATAAAATGATGTTACCCGGTGCAAAAAAAACGAAAACCGGTTACTCAACCAATGTGGACGTATTAAACAAATTAAAAAATGATTATCCGATTGTGGCCAATGTTTTAGATTATCGTCAGGTTGCAAAATTAAAGTCCACTTACGCGGACGGACTGGCTTCTTATATTTCTTCCGATGGAAGGATTCACGGAACCTTTAATCAGACGATTACTGCGACAGGAAGAATCAGCTCTACAGAGCCTAATCTGCAAAATATTCCAATGCGGACAGATTTGGGAAGAAGTATCCGTAAGGTTTTCGTTCCGAAAGAGGACTGTGTATTTGTAGATGCGGATTATTCCCAGATTGAACTTCGTATTTTGGCTCATTTTTCAAAGGATGAGAAATTAATTCATTCATTTCGGGAAAATGATGATATTCATACATTAACAGCTTCCCAGGTATTTCACGTTCCTGTAAATGAAGTGGATGCATCTATGCGTCGACATGCAAAAGCTGTTAATTTCGGTATTGTATACGGAATCAGTGCATTCGGACTGTCGGAGGATTTGAATATTTCAAGACAGGAGGCTTCTGAGTATATGGAGCGATATTTTGCTACCTATCCGGGGGTAAAAGCATTTCAGGAAACGGTTGTCTCGGAAGCTAAAAAGTCAGGAATCACAAAAACCTTATACGGAAGAATCCGTCCAATCCCGGAAATACATTCTTCAAACTTTATGCAACGTAATTTTGGTGAGCGGATTGCCATGAATTCACCGATTCAGGGTACGGCTGCTG
Organism: uncultured Lachnospiraceae bacterium; assembly: GCA_934294885.1. Lineage (GTDB taxonomy): Bacteria > Bacillota > Clostridia > Lachnospirales > Lachnospiraceae > CAG-590. The sequence continues at coordinate 9,842 of CAKRAK010000034.1, read as the reverse complement.
ATGTTATTAAGATTGCCATGATTCGGGTATATGACAGAATGAAGAAGGAGGGGCTTCAGTCATCGTTGATCTTACAGATTCATGATGAACTGTTGATTGAGGCTTACAAAGATGAAGTAGATACGGTAAAATGTATTTTACAGGAAGAAATGATGCATGCTGCCGATTTGGCAGTGCCGATGATCGTGGAGGCATGTGTGGGAAATAACTGGTACGAGGCAAAATAATGAAAATAATTGGAATTACAGGTGGAATTGGTTCAGGAAAGAGTGTGGTTCTTGATTTGTTAAAGGAACAATATCATGCTTATGTTGTGGAGACAGATACACTTGCACATCGGCTAATGGAACCGGACGGAAATTTATATCCTGAGATTATATCTGCTTTTGGCAGGGATATATTGGCTGCAGATGGATTGATTGACCGAAAAAAGCTGGGCAGTCTTGTGTTTAAGGATGAGGAGCAACTGGCATTGCTGAACCGGATCGTGCATCCGGGTGTAAAGGATTATATTTTTTCGGATATGGATGAAAAGAGAAAAGAAGGAAAGATTTCTTTATATGTGATTGAATCGGCAATTTTGATAGAGACGGGCTTAGGAGATATTTGTGACGAATGCTGGTATGTTTATGTAGAAAAAGAAGAGAGAATCCGGCGATTGATTCTGGGAAGAGGGGGAACAAAGGAAAAATGGCTGGAGGTTATGGATCGGCAGCAAAGTGATGCATTTTATCGGGATAAATGTGAACATACTGTTAATAATAGTGGAAATGTAGAAAATACAGCCAATATAGTGAAGGAATTGTTGTTTTCCACAATATGATGTGGTATTATGTTTTATATATGTGTTTGATTTCGAGGGATATTTATGGCAGGAATAACGAAGTTTCCGGAACCGTTGGTTTTTGGTCTGGATATAGGTACAAGAAGTATTGTAGGTACCGTTGGGTATCGTGAGGGCAGCAAATTTAATATCGTAGCACAGTGTGTTAAGTTCCATGATACAAGAGCGATGCTGGATGGACAGATTCATGATATTAACAGAGTCGGGGAAGAGATCGTCTATGTAAAGGAGAATTTAGAGGCTCAGTTATCGGGAAGAAAGCTTACTGAAGTCTGTATCGCAGCTGCCGGAAGAGTTTTGAAAACGTCAGTTGCAAAGGCAGAATATGAATTTTCAGAGAATACGGTTGTGAATCAGGAATACATACATTCCCTTGAAATGTTAGGTGTAGAAAAGGCACATGAACAGATTTTTTCCGAAAATGATTCGGAGCTAAAGTTCTTTTGCGTCGGATATACGGTTGTGAAGTACTATTTGAACGGATATGAAATCAGTAATTTAGAGGGACATAAAGCAAGACATATCAGTGCGGATGTGCTGGCCACCTTTTTACCGGAAGAGGTTGTGGATGGACTATATGCAGCCGTGCAGATTGCGGGACTTGAGATTGCCAACATGACATTGGAGCCAATTGCGGCAATTCAGGTTGCAATCCCGGAAAATTACCGGTTGTTGAATATTGCTTTGATTGATGTTGGTGCCGGAACTTCAGATATCAGTATTACAAAGGATGGAAGCATAGTCGGCTATGGTATGCTGCCAATGGCAGGAGATGAGCTGACGGAATTTTTGATAAGGGAATATCTTGTTGATTTTGATACTGCTGAAAGAATAAAGTCGATTAAGCCAAATGCAAAGAGTTTGTCCTATAAGGATATTATGGGACTCAGTCACAAAATAACACCGGAAGAGGTTTATGACAAGTTAGACCCTATTGTAGATGATATTACGAGACAGATTGCGGAAAAGATTATTGATTTGAATGGTGGAAAGCCTGTATCTGCGGCCTTTCTAGTTGGTGGAGGCGGTAAGATACCGTCTTTTACAAAGTTTCTTGCAAAGCATCTTGGTATTTTGGAAGAACGTGTTGCTCTGCGGGGAGAAGAGGTTCTTGGTTTTGTGAATCTTTTGGTTGACGGTATAAAGAAGGATCCGTTATTAGTGACTCCAATCGGTATCTGTCTTAATTTTTATGAACAGAAAAACAGATTTGTATATCTGATGGTGAACGGAGAAAGAGTTAAGCTGTATGATAATGACAAGCTTACGGTTTTTGATGCGGTTCTTGCTTATGGATTGTCTAATGAAGCAGTTTTCCCTAAGAGAGGAAAGGATTTGAATTATACACTGAATGGCAAGCCTAAGTTCCTTCGGGGCAAGGCGGGAGAAGCAGCTACCATTTTACTGAATGATGAAGAGGTTGGATTGAATCACGATGTGAAAGCCGGAGACAGGATTGAAGTAACGGAGTCAACAATGGGTGAGGATGCAACCGCTGTTTTAGGAGACCTTGTAAAACCGGGACATGGAATTACTATTCTTGTGAATGATGTGCAGGTTGTATGTCCTCAGTTTGCTACCGTTAACGGAAGGATTGAGTCTGAATTTTATGCATTAAAGGATGGAGATCAGGTAGAGTTATTGAATTACTATACCTTAAGCCAGTTGATGCAGTTTATGGACATCGAAGCTCCTCATGAAGTATTTGTCAATGGAGCGAGAGCTTCGGCAGATACAAAGGTATATGAGAATTTTAATGTTGCGTGGATTGATCGTGAGGATATTTACCTTGCGGATAAATTTGTGGTTGATGAGCCTGTAGAGAATGTTACGGAGGAGCACCTGGAAGAGACCGGACAGTATAATCAGGAATCCCTTGACTTGTCTTTGGAGGATGAGAAGATTGGGGAAAAGGATGCCGGAGTTTTACCGGATGAAGCAGAACCTGTAGATGAACCGGTTGCCAATAACGAATTGGTTAATCAATGGATTTTACAAAATCAGCAGTCAGGAGATGCAAAGACGATTTCTGTTGTTGTGAATAATAAGCAGATTACATTGGCCGGAAAGTCCAATTATGTTTTTGTGGATATTTTTGAGAAGTATGAATTTGATTTACATACCGTAAAGGGAAGTAAATTGGTTCAAAAGATTGATGGGGAGGATGCACAGCACTTCAGCCCTCTTCATAATGGTGCGGTTGTGGAGTTGTATTGGAAGGAATAAGACATGGATATTTCATCAATGATAAAACAACAGAAAATGGGTATCGTTCTGCATCGGACAGTGTATACGATTTTTTTACTGGCAGCAATTTTTTACCGTTTTGAAAATCGTGAAAGTGATGGTAGTAATGTTATTCTTTTTGCATCCTTTCTGGTTATTTCTCTGATTGCAGAGGAGATTTTGCATCATTACGATTATTTTCACAAGAAAAAAATAATCCGGAATTTCAGATATTTGCAGTGTATTGCTTCAATTATCATGCTTTGTCTCATTCAATTGAATGATGTGATTAATATATCCATTATTATACTTCTTGTAATGTTTGTTGTAGATTATTTTCTTACAATGGATATTATGGATAAGAACAGTTTGTCCACTTATATGGCATATATCGTATTACCCATTGTAATTTTTTTGACTTTTAGAATTTTGTCTTTGGATCTGAATACCTGGATTGTGGTTGTGTTTAACATCGCCGTTGTTTTATTGGTTATTTTCTATGAAGCAAAGGCGTTGCTTACTTATGTAGATGATATTGAAAGACGGATGTACTTGCAGGAGAATGAGATTTCTGATATGCAGAGGGAAAATCAGAAGTTCGTGGAAATCCAGAATAAGTTACAGGAAACAAATTACGAATTAAATACTCAGAAGAATGACCTTAAGAATGCAAATAAACAAATCCGGGAGAATAATGAAGAGATGAAGGCTCAGACGGACGTGTTACATTATATTGCATTGTCTTTTGATGTGATAAGGATTTCCAATCAGATTACGGATGCAATCATGGACTTGAAAAAATTAAGTTTTTGCGCGGTGTATATTAGAAAGGATGTATATCGGAACAAAACAGAGAACCATGTTGTGAAGGCTTATGATGAGAAGTTAAAAGAACGCCTCTGCCATAATTTGGAATCTATTTATGAAAATATGGTTTCAAATGGACAAACAGAGTTTTTGTTTCATGAGGAATTGAAGGAACAATATCCGTTTCTGAAAGAATTTGGATTGAAAACCATTTACGTAAAGATTCTCGGTTTGGATAATGATACATACGGATTGTTTATGATCGGAGATAAGAGGAAACATCTTTTTGATTGTAATATGTCTTTTTATGATGCAATCATTGCCCAGTATGATATCGCCATCAGTAATGCGAAGGTATATAATGATATGCAGCACATGGCTCAGAAGGATGGTTTGACGGGAATTAACAACAGAATTCATTTTAATGAACTGTTTCATAAAGAAACAAAGAGGATACAGAATGAGAATGGCTGTATCAGTGTTGCTTTGTTTGATATTGATAAGTTTAAGAATGTAAACGATACTTACGGTCATCTGGCAGGGGATGAAGTAATCAAACGGATTGCCACTGTAACAGAACAGTGTATTGACCAATATGACGGATTTGTCTGCCGGTATGGTGGTGAGGAATTTGTTGCGGTATTACCAAATCGTAACCTGGAGGTTGCAACAGCCATTATTGAAGAGCTGTTTGAATCATTATGTCAGCAGATTGTACATTTTAACGAATATACAATACCGATGAGTGTCAGTGTGGGATTGACCAATTACCCTGAGGTTTGTTCTGACCCGGAAGAATTACTGAAACGGGCAGATTGGTGTATGTATTATGCAAAAGAGCATGGACGGCATCAGATTAAGGTAGATGATGGTTGTATAGAAAGAGATTAATATTTAGGAGGCATAAAAATGAACGTATTTGTTGTGAATTGTGGTAGTTCTTCCCTTAAGTATCAGTTGATTAATTCCGATACGGAAGAAGTAATCGCAAAAGGATTATGTGAAAGGATTGGTATTGACGGTAAGCTGAATCATAAGCCTACCGGTAAAGACCCGGTGGAGAAGCAGGTACCTATGCCGGATCATAAGAGTGCCGTATCTTATGTGTTGGAAGCATTAACCGATAAGGAAACCGGTGTAATTCAAGATTTAAGTGAAATTGATGCTGTTGGACATCGTATTGTTCATGGTGGGGAAAAATTTGCAAAATCCGTTGTGATTACAGATGATGTTATTCAGGCAATTGAGGAATGTAACGATCTTGCGCCGTTACATAATCCTGCAAATCTGATTGGTATATCTGCATGCAAAGCATTAATGCCGAATGTTCCTATGGTAGCGGTTTTTGATACTGCATTCCATCAGACCATGCCGCAAAAGGCATATATGTATGGTATTCCATATGAGTATTATGAAAAATTCAAAGTAAGAAAATACGGTTTTCACGGAACATCCCACAGCTTTGTTTCCAAAAGATTGTTAGAGTTGATTGACAAAGTGGATAAGCCTTCTAAGGTGATTGTCTGTCATTTGGGAAACGGTTCATCCATTACAGCAATTAAAGATGGAAAAAGTGTAGATACCAGTATGGGATTTACTCCGTTAGACGGATTGATCATGGGAACCAGAAGCGGAAGCATTGATCCGGCTGTTGTACAGTTTTTAGCCGGAAAATTAAATTGTACATTGGATGAAGTGATTACCATATTGAATAAAAAATCAGGTGTGGAAGGTATTTCCCAGGTATCCAGTGATTTCAGGGATTTGGATCAGGCAAGTATGGATGGTAACAAAAAAGCAACAGTTGCATTGGAAATGTTTGCCTACAGAGCAGCACAGTATATTGGTTCTTATGTTGCAGCCTTGAATGGTGTGGATGCCATTGCATTTACAGCAGGAATTGGAGAGAACAACTTCAAGATGAGAAAAGAAATTCTTTCTTATCTTGGTTATCTTGGTATCGAAGTGGACGAAGAGAAAAATCAGGTTAGAGGTGAGGAAATCTGTATTTCTTCAAAGGATTCAAAGGTGCCTGTATATGTGATTCCAACCAATGAAGAACTGGCAATTGCAAGAGAGACAGTTGCTTTAGTTTAATCAGATATATTGTGTTTAATGAAAAAAATACTACATTATTTTGAAAAAACGTTGACAAAAAAACTCAAACTATGTATAATGGTCAGCGTGTGAGTTTAGGAGATCAAATATATGAGATTAAACTTGTATGATATTATGTCTGTTGTAGGAAAAGAGTTAACTACAGATGCAGCGGTAAAGGATGTCACCGGAACCTTTTTTGGAGAATCCTTTTCAGTAGATTCTGAGAATAATTTTCAGATTATGGTTCGTCATATCCAAAAAGAGATTGTGTCCGTAGCTGCTGATGTTGCTGTGATTGTGAAACGTCCGTGCAGCAGATGTTTGGAGCCGGTATCCGAAAAATATGAATTACATATTTCAAGAGATATTGATGTTTCCAGAAAGAAAGCAATAGATTCAACATATGAGGAATCTATGGAAGAAGCTGATGAAATAAGTTATATCGAAGACTGTAATCTGGATGTAGACATGCTCGTTTTGGATGAGTTATATACGATACTTCCTATGACGGTGCTTTGTAAAGAGGACTGTAAAGGGATATGTAAAGTATGTGGAACCAATCTGAATAAGAGCACATGTGATTGTGACCAGACGGTTCCGGATCCAAGAATGGCAGTTTTTAGTGATATCTTCAATCAATTTAAGGAGGTGTGAATAATGTCTATCTGTCCAAAGAATAAATCTTCAAAGGGAAGAAGAGATAAGAGAAGAGCTAACTGGAAGATGACTGCTCCAACATTAGTAAAATGTTCTAAGTGTGGAGAGTTGATGGTTCCTCACAGAGTTTGTAAGAAGTGTGGAAGCTATAACAAAAAAGAAATCATTGAGGCTTAATGAATGAAAAGGGTTTTTGCGAAAGCAGGAATCCTTTTTTATGTTATGTCGATAAGGAGATTTATCAAATAAAGGAAAGGAACCATCACTGCGAAAGAAAGCGTCCGGGTAGGAACCATGCCAACGAATACTTGACAGTAACAATTGGAAAAAAGGTCTTGCATTTTCTAGCCGTTAGTGCTATATTTACGTAGTAACATATTGTACAGTTAGAGAGTGGGCAAGTCAGTCCACTCTCTTTACGTGTTATGGAAAGGCTGTTTTTATGACAAAGAAAGAAATCGAAAATTTGTGTGAAACACTGGTAACCCCTATTCTTGATGAAAGGGGATTTGAGCTTGTAGATGTAGAATACGTAAAAGAAGGTTCAAATTATTATCTTCGGGTATATGCAGACAAGCCGGGAGGAATCAGTATTAATGATTGTGTTGATGTAAGCCGGCAGTTGAATCCGCTGTTGGATTCCTATGAGAAAGAGTTTGCCGATACTTATATTTTGGAGGTCAGTTCTCCGGGATTGCTAAGGCCGTTAAAAAAAGATAAGGATTTTCAAAGAAATATAGGTAAGGTGTTGGAAATAAAATTATTTAAACCCTTAGAGAATACCAAAATAAAAGAAATAGAAGCAGAACTGGTTTCTTTTGATACAAAGACCATTACGCTGTTATCCGAGGATGATAAAGAGATGGTAATTGACAGAGCTAATTTAAGTCTGGTTCGTCCGGCAATTGAATTTTAAAATGGAAATAATAAGGAGGAAGAAGAAATGTCAGAATTAATGCTTGCATTAGAGCAAATTGAGAAGGAAAAGGGAATTTCCAGAGAGGTGATTATAGAGGCTATTGAAAAGTCTATCTTTGATGCATGTAAAAAAGATTTTGGAAAAAGTGAAAATGTAACTGTTAATATGGATAGGGAGACCGGTGCCATTGAAGTATATGCTGCAAAGACTGTTGTAGATGAAGTAGAGGATGCCGCAACGGAAATCAGCCTTGAAAAGGCACAGATGATGAGCAAGAAGTATGATATTGGTGATGTTGTGAATGTTGAGATTACACCAAAGAATTTTGGAAGGATTGCTGCACAGCAGGCAAGAAGTGTAATTGTTCAAAAGATTAAAGAAGAAGAGAAAAAAGCGTTATATGATCATTTCTACTGTAAGGAAGAGGACGTTGTTACCGGTGTTGTACAGCGTTATGTCGGTAAGAACATTTCTGTCAGTCTGGATGATAAGATGGATGCGCTATTAATGGAGAATGAGCAGATCAAAACAGAGCATTATCGTCCTACAGACAGAATTAAATTATATATTGTAGAAGTAAAAGAAACAAACAAGGGACCAAGAGTCGTTGTTTCCCGTACTCATCCAAAGCTGGTTATGAGATTATTTGAGAAGGAAGTAACAGAGGTTGCTGATGGTACAGTAGAGATTAAGTCTATTTCCCGTGAGGCCGGTTCCCGTTCTAAGATAGCAGTATGGTCAAATGATCCGAATGTAGACCCTGTTGGCGCCTGCGTTGGTATGAATGGAGCAAGGGTTAATAATATCGTAGATGATTTAAAGGGTGAAAAAATTGATATTATTACATGGAGTGAGGATCCTGCAATCTTTATTGAAAATGCACTTAGTCCATCAAAGGTAATTTCCGTAAGTGTGGATGAAGAAGAAAAGAGTGCCCGGGTTATTGTTCCGGATTACCAGTTATCTCTTGCAATTGGTAAAGAAGGTCAGAATGCACGTCTGGCAGCCAGATTGACAGGATATAAGATTGATATTAAAAGTGAGACTCAGGCCAGAGAATTATGGGGCTATGATGATGAATATTACGATGATTATAATGAAGATGATAATTATGATGAATATTCAGATGAATACGAAGATTCCTATGAAGAAGATTCTTATGAAGAGGATTCCTATAATGAGGCTTCCGATGCTGATTTAGATGCATAATTGGTATAATCTGAAGTTTTTTGCGTAAGTTTGAATATAAAAGGATGTGATAGTTATGACGAAAAAAGTGCCACTTCGCAGATGTATTGGATGTGGTGAAATGATTTCTAAAAAAGATATGTTACGAGTGATCAAAACAAAGGATGATATTGTTAAATTTGATCCGTCCGGTAAGGAAAATGGAAGAGGTGCATATTTGCATTTGAAGAGAGATTGTTTGAATCAGGCTATCAAATCAAAGGGTTTGGAACGTTCACTTAAAATGTCTATTCCACAAGATGTATATGATAGTTTAAGTAAGGAGTTGACAGACATTGAATCAGAATAGAGCGTTATCTATGTTAGGGATTGCAACAAAGGCGGGAAAAACGGTTACCGGCGAGTTTTCTACGGAGAAAGCGGTAAAAGAAGGAAAAGCGTTTTTGGTGATTGTTGCATCTGATGCTTCAGATAATACAAAAAAGAAATTTCGAAATATGTGTGATTATTATCAGGTGACTATAAAGGAATTTGCGGATAAGGATTCCCTTGGGGCTGCCTGTGGAAAAGATTTTAGAGCTTCATTAGCAGTTATAGATGAAGGTTTAAGTAAGGCAGTTTTGAAGAAAATGGATCGTTGTGATAATTTGGAGGTGCAGTAATTGGCAAATATTAGAGTTTATGAATTAGCAAAGAATGTTAATAAAGACAGTAAAGAAATTATTGAGATATTAAAGAAAAATGGTGTTGAAGTCAAAAGTCATATGAGTTCTGTATCAGATGAAGCTGCAAAAAAGGTAATGGAACGTTTTAGCGGAAAGAACAGTGCTCCGAAAAAGGAGGATAAGCCTGCATTGGCAGCTACAGAAAAAACAACAAAGCAGGCTGCTTCCGAAGGAAATCCTTTTAATGATAGGGTTAGACAGCCGGAACGCAAAAACACTGCAAATACAGGTGCTTCTCAGGGTGAAAGAAGGGACATGAACGGAAACCGCCAGCAGGGAGACCGGAGAGACTTTAACGTAAACCGCCAGCAGGGAGACCGGAGAGACTTTAACGGAAACCGTCAGCAGGGAGACCGGAGAGACTTTAACGGAAACC
>CAKRAK010000033.1 GCA_934294885.1 uncultured Lachnospiraceae bacterium | reverse complement strand
AAGGAAATCAACCCTTCTTCTTTCGCAGGTCCTTAAAAAAATCCGACAACAGACTACTGCATTCCGATTCCAACACACCATGATGAAATTCTACCTGATGATTAAATGCCGGTATCTGGAACAAATTCAACACAGAGCCGGCGCATCCTGCCTTGGGATTCATTGCCCCTACAACAACCTTCGGAATCCTTGCCTGCACAATGGCACCTGCACACATCTGACAGGGCTCCAAGGTAATATACATGGTACAATCCTCTAACCTCCAGTCTCCTAATTTTTTAGACGCCTTTTCAATTGCAAGCAATTCCGCATGGGCTAAAGTCGTTTTATTCGCATTTCGCTTGTTATAGCCCCTTGCAATAATCTTATCCTGCCACACGATGACACAGCCGATGGGTACATCCCCTGCCGCTGCCGCTTTTTTTGCCTGTTTCACTGCTTCCTTCATAAATTTTTCATCTTTGGTCATTTTACAATTCTTCCATTCTATGATACATTATTTACGATTTTAATAACTTTTTTACATTTTTATAGGGATAACAATATATGTCGTTTCAATTAACTACCAGCCGTTTACAACTTCAGATTGAAGATGCCGCAAAAGCAGACAAGGTTCTGGCATTTTATAAAAAAAATGCCGGCTTATTTGACCGGTTTGAACCAACCAGACCCAATAATTTTTATACATTGGCCTACCAGACTGCCGCTATGTCATATGAATATTCTGAGATTATAAAAGGAAAATCCCTTCGCTATTACGTCTATCAAAAAGAAAATCCGGATGTCATTATCGGTTCCGTCAACTTTGCCAGAATTGAACACGGGCCATTTTCCAGAGCAAGCATCGGATACAAATTCGATGCCGATTACCAGAAAAAGGGCTACGCATTGGAAGCCTGCCGGGCCGCAATACCCATTCTGTTTTCCAATTACCATATCCATCGTTTGGAAGCACGGGTATCCCTTGATAACATTCCATCCATCCGTCTTTTAGAAAAATTAAACTTCACATACGAGGGAATTGAATATCAAAGTGTTGAAGTAAACGGTGTCTTTAAAGACCACCACCGATATAGTTTAATCTGTCCAACTAACCATGGGTAATTTCAACAATCCAATAGCCAAATTCTCCTGTTTTGATTCCCGTATTCTGTACCGGAATAAACTGTTCAAATCCAAACATGTTGGCAAGATATTTTTCTCTGTTTGTGTAAATTCCCGGAACCCCTATAATCGGACGTTCCATCCCATCGGAAAACCTCATTTTCCCAAGTAATAAATATTGATAGGTATAAAAACCATGGGTCAAAAAGCTGTTTACACCAAGCTTCCAATTCCGCATATCCAGTTTTCCGATATCCCTCGGATGAATCCTGACACACTGAAACAATTCCGTTGCACCATACACAGGAAGCTTGGGATATTGCTCTAACATCTGTTCAAAACTGTCCTGATTGCCCTTTTCCGCCTTTCTTTTTTCCTGATAAGGACAATTTTCACACTGAAAAAATTCCTCCTGTTTTTTTAGCTCCTTCTTTTCCGGATTTTTTTCTTCCTGTTTTAACTCCTCCTGTTTTGGAGGCTCTATTTCCGGTTCTGCCTGGGTCTGTTTTATTTCCTTTTCCGGTTCTCCAAAATGAATCGGAATCCCCTTTCGGTTCTTATCCTTAAAGTCACCCACATAATAATGATTTTGATTATATACGACCAGTGCTCCGTCAAAGGTATACAAATCCCGTCCCGTATTATAAAAATGCTGCCAGTCCTGACGTGTGTGATACGTTAAAACTCCATCTATGCTTTGTACCCGGTCAACCTTTGTGGCTGCCAGATGATTTCCCGCTTCATGGTAAAAATACAAATCAGCTCCGTTATAAGGTAAACCCGCAGGTTCCTGAATATTTATAATAACCTTTACCCGGTCTCCCCGGATTTCCAACTTCAAAAATCCGGCAGTGGACCCGGTCTGTCCATTGTTATACTGATAAAAATATGTAATTTTACGCTTATATGCCTGCACTTGTCCCACTCCTTATATCATTCAAATGATATATTATATGCAGGCAAAATAAAAACTATGTCTTTATTTTCTCGTTTTTTGAATCAATTATTTTTTAAATAATCGGAAAGCGTTGCAAACTGCTCTAAAGTTAAGGCCTCTCCCCGCACAGTAGGAGAAAGTCCCATTTTTTCCAAAGCACTGAGAATTTCTTCCTTTGTTACATCAATTCCTCCGTTAATCAGACTGTTTTGCAGCGTTTTTCTTCTTTGGTTAAAGGATGCACGAATCAGAGAAAACATATATTTTTCATCCCTCACCGTAACCGGCGGATTCTTCCATCTGGTAAGCCGGATAACCGCAGAACCAACGGATGGTCTCGGAATAAAACAGTTCGGAGGTACATTTGCCACGATATAAGGCTCCGCATAATACTGGACAGCAAGAGATAACGCTCCATAATCCTTTGTACCCGGCTGTGCCTGCATTCTTTGTGCAACCTCTTTTTGAACCATAACCGTAATATTATCCAATGGTACATGACTTTCAAATAAGCCCATAATAATAGGCGTTGTAATATAATACGGTAGATTTGCAACAACCTTTATAGGCTTCCCATTATTTTTTTCCTCTGCCAATGCACGAATGTCCACTTTTAATATATCTTCATTTATAATCGTAACATTATCGTATTCCTTCAGAGTATCCTGCAAAATCGGAATTAAATTCTTATCAATCTCCACTGCCACAACTTCCCTTGCATGCTCTGCCAGATACTGGGTCATGGTTCCGAATCCGGGACCGATTTCCAATACAGTGTCTTCCTTTGAGACGCCTGCCGCATGAATAATCTTATTCAGTACATGCTCATCAATCAGGAAATTCTGCCCGAATTTTTTTTGAAATTCAAATCCGTATTTTTTTATTGTCTCGATTGTAACCTGTGGATTACTAAGCTTTTCCATACACATCTCTCCTGTTATATTCAAATATACAGACATTTATTCCACTTCCATCTGATACAGGCGGCACCCATTCTTATAGGTCGTCTCATAAACGGTTTCCACATCAATATTCTTAATTCTTGCAATCTCTTCCGCAACATAAGTAAGATAAGAGGAACAATTTCTCTTTCCCCGGTAAGGCGTTGGTGCAAGATACGGGGAGTCCGTCTCCAACACAATTCTGTCAAGGGGAGCATATTCCACTACTTCCTTTAATTTTCTGCCATTCTTAAAAGTAACAACTCCTCCGACACCGATAAAATATCCCATATTCAGATATTCCCTTGCCATCTCAACACCGTAAGAAAAACAATGTATCACTCCGCCGGTGCTTCCGGAATGCTCTGCCCTTATAATATCTAACGTATCCGCTGCACTGTCTCTGCTGTGAATTACTACCGGAAGCTTTACGGTCTGTGCCAGATTTAACTGCTCTGCAAACCATTTTTTCTGACAATCCTTATCAATATCATCATAATGATAATCTAACCCGATTTCTCCGATTCCAACAATTTTTTCATCCTCCGATAATTTCATCAATACATCCATATCTTTTGAAGTTAACTGCTCTACATCATCGGGATGCACCCCCACCGTACCATACATAAAGTCGTACTGTTTGACAAAATCAATCATCCTCTTGGAGGTTTCCATGGAACAGGCAATATTTACAATGGATTGAATTCCCTTTTCCTTCATACTCATTACCAGTTCATTTCTGTCCTCATCAAATGCCCGGTCATCATAGTGGGCATGGGTTTCAAATATTCTCATTCCTGTTCTCCTGTCACAAAATATATGCTTTGATACCCATGGAATCTATAGTACTTCCTTCTAGGCTCCGCAATTTATATGAAATGTCCTTGACTGCCTAATCACTTAATATTCTCATAACCTGCATTACGGTTGACATCAGATTATTCCTTGCAATTCTGGGATCCATGGCATGATCAAGACTCATCGCCTTTTGTATAATAGGAAAATAAGCGTCAATTCCGTAATCATGACATAAATATGCATCTTCTCCAATGCATCCCGCAAAAGCCACTACCTTTTTGCCGTATTTTTTCCCAAGCTGTGCCACCTGAATCGGTCCCTTTCCCATAATAGACTGACCGTCTAAACAGCCTTCACCGGTTATTACCAGCTCCGCTTCTTTTATGGATTCTTCCAGATTCATCACATCCATTACAATTTTGCTGCCGGATTCTAAGGTTCCGTTTAAAAATGTTGCAAAAGCAAATCCCAAACCACCGGCGGCACCGGCACCCTCCAGATTCATATCTGCATGCTCAATTACTTCCTTTGCAAGTTTTCCGTAATGTGCCATCCATTGATCCATCTGCTTTGTTTCTTCTTCTGTGGCACCCTTTTGGGGTCCGAAAACAACACTGCATCCATTTTCTCCGCAAAGAGGATTTTTAACATCACAGGCTACATGAAAGGTACACTGTTCCAACTCCGGCATGGCACCTCTGGCTGTAATCATATACAAATCCGCCAAACCAACAGCACCAAACCGCACCTGTCTGCTGTCTGCATCCATCATTCCGAAACCAAGTGCCTGCAGCATTCCGATACCACCGTCATTGGTTGCACTTCCGCCCAGACCAATGATAAATTCTCTACAACCCAAATCAATTGCCTGTCGGATTACTTCACCTAACCCATATGTGGTGGTATAAAGAGGTTTTCTTGTCTCTTCCGGAACCAGTGTAAGTCCCGCCACCTTTGCAACCTCTATAATCGCCAGCTTTCGTCCTTCCACAATTCCATATTCACAGGAAATCGGTGCTCCCAGAGGACCGGTAACAAAGGTCTTAACGATTCTGCCTCCCATTTCCCTTGTAAGAATCTCCATAGTGCCTTCTCCTCCATCCGCCAGGGGAAACACATCCACATCCAGTTCCTCATCCACCTTATGGATTGCAAGACGGATTGTCCTTCCTGCCTCCATGGAGCTCATACAACCTTTATAAGAATCTACTGCTACTACTATTTTCATATTTTCTCCACTTATTTTTATCCTGACAGACAACGTAAAAGGATTCTTACAATTATCTGTGCTACGTTTACCTGAATGGTCTCATTATATCGGATAATATAGTAACATTCAAGAAATTGATTTTTTCCTTCCTTTTTTTAGAAAACATAGACAATTTTCAAAAAAACATGTTATACTACCTATAAGCGTCATTAGATACCTGAGGAGGAATAAGAATGAAATCAATACTTAAAAAAATTACAGCAATATCTTTGATATTCGTTATGATGATAGGTGCCGCCGGTTGTTCCTTATTTGATGGAAAAGAAAAGGTCTACAGCCGATACTTAATCAGTTTACTGGATATTAATTACAAAAACCAGTCAAAGGATTATATGACCTTAACCGGAGTTTCCCAAAAGGATGCCGAAGCGGTTTATGTGGCAAACATGGACTATCAGGCTCATAACCTGATGAATTACTACGGAATCAAGGAAGTGGACGATGGAACCATTCTTTCTGAGTTCTATTATCTTGCACAGACAATCCTTGCAAATGCCAAATACGAAGTAACCGATGTAAAGCACGACAAAGAAAATGATACTTACACATTAGAGCTTACCGTTTATCCATTAGATACATTGGAGACCTCTTATGATTCCATTGTAGAATATATAGAGAACTTTAATGCCAGAGTAGATGACGGTGATTATAATAACACAACAGAAGTAGACTATGAAACAGAATTTGCACAGGGTATCATCGATATTTTAAAGGCAACCTGTGATAAGCCGGGTTATATGGATCCTGTAGTATTAGAGGTTCCGATTCAGACTTCTTCCGATTACTATTGTATTAAGGACGAAGACTTTTTAGCAATTGATGCCGCTATTTTATATATCCGCGATAATCCAACGACTACGGAATCAACCGAGTCAACAGAAGCTGCCTCTGAAGATGCAGCACCGGCAGATACAACGGAAGCTGCCGATTCCGAGTCAACAGAAGCTGCTGAATAATTAAAAAAAGCATTTAAAAAGCGATGTCTTTTCGGACATCGCTTTCTTTTTATGTTTTATCTGATTTCTGCTCCATGAGGCATATCCTCACCGGCTGTAACAAGGGCAAGCTTTCCGTCTGCATCCTCTGCACATAAAATCATACCCTGTGATTCAACTCCTGCCAGCTTCGCAGGTTTTAAGTTGGTAACAACAACTACTTTCTTACCAACCATATCTTCAGGAGAGAACTGACTCTTAATTCCCGATACGATCTGACGAACCTCGCTGCCGATCTTTACCTGAGAGCAAAGAAGTTTTTTAGATTTTGGTACTTCTTCACACTTGATAACCTGACCCACCTGTAACTGAATCTTATCAAAATCATCTATGGTAATTTCCGGTTTTTTCTCTTCCAAATCAATTCCCGGATTCTCATCTACCTCCGGCTCCGGTTCCGGAGTCATTTCCTCAACCTTCTTTAATACCTCTTCGATATCCAGTCTTGCAAATAAAATCTCAGGACTGTCTGTTACCTTTGTACCTGACTTATATGCACCGAATCTTACGATATCATTTACCTTTCTCTTAGGTGCATTTAACTGGGCAAGAATCTTTTCAGATGTTTCCGGCATATAAGGCTCTAACAAGGTTGCACCAATCACGATGCTCTCAACCAAATTGTAAAGAACCGTTGCCAATCTGTCCTTCTTATCCTCTTCCTTTGCAAGTGCCCATGGCATGGTTTCATCAATATACTTGTTACATCTCTTAAACAAATTAAAGATTTCTGTCATGGCATCTGCTACACGAAGCTTATCCATACATTCCGATACCCGGACTCTGGTTCCCAATACATAATCGATCAAATCCTGGTCAACCGGCTCGCTTACCTTCTTATTAACGACTTCTCCGTCAAAGTATTTGTTGGACATGGAAATGGTTCTGTTTACCAGATTTCCAAGTGTGTTTGCAAGGTCGGAATTTAACCGCTCTACCATCAATTCGTAAGAGATTACTCCATCATTTTCAAATGGCATCTCATGTAATACAAAGTAACGAACTGCATCTACGCCAAACAATTCAACCAAATCATCTGCATAAATAACATTTCCTTTGGATTTACTCATCTTGCCATCACTCTGAAGCAGCCAAGGATGACCAAATACCTGCTTTGGTAACGGAAGGTCTAACGCCATTAACATAATCGGCCAGTAAATGGTATGGAATCTTAAAATATCCTTACCAATCAAATGAAGATCACATGGCCAGTATTTTTCAAACATTTTGTCTGAATGACCATCTAAATCATAACCAAGACCTGTAATATAGTTTGTAAGTGCATCAATCCATACATAAATAACATGCTTTGGATCCGACTCTACCGGAATACCCCACTGAAAGGAGGTTCGGCTGACACACAAATCCTGAAGACCCGGTTTTAAGAAGTTATTCATCATTTCATTCTTTCTGGATTCCGGCTGAATAAATTCAGGATGTCTTTCAATATAATCAATTAATCTTCCCTCATACTTACTCATACGGAAGAAATATGCTTTTTCCTTTTTCTGTTCAACAGGACGACCGCAATCAGGACATTTTCCGTCTACAAGCTGTGACTCCGTGAAAAATGATTCACAAGGAGTACAGTAAAGACCATCATAATATCCTTCATAGATATCTCCCTGATTTTTTAATTTCTCGAATATTTTCTGAACCTGTTTTTCATGATATTCGTCTGTTGTACGAATAAATTTGTCATAAGACGTGTTCATCAAATCCCAGATTCTCTTAATTTCTGTTGAAGTCTCATCAACAAACTCCTTTGGAGTAATTCCCCTCTCCGCAGCCTTTAATTCAATTTTCTGTCCGTGTTCATCTGTACCGGTTTGGAAACGAACATCAAATCCTACAAATCTTTTGTATCTTGCAATCGCATCTGCAAGAACAACTTCATAGGTATTACCAATGTGCGGCTTGCCTGAAGTATATGCAATCGCAGTGGTAATATAATACGGTTTCTTTGCCATTTTTCTTCCCTCCATTTCATTCTCTTTACAGATATATATGATATCCATAGGCTTTGCGATATATGATCGCTCTGGCAAGTGTGATACGTAAAAAAATAACTCGCCTCTATTATTTAAAGGCGAGCTTCTTCTCACGGTACCACTTTAATTCATCTGCATATCACTATGCTGACCTTAATAACTGACATCATCAGTTTACACTGTAACGGGTGTTCCCGTCTTATGCTAAACATATCTGACTCACATAAGATGCTCCAAGACCATCTTCCATCTGCTTCCTTTTCCTGTTCTCAGCGTCTCAGGTTCTCTGTAAAAATTTCACAAATGTACTCTTCTCTTCCATGCATTATTCATATATCTGTTCACAATTATAGGCAAATTTATTTTATGTGTCAACACCTCTTACCTTCATTTGTATATTTTTAGGTACATTGTCATAAAATGTAAGAAATCCATTTGGAGCAATTATGTCCATCTTGCGAAATTATCGAAAATATCTGACCTTTATTATTATTTCCATCCTTTTACTTGTTATTACCTTCACAAACTGCACGTACCCGGCTGTAAACACAAGCTATCGTACATCCATGCTGCAGAATTTGGAAAATGCGAAGGATTTTTCCTCCTTCACCAATTCTTTATTCTGTTATGAGGTTACCTCCGATTCCGTTACACTGGCTTATACCCTGAATGAACCGGAGACCTATGAAATTCCAAAGCTGATTCCTGATTTGACAACATTTTCTTCCCAACATAAAAACACAGAGACAACCCTCTATGATATGCTGTCAGAAAAGCTCATCTCTTTTTCCGGGGATACCTTAACCGACGAAGAACTTATAACCTATGAGCTTTTGGAAAAAACAATTTCTTTAAATTCCCAACTAAATCAATATCCTTACTATCAGGAGCTATTAGGCTCTACTACCGGTATTCAGGCAAATCTTCCCGTTACAATGGGGGAATATCCTCTTTCCGACAAAGAATCTGTCCGTACATATCTTTCTTTATTAAAACAAATCCCGGATTATTTTGATGATGTGATCCGTTATGAAGAAATAAAAATAGAAAAAAATCTTTCAAAATATAAAATCATATATCCAAAAACGCTGCAAAACATGGAATCACTGTTAAAAGGCTTTGAAAATGGTGATAACAGCTTTATTCAGACCTTCAATGAACGAATTCTTAAAATATCCGGTTTTTCCGACTTTGAAAAAAAATATTATAAAAAACTAAACGAAAAATATGTAAAAAAATATGTGGTTCCTTCTTACGAACATTTATACCAATATCTGAAGGATTCTACAAAATCGATTACAAAGGAAAATCGAGAGGGATTACCTGACAAGAAAACAGCCTATGGCCTTTCCTCCCTTTCCGGTGGCAAAGAATACTATTCTTTGCTGGTAAAGCAATCTACCGGCTCCACAAAATCACCGGACGAACTTAGCACACAAATAGAAGGGCAGTTATCCCAGGCATTAGGAAGTATTTTAAATACGGCATTGGAAAATCCATCCCTTTATACATACTATGTAAATCAGGAGTTACCTTCCTATTATCATTCACCAAAAAACATTCTCTCCGCCCTTTCCCTGCTTATAAGGGATCAATATCCTCTACTTTCAAAAACGCCGGTTTATGAGGTGAAAAATGTATCAGAAAGTCTGGCAGCCTCTTTAAGTCCCGCATTTTTTATGATTCCGGCAATTGATAATGATACCAATAACACGATTTATATCAATCCTCTGTATACAAATACGCAAAAAAATAATTTGTTTACAACCCTTGCCCACGAAGGCTTTCCCGGTCATCTGTATCAGACCCTTTATTTTAACAGCTCCAACCCTGACCCAATCCGGCAGCTTTTAAATTATCCCGGTTATGTGGAGGGATGGGCAACCTACGCAGAAATAGACTCCTATCACTATCTGGATTATCCAAAAGGCAAAGAAAAATTATGTGAGTTATATCAGGCAGATACTATTGTAAGTCTTTCCTTAAGCTCCCTAATAGACATTGGAGTCAATTATAAAAGCTGGACGCTGGAAGATGTGGAAAAGCTGTTTGAAAAATACGGATTTCAATCCTACTACGCAAAAGAATTATATACCTACGTTTTAGAAGCTCCCGCTAATTACTTAAGCTATTTTGTTGGTTATCTGGAAATATGCGAATTAAAGGAAGCTTATAAAATTACAGCAAACCAACCCTATAAAGAAATAAATTTTCATAAAGAATTTTTGGACTTGGGACCCTGTGATTTTGAGACAGCCAGAAAAAATATTTTTAAAACGGATTCTAGCGTTCGTGGAAGAGACTGAAAGCTTTCTATTTTCCGTAGCATTTTCCATGAGAATACCTTATTTTTTCATGTAAAGCCATAGTGATTTCAACCCCTGCATTATTTATTATTTGTTATACTTTGTTATAATAGTTTTATATTTATTAACAATGCATACTACATACAGTTTCTTACAATTTTCGACATACCACATCATGTACGAAAACACAATCATAATAACTTCCGAATCTTGTAATGATCCTACTGTATTCTAAAGGAGGGGGAAATTTGGATTATCAGCAAATTGGTCAAAGAATTAAGGAAAAACGAAAAAACTGCAACATATCACAACAGGAAATGGCAAACCACCTTAATTTTTCATATCAACACATCAGCAATATAGAGCGGGGAATGACCGGAATCAGTCTGGAACTTCTGGTACAGATTTCAAATCTGCTACAGGTATCGGTGGATTACCTGTTACAGGATAATCTTACACAGCCATACCGGGGAGAAGATTTTTTACTGATCACAAATGTGGAAAGCTACTTAAAGCAGCAGCAATTGGAATTATTTGAGCTTCAGAAAATTATTTGTAAAACAAAACAGAAAAATTAACCACGGTCATTTTTAGAAAACAGCAGGAAATGCCGGTTCTGACACTTTTATTTGTCAAACCCGGCATTTCCAATTATAGACTTCCGTTACTCTTCCTGTAATAAAATCTGGTATATATCCCGCTTACTGACACCCCTGTCTTTTGCCACAGCTTTCATTGCTTCCTTTTTATCCATACCGGATTCCATATAATATTCCATATGTTCCGTAACCGTTTTGTCTAATAATGGCTGCAAATCCTCTTCCACTAACTTCTTTTTATCTGCACCCTCCAATACAAGCACATATTCCCCTCTCGGTTCATTTTCCTCATAATACTGAATTGCATCCCATAAGGTTGTCCTGAAATTTGTTTCATGCTTTTTAGTAAGCTCCTTACAAATTGAAATATCACGATTTCCCAATGCATCATACAAATCCTGTAAGGTTTTTTTCAGCTTGTGAGGTGCCTCATAAAGAATAATGGTACGGGTTTCCTTTTTCAGTTCCGTTAAGATTTCCTTTCTTTCCTTTTTATCATAGGGAAGAAAAGCTTCAAAACAAAATCTTCTCGTTTTTTGTCCCGAAATTGTAAGTGCTGTAACAAAAGCAGACGGCCCCGGTAACGAAGTAACCGTGATTCCCGCTGCATGACATTGTTTTACCAGTTCCTCTCCCGGATCGGAAATTGCAGGCGTTCCTGCATCGGTGATTAAGGCAATATCCATACCGCTTAACAATTTATCCACTAATATTTTTGCTTTGTCGTACTTATTATATTCATGATAACTGGTCATAGGAGTTTTTATTTCAAAATGATTCATTAATTTGATACTATTTCTCGTATCCTCTGCCGCAATTAAGTCTACCTCCTTCAATACCCTTAATGTACGCAGCGTCATATCCTCCAAATTACCAATTGGTGTTGCACATATATATAATGTTCCCATGTTATCCCTTTCCTAAGCCTCTTTATCGCTTCTTTCCATATGATAGATTTTGTATATCTCATCTGTATATACATTTTTTTCTTTGTATACAATTAAAGGGGCATCAATGATAACTCTTTCCTTTCCCCCTTTTACTCCTTCAATGAGTACCATATTCGGCTCTTTATCTACATATGGGTGCACAAACCGTATTCTTTTGGGTTCCAAATGATAATCCTTCATAACACGGATAATTTCTGTCACACGGAAGGGCTTATGAACCATATAAAAACTGCCTTTTTCAGGCAACACATAAGAAGCCGCCGCGATTACATCCTCTAACGTCAGCAAAACCTCATGTCTTGCAATGGTTTTTGGTTCATAACCATTTTCCAGACCATGATTTTCTATCATATAAGGAGGATTAACCGTAACAACCGAGAAAGAAAATGGTTCATATAATTTTTTTATGTCCTTTATATCTCCACAATCAATAAAAACCCGGTTTTCCAAATGATTCATCAAAATACTTCTTTGTGCCATATCTGCATATTCCTTCTGAATCTCTAAACCCCGTATCTGACCTGCTTCTGTTTTTCCCGCAAGCAACAGGGGGATGACTCCTCCACCGGTACACAAATCCAATACATTCCGGCCTTTTTTTACTTTTGCAAAATCCGATAATAAAACTGCATCCATACCAAAACAGAAGCCTTTCGGCTTCTGAATAATTTTATATCCCCTGCATTGTAAATCATCGATTCGTTCATCATCCTTTATCATTTATGAACCTTCCGTTAATCAATCTTTGAGCCGCCTTCTTTTTTCTCCAGCGCCTCCAGTTGCTTTAATTCCGCATCATTTACTTTGTCATTGTTTCTTCTTCTTTTTGGTTTAAAACGCAATTCGCTGGTTTTATATTCTCTGATTTCCTTTTCTCCGTCATCCAGTTCCACAATGACCTTCACCAGCTGGCGAAGAACACTTACACTGCTAACTTCACCTCTTAAGCCGTCATATGTCTTCACATAATCACCTACATTCGGCAGCTTGTCATTTAAATATTCATAAGTCTCCTCTTCGTTTTTCAAACAGCACATCAAACGACCACATACACCGGATATCTTAGATGGATTCAGGGACAAATTCTGTTCCTTCGCCATCTTAATGGAAACAGGAACAAAATCGGATAGATAACTGTGACAGCACAACTCTCTTCCACAAATTCCAATGCCGCCTTTTATTTTTGTCTCATCACGAACACCAATTTGACGCAACTCGATTCTCGTCTTAAATACTGCAGCAAGATCCTTTACAAGCTCTCTGAAATCGATTCTTCCGTCTGCCGTAAAATAAAACAGAATCTTGTTATTATCAAATGTATATTCCACATCAATTAATTTCATTTCTAACTTATGTTTTTCAATTTTTTGAAGACAGATATCAAAAGCTTCTTTACATTTTCTTAAATTATCTTCATTCTTCTTGTCATCTTCCGCTGTGGCTTTTCGAATTACAGGCTTTAAGGTTGTAGTAATACTTCCATCTTCAATTTCCCGCTTACCAAGCACAACCTTTCCGTATTCTACACCTCTCGCGGTCTCAACAATAACTGCATCTCCGCAATCCAAATCAATATGATTCGGTGCAAAGAAATATATTTTTCCGTTTTTTCTGAAACGAACACCTATCACTTCTATCATTTTAAGTTCTCCTTTATTGTGAGCAACATTAATTCCATTGCAATATCAAAATTAACATTTGCTTCCAGTCGTATTTTTAGTTTTTCCATTGCTTCCAATATCCGCTCGATTCCCTCATATGAAACCTTACTTGCCTGCTTTTTCATAACAGAATATTCATTTTTAAATATTGCCTTGTTAGGAGAATTTGATATTTTAACCATCAAAATGTCTCTAAACCACATTGTCATAATGTCAATGTAATCCGTAATATCTAATTTGTATTTTCCCATGCTCTTAACTGCACGGATAATATCATCAATATCCATATCCTGTATGTGGCTGAGTAATCTGATACTGTCCTCCTTCAACTCGTTATAATCGGGAGATATTGCCAGTCGAACTGCTTTTCCCAGATTACCCTGTGCAAAATCCGCACAAAACTTAGCCTTTGATGATTCAACCTGCAAATTCGTTACCAGATATTCTATAACATCCATATTCTCAATGGGCTGGAAATTCAATACCAGACAACGACTGATGATTGTAGGCAGAATTTTATCAATATTTGAAGTAAGAAGAATAATAATTGCATACTCCGGCGGTTCCTCCAAAGTTTTTAAAATTGCATTCTGGGCTGCGGGATTCATAAGCTGTGCATCCGGAATAATATAAATCTTATACCGGCTGCTGTATGGCTTAAGGCTTACATCGTTTACAATCTGCTCTCTTATTTCATCCACAGAAATTACATTAGGTTTTTCATGATTTACCCATATAATATCCGGCTGATTTCCGCTTTCTGCCTGTAGGCAGGACTTACATCTTCCACATGGATCAGGCTCTCCCGTTTCACACTGCAATGATTTCGCCACAACAAAAGCAAGGGTCTTTTTACCTACACCCTTTTCTCCATTCAATATGTATGCATGGGATACTTTTCCAAGCTCTATACTGCTTTTAAAATGCTTTACAATATCCTCATGTCCTACAATATCACTATAATTTGCCATAGAAACCACCTCATCCTTCTATTTCATTCAGGTTGAAATATCCAACAACATTCCCCGGATATCATCAATTTTCCCTAAAATCGCCAGATTATCTTTTTCATCCTTTAAAAGCTCTGCCGCAAGATCATCTAATGATTTATCCACTTCCTTCACAATTCCATACACTCTGTGACGTCCCTTTCGATCCAAAAAGTTTTCTCTGGAAAATTCATGGGAGTTGGCAGTTATTTCATTCATAAATTCCTTAACCAGCATACGATAACGTTTCATATCTTTAATATCCATATGCTCGGCAATCTTCTTTCCCTGTTCCTCTATATCCTTCATTAAGCCGGAGAGCTTGTCCTTTAACTCACTATTTTCAATATGACTGATTAAAGTAAACTTAAATGCCTCTGTATCCTTCGGTGTCTGTGTCTGATTTTCAATTGGCATTTGTCCGGTTAACTGACTTACTTTCATATCCATAAAATCCATGACAATCCCCCGCTTTTACTTAAAAAATCTGTTCTCAACCTCATTAATTATCATACTATGAATTTCTTTGATTGGCAATGTAGCATTAATGGAAACAATCCGTTCCGGATATAACTGGGCTAACTGCCGGTATCCATCTACTACTCTTTTGTGGAAGCTTAAATCTTCCTTTTCCATACGGTCTAACTCTGTTTGGTTTTTCTTTCTTCGGATGCCTTCCTCCGCATCCAAGTCCATAAAAATGGTAAGCTTAGGCTTCACATCTCCCAGTGCGTAGCTGTTTACCTCATAGACTGTCTCCACTCCAAGTCCTCTTCCGATTCCCTGATAGACAGCTGAAGACTCCACAAAACGATCACATATCACTGCCTTTCCGGCTTCCAAAGCAGGCTTGATGACCTGGTTTACCAGCTGTGCTCTTGCTGATGCATATAAAAGCAACTCCGTCATATGACTCATTTCTTCAAATTCCGGATTAAGAATGATTTTACGGATTGCTTCACTGATTGCAGTTCCACCCGGTTCTCTTGTAATTAAGATATCATATCCTTTTTTTTCCAAGTATTCTTTTAGTAACTCAATCTGAGTTGTTTTACCGGAACCATCCGGTCCTTCCATTGTTATAAAGATTTCTTTCACATTTATCCCCTATCTTCGGTAAAATAGTTTTTTCTTCACGCCACTTTTTTTATGATTTAATACAGATACTTTTACATAGTCGATATCCTTACCATATCCGGGTATATCAACGCCCTTTACGTTTAATCCGTTTTCTATGCTTTTTAGTATACCTGAAATAATACTTTCCGATAACACTTCACCCGGTGTTACAACCGGAATTCCAGGCGGATATACATAAATATAATCACCGCTGATTTTTCCGGCAGCATCCTTTAAATTTATCTTACACTGCTCTGCTTCACTTGCTTTTCCAATATCCATTTTATATTCCGGAATCGAATCATAGCAAATACTGTTTCCGTTATTTATATCGACATATTCCGATAAATCAATTAACTTATCATCTATCAATGACATTGCCTCATATAACAATTCAAATGCTTCTTTCGTGTCTGCAATCGAGGTCATAAGAATCACATAGCTGTCCGATGCCATCTCTATAACCTGTCCATATTCGTCATAAAGCATCCTTTCTAACATTTTCCCGGTAAAGAATTCGACACCCTGTTCTGTCTTGATTCCACAATTTCTCACTGAAAAAACAAGTTTACCGATGTCATAGGATTGTGCACCGTATTTTTTAAAATCAGAATACTGAATCAAGTGAATATGCTGTAACTGGCTTAGCTTTTTCCTATAAGAGAACAATAACTCTTTATATATTATAAACAATCCGTCTCTTTCCCGATCCATCTTGTCAATACAGGCTTCCATTGTTGCCATAAATACATAAGACGGAGATGTACTTTGATATATGGAAAGAAATTCCCGAAGCCTTTTTGAGTTAATGAAATCACTTTTCAGATGGAGAATTGCACATTGTGTCATAGCCGGCAATGTCTTATGAAGGCTTTCTATCACGATATCCGCTGATTGTCTGATTGCCGGTAACGGCAATTCTTTATAATTCGTATTTGAAATTGCCTCATTGACATTTACCATATACTCAAAATGTGCCCCATGTGCTTCATCTACAATTAACGGTTTCTTATATTTGTGTACGATTTTGGCTATTTTTTCCACATCGCTTACAATTCCCTCATAAGTAGGAGAAACAATCATTACCGCCTTTGCCTGGGGATTAGACTGTAGTGCTTTTTTTACCTGCTCCGGTTTGACTCCACCCATAATCTGAAGATTCTCATTCCACTCCGGCATTATGTAAATAGGACGCAGCTGCAACAGACGTATTGCATGATACACACTGATATGACAGTTTCTGGCAACAATAATCTCATCTCCCTGCTTGCAAACAGATGAAATTGCCGCTAAAATTCCACAAGTTGACCCATTTACAAGATAAAAGCTTTCATCCGAACCATATATCCCGGCAGCCTTTTCAAATGCTGCCTTTATGATACCGTCGGGATGATGAAACTCATCCAAACCCTCTATTTCCGTCATGTCGATAGAAAAAGGATTTTCAACGATTTCCGGAAATATCGTCTGTAAACGTCTTTTGTGTCCAGGCATATGCCATGGATAAAGACTATTCGTATTATATTTCATTAATTCACTTAATATGGATTCATCCATTTTATGTCCTTTTCCTCTAATGTTTATATCATATTTTACAGTGATTAGTTCAATAATTGTTATAGCATATACTTCAAGCTCATTATATCAAAATATCTCAAAAAAAGCAAAAAATGAAAAACACGGATTATGTTTTTTCATTTACCTGTTTGATCTATATTTTTGTATCCCTCTCCATATATTTCATTTGCACTTGTGATAATTATAAATGCATTTTTATCCTCTTCCTTCACAATCGTCTGAAGCAAAATAGATTTTCTCTTTTTTACCACGCACATAATAATTTTTTTATTTTTGTTACTATATGCTCCTTGCCCGGACAATAAAGTAGCACCTGCTTCCATTTCACTTAAAACACGTTTTAATACTTTTTCCGGCACATCCGAGATAATGTATACCAGTCTTGCCTCATCACTGCCATAAAGAATATAATCCATCACTCTTCCATTTAATACAGCCGTAATAAAAGCAAACATAGCAATGTTAAAATCTTTAAAAACAATACCGGAAACCGTAACGATTATTGTATCAATGATTACAAATAAAGTACTGATTTTTAACTCCGGATGCTTTATACGAATAAATCGTATAATGATATCGACACCACCTGTTGTCGCCCCTGTTTTTAATATAAATCCCAATCCCGTACCTATTAACAAGCTGCCTGCAACAGATGCCAGAAACAAATCATCTGTAATCGCATCTATCTTTCCAAACATATTGGTTAACATTGAATTCAATATAATTACAAAAGCAGTTTTTACAATAAATTTATTCCCAAAAGCTCTTCTTCCAAGTAAAATAACAGGAATGTTCAATAATAAATACCAGGTTCCCGTGTATAAGCCAATCGTATGACTTAAAATTACGGAAATCCCAATAAATCCTCCCGGTGCAATTTCATTTGGATCTAAAAATACAGAAATTCCAAAAGCATATAATATCGTTCCAATTATAATCCATCCAATTTCCCTGTACTTACAACGATTCATATAAATTCTCTCCTTTTTTATAGGATGAACGAATTTATATTTGTTTATACAAAAAAAGAAACCCAAAAAGGATTTCTTCTACAAGAGGCGAGTGCCGGATTTGAACCGGCGGTGAAGGTGTTGCAGACCTCTGCCTTACCACTTGGCTAACTCGCCGTATAACTCCCCGAGTAGGGCTCGAACCTACAACACCACGGTTAACAGCCGTGTGCTCTACCATTGAGCTATCAGGGATTATAAAGACAAAGACTACCATATTACAGGTAATCTGTCAAAGCACATATATCATGTACCTTCAGAACTTCATACAAAGATTTTTACATCTTTCCACATATCGGGCTTGCAAACTTTTAAAGTTAAGCCTTCGACCGATTAGTACTTGTCAGCTCCATGC
>CAKRAK010000032.1 GCA_934294885.1 uncultured Lachnospiraceae bacterium | reverse complement strand
GTTACGGTTAATCGACCTGCTGCATAATTGCCAAGGGTTGGTTTTGCAGGAGTAGACAATGAAATCTTTCTCCACTGTGCATAAAGTACGATCACTTTTCCGTTTGTTGTAGTTAAGTTCTTTACGTTACTCTGATTTTTGTAAGTGGTTCCCTTACCATCTTTTCTGGTATTCCATCCGGCAAAGGTATAGCCCGGTTTCTTAAATCCGCATGCCGGTAATCGATAGTTTCTACCATACTTCGGATATACACGCTTCATAGAACCGGAGGTTGCAGTGTTTTTATCAAAATGGATGGTGTAAGAGATTGGTTTTCGTTGATATGTAATTGCAGTTGGACAATTTAGCCGCATTACACTAACTTCATTATTATCCTCATCAATCCACATGTATCCTACAACAGTAGGAAATTCTATATTTAATGAAATATTATATGGTGCTTTCATTTCTGTTAAACTATTACAACCTGTAAACATATAACTACCGGAAGTAACTTTGCCGAGATTGAAATTACTTAAATCCAAACTGGTTAAGGCGTTACAGTTCATAAACATAAAGCTCATATCTGTAACATTACTGGTATCAAATTCTCCTACATCTATACTGCTTAAGTTTTTACAACTTTCAAACATAGAGATCATATTGGTAACATTTCCCGTGTTAAAATTACTTACATCTAAACTGCTTAAATTTTCACAGTTTAAAAACATAAAGCGCATATCGGTAACATTTCTGGTATTAAATCCTCCCACATCTATACTACTTACGTTTTTACAACCTTCAAACATACTGCTCATATCTGTAACATTGCTAGTATCAAATCCCTCTACATTAATACTGTTTAATTTTTCACAGCCATAAAACATTTCATTCATGCTCGTAACTTTTTGGGTATTAAACTTACTTACATCTATACTGCTTAAATTTCCACAACCTGAAAACATTGAACCCATATCTGTAACATTACTGGTATCAAAGTCACTTACATCCACATTACTTAAATTTTTACAACTTGAAAACATAGCAGCCATATTAGTAACATTTCTCGTATCAAAATTACTTACATCCACATTGCTTATGCTACCACAATCAGAAAACATACCTCCCATGTCAATAACGTTTCCGGTATCAAATTTACTTACATCCACACTGCTTAAATTTCCACAACCTGAAAACATTGAACCCATATCTGTAACATTGCTGGTATCAAATTTACTTACATCCAAACTGCTTATACTACTACAGCCTGAAAACATACCACCCATATCTGTAACATTGCTGGTATCAAATTTACTTACATCCAAACTGCTTATACTACTGCAGCCTGAAAACATACCACTCATATCTGTAACATTGCTGGTATTAAACTTACTTACAACTATATTGTTTAAGTTTACACAGTCATAAAACATACATTCCATATTGGTAACATTTTTCGTACTAAAGTTACTTAAATCTAAATCACTTAAGTTTTCACAACCTAAAAACATCTGAGACATATCACCAACATTGCCGGTATCAAACTTGCTTACATCCACACTGCTTAAGTTTTTACAACCAAAAAACATACCACTCATGTCAGTAACGTTTTCAGTATTAAAGTTACTTAAATCCAGAATGCTTAAGCTTACACAGTCATAAAACATTTGAGACATATTACCAACATTTCTTGTATCAAAATTGCTTACATCCACACTACTTAAGTTTTCACAGCCTGAAAACATACTGCTCATATTGGTAACATTTCCGGTATTAAAATTACTTACATCTATACTACTTACTTTTTTACAGCCTGAAAATATACCGTTCATATCGGTAACATTTCTGGTATCAAGATTACTTAAATCTATGGTACTTAAATTTTCACAACCACTAAACATAAAACTCATATTGGTAACATTTCTGGTATCAAAGTTACTTAAATCTATGGCACCTAAATTTTTACAGCCAAAAAACATCCCATTTATGCTAGTAACATTTTGGGTATCAAAGTTACTCAAATCTATAGCACTCACATTTTCACAGTCTGAAAACATGCCATTTAAGACGCCTTCTCCTGACCCGGTTACTTTAACCGTTTTTATTTTGGAACGATTACTATACCATGGCCAATTAACATCTAGTTTTCTAACAACTCCATCTACAAGCAACACACCATCTTCATCTAATGACCATGACCAAGTTTCATATTGTCCGGAATCTGCATCTTCAGATGTATCATATAATTCTTCCTCAATAGAATCCACATTATCCTCTTCCTTGGTTGAAGCCTCTGTTAGAACTGCTTCCGTTGATTCAGTTTCTGTAATTGCATCTTCGGTAGTTACTTCCTCCGTAGCAGCCACTTCATCCTCTGCTTCTGCGGAAGTAGTTACATTTGTCTCATATTCAGCAGCATTTACAAATGTATAGCCAGTATTTGAAAATAAGGATGCCGTCATTGATAACATCATTAATCCTGCAAGAAATTTTCTTCTCATATCATGTTCTCCTTTTATTTTTTCCTTTGTCTGCATTGTACTTGCCATAAACCTTCATCCCGACAGAATCTGCCTTGTAGGCTCTGACTCGTACATAGTAAGTGGTACCCTTCTTAAGGTTATAGACATCCCTCCTATCATTTATTAGCCCTTTTAAAATATGTAACTGATTCGACCCGGAGCTTCCTATAAGTTCCTTTCACAAAATCCAGTCATATGGAGACGAGTTACACTCTGCGAATCTCTCTCAGATTAGCAGTCGTCAAATGCACCTCATAAATACGTGCATTTTTCTCATCACCATAACAAAAAACACAGGATAAGAGCCGCATATTTATCATGCGACTCTTACCCTGTGTTTTTTCATTAAATCTATCCACAAAAATAAAACGAAAGCTACAATGCTATCGTTCTGTCTGTCTGTCTGTCTGTCTGTCTGTCTGTCTGTCTGTCTGTCTGTCTGTCTGTCTGTCTGTCTGTCTGTCTGTAAAAATTATATTTTTCATACGATTCTCCGTCAATATCATATTCAAAAAATTTCAAACCCCATACATAACTATATGACATATGCCCTTGATTTTCAAGAGAATGTTTCTTCACGGTATAGTAATCAGTTATCCCCGCAACTTCCTGTTTACAGCAGCTTAAAATTCCCCATCAGCCAAACGCCGATGGGGAATCTTTCATCTTTTTCAGAGGCAAAATGTCTCCCTGTCTTTCTATGACTGGTATTGCGGCTTTAAAATGTCCTTTACCAAAGAGGATGGAATTTCAAATTCGCAAACACCCATATAACCCGGTGCCACTTCATATTTATCAAAAACAAAGACCAGATTTCCGTCTTTATTGATATAGAAATTAGCGTCATCCGTGATTCCGGTCCATTTCCAATCCGGCACATCAGCATCATCCAGAAAATAAGTAACATTATCTTTATCTGCCGCCATCTGTTCCCGCATCTGCCTTTTTATTTCATCTGAAATAATGGTTTTATAATCACTGTTTTCCTTAAAGAAATCTGGAAGAGTAATCAATTTACCGGTTTCCTTATCCAGATGATAAATCTTGATCGTAACTCCCGATGTGTTCAATGCTACAGTTGTGTTCATTCGCAAAGAGAACAGACTGTCATTATCCGTCACCACTTCATAATCTGTAGTAACTGTTTCATAGCCTTCGCCATTTGTAGCTTTCACGTCCTCCTGATATTGCTTGATAATTTCATCTGTGTACTGCTGGATTTTCTGATTCATCTCATCTACACCGGTGCCACCGTTTTCTACAGTTACCTGAGGGGTCTTGACGTCTGCACTCATATCCTTATCCTGCTGTTGGAATCGGGAAAATGTTATAACATCCACAACAGCTCCGATTACGGGAATATCCTTCATTGCATAAGCAATTTCACTGTTACAATTTACAGTAATCACAAATGCAAGCATTGCTGCAACAGCTCCGGTTCCCACAATTCCCCGCCATGTAAATTTATTTTTACGCGGGTTGGAAGCTGTAATACTGTCAAACTTTGCCTGTTCTATGGATTTTTTAACCTTTGATTCCAGTTCTTCCGGAATCTCAATCCAGTCATATGCTGATTTTAATTGTTCTAATCTATCCTGCTTCATAATTCACCATTCCTTTCTATGCCTTTTCCAGTTCTACCCTTAATTTTTTCAGGGCTCTGTATAACCAGGTTTTAACCGTATTTTGATTTTCCTCCATAATGACTGCGATTTCTTCCAGCTTCCGACTTTCAAAAAACCGGAGAATCACAACCGTCTTTTCCTTTTCTTCCAATATATTCAACGCTCTTATGGTATCAAAATCTTCATATGTATCCTCTGTCATAGGCTCATCTCTTTCATATAATTGATCAACAGGCACCTCCCTTTGATTCGTTTTTAAATAATCCAATGACATATTTATTACAATCTTACACAGCCATGTCTTTATATACTTTTCATTCTGTACCTGATCTGCATATCGAATTGCCTTATATGCACTCTCCTGAACAATATCCATGGCATCATCCGGATTATATACATAAGAATATGCCAGACGGTACATCATCTCATAAGAACGGGTAATCTCTTCCTCTACCCGTTTCTGTATTCTCTTTTGATGAATCATCTTATCCTCCTTCCCAGCTTAAGCCTTCTTAAACATTTGTGAAATCCTATATCACTTCTGCAGAATTTAAAATCGCGATTATCTATTAAATATTCTTTTTAACGCGTTCTGTAAATTAGACGATACTGTAACACAAAAAGTTTCAAAAATCACGATTTTTGAAAAATAAATATATTTTTCCATTAGAAAAGAGGTGCCTGTTACCAATCTACCGGTACACTGACACCTCTTTCAGATTATTTTGAGAAACAAATCTTTATTCTTCTACCATATGAAGTTCAAAAATGCCGTACACATTTTTTTCATTACAATCAAATGCCTTAATATATAGGGTTTCTCCGATTTCACATTTTTCCAGCATACATCTGGTTTTACAATCATTATTATCTACTACTTCCTCGCCGGAGCCTCCCATGGACTGTAATTCATTTCCATCCCGGTCTACAACACTAAAGGTCAATCCATCGTCCGGATTTTCCAGCCGGTCATTTCTATAATAAATGTCCACATAGGTTCCTATATCTGTCTGAACCACCTGTGCCCTTTGTATCTCATAAAAATCTCCCTGAGACATATTCTCACCACAGGCATATTCCGTCGTAGTTGTAGTTGACATATCCTGCAATTGGAAGGTTGACTCAAGGCTCATAACATCCTCCTGTCCATCTATTCTTCCCGTGGCAACAACATTTATATCTCTTGTTTGGGCGGTTTCCGTCACTCCGCAATGCACAAATACATCCATCACATCATCACCTGCTGAAACGAAATCCATAGATGCCTCTGCAATTCCCAATTCATCTCTGTTTGAGATTCCACCACCGATATAAACAATAGTAAGGTTTTTCTCTGCGGCATAGTCCCCGATAGACTTATCTTCCGCATATCCTATATCCTGCACGGAATCTGTTGGCAATGCATCCTCCGGCACAAACAAATATTGATTCGCCTCTTTGGCATGAACCTCGTACACCAACATAATAGATTCACTGTCACACAAGGCTTCCTTTACCGAGCTTTCAAAAATGGTATTATTTTCACTTTGTGTCACATCAATATCCTTTTGTATCTCTTCCGTGGCAGTTTCCGGAAGCTTCATACCGGAACGGTCAGCAAAATCCTTCACACCTAAATACTTTGCGGCAGCGTATACTCCCGTTCCCCCACCGACCAGCAAAACACAAATGGCAACAGCAGCGGCAATATTTCCTGATAACTTTCTTTTTTTATTTTTCATAGCATTTACCTCCAAAGATATTGGTTCGGAAGATGCTAATACATTAAATGCCTTCTTATATTTTTCTTTATTCGTCATCTTCCCATTCCTCCATTAAAACATCCTTCAGAAGCTTACGACCTCTTGATAATCTCACTTTTACATTACTCTCACTGATTCTCATAACGCCTGAAATTTCTTTTATTGACATATCCTCATAATAAAACAAATGAATTACAACTCTGTATTTTTCCGGCAGATTCAAAACTGCCTCAAACAGACTGCTGTCTTCTTTTGTTTCAAATGGCAAGGTCTCCATATAATCTTCAAGAGGCATCCGGTTTCTTTTCCAAAATGATTTGTTAAAGTCCTTTGCCTTGTTAATGGCAACACGGAACAACCACGCCCTGATATGTCCTTCATCATTAAACTTCTGATTGGATGTCATATAGGCAATGAATGTATCCTGAACGACATCCTTCGCATCCTCCGCATTTTTACATATATTAAATGCCGTAACGAAAAGATTCGTCTGATACTCCTTCATCAGCCCTTCTATTGTGTTATTCATGAGTTTCTCCTCATTTCATTTCTTTGTAAGGTCCCTACATAAACATAACGAATCAGGAACCGGAAAGGTTACATTTTTTTAACCGGATATTAAAAAAGAGGTGCCGGATATCAACCCTGTTGATATCCGGTACCTCTTTCTTCCCTCAAAGATTGTTATAAAACGCTCTTTCTTCTCAATCCTTAATAAATGTATGATAAATGGCATCAATTGCGCTTTCAAAATCACGGTTCTGAACACCAATGATGATATTCAACTCAGAAGAACCCTGATCGATCATCTTAATATTAATGCCCTTATGTGCAAGTGCTGTGAATAATTTACCTGCTGTACCACTTGCAGACTTCATGCCACGACCAACTACAGCAATCAAGGCAAGACCTGATTCGATTTCTACAGAGTCCGGCTCAGCAAGACGATGAATGGTAGATACAACCTGCTGCTCCTTGTCCATAAATTCATCCTCATGAACAACAATTGTCATTGTATCAATTCCGGATGGCATATGTTCGAAAGAAATATCATTCTCTTCAAATGCCTGAAGTACCTTTCTGCCGAATCCGATTTCTGAATTCATCATTGCCTTTGAAATAAAGATTGTACAAAAATCCTTCTTACCTGCAATACCGGTTACAACATAATCCTGCTTCTGGCAGGTACTTTCTACAATCCATGTACCAACATCCTCCGGTGCATTTGTATTACGAATATTAATTGGAATACCGCAATGACGAACCGGGAAGATTGCATCCTCATGAAGAACGGATGCTCCCATGTAAGAAAGCTCTCGAAGCTCACGATACGTAATATATTTAATTGGCTTTGGATTCGGAACAATACGAGGATCTGTTACAAGGAAGCCTGATACATCCGTCCAGTTCTCATATACATCCGCACGGCTTGCCTGTGCAACAAGAGAACCGGTCACATCAGAACCACCTCTTGAAAATGTCTTGATCCTTCCATCTTTTCCCGTACCGTAAAATCCCGGAATAACTGCACGTTTACTTTCTGCCAGTCTTGCAGACATAAGTTTTTCTGTCTTGTAAGTATTCAAATTACCTTCTACATTGAAGAAAATCACATCAGCAGGATCAATAAAATCTACATCCAGATAAGCTGCCATAATTTTACCATTCAAAAACTCACCACGGGATGCCGCATAATCAACCTGAGGATCCGCCTTTAAATTTGCTTCAATCTCTTCAAACTCTTTATCTAAAGTAAATCCTGTCAGCTCAAGGCCGGTAATGATTTCATCATATCTTGCCTTAATGGCTTTCAATTCTTCTGTAATATCATCCCCTGCACTTGCAGTTTCATATACATGAAGAAGCATATCCGTTACCTTTGTATCCTCCGGAAATCTTTTTCCCGGTGCGGAAGGTACAACATATACACGACTCTCGTCTGCGCGAATAATAGCGCCAACCTTTTTAAACTGTTCTGCGCTTGCCAATGAGCTACCACCAAACTTAACTACTTTTTTCATTGATTTCTACCTTTTCTTTGTTTATTTGCATAATCTTTAGCATCCATGCATTTCCTAACATTTGTATTTTATGCATATTTATTCATTCTGGCAAGTATTTTATTAAAAAACCGCCAAATACTTACTTTTTTTAATTCTTTTGCAACATTATCGGGCAATTCTTCCTGTCAGCCGTTTACCGTCTCTTCTATCCAGCGGCCTACAATATTCGTAAGCTTCATACGCTGACCGATAAAACTGTGATTGCTCGGTATGGTCTCATACCGGATATTTCCATTTGCTTCCTCAAGCTTTACCGCCAACGGCTTTAACATCTTATCCGGGGGAGCAATGGTATCAAAGGAAGCTTCCACCAAAAGCACATTGCGGTTTACTAATTCCTCATATCGGTTCAATACACTTAACTCCTGCTGATTCAAAAGCGCATTTTCATAAACCTCACTGGCAGAATTCATCTTAAGACACTGACCCTCTGTCTCTATCATCAGGAACAGGTCTTTTTCCATTTTGTAACGGAAGGCGGCACCAATATCGTAAGCTGCCATGGCTACAACACCCTTAATAAAGGATAACTCCTTTGCTGCATTTAATACCGTCTGACCACCCATACTGTGACCAACCAGAAAAATATTGTCCCTGTCTATATGATACTGGTCTGCAATTGCCGGATTATGCGCCCATTTTGCAATCGCTACAAGGTCGTCCTTTAAATTGGTAAAAAGGTAGTTTCCCTCACTACCCCATGCACCTCTGTGGTTCATATGTATCACAACACATCCCATCCGCATCAGGGCATGCTCCAAATCGTTATTGGTAGTATATCCCGGAAATCCATGGGACATGATGATTGTTGGATATGGGCCTTCTATTCTTTTATCCGGTGTCAGCATATATCCATAGATATGACAGCCTCCACTGATAATATTCAATTCATATATCTCCGGAAAACATTCCTTTTGGTCTTCTTCAAATTCTATAAATGCATTCTTTGAATTCATGTGTATGCTCCTTTATTACCGCAAAATAATTTGGCATAATACTACACTTATATTCCTACTGTGTCAATGGAGTTTGTAAGAGCAGTCTACCGACATGTCAGACTCTTTCAACTCCATATCTTTCTCCTCCGTTACTGATTTCTTTTGTATTACGCCTCCAAAATTCCCTTGTACTCATATCCGGCTTCCTCTACAGCAGCCTTAATAAGTGCCTCATCAACATCCTTGTTTTTTGTAATTGTAACAAGATTTTCTTCATGAGAAGCGGTTACTGTCTCAATTCCGTCAATTGCCTCAAGTGCCTTCTTTACGTGAGCCTCACAATGTCCACACATCATTCCATTTACTGTAATCTTCATTTCTTTGTCTTCCTTTCCTGTTTCCTTATTTTCTTTTTTTTGTATTAAAATCCCTTTTACGGGATTTTTAATTGATTTATCCTTTTTGCTGTTATAAACCTTCACAAGATTCAACCGAAGGGCATTGGATACAACACAAAAGCTGGATAATCCCATAGCAGCGGCTCCAAACATCGGATTCAGTGTCCATCCAAATGCCTTCACATAACATCCCGCAGCCAGAGGAATTCCAATTACATTGTAGAAAAATGCCCAGAACAGATTCTCATGAATATTTTTAATAGTTGCTCTGGAGATTCGAATCGCCGCTGCCACATCTTTAATACTGCTTTTCATCAAAACGATATCTGCTGCATCAATGGCGATATCCGTTCCGGCACCGATTGCAATTCCAAGATCAGCACGGGTCAGTGCCGGAGCATCATTAATTCCATCACCAACCATGGCAACCTTTCCGTGATTCTTAAGCTCCTTGATCACTGCTTCTTTTCCATCCGGTTTAACCTCTGCAATTACCTCATCCACGCCTGCCTGCATTGCAATGGCATTTGCTGTAATTTCGTTATCACCGGTAAGCATCACTACATGAATTCCCATTCCCTTAAGCTCTGCTATGGCTTCTGCCGAATCCTCCTTCATCGTGTCCGCAACGGCTATAATTCCAAGGAGTCTCTGATTCTTAGCAAAGAAAATCGGAGTTTTTCCCTGCCCGGCAAGCTCTGCAATCATAGTATCCAGTATTTTTTCACTTACTCCGACTACCCCGGAAATAAATGCTGCATTTCCTCCGGCAATCTGCATATCCTGAAGCTTTGCCTGCAACCCGTTACCGGATACCGCTTCAAATTCTTCGGTTTCCAAAAGCTCTACCTGATTCTGTTCCCCATATTCAATGATTGCCTTTGAAATCGGATGCTCGCTCTTAACCTCAAGGGCATATGCAATCTTAAGAAGCTCCTCCCGGTGGCAGCCATCTGTCGATACAACATCGGTAACCTGCATCATTCCGGTTGTAATGGTCCCTGTCTTATCAAGAGCAACAATGCCGGTCTTTCCTGCCTGTTCAAGAGAAGCTGCCGTCTTAAATAAAATTCCTTCTTTTGCAGAAACTCCATTTCCTACCATAATGGCTACCGGAGTTGCCAGACCAAGGGCACAAGGACAGCTTATAACGAGAACCGATACTGCTCTTGCAATTGCATAACCTACCGTCTGACCTACCAACATCCATACTACAAAAGTAATGATAGAAATGATAATAACCACCGGAACAAATACTCCGGATACCTTATCTGCAATTTTTGCAATAGGTGCCTTTGTTGCTGCCGCATCACTGACCATCCGTATGATTCCCGCAAGGGTTGTATCCTCGCCAACACGGCTTGCCTCGCACACCATATATCCGGACGTATTAATGGTTGCCGCTGATACACTGTCTCCAACCTGTTTTTCCACCGGAATGCTTTCTCCGGTAAGGGCAGATTCATTTACCGCACTTTGTCCCTCCATTACAATTCCGTCCACCGGAATACTGTCTCCCGGACGAACCACAAACCGGTCTCCAAGCTTAACCGTGTCGATAGATACCGTTTTCTCCTCTCCATCCTCTAATATCACTGCTGTCTGCGGAGCCAGCTTCATAAGAGACTTCAATGCATCCGTTGTCTTGCCTTTCGATTTTGCCTCTAACATCTTACCAACTGTAATAAGAGTAAGAATCATGGCTGCGGATTCAAAATAAAACTGATCCATATAGTACATAACCTGATTCATGTCACCCTCAAGAACCCTTGCAGTCATTGCAAACAATGCATATATACTATAACCATATGAAGCTGTCGCTCCAAGAGCAACCAGCGTGTCCATATTAGGAGAACGATTTATCAAACCCTTAAAGCCACTGATAAAGAACTTTTGGTTTACCACCATAATAAGTCCGGCAAGCAGCAGCTCATACAATCCCATGGCTACATGATTGCCGTCCAAAAATCCCGGAAGCGGCCAGTTCCACATCATATGTCCCATAGAAACATACATAAGGGGAATTAATAAAATAACGGACGCAATCAGACGCTTCTTCATCTTAGGAGTCTCTGTGTCCTTCAGGGAATCTTCCATCCCACCGTTTTTTGCACTGTTACCACCCGCTGATTTCAAGATTGCTCCATAACCGGCATTTTCCACAGCCTGAATAATCGCCTCCGGAGAAGCAGTTCCTTCCACTCCCATAGAATTTGTAAGCAGGCTTACTGCACAGCTGTCCACACCGTCTACCGCATTCACTGCCTTCTCGACTCTTGTCTGGCAGGCAGCACAACTCATACCTGTAACATTATATTGTTCCATCTCAATCACCTACCTCATAAGCTTCTGAAGGGTAACAACAAGCTCATCAATCACCTCATCATGTCCTTCTCTGATATTGTCTGCAACACAGGTTCTCATATGATTTGCGAGAAGTGCCTTGTTAAAGCTGTTCAATGCTGAATTAATTGCTGATACCTGTATCAAAATATCTGTACAATATGCATTTTTTTCAAGCATCCCTTCAACACCTCTGACCTGTCCTTCAATTCTTTTTAAACGATTCATCAGGTCTTTATATTCTTTCTCATCTCTATCCTTATGCTTTCCCGAACAACAGGAACAACATTCTTTATTTTCTTCCGGCTCTTTTCCATTGTCTCCCATAGCTAACCTCCTTACGCTATTGATACCCCTATAGGGTATCTGTCCGAGGGCGAGTATATACCCATACGGGGTATCTGTCAAGGAGATTTTCATTATTGAAAAATTTTTCTCATTTTATTTTTGCCGACTTTTCATTGTTTAATCATTTTTGTTTTACTTTTCTTCATTTATGTTATATAGTAGTTTCTATATCAAAAAGAAAGAGAATTTAAATTTATGAACAATCGAGAATCATTTTCAAATCGACTGGGATTTGTCCTTGCCTGTATCGGATCTGCTGTGGGCATGGGTAACATCTGGATGTTTCCAACCCGAGTATCCCTCTACGGAGGCGGCTCTTATTTAATCCCATATTTTATCTTTGTAGTATTAATTGCATCCACCGGTGTTATCGGTGAAATGAGCTTCGGACGCGGCACGAAAGCCGGTCCTATCGACGCATTTGGTGATGCCTGCGAATCAAGAGGCAAAAGAAAAATCGGAGAAACACTGGGATTCATCCCGGTTATTGGCTCCCTTGCCATGGCAATCGGATATACCGTTGTTATGGGATGGATTTTAAAATATATGATCGGTACCTTTACCGGCAGCACACTTGCACCGGAAAACATTGATGGATTCGGCGCTTCCTTTGGCAGCATGGCATCTGCGTTCGGAAACAATACATGGCAGGTGATTGCACTTATTATCGCAATCGTTATATTGATGTTCGGTGTCGGAAATGGTATCGAGAAGGCAAACAAGATTATGATGCCTGTATTTTTTATACTGTTTTTAATTCTTGCAATCTATGCTGCCTGCCAGCCGGGTGCCATAGATGGATACAAATATATTTTCCGGGTAGAGCCTTCGGTTCTGGCAAATCCGGAAACATGGATATTTGCACTGGGACAGGCATTTTTCTCATTATCCGTTGCAGGAAACGGAACCTTAATCTATGGCTCCTATCTGCCGGACAGTGAAGATATCCCTGCATCTGCGGCCCGTGTTGCTTTGTTTGATACCATTGCCGCCATGCTTGCAGCCTTAGTTATCATTCCGGCTATGGCAACAACCGGCGCACAGTTAGACCAAGGCGGTCCGGGACTTATGTTTATCTTCCTTCCAAGCTTATTTAAATCAATGCCCGGAGGAAAAATCGTTGCAATCATCTTCTTTATCGCAGTATTTTCCGCAGGACTTTCGTCATTGCTGAATTTATACGAAGCACCGATTGCAACCATTCAGGAAAAAACCGGTTTGAACCGCAAACCTTCCTGCCTTATCATTGGTATCATCGGTGTTGTTTTATCCATCTGTATTCAGGGCATTGTGTCAGACTGGATGGACATCCTTTCCATTTACATCTGCCCCCTTGGTGCAGGTCTTGCCGGTATCATGTTCTTCTGGGTATATGGCAAAAAATATGTAAATGAGCAGGTAAACCTTGGCAGAGATAAAAAATTTACGGACAAGTACGTTCCAATCTGTAAATATCTGTACTGTCCAATCTGCATCCTTGTACTTATCCTCGGAATTGCACTCGGCGGAATCGGATGATAACATTTTCGAAAGTATATTACAGAGACGAGATACGCTCTGCGAATCTCGCTCTGATTAGCGGTCGTCAATTGCATTGCATAAATGCATGCATTTTCCTCGTCGCCATAACAAAAACGGTAGCCATTTTATATGTACCCTCCTTACCAGATGTCAGGCAAAAAGGGTGCTTATCATCTTGGCTACCGTTTCATTTTAAAATCATTATGGTATTTATAACTGTTCCAGCTTCTCAATAAATTTTCTGTAAAAATCCTTTTCCTGTTCCTTATACATACGAACACTTTCACTTTGATTGTTATATGGTTCTAACGGATTTTCCAAATCATATAATAACTCTTTTGCCGTCTGCAATGCGGATTCCACAGAATCGCCAAATACATTTTGAGGATTATTGATACCCTTCATGGTATTCGTTGCCTGACGTACAACAAGCGGGGAAATGTGCTTCATCATTCCACCTTCTAAGTATCCTGTTTCCCTTGCAGCATCCATCCATGCTTTCTTTACCTTTGCCGGAGCATTGGGAGCTGCTTTATCAAATGCTTCTCCGTGTGCGGCAAATAATTGATTTCCATCTAAATTATCCGAAAGAAATCTTTCCCAAAATTCCTTTGATCCGGCAAATTTCAAATCTGCATTTTCATCAAAGGAAGCAAGGAAATCCCATACTCTTTTTGCATCTCCCGGATTGCTGTACTCCATACTCCAGCTGCTGATTACTTTTCCGTCCTGCATTTTCTTGCTGATAATACCGTCCTCAGTATACGCCGTAATAATCCAGACTGCATTTCCATTTTCATCATCCTCCACGGAAGCACTCTCTGTAACTCCATCCGTTTTTGTCGTTCCAACAGTTGTCTTATGGGTTAACATTACTTCCTCGTATTTGGACATTGCCTTTGTTTCTGTTTCCTGGGCGGCTTTTGCTTCATTTGAAATTACCTTGTCATCCGTTTTCAGATTCTTTGTCCAATCCGATTCATCCTCTCCGCTTTCCGTGCTTCCCCCATCCGGCGAAGCACCTGCCGCAACATTCATTGCTGCCGAAGCTGCCGCCTCTGTTTTTATATCGGATGATGCCGACATCGCTGCTTTTTGAATTGCTTCCTCCTGCATTTCCCTTAATTGCTTGATTCTCTCCTTGTAAGCTTCAATATATTGATCCATTCCTCCAAGCAGATCATCCCATTCATCATCGGTCATTTCCCGCCAATCTTTATCTTCCTTTAATTCCTTGGCTAAATCCTCTGTTGAATAAAACATCAGACGTAATTTCCGGAACAATTTTTTTGCATAATCGGCAACTTCCTCTTTTTCTTCTGAACCATCTTCATTTCTAAGCTCATTTACTTTCTCCAAATAATTCATTTTCTCCAAAATATCGTCCGAATCAAATGAATCATCCGCTAAAAATCCCGCTGTTGTCTCCGATTGTTCAAAATACATACAAAGTGCGGAAAACTCCGGAAAATCCGCATATTCCGGATCCACATCATTCGGGTCAATGTCCTTTTCAAAGGGATTACCGTCCTTGTCGTAACCCTTTACCGTATAGGTTTTTTCATGTCCATCGTACTTAACAAATACCTGAAATCTTTGCTCCGTTTTTTGATAGGAATAAATCATTTCCCCAACATCACTGCTCGCTGCATACACCTCCTCGGTCTTAATATTTGCCATAATACATTTGCAATATGGTGCAGACATCATTGCTTTTTTTGCAGCTTCTTTAAAATCATACATCGGATCATCTTTTGATATTTCTTCATTCAGAAAATCATCCGAAAGATTCGAGAGTGAACTGCTTCTACTCTTGGTTACGGATTTGTAATAGTAATTCGCATTACTATACATTCCTAATCCTGTTATTCCCATATACTTCCCCTTTCCGCAGTCAATCCGGCGTTCATGACTGCACCGCTCTCCAAAAGGTCCGAACGGTTTTATAATAGTATGAAAACAAAAAGCACCGCATCCCAAATATCCATTTTGAAATGCAATGCTTCCCTGCAGTTAGTATATCGGCATAATTTGGGGAAATGTTAGAAATGGGGGGAGATTTTGCTTCAATGTTCCATTTTCCAGATAGCCATTGGATGATTCCTTATATTGTTCAGTATCTTTCCATCTTTAAATAATAATTCCGGTTTATATTCTTTACACTCAAATGCATCTAGATATTCCTTTTCCTGCTGTGTTAAAATCATCAATTCACCAATGAATTTCTTAGCTGTATTTTTCCTTTCTTCCAGGTTGAAATTATCTTTTTTCCTTAACACAGGAAACAAATCCCGGCGGATTTTTGAAAAATTGATTCTATCAATAGCAGAAGTATCAAATGTTTTATTAATTGTCACTGCGGAAATGGATGCATAAAAAATAATACATTTCCTAGAAAGTTCATATTCGCTTTCATCAAACAAACCATAAAAAATCATATTATTAAAATCATACAAATCTCTTGCCGCTGCCCTGCTCATCAGAGCATTTGCCTTGGCAGCAAAAATTTCCATTGGCTCCAGCGTCCTGATTTCCATAGAATCATCAAATGCATCCGTTACAATCTTTCTTTTA
The DNA here is from genome assembly GCA_934294885.1 of uncultured Lachnospiraceae bacterium. Classification (GTDB taxonomy): domain Bacteria; phylum Bacillota; class Clostridia; order Lachnospirales; family Lachnospiraceae; genus CAG-590. The sequence continues at coordinate 7,207 of CAKRAK010000032.1, read as the reverse complement.
ACCGGATCAAAAATATGCGACCGCAAGGAATAGTTAAGTTCCACTTTAATATTATCCCTGTTTCCTCCAGCATTTTGATACTGAAATAAAAACGAATCCAAACTATGACTGTATCTGGAAGTCTCTGACAAATAATACCCCTCTTCCTGCATATAACGTTGCAAACGTTTTGTTATTTCTTTACGAGCCACCTCCGTATCTTCTTTGGAATAATTCGGTGTAAAATCCATATCAATATCTACTGACAGTCTTGGAAGATTAAAAATTGTCATATTAATTGCTGTACCACCCTTCAGCACAAGATGTTCCTTGAGATATTCATCCTCATTGAAATATTGTAATATTTTTTTCAAGCGCAATACTTTTTCAAATGTGTCTCTGACAAAGCCTCTTTCTTTGGCTGCTTTACCTAATTCAACCCTGTTATACTCTATCATCTCAAAATACTCCATTCTTCAATTTATAGATTTCATCCGGTACAACCAATTTCCATTCTTTGTTATACGTGCCATTTGTAAATTCCTTTGTCAGATACCGTTTACTCTTCCCCGTTTTATATTGGCACATTTCAAAAAAATTATGACTAAGTCCCAATTTATCTCGATAGGGGTACAAAAGAAATCCTGTCTTTTGATATAAAAACTGATTATGATATTCTTGCAGATAATCGGTCAGTTTCTCTTCCTTCAAGGATGTCAACCCTTCAATATTGGACAGCACTTCTTCAATTCCCGAAATTTTATCCATATCTTTTATACTGTCAATTACTGTCCGTTCCTTGTCCGTTATCCGTACACCGCCACTATATTGAACATTTTCGATTCCCAATTTACTTTTTGAGGATACATAACAATAAGTGTATCCGTCAAATTCAAATTCTTTAAAAGGTGCCTCTGATGATACATAAATATTATAGTACACTTGATCACATACTCCATAATATTCCATTGCTGTATGATGGGAAATGTAGGCAGTGGCATTAATTGCACTCCCAATCTGATACTTATTCGCTACTGGACATCCCGTTTCCCCACTGATACAGGTATACATATTTTTTCTGATTCTTACAATAAGTTCCTGTTCAATCAATCGTCTGACTGCCGTTCGTACAGCTTCTATATTGTTGTAATACTGATTGATATCCTCCAAGGTAAATATTGGCTTATTTAATAATTCATAATATAAATTCATAATCCTTCACCTGTTTACTTTTCAGCACAAACCGGTCGTATTTGACCTGTTTATTATAATTTTTAAACTATTATATCATAAATCATGCATTTGGAAAGAACTATTTTTGTTGATTACATTTCTTTGCGATGCATAACAAAAAAGCACTGCATCCCAAATCTACATTTGAGGCGCAATGCTTTCTTGCAGTTAATAATTAATATATCGGCATATTGGGGGAAATGTTAGAAATATAAAAAGGGGTTCTAATATTCTTTAGAAGTTTTCTAAACTTTCATCTTATTTTCTAATCCATACAAGTTCATCATTTGAACTATTACATCACACACTTCATCAAATTCTATATTTTGTGCATATTCAAAATCTTTTTGGTAGGTCTTCCACTGCTCCCTCATCACATCACTAGTTCTCACAATACTGATAATATGCTTATAATCCTTTAAAATTTCGGATGAACCTCTTTTTTGAGAAGTTGCTTCAAGCGCTGATTTCAATAATAGCTTTCAATTGCATTGCATTTTTCATATCAGTACCTCCAGATATCTTCGGACTCTTTCTTCTATCCGAAATTTCTTCGCATATTCAGATAATTGAGGAATATTTTTGTCCCTTCTGGATACATATCGTTTATACGCTTCAGCAACAATACCAATATCTACTCCCTTTCGCAGAATATCACATAATGTCCGCTCCATACTATACGCTGTAATAACATTTCCTCCGGGTGATTTCACACAAACCAATCCAAGGTCGTACCATTCTCTCTTTACTGTCGAACATATAATTCCTTCTTTTTTTACATTTGTAAGATTATAGGATTCCGGAAATGTCATATGATATTTATTCGGTGTCCTATCTGTCAAATCCCACAAAAATAATGCTGTTTCATTTGAAAATACGCCCTTTTTAAAACGAACTTGTAGATTGACAAATTCATCTTCCCATATTTCGGGTAGAATATATACACCTCTTCCTGTTTTTTCTAATTTTCCGGTATCTACAAGATTTTTTAAATTTCCTCGCAATATTCCTTTTTTAGAAATATCTGCGGTTGTTATTATCCCGTTGTTTTCTTTCGCAAATTCTATAATTTGTTCCGATATATTCATCATTATCGCCTTCTTTGACTTTTATGCTTTTTATATTACTTATTCCAAGCACGAAAGTCAATCAAAATTTAAAAAACGGCAGAGAATCCGACGGCACAACCAATTTCCATTCTTTGTTATATATGCCATTTGTAAATTCCTTTGTCAGATACCGTTTACTCTTCCCCGTTTTATATTGACACATTTCAAAAAAATTATGACTAAGTCCCAATTTATCTCGATGGGGGTACAAAAGAAATCCTGTCCTTCTATACGGAATTGTTGAAAAGTGCCACCATGTCAACCTTGAATTTCCGCAATCCGAGGTTGCATACACGACTTTTTTCCTGTTTTATCCCTCATGCGCCTGCCTATAAACCTACAACCAATTCATCCGGTTTACAAACTCCACTTTACTATTTCCTGTTTCTATTGTTCCAATCTCATAACAATCATAAAACCGGTTAATATGATTCATAACCTCAACTTTATCTTTTGGATTAACTACAATATTAAATCCTACTCCGCAATTAAAGGTTCGCAACATTTCTTCATCACTGATATTTCCACTGTTACGAATATACTGAAAAATCTTCAATATTCTTAACTTTGATAAATCTATCTTTGCACTGAGTCCATCCGGAATCACCCGGCTTAGGTTTCCTTCTATTCCACCCCCAGTAATGTGTGCCATACCACGTATAACATTTTTATCAAATAATCCTTTGATTGCTTTATAGTAAGGGGTATGTGGTTTCATAATCTGCTCAATAAAGGTCAATCCATCTATTTTATCCAATTTTATTTGAGGCATTTTATCCATTAATAATCGTACTAAAGAGTATCCGTTTGTATGTAGTCCGTTTGATGCAATTGCCAAAACTACATCTCCCGCTTCAATTGCGGAGCCATCAATGACTTTGGATTTTTCCACAATGCCGGCAATACTTGAAGTAAGTACATAAACTCCGGAATCGACAACCAGCGGTTGAATAGAAGTTTCTCCTCCTACAAGGGAACACTCATTTTCCCTACACGCATCCGATACTCCCTTGACCAAAGTCTTTATGGTATCTTTTTCTGCATTTCCACAAACTATAGTATCCAATACCGCCAACGGTGTTGCCCCCATGACCACAATATCATTTACCAAATGATTAATCATATCGTGGCAGATAGATTCTGTATATCCATATTCCATCGCAAGTTTTTGTTTAGAGCCCGGTTCTTCCGATTTTAATACCAAAACAGGATTTTCTATATTTGGAAATCTAATATCGTATAAAGAAGCAAATGGACCTAAACCATTCAAAACACGATTATCTTTGGTTTCCAAATGCTTTGCCATTTCCTTCTTTATCGTATCTGTATATGTAATATCAATTCCTGCTTTACTGTAGGATAATCCGTCTTCATTTCTTTCGCTTCCCGCTAAAATCTCATCAACAGACACATCTAACACAATTGCCAAATCCTGTAATATTTCTATATTAGGGAAGGTAGTTCCGTTTTCCCATTTTGAGATTGCCTGAAAAGAAATGTTTAACTTATCCGCCAGCTGTTGTTGGGTCATATTATGACTCTTTCTCTTTTCCATTATAAAATTTCCAACTTTAATACTATCAAGCATCTTAATACCTCCGTTTTTATTTTATAATAGCTTATCCTTTCATAGCCGTACAATAACCGCAAAAGCGAGTTTATTATATAAACTCAACCGAATGTTGAATTTAATATTATCAGGCATTGTCCGTTTCGCCTGCTTCAGATTCCTGATGGATTTGTACACCCTGTTCCTTGAGAAATCGAACAAAATCCTCTAAATAAGGCTCTTCTTCAATTCCTATGAAAGTAGCCCATGTATCTTGAATCCCATATTTTCCTTCATAGGTCGTAATATCATCTATAGCTTGCGGACATTCTCATACCTTTCTATGAATATTACACACAAGAATGACTATATCCGTATGTCCGGAGCTAATAGCAATTTATCTATTACCGGATGAATCATACTTGTTTCTAATATTGCATTTATAGCACATAGCTTCTTTCCGGCATCTTTGCTGGAAGCGCCACAATGATACGTCTGTTCTGTAGGCTCCCCATAATCCAAAACTATCCATCTGTCATGGCAATCCGGATTCGGTTTAATTCGTAATGGCGGATATTCCTGTGCAAAGTCATTCACTATCGCCGTTGTCAAAAATCCTCTTTTTCCATGGCCATTTTCTGTAAATAAAACGACTTCTACACCGGCTTGCTTCTGCGATATAAGCTGCAAAGTCTTTGTATTCACATAATCATCTACCACATAAATGCTCTTTTTTGCCCGTTGATATATATCTATATACGCCGCGTCTGCTTCGAACTTCTGTCCCTTGTAGATAATAAAATTTTTGAAATCCTTATCTGATACAAAGTTTTCATTGAGAGTATCTATACTTCTTTGAATACAATCAAATTTTTGTTCAACTTTATTCTTCCAATCTACAACACCTGCAACTTGTGCTGATATCTCCGAAACTTTTGCCGTGACAAGCCGCATCTCAGACTGTGTAACAAATTGCTGATTTTGCTTTATATAATGACGCATCTCACGAAATGCACGCATAATAAAAATACTTTGTTGTTCCGCAAGGTCTCCTCTTAAAACTGTAGCAAGCATATAAATGCCTTGTTCCGTAAATGCATATGGTAATTTTTTTATATTAGTTCCTCTTCTGTCTCCATTTTCATTCAAAGTCGCAAATTGCGACTTTGAAAAATTTTCAGGAATTTCATCCTTTGTCACCTGGAACATGAAATCTTCCGGGAATCTTGTGATATTACGCTTCACTTGTTCATTCAAGCGCTTTACTTCATACCCATAAATCTCAGCCAAATCATAATCCAGCATCACTTGCTGACCCCTTATGACGTAAACTCGATTCCATATATTATCTACCGTCATTAATTCTGTATTTTCTGTCATTTGTACGCTCATCCTCCTACAGATTGTGCAACAGGTCGTGGCACAACTACCAATACATTATCTATTAGTTACATCATCTTCCCCTTCATCCTTATTTCTTTTGTCAGCCAACTTCTCCATCTGAATCTTATATGTCATCAAACGCAAAAGATACTGGGGAACCCTTCTATTTCCTAGTTCCCAATCTGTCTCCGTCATATATGGAATTTCAAAATACTCACAAAATTCTTTCCGGTTCATACCGGTACTTTCTCTTAATTTTCTTAATTCTTCTCTCGCTTCCATAAATCCACCTCTTTATGCATTGCATAAACATATTATATATCCTTTCATTTACACGGTCAACAATTTGTCAAAAAAATCTCGGTAAAAACCTTTACCGAGACTTACTATAAATCTATCATTATACTTAATACATAAAATAACACAAAGCTTCCTTAACAGAAGGCACTTTTTCCTTACACTCGACCTTACATAACCTTCTTCTTATCTTGGGATTTGTCTTTTTCTTCTCCACAGCAATCACCATTTTATGTTTTAGAATCCTCTAAATAAACCATACATCTATTAACATCTTTAGGGGAATAAAAAACCGGAATTTTCTTCTTCATAAATAATTCCCTGTCACTTTGAAGCATATTCTCTAACTCCGGTTCTATCCCTTCTTCGTAATCTCCATAATGCCCTATCGTGATGAGGCACTCATGTTCAATATTATCTTTTGCCTTAAATATAATATGAGCTTCTGTGTAGGGCTGGTCAAAATCATTCGTTAAAGTTACATCTTCGATGATTCCCTCGGCTAGATTCCATTTTATAATCATGAAAAATCGATTGACCAAATAGATGATAGGAATAATGGTAAAGAGAGCGACTAAAAAAAGCCATCTATTAAAAAGTCCGGCAATGAGTCCGAAGATAGCCATTATAATCACCACCATCATACACCTTTTAAATGTCCGTTTTAATACTTTACTTTTATATTTATGTTCATTCATTATCTTTCATCTTTCCTTACAATTTCACCATCACGTCAAATAGCGATTTTTCATTCATTTTCTTTATGCTCGTTTACCAAAAGATTTTCTACCAAATCTTCACCAATTTTGTAAGTGGATAATTTATCGATTGCCATTTGAACCTGAAACTCATTTAATTCTATCTCAACATCGTGAATGTTTCCGCTTCTTGGCAGTCTGACATGGATAACTGCAAAATGCTGATACTCCTCCGTATTATAAATTCCATCCTCATACTTCTTAAACCGTACTATTTTTCTTGATATTCCCTCGACCAACCGATAATCGATTGCATATATTTTTTTCTCTGTAAATCCATGTAAATGTGTGGTTCCAAATGCTAACGCATTTGTTTTATAGATAAGCATCTGACTTTTTAAATATGACGATTCCAGTTCCTCATAATCAATATCACCCTTCAACCACTTCCGTACCGGCATTCCTATATACAATGAAAACTCCAGCCAAAACAGGAATCCGAACAGGCAAAGTCCTATGATAGCCATATCATAACGCCCTAAAGGAATAAGACACAGGGTACAAAATATTAGGAACAATGGCAGTATCATTTTGACAAGATATTCCCGTCTTTGAAATCTTTTTAACAAATCCTGTTTCATACTTTGATATTTAGGTTTCTCAAAAGGATGCTCATTAAGATAGGCTACATATTTCTCATGCCACTCAGGGCTTTCAAAATAGCTGCCATTCATATATTGCGCCTTCGTCTCATCTGCTTTCATATCTGCTTTGCTTTCCTTACAATATGCATAAATAAAATACAAAATGAGCATCGGACAAACAATACATGCCATACATTTTCCAGCTATATCTCCTCTGACAAAAAACAGAAATAATCCCATAAGTACTGCAAAAACAATATACACAACCAATGATTTCTTGGTCATAGCAAATGGAAATTTGTCATTTTTCCCCAT
>CAKRAK010000031.1 GCA_934294885.1 uncultured Lachnospiraceae bacterium | reverse complement strand
CAAAGTGCTTCTTCCATTGATATTTCTTTCTTTGGTTTAGCAGCCCTTGCCATCTATAATTACCTCCGTGTTTTAATTATCTAGCACATAAGATGTTTTCCATTTCATACATTAAAACCTTTTCATATTAAAATCAATTTTTTTCATTATATATTAATCTATTAAGCATATCAAGATTCTGGTTAGAAATACGGGCTCTTATACTTGAATGTGTATTTTTTACAAACATCTATTTTTAAAATCGCCTTGCCAACCTTCACCAAATCCATTACAATAAAACTGTTCATACTTGGGATTAGGAAAGGAGGTAAAATGGTTCATTTCCTATCCCATAAACCATAGTAAAAAGCTTTTGTTCCAAAAAAATTATTTTGTACAAGAGAATGGAGGCAATACTATGGAAAAGAGAGAAGAATTCACTGAAAGATTTAGTGAGCAGTATCAGTCATTAACCGGACCTATTCGATATCATCTTACGAATGATTATATGTTTCGGGCGGTAATGCAAAAAAACGAAAATGTTTTAAAACATTTGTTGTGTGCGATTTTAGGTATCGCAGTTGAATCGGTTACCGATTTGCAGATTATGAATCCAATTGTATTGGGTGAAGAAATCGAAAGTAAGACCTGTGTATTGGATATAAAACTGCTGATCAATAATGATCATTATTATAATATCGAAATGCAGGTCACCAGACAGAACTATTGGCAGGAACGTTCTCTGACTTATCTTTGCAGATTGTATGATAATCTGGAATCCGGTCAGGAATATGATGAGGTGGTTCCCGCAATTCAGATTAGTATCTTGGACTTTGATCTGTTTGAAAATGTAGAAGAATTATGTTCAAGATATTATTTGATGAATGAGAATCCAAAGTATTACAATCGTTACACAGACGGTTTTGGAATCTTTACATTGAACCTGCTGCAGATCCAGAATGAAGATGTCATGAGCAGAGAGAAGAACAAGGAACTGTGCGAATGGGCAAGAGTCTTTAAGGCAGAAAGTTGGGAGGAGATTCGTATGTTGGCAGAGAAAAATGAAGCCATAGATGAATGTATCTATACCATGGCAAAGCTAAGTGAAGATGATAAGATCAGAATGCAGTGTGATGCAAGAAATGATTCTGCTGCAATTGAAAAAGGTGTGTACAAACGTGGATTTAGAAAAGGACGTGACGAAGGAATTGCACTGGGACGAACCGAGGGAGCCGAACAGCAACTGGTTCAAATTTGTTCCACTCTAAAGAAGAAAATGACCACCGCTGAGATTGCGGATATGTTAGAAGAAGAGGAAGATTATATCAAAGAATTAATCAATAAGTATCATTTATAATTCTAAATCGAAATACCGGACAATCAAATTTTAATCATTGATTGCCCGGTATTTTTAATGGGATAAAATCCGGCTCTTTGTTAAAAATTCAAACAGTGCCCGATTCGTTTCACTATTGATTTCTTCCGCCTCAAAATATTCCGGCAATGGTATACCCTGCTGACACTCCCCACAAATATCAATCCCTATTATCCTTCCGTTTTCTATGAAATGGGATAGTAAATACTCCAGCATGGAAAGAGACATATTCCCCTGATTCCAGTTTGTTTCGGAATATTTTTTATCCAACACATCCTTATCTATGGATATATAAATCGGCAGATTCTTTTTAATCTGGAATATTTTCTTTTGATTCTCTCCACCTTGCAGCTCTTCCGCAGAAAAGGTGAGAAGTTTTTCTTTTTGTTCACAAACGATTTGATCTATATCACATTCATTGGGTCCGATTAAAATAAGCTGCTGTAAACAATCGTTTGTATCCAAAGTCTTTCCTGCCCAATCTCCACAGCTTACCATATCCTCAATCATGGGCTTCTGCATATCCGTGTGGTGGTCAAATACAACAAGAGAAAAATCCTGTTTGATATGCTTCGTTATAATACCCGTCACATAATGATAATTTCCGGAATCCAGATAATGAATCCCATGAATACCGTAAGTCTTAATCCGGTTCCAGATTTCTTTCTCTGCCCGGGCAGAACAATACAAGTCACATTCCTCAATGTCCGAACAATCCAGCAAATGCACCTTATTTTTTTTAGGAATCTTCTCGTCTAAATACACATGAGAAAAATCAAGAATCAGATGATTGCTTTTACAGTAATTTTTAAGCTTCTTTTTCAGATACTCATACCGAAGCCGCTTCTCTTCTTTGGCAAAATGTACTTCCCGAAGCTGTTCCGGATTATTTTCATAATCAAGAATTTCATCTCCAAACTGCTCACTGGTAAGGTCAAAGCTGACATCACCAATCACATTATAACAATGATAATTTCCACCGGGTCTTAAAATCCCATATACCTTTCCGCCGAAAATGTCCTGTGCCAGAAATGCAGTAACAGAACACTGACCAAGGGTTTTGTTTTCCTTAGACCAGCCCTGCCGCAGTCTTGGTGCACAGGTGTATTCACACCACAAATCAGAAAGGGCATCGTACAGATCAAGCGGTGTCTGAATCCCCTTATATTCATCTGTAACAGAAGTAACATCTGCACTCTCCCATCCCCAGAAGTTATATTTTTTTCCTAAATTACTAAGACTCATTTCGTTTCTCCACACTTGCAAAATAACCGTAAAAACAAAGCAACATTCCTTAATCTTGTAAATCAATTACGTTAAAAGTCAGTTCCGTATATTCCTCCGCATCAAAAGGATACCCCGGTTCTTCAGCCATTTTTCCGATTCTCTGTAATCCGGTAATATTCTTTCCACTTCCCTCCAAAATGCCTTGGAATGATTCATCTCTTTTCTATGACATAACTCATGGACAACAACGTAATCAATCACTTCCCATGGTGCAAGCATCAGCAAGCAGTTAAAATTCAAATTGCCCTTGCCGCTACAGCTTCCCCACCTCGTTTTTTGATTCCGAATAGTAATTCTTCCATAATCCACACCGATCAATGCAGCATAATATGCCACACGCTTTGGAATATGGCAAACTGCCCGGTCTGCCAGTTGTTGAAGTTCTTCATCGGTAAATGGTTTTACACCTTCACATTCTTCTGCCTGTCGGTGCATCTGCTCCAGGTGCTTTTTTATCCACGGCTCCTTTTCCCTCAGCACTCTTTCAATTTCTTTCTGAGAGGCTCTTTCCGGTGCCCTTACCGTTACCGACAGATCTGCATGAATCTGAATGGAAATGGTTTTTCGCTTGGAACGAATAACCGTTATGGGAATATTCTCCATCACTGTTGCCCTTTCTTTAAAAACTCCGGAATCTGGGCAAGAATTACCGATATAAATACAACGACGCAACCCGCAATCTCTCTTCCGGCTAACACCTCATGTAACACAACCGCCCCGGCAATCACCGCAATTACCGATTCCAGACTCATCACTATGGCAGCCACCGCCGGCCTGGCATATTTCTGTCCTATCATCTGTAATGTATAAGCGATTCCGCTGGACAGAATACCCGCATATAATATGGAGCTCATAGCAGAAGAAAGCTCCGCAATTACAAGCTTCTCCGTAAAAAGACTCATAATAAATGACAACAACCCTGCTACCAAAAACTGAATACAGGAGAGCCTTATACTGTCTGCCCCTTTAAAATGATCCACCACAAGAATATGCCCGGCAAAACAAAATGCACAACAAAGACACAAGATGTCTCCCATATATATTCCGGAAAAACCATCCCTTAAGCACAGGAGATACATGCCAAATAATGTTCCGATAACCGAAAGACAAACAAGCAGTTCCATTTTTCTATTACCAATTGCTACCACAGCTGCCACAATTACTACATAAACAGCCGTCAGAAAACCCGCCCGGCCTGCTGCCGCAACAGATGCAGGATAAATGGAAATTCCTCCCTGCTGCAAAGTCATAGCACCGAACATAACAACACCACAAAGGATTCCACCCTTTACCGGCCATTTTGCATTTACAGCTTCATTCTGTTCCTTAACCGGTACAATTCGATCCCTTATCATCGCAAGGAAAAACAAAAATATACAGCCTACAAAACATCTTCCGGCATTATATGTAAATACTCCTATATTACTGGTGCCGTTTACCTGAGCAACAAAGGTTGTTCCCCAAAGAAACGCAACAACAAACAAAATCAAACTACCCTTTAAATTCTTCATATCACTTATCTACTCCGAAAACTTCGATTGTGTAACATATTTAATACAGAAAAATGTCAGAACCAGTGCAAGGATACCAAGCACCAATGGTACCACCGGATTCTGAACGAAACCTGCAACAATGTAGGAAAGACCGGATATCACTGCAACCACCACTACATATGGAAGCTGGGTTGATACGTGACTTACGTGATTACACTGAGCACCTGCAGATGCCATAATTGTAGTATCTGAAATTGGCGAACAATGGTCACCACAAACCGCACCTGCCATACAGGCAGCAATAGCAATGATCATTAAAGTCGGATTTTTATCCTGAAATGTATCTACTACGATCGGGATTAAAATTCCAAAGGTTCCCCATGAGGTTCCCGTTGCAAAAGCAAGGAAAACAGCCACAACAAAAATAATTGCCGGTAATGCCAATACAAATTCTTCGGAAACATTGTTTACAAGACCTGCCACATAATATTTCGCACCGAGACTGTCTGTCATTGCCTTCAGTGTCCATGCAAAGGTAAGAATCAAAATCGCCGGCACCATGGCCTTAAATCCCTCCGGAATACAATCACATGCTTTCCGGAATCCGATTACTCCCCGTATCATGTAGAAAATAATGGTAATGATTAACGAAACGACACTTCCCAGCATCAGTCCTACAGAGGCATCACTTTCTGAAAATGCCTTCACAAAAGAAGCTCCACTGAAAAATCCACCGGTATAAATCATGCCAATCACACAACTGATAATCAATATAAGAATCGGAAATACAAGATCGATTACCTTTCCCTTTGTATTGGTAAAATTATATTCCACCTGCTCATACTGGGCATCCTTTACGGTTATCACATCTCCCTTCATGGCATTATCCTCATGGAGCTTCATTGGACCAAAATCTACCTTCATACAAACAATGGTAATCATGGCAACTATGGTAAACAAAGCATAGTAGTTATAAGGAATTGCCCGGATAAAAATAGAAAATCCATCTTCACCCTCTACGAATCCGGTAACTGCGGCAGCCCAGGAAGAAATTGGTGCAATGATACAGATTGGTGCGGCAGTCGCATCAATTAAATATGCCAGCTTGGCTCTTGACACATTATGACTGTCTGTAACCGGACGCATTACACTGCCTACCGTCAGGCAGTTAAAATAATCGTCAATAAAAATCAACATTCCCAGGATAACGGCTGCAAGCTGTGCACCGACACGGGTTTTGATGTGCTCCCTTGCCCAATTTCCAAATGCGGCAGAACCCCCTGCCTCATTCATCATACAAACCATGATTCCAAGAACAACTAAAAATACCAAAATACCTACATTATACGAATCCGATAATGAACCGACGATTCCATCCTGAAAAATATGAGTAATGGAACGTTCAAAATTAAAGGTATCACAAAAAATATCTCCGTAAAAAAAGCCACCGATTACAATTCCGATAAACAGCGAGCTGTAAACCTCCTTTGTAATCAATGCCAAAACAATCGCAACCAACGGCGGAACCAATGCACAGAATGTGGCATACATCTGTGGTACATATCCAGCAACTTCTTTCATAATATTCTCCTTCGTATCCTCCATACTTTTATCTTTCTATGCCGCAAGGCACTCAACTGCTCCATTGTAGCATATTATATATTTCGTGGCTATATTTTTAATTCATGGGACGTAATTTCCTATGAATTAAAAAAATACATCAATCAGACTCTGACGGATGTATTTCTTTTTTATTTTTCTGTCAATTGTTTTATATTCTGATAAATCTTTTTCGCAGCCTCCTCCAGGCTCACCTTATCATAAATGTAATCATCCGCTTCTGATTTAAATGTGTTGATCACATTTTCATTTTCCATTACAGGAAGCATTACATCCATCTGATTTCTTTCCTTCAACATTTTATCATTGGCTTCCGTTTCCCTGCTGTTAAGGTATCCTTTCTCCTTTAAATAGTTCACCGCCGAGGCGCTAATCGGCACACCCTTTTCCGTCTTCTGATATTCTGCCATTTCTTCACTGTTTAAGAGGAAATTTAACAGCATTCCCGCTTCCTTTGGATTCTTTGTCACATCACTGATTGCATACATGGTCGCAGGCTTTATATACCAGCCGGATCTGACGGAACCCTGCAGCTTTGGATAATCACCGATCACAACGGAAACATCTCTGGCATCCAGTCCTTCACAATACATCCCGGCATCACTTGCCCAGAACATAGAACCCGCAATCTCTCCATTGGTAAATTTTTCCTTAGAAAACCGGTCAATGGGAAGAAGAACCTTCTCATCTAACAATCTTTTATAAAAATCCAGAATATAGGCAATCTCTTCCTCCCCTGCATTCAAAGTTCCATCCGGATTAAAAAGTGCCTTTCCCGTGGTCTGCTCATAGTAGGCAGTTAAAAATAAAACCAACTGTTTTTTTGCCATTCCGATGGGGTACACATTGTCCTGTCTCATTACCTTTGCTGCATCAAAAAAATCATCCCAGGTTTCAGGCAGCTCCAAATGATATTTGTCGTAAATGTCCTGATTATAGTAAATTGTCGCTGTATTAAAGGCAATTGGAATAGCATTCAGCTTGCCGTTTCTGACACCAAACTGCAAATCCTCTTCCTTAAAATTGTTCAGATCAATTACATCCGCCAACTGATACAAGTCGTAATAACCATTTCCATCTGCGGAATAATCCGAAAGCCATGCGTAATTAATCTGCATTACATCCGGTTCATTATGGGATTCCATCCATACCTTTGTCCGCTTTTCAAATCCGCTCCAATCCCCATATCTGCAATCCACATCAATATCAGGATTTTGACTTTGAAACAAATCCACCCCCTGTAAGGTGTAAGCATGTCTTTCATCATTTCCCCACCAGGAAAATTCCAGTTTTATCTGTTTTCCACTCCTCATAACCTCTTTTTTGTGATTGATTCCACAACCAGCAACAGTTCCCATCACCATCACCAAAAGAAGAAATAATATGATTCCTCTGCTATATCTTTTCATTTGATTCGTTCTCCTCATGATTCTCCATCATCTCTTCTGAATAAAATGTATACTGATTCTTTCCGTGCCTCTTTGAATAATACAAAGCACAGTCCACACACCTGTACATATTTTGGAAGGTAACATCATCGCCTTCCACAACATAGATTCCGATACTTAATGAGGAATTACAGGTCTGAGCCTCCCCTTCAAATTCCTTCTCATACAGCTCTAACAGCCTTGACATATCCCCTTCAATCTGGGATCTTATATCTGCATCATCCTTATGATATTCCTTATAGATTGCAAATTCATCACCGCCAAGTCGTCCAATATAGGTATTTTCTCCACAAACCGATTTCAGCAGACGTCCCAGACCTACAATCACCTGATCTCCCCGTGCATGCCCAAGCTTATCATTAATCTGCTTAAAATTATCCACGTCAAACATAATAAGAACCGCTCTGTGATTATCCTGTATGGTTTCAAGCCGTTTCATTACAATATCCTCAAAGGAAATCTTGTTAAAAACACCTGACAGCTGGTCATAATATGCCTTTTTGGTAAGACTGGAAACCATACCATTCATCGGTCTCGCCAGTCTGCGGAATAACAACGTTCCCGCCAATACAAACAAAAGTCCCAGACACAAAGAAAAAATAATGGTAAATCTTTGTATGCTCTGATTCTCCTTTAATATAATATCCGTTGAAATGGAGCAGATTACCCGCCACCCGTTTTCACAGGTATTCACATTCACCAGATAATCATCATCCATCACCGATGCATTAGTTTCCGTTCCCGATAATTTCTGCACATAATCCGGCAGCTTTGCTCCAATCTCCTCAGCTTCCGAAGAAAATAAAATCTGATTGTCATCATTAACAAGACGTATGGTCAGCCCCTGCAGCTGTTCCGGATAATGGAATACCTTATCCAGCTCCTTGTTATAAAAGGAAACTACAAGAACCCCATTGGGATTCAGCCGTTTTGCATAATACATACGGTCTGTATTACCCTTTATCCCCCAGCACCAGCCTTCTTGTTTTTCCGTATTTTCTATGTAAGAAGAAAACGTGTCATACATGCCGCCATCGGGAAACATCCCACCTGTTACATGAGAGCACCAGCCAACCTTATAATCATCCGCATAAACAATAAAAAAATCAGAAAAATTTTCCATAAGACCCAGATCTACAATCCGGTTTAAGATTCGCTCCTCCATCTTTATCTTGTCATAATCCGATATCCTGTCATCCGTCTCATCATACAAATAGTAATCGTCATCCGCAAACAACAATGCCACCGTCTGCTCCACATTTTCCAAATAAGAATTAATATTCATCTCTAACTGCCGGCTGTTTGCACCAATTAACGAAGAAACACTCTTACGAATAGAAGAATTGGATTTGCCTAATATCACAACAACCAAAAAAGACGTAATCAAAAAAATAATGCCCACAAAAACCAATATAATTTTTAATTGTATTTTTCGAAAATCCTCTTTGGCTTTAATATCTGTTCTTTCACTTATCATGTAATTTCATTCTCCTGCTATTGTTACTTTAAAGATATTGATATCTCTATCGGCATATTGAACTGATTATATCACTATTATCCCAAATTCCAAGCACTTTTATAACCATTGGAACAATTGCATATTCAGGGGAAATATAATATAATGCTCTTATCTGTCCGATATATAAATGAGTATTTTCGCCTAAGCGGATTTACCCATAATCATTATATTATATTCACAATTATTTTTATCATTCATATATACATGGGGGTTGTGCTATGTCAAGAAATTTTATCGAAATCGAAGATATCCCAAAGGGATATGAAAACAGAGTAAAACAGAATCTGAGCTTTAAAACCGGCAAATTTGTGTGGCGTTGTCGTTTTTCCACTGCATTAGATCCTTCCACCATCACATCAGAAAACTTATATGTGGAAAGTGAGACCGGATACCGGCTTAATACCAAATTCACATATAACGATGCCACCATGGAGATAGAAGTGGAACCTTTAGAAGCCTACGCGCAGGACACCGATTATTACCTGAACATTACTACAAAGGTCAAATCCAGAGGCGGTCAAAACTTAAAAGAACCTGTTCAGATCAAATTCCGATTATAAAATGCTTAGCACCCTAAGCATTTTATTTTTCTGTTGACAGTTCTGTAGTCTGCTCTTGCTTTGACTGTTCTAATCTTTCCTCGTAAAGCGCCTCATCCGAAGCTTTATATTCCTCCCGGTATTTCTCAACAAACTCCTTAAACATGTCCCATCGTTCCGGATTCTCCACAAAATACTTGGGGCAATTCTTTCCGGTTACATCATAATGTCGGATCAGATGATCCATGTCAAGGTGATAATAGTTCATCAGATGCGCAACCAAATAAACGCAGCTGTTATAGGTCTCATCATTAAAATTTCCCGTATCATCCGGATGACACATTTCGATGGAAATACAAAACTCATTATAGCTATTGGAACAGTATGCCATTTCATTACAGGGAACACACTGTATAATTTGTCCATCCAAACCGATTACAAACTGAGCACTGGCAAAGGTTTCCCCGGTATCCTTCAGATTTTCAAAATAATTACGGTTATCCCACCCTGTACTTCCGGGATTTGCCGTATAATGAATCACAATATATTGGGGAGAGGAAGAAAGACCGATTCCCGGTCTTGAATAACGGTTCACCGTAAGAAAATCCTCCATAATAGGTAAATTCGGAAATGCATCGGCAACACCGGTCAGATCCGGAATCACAAGTGCTTCCTCGGTTGTAGCTTCTATTGTTTTTTCAACAGGCTTTTCTTTGTTTCTCAAATGTCTGACAAAAAAAATCCCTCCAAGCAGTATAATAAGAACGCAAACGCCATAAATGCCGACGGTGATTAATTTCTTTTTTGAAATGTTTATGGTTATCGTTTTTTCGGCTGTACTTCGATTTGTATTTTTTTGTGAATGACTATAATTTTTATCCATTTTATCCGCTCCGTGCTATCGTTACCCTGTTACTTATATAACATCTTTCATACTGTAGAAATCCTCATCTTACATATATAAAGCTTCCGGTTCCATTGTCGGTACATTTCCCCTGCCGAACTTCTAACAAAACCTGTTCTCCCATTCGGCACATTCCATAAGCCGTTCCACCCCGAACTCTATCACGATTCATGTCGTCAGAAGCATATTTTCTATAGAATTAGTATATTCCCATATGGAAAAAGCGTTCATTTAATCATTAAAATACTCATACACTATAGAAGAAACCTTCTGAATATGGGAAATCGCCGCACCGTCTCCATCCGTCATTACCGTTATGATATAGTCGGCACCATCGGAATAAACAATGGCAGCATCATGTTGTCTTGCGCCATATTCTCCGGTTTTATTGGCACAGATTACATCTTCTGGCAGCCCTGCCGGAATCTTGGTTCTCCACTGCTGCTGCTTCAATAAAGACAACATCTCCTCTGACGCATCCTCACTCACAAGCAGCCCCCTGTATATATTTTCCAGCAAATGTCCGCAATCCGCCGTGGAAGTATAATTCGTAAATAACCAGATAGAGGGAAATCCCGTTTCGGAAGAGCTTAGAGTTCCACCGCATCCGGTATTGTCATATCCGTTTTCCTCACAAAATTCCGTTACCAGCTCTATGCCCGCTTTTAAATTACCCTCACCTAATATAGAGAGTAAATGGTTGTATGCCCCATTATCGCTTACAGTAATCATATCATGAAGATACCGAGTGACCCCATCGTCCTTTTCCAGGTTTCCTTTTTCAATCTCATCATAAACGGTCGCCATGTTATAAAGCTTGATTAAACTGGCCGAGTTAATCTGCTCCTCTCCAATGGACATATACTCATTCGTATCCAGATTCTTTACATAGATGCTCCAGGTTCCTCTGTAGCCTCCCACATCCTTCTGCAGCTCCTTCTTTAAATCCGACAAGCCTTCCTTCTCATACTCAGCAAGCTCCTCTAAAGGTACAAGCTTGCCGTCCGAACCGACATATTTATTCTTTTCAACCATTTTGTCCTTTACCATAAGACCGTTTTCATCAAAATAATAGGTATCTCCGTCTACAGTCTGCCAGCCAAATGACAAAAGACCGTCTTTATAATAATATTTTCCGTTATCATCCTCTACCCATCCTGTCTCAAAGACCTTATCTATTATCTGACAAAACTGGTTCGACAGCTGTTTGTCTTCCGTTATAACATCTTTCCCTGCCGTCTTGTGGGCATCCGTAAAGCCAATTGCTCCGATACACATCATACATCCTGCAAAAAATAAGACAATAACACGAACAAATCCTTTTTGTTTTTCCACTTTTTCTTCTAATCGTTTTTCTCCATCCATTTATCTGTCCACCTTTTATTGTATCCATCTGGAAACCGCAAAGCTTTTGATTCGTTCCAAAAATCCTGATTCTTCAAATCTCATAGGCAGGCTATATTTTATCACAAAAGGGGGTTTGTGTCTAATTTTGCAGCATTTTTGTCACCTGTTTTTTATCATATTCTTAGAGTAAAATATTAGTTGGCAAAAAGAGAAAAAAAAGGTATGATTATAAGAAAGCATAATGAACAGGAGCGGACTCTATGTTAGAAAAGGCAATTGAAATAGCAGTAGAAGCACATCGCGGACAAATCGATAAAGCCGGGAAAATTTATATCCTCCATCCCATGCGGGTTATGCTGCGGGGAACAACCGAGGAACAAATGATTGTCGGTATTCTCCATGACACGGTGGAGGACACACCGGTTACCATTGATATGCTTCAAAAAGAAGGCTTTTCAAAAACCATCACAGATGCCATTGCCTGCATCAGTAAAGAAAAAGACGAAGACTACGGTCATTTCATTATGCGGGTCTTGGAAAATCCATTAGCAGCCCAGATTAAGCTGTATGATTTAGAAGATAATATGAATCGCGACCGCATCCCCTATCCTACCCAAAAGGATGAGGCACGTTATCAAAAATATGAAAAATACTATGCTATCGTAAAAGATAAGGTTGCCGAATATAAAAAACTAGGTCTTTTATAGCAGAAAGGAGAATCCTTCCAAATGAAAGAAATACCAATTAATCAGGGAAGTATCTTGACTCCGTTTTTTAAAGACTGCTACGACAGCTGCCCGGAGGCATACTTAGACGGTATTATGGGACGCGGCTTTGCCGATTCCGACACCGCACCTACCTACGGTGTTATTCAGTTGGGCGATTTCTGTTTTTTTGGCGGTAACGGATCCGGTCCTTTAAAACAAAATGTAGTCAACATTCTGAAGAGCTTATGTAACAGTCCTACCATGATTCTGGTTCCTTTAACAGAAAGCTGGAATCGAACCCTTTTGGGAAATCCCGATTTTAAAAGAGTCATCCGGTATGCCATGGACAAACCGGACAGGAACTGGTTCAACAAAAAGAAGCTGGAAGAATATATTACAAAAGCAGCTTTCGATCCTCAATATGTAGGTGTCCGGACATCCCGGAAATTCGTCATCAAACCAATTGATGAGGCTGCATATAAGGACATTCTGAAAGAAGAATGGTCCAGGGACTTAGTTGCAAATTATCCTACCTACGAAAGATTTGCAAGACTGGGGCTTGGATTCATCATAGTAGAAAGTGCTACGGAGCGTATCGTTGCCGGAGCCTCTACCTTTGCATCCAGCAAACATACCAATGAGTTACAGCTTTGCACCCATCCTGATTATGAGGGGCACGGATTTGCAACCGCAATCGCTGCCCGTTTTATATTGGAATGTATCAGGCTGGATAAGCACCCAAACTGGGATGCAGCACATTTAACATCCGTCCATATTGCAGAAAAATTAGGCTATCATTTTGCAGAAGAATATGTTGCCTACGAACGGATTCATTAAACAGCATCCACGGATGCCTGATAAAAGAAAAAAACTGGAATACTTCCAGAATAGAATAAAGGAGCATATATATGAAAACCAGTTGTAAAGAAATTATACTAGACAAAACCCCTGTAATTGAGATGAAAGCAGGAGGCTATCTGGCTATTATTGCACCAACCGTTGGATGCAACGTAGCAAGACTTCGTAATTGTAACGAGAAAATCGAAATTCTCCGTTACCACAAGGAACATCCTATGAAAAAATTAACTGCATCACCGGAAGTCTATGGACTTCCAACCCTTTATCTTCCGAATCGTTTGGGATATGGAAAATTACGGGTATCCGATGCTACCTATCAGCTTCCGGCCAACGAAAGCAGATTCCAGAATTATCTGCATGGATTTTTACACAAGAGACACTACACCGTTACATTTACCGGTACAGAGGAAGAAAAAGCAATCGTAAGAGCGGAATACCTTTACGATGAAAAGGATGAATTTTTCACATATCTTCCAATTTCCTTCAAGGCGGAATTTGAATTTATATTAGATGCACAGGGACTGCATTACAGCTTTACCATGACCAATCTGTCAGACAAACAGATGCCTTACGGCGTATGTAACCATTCTTCCTTTAAGGCACCTTTTATTCACGGACATAAAGGAACGGATATCCGGCTTCAGATTCCTGCTGTGGAAAGACTGGTTCTGAACGAACGCAGACTTCCTACCGGAGAGACAAAGCCTTTATCTCTTTATGATGAACGATATGTAAAGGGTACCCAGAAGGTTCACAAGCAATACATTGACAATGACATGTATCGTATAGAGGAAATGGAGTTCAATGGAAAGCCATTCTACGGCGTCATCATGACAGATGCTCCATCCGGCAAAAAAATCTGCTACGAAGTAGATAAAGCATTCCCATTTTTTATTGTATGGAATGACAAGGGTACAAAGGATTACTATTGTCCGGAGCCGATTTCATGGATGATAGATGCTCCGAATCTGGACCTTCCCGCAGATGTAACGGGATACATGGAGCTTGCACCAAAAGAGAGCAAAACAGTAAAGGAACATATTTTTACAGCATAGGTATAATTTTACCAAATATATTCTGTTTTTCTTGTTTTTTATGTGCACATATTATATAATGGTTTTATGTAGCCGCTTTTTAGCGCAAAGGACTTAATCGTGCATAATTGATGGGGGAGTCCTTAATATACACTATATGAAAGAGAGGTATTTTAAGCATGAAATTCGGACATTTCGATGATGCCAAGAGAGAGTATGTAATCACCTCACCTAGAACACCATATCCATGGATTAACTATTTAGGTACACAGGGATTCTTCTCATTAATTTCAAATACAGCAGGAGGATACAGTTTCTACAAAGATGCTCGTCTTCGTAGAATTACCCGTTATCGTTATAACAACGTTCCTATTGATATGGGTGGACGTTACTTCTATATTAATGATGAGGGTACCATTTGGAACCCTGGTTGGTCTCCTGTAAAAACAGAGCTTGACTCATATGAGTGTCGTCATGGTATGGGTTACACAATTATCACAGGTAAGAAGAATGATTTAAAGGCAGAGGCTACATTCTTCGTTCCCCAGAACTATGATGGTGAAGTTCAGCAGTTAGTTCTTACAAATGAAGGTTCAGCACCTAAGACATTTTCATTATTCTCATTTGCAGAATGGTGCTTATGGGATGCACAGGACGATTGCACAAACTTCCAGAGAAACTTCTCAACCGGTCGTGTTGAAGTAGTCGGCTCTACAATTTATCACAAAACAGAGTACAGAGATCGTCGTGATCACTTTGCTTTCTATACCGTTAACGACGATATTGATGGTTATGATACAGACCGTGACGCTTTCATCGGTATGTATAACGGATTCCACAATCCACAGGCAGTTGAAGCAAACAAAGCAAACAACTCATTTGCTGACGGATGGTCTCCGATTGCTTCTCATTATAAGAAGATTACATTGGCTCCGGGCGAATCAAAGACATTAGTTTTCATTCTCGGTTATGTTGAGATGCCGGTTGAAGAAAAGTTCGAAGCAGATGGTAAGACAATTAACAAAACAAAAGCCCTTGCTATGATGGAGCAGTATAACACACCAGAAAAGGTTGCTGCCGGTCTTGCTGAATTAAAAGCTACATGGGATAAATTACTTGGTATCTTAAGCGTAGATACTCCTGATGATAAGGTTAACAGAATGGTTAATATCTGGAATCAGTATCAGTGTATGGTAACCTTTAACCTTTCTCGTTCTGCATCTTACTTCGAGTCAGGTATCGGACGTGGTATGGGATTCCGTGATTCTAACCAGGATGTATTGGGATTCGTTCATCAGATTCCGGATCGTGCGAGAGAAAGAATTATTGATATCGCTTCTACACAGTTCCCGGATGGTGGATGTTATCACCAGTATCAGCCACTTACCAAGAAGGGTAACGCAGATATCGGTGGAGATTTCTCAGATGATCCATTATGGTTAATCCTTTCTGTTTCTGCTTACATCAAAGAGACAGGTGACTGGACAATCTTAGACGAGATGGTTCCTTATGACAATGATATGAGCAAGGCTCAGACAATGCTTGATCACTTAAAGGTTTCCTTCTACCATATCGTAGAGAACCTTGGACCACACGGACTTCCACTTGCAATGAGAGCTGACTGGAATGACTGTATTAACCTTTCATGCTTCTCTGACACACCGGGAGAGTCTTTCCAGACATATACCAATCCTAAGTTTGCTGCCGAAGGCGGTTACTCTAAGGTTGCTGAGTCAGTATTCGTAGCTTCACTCTTTACATATGCAGGTCCTAACTACGTATCAATTTTGAAGCATTTAGGAAAAGATGACGAGGCTGCTAAGGCTCAGGCTGAGATTGACAAGATGATGGCTAACATGATGGAATCTGCATGGGATGGCGACTGGTTCTTAAGAGCATATGATGCCAATGGCGAGAAGATGGGTTCTAAGGAATGTGAAGAAGGACAGATCTTCATCGAGCCACAGGGATTCGCAATTATGTCAGGTCTTGATAAAGATGTTACAGCTAAGACATTGAAAGCGATCGACGAGAGATTAAATACACAGCATGGTCTTGTATTAAACAACCCTGCTTTCACAAAATATTATGTACAGTACGGTGAGATTTCTACTTATCCGGGTGGATATAAAGAGAATGCCGGAATCTTTACACACAACAATGCTTGGATTATCTGTGCTGCTGCTTATGCAGGTGAAGGAGATCAGGCATTCAAGTACTATTCTGAGATTGCTCCTGCATTCACAGAAGAGACATCAGATCTTCATAAGACAGAGCCATACGTATATGGTCAGATGATCGGTGGTAAAGATGCAGGTTCTGATATCGGACAGACCGGCAAGAACTTCGGACAGGGTAAGAACTCATGGCTTACAGGTACTGCCGCTTGGAACATGGTAGCAATTTCTCAGTACATCTTAGGTATTGCTGCTGACTTCGACGGACTTAAGATTGACCCTTCTATTCCATCTGCATGGGATGGCATGAAGGCTAAAAGAGAGTTCCGTGGTGCCACATATGATATCAACGTAACCAATCCTGATCATGTATGTAAGGGAATCAAGAGTGTTACTGTTGACGGTAATGCAATCGAGGGTAACGTATTACCTGCATTCGGCGACGGCAAGACACATACAGTAGAAGTTGTTATGGGATAATTACATGATCTGCATGATACAATGAATTTTAAAGGGTTCTGTATTAACAGAACCCTTTCTTTATACGGAGGAGAATTTTATGAAAAAATACATTAGTGCATTATTAGGAATATTACTATGCGTTTCACTGGTTGGCTGTAGCTTGGGATTTGACGCTTCAGCTTACGTAAAAGCCTGTTTAGACGCAACAACAAAGGGAGAGGTAACAGAATACGCTAAGATTACAAACACCTCAGAAGAAGATGCTTTAGCCACCTATAACGATATTATCGAATCAGAATTAAAGGCACTGGAAAACTATCAGATTACAGATGAGCAGAAGGAGAAATTCCGTACCCTGTTCCAGGATATGTATAAGAACTTCAGCTATGAAGTTGGAGAAGCAACCAAAAACTCTGACGGATCTTACACGGTTCCGGTTACGACCAAGAAATTAGTTGCCTTTGATACTTTGGCAGCGGATTCTCAAAGCTATATTACAGACTATGCCAAATCACACAGCTCAGCAACAACAGATGAGCTTTATAAGGCGATTTATGATTATATGTATGATGAAATATCAGCTAACATAAAAGAAGCCAAATATGACGGCAGTGAAACCATTAACGTTCAGGTCACCAGAACAGACGACAACAAATATACAATTTCCGAAGATAGCATTGAGGGCTTACTTTCATCTATGGTTGATGCAGAAAACTTACAATAAGGAGATGTTCTTATGGATTTATGTGAACAATGTGTACACTATGTCTATGATGAGGACTGGGAATGCTATGAATGTGATGTGAACTTAGATGAGGACGATATGGTTAAGTTCCTACAGGGGAGGAACACCGAATGTTCCTTTTTCCGGTTAGATGACGAATATGGCGTTGTCAGACACCAAATGTAATAAAACTTTTTCCACAGAGACGAGATACACGCTGCAAATCCCGCTTTGATTAGCAGTTGTCAAATGCATTGCATGAATGCATGCATTTTCCTCGTCGCCATAACAAAAAAGACCGGTCAAAACCGGTCTTTTATCATTCATAATTAAATCTCTACACCTTTAGATTTTAAGTACTCAACAATATCCTCAACTGTAGCAATCTTCTCCAAATCTTCAGAAGGAATCTCAACATCATACTCTTCCTCAAGAGCCATTACTAATTCAAATAAATCTAACGAATCAGCTTCTAAATCCTCCTTAAAATCAGACGTTAATTCAATCTCGCTGATATCAACATTAAGCTGCTCAGCAATAATTTCTTTCATCTTATCTGGCATAATACGAATCTCCTTTAAATTGATATTAGGTCTTTTACTCATCAGACCTTATTGACAAAATGACTATACAATATGGTTCTGCTTCTGTCAAGTTTTCCTTGAAAATTTTTACAATTTATGTAAGCACCTATTCCGCCAACATAAGATCTTCAAATTCAGCTAACGGCATTGGCTTCGCAAAGTAATAGCCCTGTGCAATATCACAGCAGGAGGCTTTCAGGAAATCTACATGTTCCTTCGTCTCTACACCCTCTGCAACAACTCCCAGATTCAAATCCTTTGCCATGGCAATTGTATGTCCGATTACGATTTTTCCCTTATCCGTTGCCAGCTTCTGATCGAGAAAATCCTTGTCTATCTTAATCACATCAACAGGAACATTTCTAATCAGATTCAATGAAGAATAACCGGTGCCAAAATCATCCACCTCCAGACAGAATCCCAAATCCTGCAGACTCTTTAACACATCATATAAGTCCTTCGAATCGTAAAAGAAGGTTTCTGTAATCTCAAGGGTTAAATCCTTCGGATCAAGGTCATATTTTTTTATAAGACGTTTCCAGACTCCTATCAGATCATTATTCTTTACATGATATCTGGAAATATTAACCGATAAGGGAACAATCGGTTTCCCTTCATTTTTCCACTTCTGAAGCGCCCTACATGCCTGTTCCCACATATATTCATCCAACTTCAGTATGAAGCCATTGCGTTCAAATAACGGAATAAAATCATTGGGCTGAATTAATCCCTTTGTAGGATGCAGCCATCTGCATAGCACCTCTGCACCACAAATCTTGGTATTAGACAGATTAATCTTCGGCTGTAAATACATTTTAAACTGATGACCTAATAATGCCTGATTCATATCCTGCTCAATTTCTGTATTTTTCATGATTTCAGCACGATACTGTTCATCATAAAAGGCACAGAATTTCATGGCATTATCCTTCACGGTTCTAGACGCAAGAGAGGCTCTGTCACACATTAAATTAATCGGTGTGGAGCTGTCCTTTATCAGATAAATACCAAAGGACGTATTCACATCAAAAGAAAAGTCGTTCTTATAAATACCCTTCCGAAGCTTTTCAATCAGGCGAATAATATCTCCGCGTTTCTTGTATGGAACACAGAAGAAAAATACATCGGAATGAACTCTGCAAAACAGGGAATGTTCCGGCATTTCTTTTTTCAAAACATCTGCCACATGCTTTAGAACCTTATCACCACTAGACATTCCAAACAGGTCATTGATCATCTTGAATTTGTCAATATCAAAAGCTACAATTGCAAAGCTTTCCCCTGTATTTCCCGCTATCAAATAATTTGCATCTATGTAAAAACGATTTACATTAGGAATATCCGTCAACATATCATACTCTGCCCGATATCGAATCGTTTCATGGGAACGGGTAATCTCATCTACATCCTTAAGGGTGCCGATTCCTCTGACAATCTGATTATCCTTATTCCGAATCATCTGAATACTAATCTTATACCATGTATATCTGCCGGATACCTCCTTCAGACGACAGGTAACCTCCCGGTAATCATCATCACGATTACGGAATAACATTCCATAGATATCTACATCCTCATCATAGATCAATGCAGCCGTATCCGGGAATTTCAGGAAGTTAAGCTCTTTGATATTCTCCACTCCGAATTTCTCCTTAAACAGAGCAGAAGCATATGAAGTTTTCTTTTCATAATTATATTCAAAAACAATGGTCTTTAACTGGTTGACCACAGCCTCATAAAGTTCCCCGGAAAGACGAAGCCGTTCAGCGTAATTTTCCCGCAGCAAACGTTCTCTCTTTTGCTTTAATTCCCACAACTGATCGGTATCGGTCAGTTTACAAAGAATAACGGATTTTTCGTTCTCCCATTTTATTTCTTTGGCTTTCACCTGAACACGACAGTCAAAAACATCAAGATAACGGTAAACCACTACTTCCTTGTTGTCTCTTAACGCAGAAAAAGGACAGTCTATACATGGCAGCTGTCTTCCACCAACCCGTTGATAACAGGTCTGATTTACCATTTCGTCTCCAAATATCTCTTTTGCTTTTTTGTTGGCATACAATATCCGGAAATCATCCTTTGCATATGCATACATTGCATGATCGGAAAAATCCATCATCTGTATAGCAAGCTCTTTCATCATATCTGTACTCATATTGCACCTCATTTTCACCGAAAATATACGTTGCTTCTTATATAAATAAACAAAATTATACCCTTCAGGCTTTCATGACTCGCGTCAAACTATACCCGACAGGTTCCGATTGTGCATAACAGGCTTTCATGATGTACCTGCGCCGAATACGGATGGAAAAACATAACCAATCCATACCCGGCTCACATTATACACAAATCTGATTTGCCTTACAATATACACAGCAGGCAAATATCATTTTGTATTTTATTCTATAAATAACATTGGGTCTACCGGTGTCTCTCCCTTTAACATCTGGAAAAACACATGGCTTCCTTCTTCTAAAAATGTATCTGTTGGATTTGCTACGGTTCCGATAGAATCACCGGCCTTCACATAATCACCTTCGCTTACATAAATTGTATCTAATTGACCATATACGGCACTGTAGTCATTGCCTAAATATACAGTGACCATATTACCATACATATCATCACTGGTAACCTTTGTTACCTTTCCAAGATATGCACTTTTCACTGTTGTGCCACTGCCCGCAGCAATCATCATTCCCGGATTACACTGATACTGGTCTAAGGTCTTGAAATATACTGTCGTATCCATGCTGTAAGGAAGAATAACTTCTCCGTTTACCGGCCAGGAAATGGTCTCCTCACTGTTGAAGGTCAATTCTCCGGCTGGTGCGGTTGTTGGCAATGCGTAATCTCTTTCTAACAAAGACGTCCCAGTAGAACTCTCTGTAGCAGCCTCTGTTGTTTTGGGACTTTCCGTAGTAGTCTCCTGTGTTGTAGTCCTTGTTGTCTCCTTATCCTCAGGGGAAACATTTCCACCGGTTTGTTCCACAATTGTCCTGTTTTTCTCTGCAATCTCATGATAATCGGAAGCTGTATTCAAATCCTGCTCCACCACCTGCATATCTCTCTGCTGCATGGTGTAAACTGTAATAACCGCCAATAATGCCAATATACCGATACCAAAGGAAAGGTAAAACACATTATCCTTGAGCTTTTGTGAATGCGTTTTCTTTTCTTGTTTCATTTTCATCACCTCTAAGGATATCTTTTCCATAGGTAAATGATTTTATTCAATGAAATGAAAAGAATCTAATCTTCCAACTGATATGTCACACTTAACGTAGAAACATTACCAAAATCATCTTTGCCACAATAAACAACAATATACGGTTCCCCTTTTGTATAGGTTAACGGACGGCTTATGGTTACCTTAGCCCTACCACTATTGTCCGTTGCTTCTATCAAACCTAACAGATAATCATCATCTAACATCTTTGATACACGAATTTGCTCCGGAGCAGAATCCTTTATAGATAAAACCGGCGATTCTAAATCCACCTTAAAGGTAAGTACAACTACATTCGATTCATTTCCCTGAGAATCCTTCGCCATATATTTTACATGACAGTCTCCATATCCTTTTTCATAGATCTCGGAATAATCCACAACAATGGAATCCTTATCCATCTCCTGCTTACCGTCATAAGCAGTTACATTTTGTAACAGCAATTCTTTTAAATCCGTTTCATTGTTCACATCGTACATACCAATGGTATCAACCTTCTGGTCTGCGTAAACAACCGGCGGGTCATCATCCTTCACAATAATATTGGCTGTAGCTGCTCCGGTAATTCCCGTATCATCAGTTACAGAATACGTTATCTTATAAATTCCACAGGTGGTCATATCTACTTCTCCATCCACCTGAACCAATTCGGTAATATCCTCTCCTGTAGAATCCAAAGCCGAAATTCCCGTCCGTACATCAAAATCTGCCAGACGTTCCACCTCCCGGTCATACGCTCCTAATATTACCGGCACATTCCCCATATACGGATTATCCCGGTCCGGATCTGTAGGATCCCAGTTACCAACTGATTTTCCACTACTGATTACGGCAGAAACCGGCTTACCCATAGGACCTTCATAATCACTTTCAAAAATCTCCACTAATGTTCCCGGTCCGCAATTATCATATATCCACTTAGAATCTATAACCGAAAGTCTTACACAACCGGCAGAAACACTTTGTCCAAGCTTATTGTATTCTTCTATTTCCAAATCATCTTTGTTCTGGGTAAAATAAGGAACGGAATGAAATAATATATCATCCACAATCCGGGTTGCATACTGTCCATATACATCACCTTCTAAGGGCAGCCACTGGGCACGGTCTCCTAAATTATGCACACCTACCGGCGTATTTCCCTTCTCGCCAACAGAACAAACCATGGCCTTGTAAGGAACTGTATAATATCCCTTATGATCCTTTGTATAGATTGTCACAACATTTTTCTTTTTATTCACTTTTATTGCATATGTACATCCATTATCCTTCAGGTCAGAGCCGTTATAAAAAATCTCCTCCGGTTTTGTTTCGGTTTCAGAAGTTCCGGCATCGGATATAACTTCTCCCTTATACCGGCCAAGCTCCTGTACCTCTTTCTGATAATAGGTCATCTCCACATTATGATCGACCTGTCCAATCAGAACAAGAAGTAATATACTGATAATAAACATACCCGGCACATCAGCCAGAAAAAAATGATGCTTCATTGGTTATCCTTCTTTTGTTACCTATTATCCCTACCTGCCAAAAAAGCATAGTAATACTCACTAATTATTTCATAAATTCCCCTAACTGTCAATTGCACTTTTTATATGCACATCCTTATAATAATGGGCGATTATTTCATCATATGTACTGCCTTTTTGCGCCATTTGATTGGCACCGTATAAGGAAACTCCCAGACAATCTCCCTTTCCGAGACAAACAAATCTAAACCCGTCTTTTGTCTCTTCTATATAAAAATTCGCAGAAGGCAAACCTAACTGCTCCATTGCCTCCTTACCGGTGTAGGTTTTTTCTCCTATCCGGATTCTTTTTACAAATCCCTGCTTTGAGCTTTCTTCTATTTTAATACTCCGGTCCTTACCTTCCGTCTTTTCCTTTACCAGTTTATTATATTCTTCCATGGTTACTGTTTTTACATTCATATAATTTTTTGCTTCTACATCCTGACTGCTTTCCACCGACTGCAAATAAGGAATATCCTCTCCCAATATTTCCTTTCCGGATGCCGTCTTTCCAATACTTACCTCATGATAACATGCCATAATCAATTCATTCTTATAGTAAATAACCTGACCTGCCGTTGAAGAAACCGCCTGCTCATAACAGCCTTCTATTTTTTGAAAATTCTTTTTTCCCCATAATTTTTTCCGTTCCTCCTTGGACAAATATTGATAGGACAAATCCTCCTCATTGTTGGTCGCCTGCTCTTCCATTTCCTTTAAAACGTTTGTCCGGATCAAAACCGCCACCGTCTTCAGTGCCTCCATATCATAATCAGCGGGTACCGTCTGTGCCATAACACCCACCACATATTCTTCAACATCTACATCCTTATATAAGCCCTGGGTTTCCACTAATATTTTTTTCCCAAGTAAATGATCCTTTACGGAAAAACTACCCATTCCCAGCCGCAGATTGGGAGAAATAAATGTTGCAGCAAATGTAACTGCAATCGGTAAAATAATAACAAGAAGCATGTTCAAAATAATTTTTTTCATAAAAAATAACCTCTATTACAATCATATGTAATAGAGGTTATTGATATACCTATGAAATCATTTGTTTATCTGATTACTTTTTTGTATCTGCTGTCGTCTTAGGCATAGTAACTGTAACCTTTTCAAGATTCCAAATTTCTGTTGCATACTGCTCAATTGTACGGTCAGAAGAGAACTTACCGGCACAAGCTGTATTCAGCATAGCCATCTTCGCCCATTTCTTCTCATCTCTGTATGCCTCATCAACCTTCTTATGAATCTCACAGTATGAATCGAAGTCCTTCAATGTGAAGTAGATATCTTCATGAATCAAAGAATCATAAATATCACGGAACAGCTCTGTATCATCATTAAATGTACCATTGATTAACTGTGTTAATACCTTACGTACATTTGCATTGCTATTGAAAATATCCTCAGGATGATAATTATGATCACGCTCATATGCCATAACTTCATCAGCTGATAAACCGAAGATAAATGCATTCTCTGCACCAACCTCTTCAACAATCTCTACATTCGCACCATCCATAGTACCAAGTGTCGGAGCACCATTTAACATGAACTTCATGTTACCTGTACCGGATGCCTCACGGGAAGCAGTAGAAATCTGCTCTGAAACATCTGCCGCAGCGAAAATCAGCTCTGCATTGGATACACGATAGTTCTCGATAAATACAACCTTAATCTTACCATTGATTGACTCATCATTGTTAATTACATCTGCTACAGAGTTAATTAACTTGATGGTTAATTTTGCTCTCTTATATCCGGCAGCAGCCTTTGCACCGAAGATAAAAGTACGAGGAACGATATCCATCTCCGGATGTTCTTTAATCTCGTTATATAAATACATAACATGTAAAATGTTAAGTAACTGACGCTTATACTCATGTAATCTCTTAACCTGAACATCAAAGATAGAACGAGGATCTACCTCAACTCCATTATGCTCCTTAATATAAGCAGCAAGTCTTACCTTGTTCTGGTACTTAATATTCATGAACTCCTGCTGATACTTCTCATCATCAACATAAACCTTTAACTTCTCAAGCTTTGGCAAATCGGTAATCCACTCATCACCAATATTAGATGTAATCCAGTCAGCCAATAATGGGTTACCATGTAACAGGAAACGTCTCTGGGTAATACCATTTGTCTTATTGTTAAACTGCTCCGGTCTCATCTCATAGAAATCCTTTAATTCACGCTTCTTAAGAATCTCTGTATGAAGCTGTGCAACACCATTAACAGAATAAGAACCTGCAATTGCAAGATGAGCCATTCTAACCTGTCCATCATAAAGGATTGCCATACTCTTAACCTTCTCAGGGTTGTTCGGGTATTTCTCACGAATCATGTTTACATATCTTCTGTCAATCTCTTCGATAATCTGGTATACACGAGGTAATAATCTTGAGAATAACTCAATTGGCCATTTTTCAAGAGCCTCAGACATAATTGTATGGTTTGTATATGCACATGTATGACATGTAATGTCCCATGCATCATCCCACTCAAGTCCTTCTTCATCTACTAAAAGTCTCATTAACTCAGCAACTGTTACAGTTGGATGGGTATCATTTAACTGGAATGTAATTTTCTTTGGAAGATCGTGAATGTCATCATTTGCAGCCTTAAACTTATTCAATGCAGTCTGAATAGATGCTGAAATGAAGAAATACTGCTGCTTTAATCTTAATTCCTTACCTGCATAGTGATTATCATTCGGATAGAGTACTTCTACAATCGTACGAGCAAGATTCTGCTGTTCAACTGCCTTCTCATATTCACCCTTATCAAATGAATCTAAGTTGAAATCCTGAATTGCTTCCGCATCCCAGATTCTTAATGTATTTACTACATTATTGCCGTAACCAATAATCGGAAGATCATATGGTACTGCACGAATAGAAGAATAACCTTCCTGAACGAAACGGTTTCTTCCGTTCTCATATTCTACTTTAACATGACCACCAAATTTAACTTCACAAGCATACTCAGAACGACGAACCTCAAATGGGTTACCATCCTTTAACCAGTCATCCGGTTTCTCAATCTGATATCCATCTTCGATCTGCTGCTTGAACATACCATAACGATAACGAATACCACATCCATATGCAGGATATCCCAATGTTGCAAGGGAATCCAGGAAACATGCTGCCAGACGGCCAAGACCACCATTACCTAATGCTGCATCCGGCTCCTGATCCTCGATTACATTCAGATCAAATCCTAACTCATCTAAAGCTTCCTTTACTTCGTTATAACAGGTTAAGTTAATCAGGTTATTACCTAATGCTCTACCCATTAAGAACTCCATAGACAAGTAATAAACAGTCTTTGCATTCCGTTTCTCATATTCCTTCTGTGTTGCAATCCACTGATCGATAATTGTATCCTTGATTGCATACGAAACAGCCTGAAATACCTGTTGCTGTGTTGCTTCGTCAATTGTCTTACGATAAAGGGCCTTTACGTTACTTACAACTTCCTTCTTAAAAGCCTCTTTATCAAAGTCTAACTTTTTAGTAGCCATTGAACATTTCCTCCTTATAATTGAACGTGTTCTTTCCCTCATATAACATGAACACTCAATAAATTCAATACATCTTCATGAACTAAAAACTTGAATTTATCATCAAACACTTATGTATTTTACCAAAATTCAACGATTTTCACAAGGGAAAATAAATATCTTATCAATAAGCCACAAAAAAAAACGGATTTATAAGGCTGAGTTATGAAAAATAACGTAATTTCTTTACCATCCCGGCTTTTTGTGATAGGATACAGGTTATAAAAATAAATGGAGGGTATTGCTATGGATTATTTATGGAGCGACCGCAAACGAACATTTTTAGGATTACCGTGGTCTTTTACAAAATACAACTTAACAGAAGAAAGACTTTTTATCGAAACCGGATTCTTTAACAAGAAAGAAGACGAGGTTCGGTTATATCGTATTACAGACGTATCCCTGACAAGAAGCTTTGGTCAGCGAATCGTTGGTGTTGGTACCATCCACTGCTGTTCCGGAGACAAGACATTAGGTGATTTTGATATTACAAGTGTAAAAAATCCAAAGGAAGTGAAGGAACAGCTTTCAGAATTAGTGGAAAAACAACGGGATTCCAAACGAGTTACCAGCAGAGAATTTATCGGAAACCATGACCATGGGGATCATGATGACTATGATGATCATGACCACGACGACTACGATGAGCATATGTAAGAATATGTAACCATGATATTGTGATCAGAACTTTAGCATATGCAAACAGGCTGCCAATTGATTTTGGCAGCCTGTTTGCATATGCTTCTCCTATTCGCTATTCGTTTCATCTCATCTGTCAGCGTACTTTCTCGTACATGGCAGGCGTGACATATAATAAACATATATATGTCAAGTCTGTTGCCATGTCATTACATAATCTTTTTCTCCGGTGGCCTCATCTAAGCCACTATGCCAAATCTCAAATCCTTCTCTTTGATAAAAGGATATTGCCCGTGCGTTCTTTTGGTATACATTCAAGAACAACTTATTCCTTTTATCCTTTGCATAATTCAGCAGGATTTTACCTATACCCTGCGATTGCATTTCACCAGAAACAAAAATGCCCTCAACATATTCATCATTTAACCCTATAA
>CAKRAK010000030.1 GCA_934294885.1 uncultured Lachnospiraceae bacterium | reverse complement strand
GAGGATTTACTGAAAGAAAAGGATGCAGAATTAGAGCGACTGCGTGCAGAATTACAAACGCAAAAAGAAAACTCCCACTAACAAAAAAGTACGATGACAGGAAAACCTGCATCGTACTTTTTTATTATCTGATTCTATATAAGGGTTCGTAATTAGCAAACACCCTGTGCGAGCATAGCGTCAACAACCTTCTCGAAACCGGCAATATTAGCACCTGCAACGTAATCAGCGTTTCCACCAATTGTCATGTCGTATCTCTTAGCAGCATCTGAAATGTTAGCGTAAATTGTTTCCATGATTCCCTTAAGCTTACCGTCAACTTCTTCAAAGCTCCATGATAATCTCTCAGAGTTCTGGCTCATTTCAAGAGCAGATGTAGCAACACCACCGGCATTTGCAGCTTTACCACCTACGAATAATACACCATTCTCCTGTAAATACTTAGTAGCATCTAAAGTTGTAGGCATGTTAGCACCTTCTGTAACTGACTTACATCCGTTAGCAACTAACATCTTAGCATCCTCAAGATTTAACTCGTTCTGAGTTGCACATGGAAGAGCTAAGTCACACTTAATAGACCATACACCATGATCGTTTGCATCTTTCTTTACATGATACTCAGCAGATGGACGAGCAGCTGCATATGCATCCAAACGAGCACGTTTAACTTCCTTAACATCCTTTAATAACTCAACATCAATTCCTTCAGGATCATAAATCCAACCTGTTGAATCAGAACATGTTACACACTTAGCACCTAACTGATGAGCCTTCTCAATTGCGTAAATTGCAACGTTACCTGCACCGGAAACGGTAGCAATCTTTCCTTCTAAGCTCATGCCATGATCTTTCCATAATGCGTTTGTTAAGTATAATAATCCATATCCTGTAGCCTGTGTACGAGCTAAAGAACCACCCCAAGTAAGTCCCTTACCTGTAAGTACACCTTCGAACATTCCCTGAATTCTCTTGTACTGACCGAACATAAATCCGATTTCTCTTGCGCCTGTTCCGATATCACCGGCAGGAACATCGATATCAGCACCGATATATTTTCCAAGCTCTGTCATAAAGCTCTGGCAGAATGCCATAATCTCTCTGTCTGACTTACCCTTAGGATCAAAGTCAGAACCACCTTTACCACCACCGATTGGAAGTGTTGTAAGTGAGTTTTTGAAAATCTGCTCGAAACCTAAGAATTTGATGATACCTAAGTTTACAGATGGATGAAGTCTTAAACCTCCCTTGTAAGGTCCAATCGCATTATTGAACTGTACACGGAAACCTCTATTAACCTGAACCTGACCATTATCATCTACCCATGGAACACGGAACATAATCTGACGATCCGGCTCTGTAATTCTCTCTAAGATAGCATTCTTCTTATAAAGCTCCTCATTTGCATCAATTACAGGTCTTAATGACTCTAAAACCTCTGTTACTGCCTGTAAGAATTCAGGCTGATCTGCGTTCTTCTTCTGTACTATCTCAAGTACCTCATCAACATATGACATTCATTTGTCCTCCTTATAATAATAATCTTTTTAATACATTAACGAATCAATCTGCCGTCACATTGGCAACAGACTTAATTTTATTAAGTAAAAAAAGAACATACGAAAGGTCGCATGTTCTTTTACATCAGACCCCTTCGTCTGTTCCTTATTATAGTAAAAACCCTTAATTTACGCAAGTACATCCAAATTTTAATTAATTAAATTAAGCATAATTCCATTTTCACTATATTAATTAACGTGTGACATAGGAGTTTCGTTAATTATATCAATCCAATACTTAATTTTATTAAGATGCCGTGTTATGACATGCATAGTATTTAATAACATTCATATTATAACAAAATAACATGATACCCTATTCTTTCATTCATTCTGTTCCTTAATTATATCCTGCATTGAATCGATTATATTATCCCCTATTACTTCTGTTGTATTTTCTTTCACCATGCTGTCTTCTGTCATCACTTCCTCTGTTGCTGTCTCTTCCTTCGTCATGCTTTCTGTTGTTTCTTCTATCTCTTCTTCTGTCTTCTCATCATAAATTGTCATACCTCCAACAGAAATTCGATTTATACGGATTGGCACTGCAAAAGCAGTACCAAGAACAATCACAAGATATAATATTATTATCCCGATACGTACAAATATCGGCCATTTTATTTTTCTATCCTCTGCCTCATAACGGTCAATTACCCAATCATAATCTTCCAAATCATACTCCGTACCACAGGATTGACAGGTAACCCCCTCTAACAGATTTAACGTGCTTCCACAATTTTTGCAAATATACAAATTTATGGCAGTAACAGACTTATCCACTACTCCTTTTTTCCCGTTCACACCTATATTAACATCCTCATATGTATAACTGATTTTCTTTCCCTGATAGTTTGTATTACGAATTTGGGCAATGCAATCCAGATGATAACCGTCCTTTGTTGTTTTTCCATCTATAAAAGATAATTTTATTACACTGCAATCAACAACATCCCGATACGATTGCAGGACATCTGTCAATTTACATTTTGCAAATCCCGTTATCTCCTTTTCGTCATTTGCAAAATGAATATTGCGAATCTTATATTCTAAATTCTGAAAGAAATCATTTGCTGAAATATTACAAACCGTTCTTTCCGCAACATCCTCTCCATCTATATTTTTATCATAAGTGCTTCTTACGATAAATGTAATTGTAGAAGATATCGTTCCAAACAAAGCTAAAAAAATAACACCAATGAACATAGCAATAAAGGCTACGATAACCATTTTCGCTGTATTCCCAATCCACGATGTGTTCTGAAAATATGGTGTAATAAATATAAACAACGTACTGGCAGCCATTGTCAATAAAAACACACACCATAACATCCCATTTATACTTCTTGTCAGACTCTTCAACCGTATGTATTCATTCTGTTCAAAAGAAAATCCTGATATTTTAGGTTCAAAATCCCGCACCGTAAACCGCGATCCGCAGGCGTCACATCCATCAATAAAGCTTGCAATTGTACTTATATATCCGCAATTCGGACAAACTGCCTTATCTCCATCCACTTTATATTTCAGACAGGTTGCCACATGCTGTTCCGATTCTACCTTTTTGTATATACACTTCCCATCCTTATGAAACCTTCTTCTTACCAATACATTCTCTCTACACTGACCGGCCTCACACTGTTCCTCCCCCTCCAGCTGCATTTTGTATTTTACAGGGCGCTTACCAACCTTAAACTTTTCCTGAAACACATCCGAATTACGATTGATCTCCTTCATCATATCAATTTCCAGAGTCAGACCTTTTTCATGCAGACGCCTTTTGCTAAGCCTCATACTCTGCCAAAAGGGTTGCGTTGTATATTCCAGCAATTGTACGTCAGATTTTTTGTTTCTATAGTATTCACTATAAACATCCTTAAATTCCATTGCCACTGCTTCCATAGATTCCACAATCTGCTTTTTCTGTATCATTTCTTCATTCATTGTTTCATCTATATGCGGTTCCATCATTTCTTCCTTAACGACATATGGCTCCATTCCAATCAGCCAATCGTCATCCCGAGCCTGATTTTTCTTATATTCAACCTCTTTGTCTGTTTTGCCCCCCATATTTTTACCCCCCAAGATAACCTATCCTCACTATAAAACATTTTCCCGAAAGCTTCGTTTACACATATCCATAAATTCCTCTGACAGATACTTCTCCCGATATGATCGATTCCCGCTCGCCTTCTGAATTTTCAACGACCAAGCCCCCATCATTATCAATTCCAAGTGCTTTTAAAACGCGTTCCCTATCCTTTTCAATTATTTTCACTTCCCGACCGCAATTGACTAATTTCTCATTATAGACATCCCTTAGACCTGACATATCCTCCGTTTGAATAAATGTTTCGTAATATTGCTCAAAGTGGTTTAAAAATACTCCAAGAAGCTGTCCCCGATCCACAGTATGTCCCGTTTCCAGCAACAGGGAAGATGCTGTTTCTGCAATCTCCTCCGGAAAAGCAGTCTGGTTTACATTGATACCGATTCCCACAACAGCATAATTAATATACTCCAGATCTGAGCTGCTTTCTGTTAAGATTCCACATAATTTTTTTCCGTTCGCCACAACATCATTGGGCCACTTAATTTTGCTGTCCAATCCTGTAACATCATCTACAGCTTTGGCTACAGCCAGTGCCGCAACCAAAGTAATCATGGAAGCTCTGGATATCTCGACCTCCGGTCTTAACAAAAAGGTAAAATAAACATTTCCCTCCGGAGATTCCCAGCTTCTGCCTCTTCGTCCCCTTCCGGCTGTCTGACACTGTGTCACTACCAAGGTTCCGTGTTCCGCACCTTCTTCACCCATTTTCTTTGCCTGCGTATTGGTAGAATCGGTTACCGGCAGATATATTATCTTTTTTGCAAGCCACTTTGTCTGAAGATACTCCCGTATCCGCATTTCATTTAATAAATCCGGCTCTGATATTAAACGATAACCTTTGTTATTGACAGAATCAATCTGATATCCTTCTCTTTTTAATGCATTTATATTCTTCCAGACTGCGGTTCGGGATACATTCAACTGCTCACATATCATCTGACCGGATACATAACCATCCGCCTGTTTCAATAATTCTAATATTTTCTCTTTCATTTTATCCCTTCACTCTTCTATGCTATGCTTGATTTTCCGCTTCCTCTTTTTTGAGCTTTAACATGCCGTACAAAGCCTCCCCAACATTACAATTACCCTGAAAGGGAATGGTATATTGCTCTTTTCCGATAAAAAGCTGTATCATGGTGTAATCTAAATTATCATTGGGAATCACATACCCCAAATCCGTAATATCACCATAGGAATATGTTTTCTCTTTTCGATGCATCTTCATTGTAAATGTTTTGTCTAAAAAAACATAAGTAATATCATAAGCCTGAGGCTTTAAGGTTTTACCGAACAAAAAGATAGCATAAAGAAAACAGCCTCCACACAAAAACAGGGTAACAAAACGGTTGGTTGATTCTTTACTCAGGATTACAACAACTAGACGCAATACCGCCACCGTAAAAAATATACATGCTACCATACGCAAAGCCCTGCGATTTGCTGCACTTTTTTTAACTGTATGCTCCATAGCTTCCTCCTAAATTCCATCAGATTAATACTTATACAAATAGTTTACAATCTCAGGTGCGCTCATATTCCTCAGGCCCTTTTCATCGGATAATGTAGTTTCATTCCAACGCATCCGACTAGAGCTTGTTATATAGGAATAGCTGACCGAACAGGACGGAAAACGATTATACCAATAAGGGTATTCTCTACTCATAACAGCCCTTGCCAGAGCAACTGCCTGACTGTCAGCTCCATTGGATAATTTCGTACCGCAAATACGAACTCCCGGCGGGCTGGAATGTACCAAAAGCACACTGCCGTCTGCACAGCTTCCCAATGACATCCATACATGACCGTTCATACTGCATATATCTCCCGGCTTAAATGTCCCAGAAGTCAAATAGGTTCCCCAGCCATAAGAGGCATAGGTTCTTGCCATCGCCGTAGCATCCATTACATAGCCGGTTTTACCGTTTTCATTATTCAGTGTATTGTAAACAAGCCATCCGATATAGCCGGAGCAATCCAGTCCATTATGAATCTGATATCTTGTATACCGATAATTATAATTTGAATTCTGACGGTCTGCAAAATATGCCCATTGTTCTGAAACTCCCATGGTAACTGCTTCCACACCGGCACCGGTATCCGCTTCATTCCATCCGCCACCCCATATATACATAGTTGTACCTACAGGCTTAATGGCGGTTTGCAGGAGACGATCCATGGTTCTTGCACCATTCCGATGCATGACATAATATTCCAACAGTCCGTAATCATCCATTCCAAATTTTTGTTTCAGCTCCGGATGCTCTGACCGATATATCCAAAAATTGTATTCCTTACTGTAATCAACACCCTCATAGACCGTCCACGGTTTTTGCAGCGTAGAAACTCCAACCTTTTTTCTGCCTTCAAACCTGCCGTACCTTGTATAATGAACGACATACTGGGTTAAATTACCACGAAATGCTTTTCTCAAATCTCTGTTTGCATATCGGTAGGAACGAATGTCAAAGTTTGATTTTGCCTGTCGCCCTTCCTTTATTCCGTATTTGGCAAAATGCATCAGATACTGTTGATCGTCAAAGCCGTATTTTGCTTTAAGCTCCGGGTATTTTTTCATGTAATAGTTAATGTCATATACATACTTATAATTTACACCATTATATACGGTTGCCTGATCCTGCATTTCCGTCACATTTACTGCTGTTCTCCGCTCTTTTCTGCCATATTTCATATAATGGGTGTAATACTTTTCATAATCATTTTTAAATGCTCTTCTTAAATCCTGATTTGCATAGGCATAGGCTGTCACATTAAAGCTTGGAATTGCCTGCCTTTTCTGTTTCATTCCATAAAGTACAAAATGCCGAAGGGCACCTTGGGGTTTGTTGGTAAATTTACTTCTCAAATCCGGATTGTACTTCATGTAATAGGTGTAATTATAAACAGAACTGTAATTTACCCCATTATAAACCGTTCTGCTTTTTTCAAAGAATCCGGAATTTCCATTCACAGCATAGCAGTTTTTCGAAAAAAACATACAAGCGAAGAAGCATAAACATATCAGCAATTTTTTTACTATTTTTTTCATCCGTAATCTCCTGTAATCCAAAAGAGGTAAATTATTTTATAATTTACCTCTTTTTCTCCCTATTATCCACAGACAGGAAATCATTTCCAAACAATGCAATCATTGCCCAATGACTTCATCCGCCTGATTAACGATAGATAATATCATTTCTTCCAGGACCATTAGATACCATTGTAATCGGGAATCCAATCTGCTCCTCTATAAACTCAATGTACTTTCTGCAGTTTTCAGGAAGTTCTTCGTAATTCTTAATTCCACGGATATCTTCCTTCCATCCCGGTAACACCTTCAATACCGGCTTTGCTTTTTCCAGCTTAGCGGTTGTTGGGAAATCTGTTGTTACTTCCCCATCGATTTCATATCCAACACAAACAGGAATTTCATCCAGATAACCGAGTACATCCAATACGGTAAATGCAACATCGGTAGTTCCCTGAATACGGCATCCGTACTTCGATGCAACACAATCAAACCATCCCATACGTCTTGGACGTCCTGTTGTAGCACCGTATTCTCCACCATCACCACCACGACGGCGAAGCTCATCTGCCTCATCCCCAAAAATCTCGCTTACAAAAGCACCTGCTCCTACAGCAGAAGAATATGCTTTCACAACGGTAACGATTTTCTTAATCTCATATGGAGGGATGCCTGCTCCGATTGCTCCGTATGCAGCAAGTGTAGAAGAAGAAGTAACCATTGGATAAATTCCATGGTCAGGATCCTTTAAGGAACCTAACTGACCTTCTAATAAAATGTTCTTACCCTCTTTAATTGCCTGATAAAGATATGCGGATACATCACATACATAAGGCTCTACCATTTTCTTATATTCCATCAAAGTTGCATATACTTCATCAACAGTTAACAATGGCTGATGATACAAATGCTCTAACAAAATATTCTTCTGTGCAATTACTCTTTCAATCTTTTCCTTCAGCGAAGCCTCATCCATAAATAATTCCGATACCTGAAAACCGATTTTTGCATATTTGTCTGAATAAAAAGGTGCAATACCTGATTTGGTAGAACCAAATGACTTACCTGCCAGTCTTGCTTCCTCATATGTATCAAACAACACATGATATGGCATAACCATCTGTGCACGATCAGATACTAAAATCTTTGGTGCCGGAACACCCTTTTCAATTACTTCATTAATTTCCTTAAATAACTTTGGAATATCTAATGCCACACCGTTACCGATAATACTTGTAGTATGATCGTAAAAAACACCTGATGGCAATGTATGAAGTGCAAATTTGCCATAATCATTTACGATTGTATGTCCTGCATTTGCACCACCCTGGAAACGAACAATAATGTCTGCTTCCTTACTTAACATATCTGTAATTTTACCTTTTCCTTCGTCTCCCCAATTTGCTCCTACTACCGCTTTAACCATTTTGTTAACCCTTTCTCTTATAAACATTTGGATAAATGACCCCTTTATCCAATGATAATATAACACACTTTATCATATAAGTAAAATTAATATATCTAATATTTGCCATAAGCTATGCTTATATGTAACAGTTATGAAATAAGCACCTCTTATCATTCACGCCAATTGGTAAAAGCATCTTGAAAAAGGTTATGACCGGCTGCAAAATTACGATATATTCCCAATAAAAAAAGTTCCGCTTTCATTTCACAAAAAGCAGAACCTTTATATTATAAAAGAGAGGACATTATGCAATTCTGGTATTTTCCTCGATAAAATTCTTAATCAGTGTTCTTTCCTTCTCAG
The DNA here is from genome assembly GCA_934294885.1 of uncultured Lachnospiraceae bacterium. Taxonomy (GTDB): domain Bacteria; phylum Bacillota; class Clostridia; order Lachnospirales; family Lachnospiraceae; genus CAG-590. The sequence continues at coordinate 20,703 of CAKRAK010000030.1, read as the reverse complement.
AAGACAGCGGATCTAAAACAATCCGACCATTTTCCTTATTGTACATACAGGCATACAAATCAATTTTCTTTCCTGTAATTTCTTTTGCATTATCCGCCTCTGTATAAATCAGATACTTTTGACCATTCTCAGGATTCTCAACAACATTTAATCCAACATACTGAATCTCTTCTCCGTTTTCATTAATTAAAGTAAATACATTCTGTTCCATAATACATTATCCTCCTTATTCCTTCTTCACAAAGCTCATAAATTCTCTATCCTTGCCACTTTGCGAAATCTCTATCCTTCTAAGCGACGTTCACCGCTTCGATTTCCAACAACTCCTTCAGTTTCGATGCCGCAACAGACATGGTCGCTCTTTTATCAAAAATCAAACACATATCTCGTCCCGGAAGCTTTTCATTAAATTGAAGCTCAAACAGACTACCGTCTTCAAGCTGCCTTCTGGCAAAGTCTTCCACAACACATCCGATTCCAAGATTACGACTGGCAAACTGAACAATCATGTCGCTGGTTGCCAGTTCAAATTCCGGTTTTACCTCTATATCCATTGTATGCAGGTACTGTTCTACATATGTTCTTGTACTTGTCTTTCCCTCTAAACAAATCAATGGTAATTCTGCCAATACATTATAATCCAAAACCTTATGCTCTAATTCCCGGAACTTATCCCCAGCCACAAACACGTCTTGAATCTTGCGAACCTGAAACACATCAAAATGAGAATCAACTTCCACAGGCATGGTCACTACCCCAAAGTCAATTCTTCCCTGATTCAAGTGGTCTATGGTCTGTGGTGTTGGGGCATTGGTTACTGTCACTTTGATCTCCGGATATAACTGATGAAACCGTTCCAAATAGGGAAGCAGATAGAACTGCAACGTCATATCACTGGCGCCAATCCTGACCTCTCCATATTCCAGATTCATCATCTTCTCTAACTGTTTCTCGCCAGTCAGAATCGTCTCATACCCTTCGCCAACGTAAGAAAACAGCAAAGTTCCAGCACGGGTTAAACTGACACCTTTTGCACGTCTGGTTAAAAGCTGAATCCCTAATCCCTGCTCGAGCTGTTTCATAGCTTGGGAGACGGCAGGTTGTGATATACACAGCTTCTTTGCAGCACCAGTTATGCTTAGTTCGGTGGCTACATGATAGAAAATCTTATAATACTCCAGATTGATATTCATATAATCTCTCCTTATGTCTTTTGATTTTCTACACGGACTATTATATCACAACACATTGTATTTGTCTATCTTTATTTATCGTCATTGTATACAAAATATTGTAAATTTAATTCATATTTTTGATATAATTTATACTTATATCATAGAACAATATTTATATGGACACAAGCTTCACCTGTCGGCTTATTACTACCGGGCTGCATACCTTTTCCATTTCGCTGCAACAAAAAAAGACATGAAATCAATCATGTCTTTATCTTTGTATCTTATTCTGTTAAATTTCGGAGAAAACCTCTCCTATCTTCTCTCTGATCACCAAGTCTGCATCCACTTCCTTAGAAGTATCTGCCATATTGATCACAATCAAATGGGAACCATGGAAATAATCTATGAATCCTGCTGCCGGGTACACCGCTAATGAAGTACCTCCAATAATCAGCACATCCGCATGCTGAATATATTGCACTGATTTTTGCATGGTCTCATAATCCAACCCTTCTTCATATAATACGACATCCGGCTTGACTCTTCCTCCACATTCGCATACAGGAACACCCTGACTTTCCACGATATATTCAACCGGATAGAACTTCCCACATCTTTCACAGTAATTCCTATGTACGCTTCCGTGAAGTTCTAATACTTCCTTACTTCCGGCTTTGTAATGCAACCCGTCAATATTCTGGGTAATGACCGCCTTCAGCTTCCCGGCAGCTTCCAGTTCAGCTAATTTTTTATGAGCCATATTGGGTTCCGCATCTAAAGCAATCATTTTCTTTTTGTAAAAATCAAAAAACTCCTCCGGATGCTGCATATAAAAGCTATGACTCACCATCGTTTCCGGTGGATACTTATACTGTTGATGATACAAACCGTCTACACTTCTAAAATCCGGAATTCCACTTTCGGTCGATACCCCTGCACCTCCAAAAAATACAATATTATCGCTATCATTTATTATTTTTTTAAGCTGCTGTATCTTTTCCTCAGAATCCCCGTGAATCATCTTATCATCTCCATTTCTCAGAACAACATTTATGAACCTCCCTGCTGCAAGAGTTGCGTCAGTGCCAAAAGAGCTTCTTCCTCGTCCTCTCCTTCACATCGAATCTCGACTTCATCTCCCTGTTGCACTCGCGCAGCCAAAACTCCCAACACACTTTTTCCGTTTGCAATACGGTTTCCCTTTCTAAGTTCTATCTTCGACTGATACTTCATGCTCTCTTCACAAAGTTTTCCTGCCGGGCGTAAATGCAGACCGGTTGGTTCCATCACTACAACCTTTTGTGAAACCATAACCATCCCTCCATTACGAGCTATCCTTTATTTTTAACCTCTATCTCTATCTCATAGGTATCATCAATCGTAACACCGGAAAGATCCCTTAAATTCACCTGGATTTTATAGGTACCCGGCTTATAATCCGTAACATCTATACTCGGAATGAGATTTGCAACCTTCAAGTCATCCAACACATCCTTCAATCCCTTTGCCGTTACCGTGATGCCATCCTTATTTACAAAGGAATATGTATATGCGTCATCCTTGCCAACGATATTGATATCATCATTACTTATCTTAATATTCTTTTCTTTTACCTCTTCTATCTTGACCTTGATCATAACCTCTTCCGTATCATCTGCAATCACGATTCCACTAGGCAGATAATCCACTAAGTTAACAGAAGTTTCCATATCCTCGTCACAGTTGGTCACCTTGATATCATTAATTACAACCTCATCTACCCTTGCAAGGTCTTCCGGTTCTCCGACTACCACTACACTTGTCGGTTGATAATCAATACTGCTGATGGTGTATCCGTCTTTCACTTCACCTACAGTTTTTACTTTTACGGATAACTCCTTTGTCTTTTTAACCTGAACCGTTACCTCGGCAGACGTCACATCATAATCAAACTTTGCAGAATCAATTACCTCCCCGGCAAAGTCCAAAAACACCGGTTCCCCGTATGCCACAATGTCATGATTGGCTTTGGAAACATCTACCTCCACATATACTTCATTAATGGTACTCACTATGCTCTCAGCACCCTCTACCGTAATCAGATTCGGTGTTGCTGATTTATTACTGATGGCATAGCCTTCTGCTACAGAGGATGTAGTTTTAACCGTAATCGGCAATTGTTTCTCGATCTTATTCTCTACCTCAACATTCACCGCATTGCTTGTATTCGCAATTGTAATTTCTTTATCCACACGACTGCTGATAGCAGAAACATCCACCATTACGGAATTGGTAATTGACATCTTGGAAAGATCCGCAACCGCCTTAAAATCATCCCTGGTCAGTCCCTCAACAATACTTCTCGGTCCCTTGATCACAACATCTACCGTTGTTCCCTCAGGCACCTCGTACACCTTATTCTTTTCTGTAATTGCGCTTCCATTCACAAATTCGATTTCAATTCCCGTAATCTGCTTTGTTGTTTTGTAATCATCAACATTCGCAACTATGATCCATATTAATATAGCAATCACAAGAGAAATTACTTTCAAATCAAGATGGGTCAGAATCCGTTTTCTCATCTTTATCAAATCCTTTCCACCATTTTGTTTTCTTTATAATCGGCTCTGTCTTCATTAATTGACCAACTTTTTCAACAAATTCATCCTTTTCCAGATTCCGGTATATATTACCATTATGTGCCAGAGAAACCGCTCCGGTCTCCTCAGATACAATAACCGTAATACTGTCTGATACCTCACTGACACCGATGGCTGCCCGGTGTCTGGTTCCCAAATCCTTATTAATATCCATACTGTCTGTAAGGGGAAGATAACAGGTTGCACTGACAATCCGGTTGTCTCTAACCAACACAGCACCATCATGCAACGGTGTATTATGTTCAAAAATATTAATCAATAACTGGCAGGAAATCTCAGCATCAATATTAATTCCTGTTCTCTCATAATCACCCAGGCGCACATTTTTTTCTATTACAATTAATGCTCCTGTTTTATTCTCTCCCATGATATAGGATGCCTTGGCAATCTCATTCAAAGAGCGTTTATCCAATTTACTGGCAATTTTATTCTCATCATTACTAAGCAGCTCCGATATATAATTACGTCTTCCCAGTTGTTCCAATGCTCTACGAAACTCCGGCTGGAAAATAATAATGACTGCAATTACACCAACACTGATGGTATTTTTGAATATCCACAAAATGGTATTAAACTGAAAAGCCATGGCAATTCCCATAATCAGGAATAAGACAAGAATACCCTTTACTAAAGTCCATGCTCTCGTTTTCTTAAACCAATCCATCACATAATAAACCAAAATGGCTATCAGGATAATTTCAAATACATCTGAAATTGTAATCTTCGGAATATAAAACCAATCAAAATAGGTTTTAATAAAATTAATAATATTTTCCAAACGCTCTCATCTCCATCTACTTCGTCTTTGAATTAATATGCTTAACATTTTCCTTTTTTTCCGATATAGAAAGCTTCGGAACCGCCTTCACATAATACAGATAATCGTCATCCTCAAACTGCAGAATTTCCGTTCTCTGATAGTCTAAAACCCCATCAAAAAACTGAATAATAATCGCAGCTATTACACTCACTATACTTCCAATCAAAACAGGAGCAATATCCACCTCCACGGAAAACATAATGCCCCCCAGCAGAAACAGTACAATATTCAATATCCCGCCTACAATAAAAGCAACAAATCTCGAATGTGTAAAAGGAATCTTGTAAATCACATATGTAATGAGTATTACAACTGCAAACACCAACATCGTAAGCAGCATTTGTTTATTCGATATCAGACTATTCAAAATATATTGATATCCCTGAACAGCATCATCTTCTTCCGTTACCTTCGCCAATACATTCACAAGTTCCGAAAGCTCTGTCTCATATACAGAAAGAATCAGTCCAAATGCAACCGGAATAATAGCAACCGGTCCGAAGAGAAAGCCCGCCAGAACCGGAATTACATAGGTAATATGCAGCAGTTGAAATACCGGAACCAAAAATACCAGTATTCCCGTCTTAGACGAAAAACGCATATATCCGCAATAAAATATCAATATTAACGCCGCCCCTACCAGACACGCATCTATGGAAACCTTAAATGCCTGTCCAAGCAGAACAAAAAACGCAACCCCAGCCAGAAACTCAATGGGCAGAAAAGCACAGATTACTGCCAGTAAAAAGACTGTCAATCCATGATTCAATATTGCCATATAACCGGTACGGCTGTTAATATTCATAAAAACAACAATTGATAGGATAAACTTCAATATCGGAGTAAATATATAATCATAACGACTATATATCGTCTTGGCGTTATCTCTAAAAGTCCATAAAGTCGTCATTAATTACAATCCCTCCCTTTGGTATGCCGGTTTTCACCTTAACCTTTTCTATCTCTTCCTGAAGTCTCTTTAAATTCTGATTATATTCTATAATATTATGTCTGGCTTTCTCATACTGCCTCGCATATAAAAGACGAGCAATCAACCAATAAATCAATACCCAGACAATATATACAACCAGAATCTTCATACCAACCTGTTTGTAGTCCAGCTTCATAATATTCTCAAGTAAATATTCTGCCTTATATAATATGCCCAGCATGACAATCGTAACAAACGCTATCGATCCACCCACAACAGACTTTAATGTCTTCATACGCACATAATCCCCTTTAAAATAACCGGTCATGGGAATTTCCTGTCTGCCTGCATTTTTTTCATAAATTGCCATTTTTGTCATTAGCTTTACATTTTTTTCACGAACCATATCATCACCAAAATATGCGTTTTCACCTTCTTAGTTACATCACTCATGGTATCATAAATTTTTTTCTGAATCAACCGCATGAACAGACTTTTTCCTAAAACAAGAAAAAAAACTTCCTGCCAACTTCATGGCAGGAAGTATGTGTCAAAATATGTAATTACATAATCCATTTGCTTGCATCTTCTCCAAGAATCTCGGCAATACCGCTGACACTGATTGCTTTCTCAGCCACATCATCAACAATTGCTTTTGCCTGGGTAACAGAAGCCGCCGTCTCCTCCGTAGATGCTGCATTCTCCTCACTGATAGCAGATAATGCCTGAATAATATCGAGCACCTGATTCTTGGAACAATCCAGTTCTACGGTAGAATTCTTCACCCGATCAATCTCCATCAATGCATTGTCTAATCCGTTCTTTGTCTTTGAAAACTCTCCAACCGCATCAATTAACCGTTCTGTCTGTTCCTTTGTAATATTCTGAGCCTTCTGAATCTCGTCTACGGAACGATTTGAATTATCAATCAGTTCTCCGATAATTGCCCTGATTTCAATGGCTGCCTGATTTGACTGCTCTGCCAGTTGGGAAATCTCTGATGCAACAACCGCAAATCCTCTTCCGGCTTCCCCGGCTCTTGCGGCCTCAATGGATGCATTCAATGACAACAGATTGGTCTGGCTGGCAATATCTGTAATCACATCTGCAGCCTGACGAATATTTTCTGCGGATTCAGATGTTTCCATAATGCTGTTCTTAATCTGTTCCGTAACTCCGGTTACCTTTTTGTTGGATTCCTGAACTTCAGAAAGCTTTTCACTAACAGAATCCGTTGCTTTCTTTACTTCTCCCGATACAACCTTTAAATTATCCACCGCACGAATAGAAGAATCTATCAGCGAACCCATCTTATATGCAGATTCCGTTGCCTCTTCCGTGGAATGTGCCTGACTGGTTGCACCTTCCGCAATCTCATTACATGCACTGTCAATGTTATTCATGGAATCCGTTACAAACTCCGAATGGCTGGAAAGCTCTGTCGAATAACCAACCAGCTTGTCCGAATTTTCCTTTAATATAGATATCGTATGACGAAGCATATCCCGCAAATCACGTACTGCCCTGGCAATATCACCGATTTCACTTTGCTTGCTGCACAACCGGTCAGTCTTTGCCTCATCAGCAGTCAGCTCAAAATTACTCAACCGCTGTACCGCATTCGTAACGATATCCAGGTCTCCCATTATTTTTGCATTCACAATATTCACAACAACCAAACAAACCACAAGGCAGATTACCACAAATAAAAATGTCTTGCCCATTATCCTGGCAACCGCATCACTGATATCTGATTTGTCAGCTGTAACAACAACAATGTAATGATTGTCTCCCACTACGGAATAGGCAGCCATCTTATCAGCTCCCTTGAATTCATACTCCACATAATCCGTACTTTCAAACTTCTCACCATTTGATATGCTCTTGCTCAATCCCAGTATTACTTCATTTGCTACCGGTTCCCCGATTTTCTCGGCTGTAGGATGATATAACATAGTGGTAGTCTGCGCATCCACAACATAAGCATAGCTGGACGGGAGATTCTCAATATTCATATCCTTAAAAGCACTTTCCCACTCCTCTGCCGGCACATCTTCCTTATATTCCTCATACAAAATTTGAGCGGTAGAACCTCCACTGGCTGCAAGATCTTCCATGTAATTTTCCAAGGTACCGGTCAAATTACCACCGAACTCAAAATATGTAGTAAGCATGCTTGCCATCGCAACAAATAAAGAACTTACTACAATCATAAGGAATACGATGAATTTGACATCCGTAATTCTAATTCTTTTTTGTTTCATGTTCCTTCTCCTTCCCAAATAATACCTAAATAGTTTAACACAAATCAATCAAAAGATAAAGTGAAAGCTGTTTTCATATGTTCAGAAAAAAACGGTGCAACCCATTTCTGAGCTGCACCGTATAGGCATTAAACAAAAACATTTTTTGATATTGGCATTTCCAATACTCCCTTTTTAGTTTCGAATCTTATTCGTTTTCGGATTTCGATTCTTTTTCCTTTAAGTAAGCCTGAATATCCGCAAATACTTCGTCCACATCTAATCCATGTACTTCGCAGGCTTCCTCTAAGGATTCTCCTACGGAAGACGGACAACCAACGCAATGCATCCCCGCCTCCATCAGGATATATGCGATACCCATATCATATTCTAACATTTCTCCCATCGTTGTCTGCTTTGTAATTTCCATTATTATAAATCCTCCTGTTTTCTATTCAATAAGCTTCTAAGACCTGACATCTTCCTCGCCTTCCTCAATCATAACAGAAAAAATGATATTTTTCTACATAAAGTAACATTCCTTCCGTTAAATGACATAATCATCCCCGGAGTTTCCCTCTTTTACCAGATCCTCCAGTGTAATATGTTCAAAATAATCACTGATAACCTGATTCAGACCTTCCCACATTTTAATCGTCCTACATTCAAAATACCGTTCACATTGACCGGCACCACTTTCCATGCAGGAAACCGGAGCAAATTCACCTTCCGTAACCTCTAAGATACTTTTTATGGTATACTCAGCAGGCTCCTTCACAAGGCGATATCCACCTTTTTTTCCTCGCAAAGCCTTTAAATTACCACTCTTAACAAGTGAAGACACGATTGCCTCCAGATATTTTTCAGAAATCCCCTGTCTCTTTGCAATATCTGTTAACGGAATATAATCTCCCGTATTGTGCTCCGCCAAATCAATCATTACACGAATGGCATAACGACCTCTCGTAGATATTTTCATTTATAATCAACTCCTTATCCAATCTTACATTTCCTTCTCTTTTGCGTAAAACCGATGCTCCCGCAACCGGCATCTACTACATTTTAAGAGATTTTCTCCACTTTGTCAATTAATCCATATCTTTTCTATAGGTTTATAGAAAAAAATAAAATCCTATTACAGAAAAAGGCAGATTCCTTTATTAGAAATCTGCCCATTTTTTATCTGAATATACATCTTAGTTATTAAATAATGCAGTTGATAAATAACGGTCTCCAGAATCCGGAAGTAATACAACGATATTCTTTCCCTTATTCTCAGGACGAGCAGCAAGGATTGCACCTGCCTTTAATGCTGCGCCGGAAGAAATACCGACCAAAATACCTTCGCTTACCGCAAATGCTCTTCCTTCCGCAAATGCATCATCATTTTCAATTGCAATTACTTCATCATAGATTTTTGTATCCAATACTTCAGGAACAAATCCGGCACCGATACCCTGAATCTTATGTGCTCCGGCCTCACCCTTTGATAATACCGGAGAAGTTGCAGGCTCCACAGCAACAATCTGAATATCCGGATTCTTTGACTTCAAGTACTCACCAACACCGGTAACAGTTCCGCCTGTTCCTACACCTGCCACGAAAATATCAACCTTACCATCTGTCTGCTCCCAGATTTCCGGTCCTGTTGTTGCTTTATGCATTGCAGGATTTGCCTGATTCACAAACTGTCCAAGAATAATAGAACCTTCGATTTCTTTATTTAATTCCTCTGCCTTGGCAATGGCACCCTTCATTCCCTTTGCACCTTCCGTGAGGACAATCTCTGCACCGTATGCCTTTAACAGATTTCTTCTTTCTACACTCATGGTATCCGGCAAAGTAAGGATTGCTTTATATCCCTTTGCTGCGGCTACCGCTGCAAGGCCAATACCTGTATTTCCTGATGTTGGCTCAATGATCGTTGCTCCCGGCTTTAACTGACCTTTCTTCTCTGCATCCTCAATCATAGCAAGAGCTACACGATCCTTTACAGAGCCTGCCGGATTCAGGTACTCTAGCTTTGCAAGAAGTGTTGCATCCTTAACGCCTGCCTTCTTTGCATATCGATTTAATTTTAAAATTGGGGTTCCTCCGATTAACTCTAATGCGCTCTCTTTAATATCTGCCATTTTATATCCTCCTTTTATCTGTCTTTTTCTTTTCTTCACATTCCCTATATGTTTAGTAGGATTATATGAGTATTATACTTCTTTTCACGAAATTGTCAACCCAAAATATCATTTCTTTTTACCAATTATCAATTTCTTGAAGAATATTGGCTTTTATGGTATGATTTATACATATTTTTTAGGGACTATGCAGCGCATATTTTCAAGGAGTTTTTCGAATCCTAACAATAGATTACATAGCATTATTTTACAGACAACGAGGATAGATTCATGTCAGATAATAAGAAAAAAACAGCCACTAATTTCGCAATGCAGGCAACGATTTTAGCGATTGCAAGTATCGTCTCCAAACTAATCGGAATGCTTTATAATATCCCATTTGCCAACATGCTGGGACCTGTGGGCAATGGATACTACGGACGGGCACAGACGATATATGCTTTCATATTATTAATTGCAACCTTCAGTATTCCAAGTGCCGTATCAAAGATCATGGCAGAATATATCCAGAAGGGCGAATATAAAAATGTAAACCGGATTTTCAAGGGCTCTATGCTATACGTCCTTGTAGTAGGTGGATTCGCCGCACTGTTTACTTATTTTGCAGCACCTTTATTAGTTACAGAAAATGCAGTTCCTGCACTTCGGATTTTAGCTCCCACTGTTTTTATATCGGGATTCTTAAGTGTATATCGGGGATATTTTCAGGCATATGGGAACATGGTTCCAACCTCCGTTTCCCAGATTGTGGAACAGGTTTTTAATGCGGTCTTCAGTATCGGAGCTGCCGTTATCTTTATAAAAATCGCCACCGCTAAAGGACAGAATACAGATATCTATGGCGCTGCCGGTGGAACATTAGGTACGGGCATTGCTGCCATAGCAGGTCTTATTTACATTGTATTTTTATTTCAGAGAAGAAAAAAAGAGTTAACCGCCAGTATCAAATCAGATACTTCCGATTCCGTCATGAGTTATAAGGAAGTCATCCGTTTGTTACTAATGATCGCAACACCGATTATTTTAAGCTCCGCAATCTATAACATTAATGTTCCTCTTGACATGACTATCCACGATAAGATTCTGTATGCCATAGGAACAAACAAAGAGCTTGTGGATGGGCAGTACGGACTCTACAGCCGCTACTATCTTGTATTGGCAAATGTACCAATTGCCATGGCTGCTGCCATTGCATCGGCAGTTATTCCGGGAATCTCCGGAGCTTATGCAACCGGGAACAAGGCAGAATGTAACAGAAAGATTACACAGTCCATGCAGCTTGCCATGACACTTACCGTTCCATGTGCCTTTGGATTTGCTGTTTTGGGACGTCAGATTGTAGCACTGGTTTATTACCGGTTGAACACAGCCGATAATCATACCGTTGCTTATCTGTTGTTATTTGGCGGTATTTCAATCGTCATTTACGGAATCTCCAGCGTATTAAACGGAGTTTTACAGGGAATCGGCAAAGTGAATGTTCCGGTTATCAGTTCACTAACCGCACTGGTTCTTCATATATTAGTATTAGTTCCAATGCTTCTTTTAGGCTTCGGCACCTATTCTTTAATTGCTGCAACTGCATTTTACGCTATTGTTGTTGTTTATATGAATTATCGTTGCGTCAAGAAGGAATTGGATTATCACATTGACTGGAAAACCATTCTCTGGGTACCGGTTGGTGCTGCTGCAATTATGGGAGCAGCGGCATATATTTCATACAAGCTGCTGTTCATGCTTCTTTGTATGTTTACAGGAAAATTTATCAGCAATGCAATTGCTGTATTATTGGCAATTATAATTGCCGCCATGGTTTATTTTATCTCAATGATCAAAATCGGCGGTTACACAAAAGAAATGCTATTAGCATTTCCAAAGGGAGCATTACTGGTAAAAATTGCAAGTAAATTGCATTTGATTCAGTAATTGAAACTAAAGTTTAGGGGGATTTTAGTTTCACATATAGGAAAGGGGTGTTACTTATGAAACTTACTTTTATCGGCGCAGACCACGAAGTAACAGGCAGCTGCCACTGCTTACAGGCATGTGGCAAAAACATTCTCATTGACTGTGGTATGGAACAGGGGGCGGATGTATACGAGAATCAAGAGATTCCAATGAATCCGTCGGATGTGGATTATATTCTTCTGACCCATGCCCACATTGACCATTCCGGATTAATTCCACTGATGTATGCAAAGGGATTCCGAGGCAGTGTTTATACCACAAAGGCAACCACTGATTTGTGTAACATTATGCTTCGTGACAGTGCTCATATTCAGGAATTTGAAGCGGAGTGGCGTAATCGAAAAGCAAAACGAGCAGGTGAACCGGAATATATTCCACTATACAGTATGGATGATGCGATTAGTGTCATGGAGCATTTCGTATCCTGCGAATATGATGCCATGATTGATCTTGCAGAAGGTATTACCGTAAGATTTTCCGATGTCGGACATTTGCTGGGTTCTGCCAGCATTGAAGTATGGCTGACAGAAGGAGACATTTCCAAAAAAATAGTATTCTCCGGTGATATCGGTAATGTGAACCAGCCACTTATAAAGGATCCTCAATATCTGAAGGAAGCCGATTATGTTGTAATGGAATCTACCTATGGTGACCGCAGTCACGGAGGAACTCCGGACTATGTAAAGGAGCTAACAAGAATCATTAAAGAAACCTTTGACAGAAAAGGCAATGTCGTTATTCCATCCTTTGCAGTTGGTAGAACACAGGAATTATTATATTTTATCCGTAAGATCAAATACGATAATTTATTACCGGAATATCAGAATTTTGAAGTATATGTAGACAGTCCTCTTGCAATCGAGGCAACCAATATATTCAATAAAAATACTGACAACTGCTTTGATGAGGAAGCCATGGAGCTGATTCGTCAGGGAATCAACCCAATTTCTTTTCCGGGCTTGAAAACAGCTACCACCAGCGAGGATTCCAAAGCAATTAACTTTAATCAGAATCCTAAGGTTATTATCTCTGCATCCGGCATGTGTGAGGCAGGACGAATCCGCCACCATTTAAAGCACAATCTTTGGGATGCGAAAAACACCATTTTATTCGTTGGATATCAGGCACACGGCACTTTGGGAAGAAGTATTTTAGAGGGTGCTTCTAATGTAAAGCTGTTTGGAGAATCCATAGAAGTACGGGCACATATTGAAAGACTGGAGGGAATCAGCGGTCACGCTGACCAACAGGGATTGTTACGTTGGCTTCATGCTTTTGAAAACAAGCCAAAGGTATTTGTTGTTCATGGCGAGGACACGGTATGTGAAAGCTTTAAGATGCTGATTCGGGAAGAAGGATATCAGGCAATCGCACCATTTTCCGGTGCGGAATTCGACCTTGGTGCAGATGAATTACTTTCTTCCGGTGTTTCTACCAAGAAGGTTAAGATTAGCCAGAAGGCATTCCGTGCTCAGACAATCTTTGATCGTCTGGTTGCTGCCGGTAACCGCTTACTTACAGTCATTGCCCACAACAAGGGCGGTGCCAACAAAGATTTAATCCGCTTCACAAGCCAGATTAACAATCTGTGTGACAAGTGGGATCGATAATAGTTGATAACAAAAAGAGGGCAGGCAACGACCTCCCCTATGATGTGAGCAGGTGCATTGATCGTGCACCTGCTTTTCTTATGAAAACCTTTCATCATTATAGTTCCTTTCTCCTGCTCCACCATTCAACACATTTCAATAATGCAAAACATTTCAAACCTTTTTCATTATTTTTTTAAAAAGTATTGACAATCATCATTATTTTTGTTAGCTTGTAGTTAGTTAGTGCTAACCATTATAACAAAAGGAGTCCAAAATAATGGAAAATAAAAATTTAAAAATCATATTGATACTCGTATGTCTCTGTTTACTTTCTACGCCAATTGCAACAATTATTTCCGATCATATCGATATAACCACGGATGAGTTTGCTATCAGTAGAATCTCTGATTATGCTTGGAGTATCAGATGGATATGTCTAATATTATCTATGTATTTTATGTCTAACAAAGGGGAGAATTAACCATGAAAAAAATTATATTATTACTAGGAATCACCATATTATTGGCATGCAACACGCTGAATGTTTATGCAGAAGAAAAGAATGACAACTTGCCGGATAGTGAAGTCGTTGAAGAATTTGATATCTTCACTAAAGATATCAGCAAGGCACCCGAAGAGTTGTTGGATGAACAAGAAAAGAGTCATATTACATACAAAGTAACAAAAACAGGGCATACAAGCATAGTGGGTGCCTATACTGGTCAATCAATTTCAGGAGAACCCGGCGTAACCATTTCATTAAGTCAAATGAGAAAAACTTCATTTTCCGCCAGTTCAAATGTTGCAGCGAATGTAAAAGGAAAAGCTCAAGCTACGTTAGGTTTCAACTTTAGCCAATCCTATTCCATAAAACATTCCGGGTCACGAAAAATCCCCAGTAAACATAACGGACGAAAAGTAAAGCGGGCTGAATTAAAAGCATACAGGCTATACGACAAATATACATTCAAAGTAACATGGACAAGTATATATGTTAGAACTCCTCAATATTACGGATCTTATTGGGCAAAAAAACCATGTGGTTACCACTACAAAATGATATACTATTACAAATAAACTTTAAAACATTAAAGAACTGTCCAGCTCACGAACGGACAGTTCTTTAATGTTTATTCGACTTTATATTTCTCATTTTAAATTTCCCAAAAGATACCAAATAAGTTTCCTCACTCCGCCGGAACAAATGGCAGTTCAATGGCATCACTTTCTTCTGTTGCAGATGACCGGCTCGTATTGGACTGTCCCGGGGTACGGGTAGAATTTCCACTGTTTTCCTCAGTTTCCGAAGAAGCCGGTTCTTCAATACCAACCTCAGCCTGAGTGGAACCGGAGCCTGTCACATTAGACGCATTTCCTTCTGTTGTCACATTCTGTGGGCTGTCTGGATTCCGGGTATCGTTATCACTGCTATCATTTTTCTCATTTTCAGAATTGACCTCGCCATCGATTGGAACCATGGGCAGTTCATTATCCTGTTCTGCTTTCTCTTCGGATATCTTTTTATCTATGGTCTTTGAACCATGAGACTTTGCAAATACCACAGCAAGACATACTGCCAATGCAACACAAACCAAACCAACAATTACACCAATCCATATTTTCTTATTTTTCATAGCAACCTCTCTTTTCTATATTATTTGTCACGTACAAGCTTAACTTCCTTCAAGATTCGATGCCTGCTTTCCTTACCAAGAACCATTCGTATCATTCGGTATATCCAAAATCCCGGTACCAGCCACCTGTGTTTTTCCAGAAAAGGATAACAGCCGTATACCTCTTTTCCGGGAAACAATCGTCTTCTTATATATCGTAGCTTTGAAATCCGTCCGTTTTTCAGTGTACATTTCTTTAATTGGTTGGAAATCATATGCTCTGACGTTCCATACACACCGGAAGTCAGATAATATTGAAGCATCTCCCATTCCAAAGCCGAAAATTCCGACTTTAATGCATCCAACGCTCCCTTTTCCTTCCATGACACAGTTTCCCAGCTTGTCCAAACAGAAGACCTTCCAAATACCTTCCCACAAAGTTCTCTGTTCTTCTTTTCAAAATCAGCAATTCCAAGAATATCACATTCCCTTTCTATGTAGGCAAAATCCATGCTCTGACGATGCTTACAAAGATATACGTAATAATCAAGCAGAGTTCGAATCCCGGTACCGCTTCCCTTATAATGCTTATATCCATGACACATAATGTAGATATAGAAATCTTCCTCCTTCATGTGATACCCATAGGAATTATCATCATCCCGAATCAAACGCTGCTTAACCTGATCGTAGTATTCCTGCCAGTTATTGTCATGAGCAGCCCCATACAGGCTCCGATGCAGTTCAAAATTATAAATCGGTTCTTTCTTATAAATATCATGATTTCCGATTCCATAGGCTTCTACGGTATAACCAATGGATATCATATAATCCCGGAGCATCTCTGCATAGGAAGCATCAAACAATATATCATTATCTGACATTTGCCGCATACCTGTCAATGGATAATCATCCTTTAAAATGATTCCCTTAAGAGGAAGATACCAGATTCCCTGCTGCTCCATAAAGGATGTTATCTTTTTCCGTTCAGAATCAAATAATATTACCTTACGAACTGCCTTCCCGATGCTTTGCTCCCATGAGGAAGGAAGCTTAACACCGGCCTGTTTTAACACCATTCCCGTCAGGGCGTCTACATAATGCGCATGACTGATCTGATATAAATATTCCGGATTTTGATTTATGCAATTTTCATCTGTTGTCTGATTCTGTATTGACCGATATTTCCCAACTATCTCATTAGCAGGTTTTATTCCATTGATTCCGCAATACAGAAAGTATAGCATGTCATATACAATCGTTTCCATATAAGTCCTTTCACAGCTTAGATTCCTTTATATATACTTCCGGTACCTTTGCAGGCTATATACTTTGTTCTCTCACATTTCCATTTTCAAAAAATAATCTTTTATTGCAGATAGAAATTGCTCCCGGTCTGTGAGTTACAATGAACACCGTTTTCTCGGTTAAGGATTGCAGATTGTGTAAAAGCTGTTCTTCCGTCTGCTCATCCAATGCACCGGTTGCCTCATCCAATATCAAAATGGGACAATTCGCATATAACGCTCTGGCAATGGCAATCCGCTGCATCTGTCCTTCCGACAGTCCCGCTCCCTTTTCACCTAAAATGGTATCCATCCCCTTGGGAAGCTGATTGATAAAATCTGCACAGGCAAGATGTATTACTTGTTCTAACCTCTCACTTTCTGACGGCTTTCCAAATGCGATTACGTCTTTGATACGACCGCTCATTAGAAAATTGCCCTGTGGCACATAAGAAAATAATCGTCTTACATTCCATAGCGGCATAGTTGTCCCATCCTTCATGACAAACTCTGCCACCCCTTCACAGGGTTCATAAATCCCCATTAAAACCTTAAGTAACGTAGATTTACCACATCCTGAAGCTCCGGTAATTGCAACATAATCCCCCTTTGCAACCGAAAAGGAAAGCTGATGGAGCACCGGCAGCCTACTCTTATCATTTACACTTTCTACCGACGGGGTTCCAGAACCAAAATCCGGATTTCCGGGTTCACCGTCATAACAAAAGCTTACACGGTCGAACACAATATTTTGTACAGCTTCCCGATATATTTTATCTGCTGCTTCCTTTGATAGGAGACGTTTCTGGTCAACCTCCGGATAGTCTTCTACTTCCATCAGCCGCTCTCCGCTTGCTATCATTGCATAATACCTTGGTATATAACCACTAAGACCGGCAAGAGGGGACTGCAGCTGTCCAATGAGCTGAATCACAGCTGTCAGGGTACCAAAGCTTACTGCCCCCTGTAAAATTCCATAACCGCAATATCCCATTCCCAACAAATACAGCCCATTCATGACAAGGGAAAATCCACTATTACAAAGATTGGATACAGCCGCCTTTTTCATTCTGGCATGTTTATAATCCTCCATAACCTCATGAGCACCGGTAACCATCACATCCTCTACGCCGAAGGTCCGAACGATGAGCATACCGGCAATCCGCTCCTGCAGGTACATCCGAACCCGACCATCCTGTTTTTGAACCTCCTTATGAAAATGTTTTAAGGGCTTTCGAAGAAACATCGTCAATATCAAAAACAAAAATCCCCCCGGTATCAGAACCAAAGCAAGCCCCGGTTGCAAGACAAACAGTAAAACCAATGCACCAACAAGCCTGATTGACATCCCGACAAACCCCGGCAGAATATCCGTCATTCCGTTGGCACAGATTGCCGCATCTGAAGTCATGCGGTTCATCCATTCTTCCGAATGGATTTTGCTGACAGGCTCATATTTTTTACGAAATAATGCAGAAAAAACATGGAGCTTCAATGCATTTTCCATACCACATCCGGTAAATTCCCCAAGCTGTCTGCTGATAATCCGGAACAGAAGCTGTATCGCAATCAGACCGGCAAAGCCAAGCATTCCCATAACAAATCCATGCACATCCCCCGCCACAGCCTTGTCGACCATCCGTTTCATAACAATGGCATAACAGACACCAACAAGACTAATCAATATCTCAATGGCTGTTAATACACAGATATACCTTCTATATTCTTTTGTATGTTGACGAAGCCATGTCAGTCCGCTGCTCTTTTTCATACCCTAAACTCTCCGTTATGAATCACGCCAATATCTTTTGGATTATTTTACGGAAATACCCTCTAAGAATCTTCCATACGTATCTTACCGGATACAATGCAACCCACACCTTAATATACATCCTATAGGCCCCATTTTCCACCGAATATTCCTTGCCATCACGTACAAAGGAGGTCATAATTCCAAGAATGTCCTTATCCTGAATCCCATATTCTTTGTTCAGACAGTTATCTCCCAATATAACATAGCTGTCCTCTAATACCTTTATGACACGATGCAATACATAGGCACCATCATTTCTTCTATATAAAACCACATCATATTTCTTGCATCTTCCGTCCCTTTTACTTACCGTAAACAAATCCCTTTGCTGACGAAGTAACGGAAGCATGCTGACACCCTTACAGGTATATGTAATGGTTCCTTTTCGTTCCAGTTCTTTTTCAAATGTTGTCTTTCCCATCTACTCCTCTATGGCTCCGATACTGCGAAGCTTATCCAGTACCACTGCTACATCCTTTGCAATCTGTTCTTTTGGTGCATCATATTTTGCAAGCAGCTTTTGAATAATGTCATCCTCTGTCACATCTTCTTTCAGACATTCCACAATAAAGCCTGCCGTTTTGTTACTCCTTATCATACCGCTAAATGATACCCCGCCTGCCGGAACGGTGATATGCTCTCCGGCACCTTCGTGTGTGATAAATCCATCTTTTAATTTCATATGTTTTCTCCTTTTTGAAGTTCTCCCATCTATACGCTGCTAACTTAATCCCATTGAGATTTTTATAATTTCATTCCCTCATACGCCACTTTTACAGCTTCTTCACTGATATTACAGAAAAGCTCATGAAATGGCATATTTTCCCTTAACCGGTCAAGTAGCTGCATTGACTTAAAAAGCGCCTCGTTCTCCATAGGACGATAGCACTGCTGCAAAAGCATGGGATACGCATCCCGGGGTGCAATCTCCCGGATCTCATTATTTTTACCTCTTCTTAAGATGCAGATGCCTGCCAGCCGGGCATGGGTGTTGGTGCTTAATCGGTGTTTGCCATCCCACGGTGTACCATAGGCATAGATACCATCCTCTCTAATCTGAAGCAGCGGTTTATCATCATTTATCATCACCGCCCGGTCACCAAAATACTCTCTCCAAAGCCTTGTATGTGTGGACTTTCCGGTGCCACTCTTTGCTGTAAAAAGATATGCCTGACCATCCACTGCAACCACAGAACCGTGGAACAATAGGGTATTCTGCATCGGCATCCACTCTGCAATCCTGCGGTATACCGCAAGGGTTTCGAGATACGCATCCGTGTACATCACCGGTTCCTGCCCGTTTTTTTGCACGTCTCTGTCCGAGTGCAGACGCTCATAGGCAATATCGTCCGAAGAAATCTGCACGGTCAGGTCTGTGGTCGTAACACCTGCTACCTCATCAGACAGATATTCTTTCCCCACACCAGTGTCCGGAATGATATAGTCTTTACAATATTCCCGAATCCACTCATAACGAGGAAAAATCCGAATCCTATGACCTGCCAGTTGTATTATAAATGGTTCTAACTCTTTTTCCATACATACTCCTTAATATAAAGAAGGCGGAATCCCCCGCCTTCCACACAGTACCGTTTTTCGTGACACCAGCTTCTGTTCCTATTATATTACCGGAGTGTGTCAGTTGTCCACATTTTGAAGACAACTGGATATTTTTCGATTTTTTCAGCACTTTTAATGTAGTAGTTCTCAATCCAAAAACATTTTTCAGGCGATAATTTATTTTCATTTTACATTTTTCAGGTGATAACCTGTCAAATCAATCAGCTTACAATGCATTTTTTATACCTTATATACCATCTACTCCTCTATGGCTCCGATACTGCGAAGCTTATCCAGTACCACTGCTACAGCCTTTGCAATCTGTTCTTTTGGTGCATCATATTTTACAAGCAGCTTTTGAATAATCCCATCCTCTGTCACATCTTCTTTCAGACATTCCACAATAAATTCTGCCATTTTGTTGCTTCTGACCATACCGCTAAATCAGAGGTATTGTCATCTTCAAGGTCATTGACACAGTTCTTATCCAGACATATCTTTCACAGATATCCTTTCCAAAAATCCATATTCTAATTTTCCACAAAATTCTATTCAAATCCTGCACATATCAAAAATATCGACGGCTACATTATGTAACATATAATCGTGACATCACACAAAGAAGGCAGAATTCTCCGCCTTCCTCATCTTTGTTACCGTATCCATCTTTAAAACAAACTATCCGATTAGCTATCTACATCCGTTTACTGAATTGGTACCGTTGGTAACTCATTACTAGCCGTAATAATATCCTCTGTTTCAAACTCTACAATCTCCATCTCCGGTGTTTCATATCTTTCTTTCATGCTTGTTTTCCTCCCTTTAATTCTTGTTTTTGTAGTTTTCATATCCTTGTGCACAGCTGCCATATGCATAAAGTGCCTTGACAACTTCTCTGAGTGATTCAATATTATTTATATTATCACAC
>CAKRAK010000029.1 GCA_934294885.1 uncultured Lachnospiraceae bacterium | reverse complement strand
ACATTGCTGTGTGATACGAATCATATTTTGTATTCTGATTACAGCGAGGTGATTGTGGTAGGTGCAGGAGCAGATGCTGTAGATTATAAGCTGATTAGTATTTGTCATAAAGGGGATGTTGTAGTATCTCAGGATTATGGTGTGGCTGCTATGGCACTTGGGAAGGGTGCATATGCTATTCACCAATCCGGTAAGTGGTACACGGATGAGAATATAGATCAGATGCTTATGGAGAGGCATCTTAACAAAAAGGCAAGACGCAGCTCTCATAAGAATCATATTAGGGGACCGAGAAAACGTACAGAAGATGATGATATACGCTTTGCACAGTCCTTTGAAAAACTTGTATTAATGGCAAAGTCAAAAGAAGGTGCGCAGAGTGGGACTTTTTAAGAAAATGTATGGAACAGATGATGAGATAGAGGAGGAATATTGATATGAGCATATTAGGAAATATACTTTGGTTTATATGTGGTGGATTGTTGAGTGGACTGTCGTGGATTTTGGCAGGCTGTCTGTGGTGCATTTCCATAATAGGAATACCGATAGGATTACAGTGCTTTAAGTTTGCAGGTTTGGCATTTTTCCCGTTTGGAAAAGAAGTGGTATATGGCGGTGGTGCAGTGAGCTTAATTGCAAATATTATTTGGCTGATTGTATCAGGAATCCCTATGGCAGTTGGAAATGCTGTGGCAGGTCTGATATGTTGTATAACAATTATCGGAATCCCATTTGGAAAGCAGTTTTTCAAAATTGCAAAATTGTCTCTGATGCCATTTGGGGCAGAGGTAATATAATAAAACAGGCAGGGATGTATTTACTTAAGACGATAAAAGGCGACATAACAAAAGTAACAGATCCATATGAATATAAGGGTATGTTGATTGATTTAATCATTATAATAATTAGGAGGATAGGACTATGTTAGGAACAGATGGAAGATTGTATGATTCGGATTTTGACTTTGATGGAGATGGAAAGCTTAATTCTTACGAGTATTCTGTAATGGATGATGTAGTTTTCGGACATGATGAATCAGATACAAGTGAGGCAGATGAACTGGAGGATGAGTTATCCTTGGCAGGACTAGATGCAACAGAGCTTGAATATATGGATGAAGATGAAAGAAGAGAGGCGTTGGAGGATGCCGGATTGGATCCGGATGATTATGATTTTGACTAAAGGAGTGAAAGGTATTAATAACAGAAATCATTTAATATATAAGATTACCGCAGTTTCGCTTTTTTGTATCACGTTATTGCTTTCTTTGATACTGATTATATCCCATGTTGATATTTCTGTTGCGTTAAGAATCGGCATATTTATTATTTCCGCTTTATTAGTAGCTGTTATTGGGGCGGTATTATTGAGTTCAACGAAAATTCGGAAATTTTGGATTCTGTATGTTTTGAGTGGAGTAATGTTGGTTTTCATATTAGGAAACCTCGGACATATTTTAGCGAAAATGAATGCTGTAGAGCGTTATCAGGGAAA
The DNA here is from genome assembly GCA_934294885.1 of uncultured Lachnospiraceae bacterium. Lineage (GTDB taxonomy): Bacteria > Bacillota > Clostridia > Lachnospirales > Lachnospiraceae > CAG-590. The sequence goes on along the minus strand of CAKRAK010000029.1, from coordinate 29,888 downwards.
TAATATGTACAATTCTTTTTATGAACAGTCTATAGGAGATAGCGGATATAACAGTATTAAGGAAGGAATTTCAAATACGATTAATATGCAATATGGAGAAGAAGCATTTAAAGAAGTATATTGTGTATCGAAAGAAAATTATATTTGGAGTTTTCGAAAAATCCCTTTAGGACTGGTTTGTTTGAAATTTTATAAGGAAGGAAATCAATACTATTTTAGGGGAAATACACTTTTAACATATAACAGTACGATTAATGCTTCAGAGCATAGCGATGTTGAGACAATAAGAGCGGATGCTGTTCATAGTCTCTTTCAAGGGATAAAGGAAACAGATATTTCTAATCCGGTATGGGGAGTTTCGAAATACAATGACATAGCAAATGTTACGATTAACGGAATAAAAATGGATTATGTAGAAGAGATTGCAGACAGTAATGGAACGGTGTACTATTTTTGGATAATAGATGATATAGGGGATGCAGAAGAAGGTGAAGAACTTTTAATAGAGGGAGTTTGATAAATCAAAGTTTGCGAAGGTGAGTGCAGAATTGTGGAATATTTATAGAATCATATGAAATATTAGAACAATACTGGCAATACAAACGTTTCGGAGGTTTGAGATGGGAACTAGAAGAAAAATAATTATATTTATAATTTTAATCATCATTATTTTAAATGTTACAGTTATAAGCCTGTGGCTTGGAGGAAAGAAAAAAAACATTAGTGTTGAGGGATTTGAGATTGAATATAATCAGACAAGTAGAAAAATGGAGGACATTGAAGATATTGAATTAGGCAGTTCAATACAAGAAATTATTAATAAGTTAGGGGAGCCGGATGCATGGACCGGAAGCGGAATGACGCGCCCCGTTTATTTTTTAGAAAATAAAAAAGTTGTAGTTTTTCATTTCAACTATCCGGCAGTATGTGAGGATTTAAAACAAGTTGTGTTAGTTAGTGGCAATGGAAAAGAACAAGTTATAAAAGAAAAATACTTTTCTTTTAATGAGGTTCCCCAATCATCATTAATGTTGTCGGGATTATTAGATGAGTTATTAGAATGTTACTCGGAAAATCAAAATGACGCATCAACAGAAAGTATATCAGAAACGGAAACGAATATAGAGGTGTCCGAGGCTACAGAGATTAGTACGGATGCTGGTTTTTCATATACTTTAGATGCACTATCATACGCAGGTTCTTATGTCGGAAATAATGGATACAGCATATCATTTAGTGCATACTCTTTTGTGGAAGATGATGAAATTGGAGTTGTTGACATATATTATAATGGCGAGCTTGTCAATTCAAATCAGCCAATCTATATTTGTACAGATAGAGGCACTTGGTCAGATAGGGATTATGATCAGTTTTATGTAATATATGTTGACGGACATAATGAATATCTTGGATTTTATGAATCTGAAGGAACCCTGCGGGTCGATTACAATGGACCGGAACAAAATTACGATTCGTTGGAAATGACAGAACATTACGAAGTATAGGGTAAGATTAGAGTTTCAAAAGATTTGGTTTTGATTATAGTTCGTTGTATAAGTTTGTCCGTTTCTATAAAGCGTTTCCGGAGATTTTAGACTCATTATCGTGTACTTTTGTAGGTTGAGGATAAAAAACAAGGTTTATGTTTTTCTTTTTCAGGAGTATTATTTTAATATAACCAATTAAATAAAGTACAGGAGGATAAAAAATGGAACAGGTAGTTAAATTTTTAAAAGAAGCAGAAACATATTATTTAGCAACAGTTGAGGGTGACCAGCCAAGAGTAAGACCATTTGGAACCGCTCACATTTTTGAGGGAAAGCTTTACATTCAGACCGGAAAGGTAAAGGATGTTTCAAAGCAGATTCATGCAAATCCAAAGGTGGAAATCTGTGCATTTAAAAATGGGGAGTGGTTGCGTGTAGCCGGAGAACTTGTGGAAGACGACAGAAGAGAAGCAAGACAGTCTATGTTAGATGCTTATCCATCATTACAGAAAATGTATTCTGCAGATGATGGAAATACAGAGGTGTTCTATTTTAAGGATGCAACAGCAATATTTTCATCATTTACCCATGAACCGGAAGTTGTGAAGTTTTAATGACAAAGGATGAGTGGTACAGGCAGTTATTTGAACGGCTTGCGAATTCCAAGTTCCGGAGCAGCTTTCATCTAAAGCAGAAGGATATTGATTATATCAATGAAAAAGGAATTGGAGATGTAGTAGATGGAAATTAAGAGTATTTTGATAAAGGATTATAAACGATGAGCGAGAATGATTTCGCATTTCCGTTGACAACAAAAGTAGAATAGGGGGAGTAAATATGCTGGGAAATCGTATAGCAAAAGAATTGGAGAAATACAAGGAACAACTTGACAAAGAAAAGGCGAAACATGGAAATTGGAAAAAACCATATGAAAAATTGATACGGAGTGTGTATAATCAGCCGGTACTGTTTATTGCATTATCAAGGGAAAAGTATGATACAAATAACAACTGTAGCATTCCGTTTGTTGATACAAAAGATTTTGGTGGGCGGCCATCATTATACATATTTAGCGATGTCAATTTGGCATCGAACTGGATGGTTCATTATGGACATATGACGGAAGATGAGAGATACGGTTTAATTGGAGCCGTTGACAAAAAGAATAATGATTATCTTCAAATATTTAAAATAGCAAAGCGCTTGGGCGTGGAATATATCATGTTAGATGAGGGAGGCTTGCTGGTTGGAATATCAATAGATGATTTTATTGGGGTTAATAGGATTGATATTGATGATATTGAAATCTATCTTACAAAAGAGGAAGCAGAAAATCTGAAAAATAATAATGAAGTACCGAAGCTGAGATTCCCGGCAATCCCGGCGATTCCCCTTAAAAAGTAGGATGGGGAATCCTCCACATTCAACAACATAGAGAAAGACAGGAGCGTACATCATGACCAAGGAAGAGAGAATATTATTGGTAACAGAATTAAGAAGGCAGTTACATAAGTATCCGGAAAGCTCCATGAAGGAAGTAAAAACAAAGCGGATATTAATGCAGTTTCTCACAAAGTATACGAATAATCTTGAAATCGTTGATAAAGGTTCATGGTTTTATGCCAGAATAAAAGGAAAACAAGGGGATAATCCCATTGCCTTTCGGGCAGATTACGATGCTGTAACGTGTTCGGATGGCTGTCCAAGACATTTGTGTGGACATGACGGACATAGTGCAATTTTGGCGGGCTTTTCGTTATGGTTAGATGAGCAGGTACCGGAACGGGACGTATATCTGATTTTTCAGCCGGGAGAAGAAATTGGTGCCGGTGCAGCGATTTGCTCTGCTTTGATAGAAGAGAAAAACATAGGAGAAATTTACGGAATTCATAATATTCCCGGTTACAAGTGTGGAGATGTGATTCTACTGAACCATACCTTTGCATGTGCATCTACCGGCTTGGAGATAGAGCTTGTAGGAAAACAATCCCATGCTGCATATCCGGAAAATGGAATCAATCCTTCCGGTGCCATTTTGAAAATTGTTCAAGGCGTTGAGGAATTTACAGGCAGAAAGCATAAAGGAATCGTCCTTGGTACTGTCATCGGAATCGAGGTTGGAAGCCGCTCTTACGGCGTATCTGCCGGGGAGGGCGTATTGCGGCTGACCATAAGAGCCGAATATCAGGATGAGTACGATACATTTATATCATATATTGAGCAAATGGCAAAACAATCGGCAGCCTTGATCGGGGCAACATGTCGTATAACCCGCATTGAAGAGTTTCCGGCTACCATGAATGATAAAACCTGTATCAGAAAAATTCATACGGCAGCGAACCTTTTGAATCTGAATCAGGTGTATCCGGTTGAACCTTTCAGATGGTCGGAGGATTTTGGATATTATTTACAGAAAACAAAAGGGGCAATGATGGGAATCGGATGCGGAGTAGATCATCCGGGGCTGCATACTATGGATTATGAATTTAATGATGAATTGATTGCTCCGGTAATAGAGCTTTATAAAAAGCTGTTGGAATAGAACAAGAAAAATTATAACAGCTTCAATGGGTGCATGATAGGTCATTGATCCGACATAGGGTGTTTGCCTCGGTAATATTTTCGATATTCCGAAGGGGAACATCCTTTTTGTTTGTGAAATAATCTGCTGAAATACAACTGGTTATCATATCCTACAATGGATGCAATTTCGTTGATGGAATACTCTGTTGTTTCCAGTAAAAGCTGTGCATTGTTAATACGAAGGGATACAATGCTTGATGATGTAACCTTCTTTGGCATGGGTCCACAGGAAAACGGAAGTCATTATGACTGTGATTATGTAGAAGTATCCAATGCAGAGTTTGGACTTACCGCTGTATTGGAGAAGACATTTTCTTTTCATGCTTCTTTCTATACCCAGGAGGAACTGGAAAATACGGCACATAATTATGAGCAGAAGGAGTCGGACAGTACAATAACGTATAAACAGACGATATGAATGAGCATGTATCAAAGTCCCTTGATGTTTCTGTTCCGGAAAGAGTTGTTCGGAATGTGGAACAATTATAAATAAAAATAATTTACGTTTTTTCATTAATTTGATATTATTAGGGAAGTAATTTATAGGATTACAGGTGCAATTTTAATATTTCGGAGTTGTAATATGAAGACGGATTTGAATATGACAGCAAAGCAGGTAAATTCTGAAAAAAAAGAAAAATTTCATTTGGATATATTTGATTACAGTACGATTGCATATTCGGTTTTGGAACTGGTTTTAAACCAACAGGGGGAACCGGTTGACTGGATTTACCGTTATTGTAATCAGGCATTTGCAGATATAAAAGGCTATAACAGGGAAACGATGTTAAACCAGTCCTTCCTTGGCTTATATCCGGAAATGGATAAAGAGATATTGCAAGCATGTTATCAGGCTGCTTATGAGAATGTTCCCCGGGAACTGGATGTTGAAATAAAAGAACGTTACCATTTGGCAATTATGCCTACGGGACAAAAGGGTTTTTGCTCTGTTACGGTTTATAAAAATCCCGAAACAAAGAAAACAGGAAAAGAGGATGCGTCTCCGACGCAGGGTTATATATTGAGAAAATTGTTTCCGGATTATGTATCCTTGTACAGTGTTGAATTGAATTCCGGACAATATGAGATATTGCGTCTGAATGATAATACAAATGCAAAGAGAATCGTGGAAAGTGACACATATCAGAAGACAACCTTTGATGACTATATCCGTCAATATGCAAACACATTTATTTTAGAGGAAGACCGGGAGGAATTTTTTGACTGGCATTTCTGTGAGAAAATGAAAAAACGCCTTTGTAAAGAGGATAGCAGTACATTTCATTATCGTAGCGTGACAAAGGACGGAAAAGACCGTTATTTTGAGGGATACGTAGTAAGGGGAAAAGTTACCGACAAGGAATTTCAGGTTTTTCTTGGATATCGGAATATAGACAGTATCCTCTATAAGGAAAAAGCGATTCAGGATAAATTGAAAAAGGCATTAGAAGAAACAAAATTACAGAATGAAATTATATCTTCTATTGCCAAAACTTATCAGTATCTTTCAAGAATTGATATACAGGCGGATTGGTTTGAGGAGATATCAAACAGGGAAAAGGAAGACTGGGATTATGCAACATCGGGATTTTTAACGAACAATAATAAAAAAATGTGCAAACAATACATTGCGGATGTATATCAGGAAGCATTTTTCAGATTTACGGATTTGTCTACTCTGCCTGACCGGATGGAGCATGAGGAAACCATTGCCATGGAATATCAAATGAAAAATGGGGATTGGCACAAAATCCGCTTTGTTGAAAAGAAGCGGGATGAGAATGGACGGCTGACCCATGTATTGTGTGCAATTCGTCGAATCAGTGATGAGAAGAAGCGGGAGCAGGAGCTTTTATATCAAGTAGTGGAGGCAAAGGCAGATATTGCAATGAAATCCAAATTCCTGTCGGATATGAGCCATGATATAAGGACACCGATGAACGGAATTATGGGGATGATTGATTTTGCCAACCGATATCCGGATGATTTGCAAATACAGCAGCGGTGCAGAGATAAGATTATGGAAGCGTCTAAATCTCTGGTGACGATTGTGAATAATGTGCTGGATATGAATAAGTTAGAATCAAAGGATGCTGTGCAGCAGGAAATAGAATTTGACCTGACGGATGTTTTGAACAGAGCCAATACGGCCAAACAGACAGATGCGGCAGAAAAGCATATAGATTATGTTGTAAGATGGGAAAATTCTAATCTGATTCACACCAATCTGATTGGAAATCCCTTTTATTTGGAACGGCTGCTGACAATAATCGGTGATAATGCGGTAAAATTTACCAAACCGGGAGGCTGTATTCAGGTATGGTGTACCGAGAAGTCAGGCGAGCATGAAACGTCGGTCTTTGACTTTATATGTGCGGATAACGGAGTAGGAATGAGTGGAGATTTTCTGGAACATGCATTTGATGTATTCTCACAGGAAAAGGAAACCAGTCGTTCCAGTTATGAGGGAACCGGATTGGGACTTGCAATTGCCAAGAAGCTGAGTGAAAAATTGAATGGAAAAATCAGCATTAAGAGTCAAAAGGGCATTGGAACAACTGTAATTGCGACGATTCCTTTTAAGTTAGGAAAAAAGAAAACGGTTGAGAAAACAGTATATAATAAGGACGTATCTCTGGAGGGCTTGCGGGTTTTATTGGCAGAGGATAATGATCTGAATATGGAAATCGCAAAATTCATGCTGGAAGAAAACGGTCTTGTGGTGGAGTGTGCAAAAGACGGTTTAGAAGCGGTTCATAAATTTGAGGCTTCAAAGCCGGGATATTATAATTTTATTATTATGGATATCATGATGCCGAACATGAATGGATATGATGCAACCAGAAAGATTCGTTCTATGCAAAGAACGGATGCAGAAACCATTCCGATTATTGCCATGAGTGCCAATGCCTTTGCAGAAGATATGATTAATAGCAGGATTTCAGGAATGAATGAGCATATTATGAAGCCTTTAGAGGCAGACAAATTTGTAGCGGTATTAAAATCTGTAATCAATCCAGGTTAATACAAATGGTTTGTTCTTTAAAAGTTATACTTGACAGAGGCGGGAACATGAAGTAACATAACGGTGTTATGTTGCGTTGATTGGAGAATAGATATGAAAACAGATAATGAGACGAAGGACAATTTGTTAGTCAGTGCCAAGCGGGAGTTTATGGAAAAGGGCTATGAAAAAGCGTCTCTTCGGAGTATTTGCAGGAGTACCGGGGTAACAACCGGAGCATTGTATTTCTTCTTTAAGGATAAGGAGGATTTGTTTGCCGCTATTGTACAGCCAACCCTTGATCGCATTATTGCATTGTTGTCTCAGCATACAAAGCAGGAGCTTATGGAATTACAGGAGCATCCGGATGCGAAGGAAGATAATATGCAGGATGATATGGTAGCCAGTAAGATGATTTTGCAGTCACTTTACGAAGACTACGATAATATATTGCTTTTGTTGACGAAGAGTCAGGGCTCAAGATACGAACATTGTATAGATGAGTTTGTCGATATGCTGCAGCAAAGCTATCAGATTTTGTCAAAAGAACAGGCAATACGTTCAGGAACTGAGCCACCGGATGAATATACCCTTCATTGGGTGTCACATATTCAGATTGATGCATTTGTTCAATTAATTTTACATGAGCCGGATTTGGAAAAGGCAATGCAGCATTTAGAGGCGATTTTGCGGTATTTGCTTGCCGGATGGATGGCGTTATTTGAGAAACCCGTGTGACGAGTTTCTCATTATTTGGGCTATCAACATAACGGCGTTATGTGAACATTGGAACATGTGAAGAGGTCGGCAAACTTAGAGGAAGCATTTTATTTCATATAGAAATACATTATATAAATTAAAATTCAGGAGGGAACAAACATGTATGTAGAAGTATCTGATGTGAAAAAAAGTTACGGAAAGGACGGCAGTTACATCCAGGTGTTGAAGGGTGTTTCGGTTGGCGTTGAAAAAGGGAAAATGTGCGTCATTCAGGGAACCAGTGGTTCCGGTAAATCAACCCTTTTGAATTGTATTGGTGGACTGGACGTTGTGGATTCCGGCTCCATTAAAGTAGATGGAAAAGAAATGGTAGGATTAAAAACCGATGCATTATCAGATTACAGAAGAGAGTATCTTGGATTTATTTTTCAGTTTTATAATCTGATTCCGAACTTAACCATTCGGGAAAATATACAGGTATGTGAATATCTGTCAGCCAATCCTTTAAATATGGATGAGCTTTTGGATGTGTTAGGATTAACGGAACATCAGAACAAATTCCCAGCCCAGTTATCCGGTGGACAGCAACAGCGTTGTGCCATTGCAAGAGCATTAATTAAAAATCCGAAATTGTTATTATGTGATGAACCCACAGGTGCGCTGGATTCCAAAACTTCCCGGGATATTTTAGTTTTGTTAGAGAAGATTAACGCACAGTATGGAACAACCATGATGATTGTCACACATAATAATGCCATTAAAGATATGGTAGATCAGGTTATTATCCTAAAGGACGGACAGATCAGAAAAAATTATTGTAATGAGATAAAGGTACCGGCAGCAGAACTGGAGGATTTGTAAGATGCAAAAAGTATTAAGAAAACGTATTTTCAGAGATTTTAAAAGCAATTTTACCAGATATATCGCATTATCCTTTTTAATCATTTTAAGTATGTATCTTGTAGTCAGTATGGTGGCTGCGGCAGAGACGATTATAAGAGGCACACAAAAAGCAGATCAGGAGCAGAAGGTTGAAGATGGACAGTTTTCTTTGTTTGTTCCCATGAAGGATGAAGAGTGGAACCGTCTGACCGATAAGGGAATTACATTGGAAAAAATGTTCTTTCTGGATTATTCGGTGATGGATACGAAAACCCTGCGGGTGTTCCGCGTCCGGAAGGATATTGATACCATTGCACTATATGATGGAAACTTCGCAAAGTCTGATGACGAACTGGTATTGGAACGACAGTTTTCGGAGAAGAACAACATTAAGGTTGGTGACAGCATTTCCTTTGGAGGAAGAACCTTTAAGGTAGCGGGAATCGGAACCGTACCGGATTATGACAGCATGTTAAAATCCTTAGGGGATACCGGTTGTGATAGCTTAAACTTTGGTCTTGCATTCATGACAGATAACATGTATGAGACCTTGCAAAAGGAAGAAAAAAGTGTAAAGTCAGAGGAATACTATTATGCTTACCGTCTAAATGACAGTATGACAGACGATGAATTAAAAGAGGAATTAGAAGATCTGGAGTTTTCTTCGGATGATGTAGAGGATGAATATTTTCAGGAATACTGGGATCGTATGGTCGGTCAGAAGGGAGACCTTAAGAACGGTATTAAGGAGCTTATGGATGGAAGTACAGAGCTTGCGGACGGTCTTGGTGAAATGACAGATCATAATCAGGAACTGCAGGATGGTGCTGCGGAAATCTTAGATTCTTATCTGGAACAGGCAAATGATAAGCTAAGAGGATATGGAATAGACACATTGACCGCAGACAATTTTGAATCGATATTACAGAATAAAATTGACAGTGAGGATAGCGCTATAACAAGAATGGCGATGAAAAATCTTTTGAAAACCTTACAGGAGTTAAAGGAATTTTCAGACGGAATAGCGGAATATACCGACGGAGCAAAGGAAGCTCATGACGGTTCTAAGGAATTGCAGGATGGGTTACAGGAGTTAAAGGATGAGACAGATGATATGATAGATAAATTATCGGATGCCGATGTCGGTAACCTCCTTACATTCTTAAAGGCTGAGGATAATGTCCGGATTCAGGCTGCATCCGGAGATCAGGAATTGTACAGAAGTGTGGGAACCATTGCCGGTGGAATCATTTTGGTTTTAATCGGATATGTGTTATCGGTATTTGTTGTTCATTCCATTGATCAGGAAAGTGCGGTTATCGGAGCACTTTATGCCTTAGGTGTAAAAGGAAAGGATTTGATGCGGCATTATATTATGCTGCCGACCGTATTAGCCGGTGTTTCCGGTATGATAGGAACGGTTCTTGCATATCTTCCTTGTGGCGTAAAGGTACAAATGCAGGATTGTTATAATTATTATTCCCTTCCGGATGTGAAGGTAATCATTATGCCGTATCTGCTTGTATATGGCATAGTTGTTCCTCCGGTAATCTGTTTTATTGTTACCAGTCTTGTTATCCGCAAACGTCTTGAAAAACCGGTATTGAGCCTTTTAAAGAATGAGCAGAAGGTGAAAGGCTCCGGAGATGTAAAACTGAAGCATATGAAGTTTATGGGCTTGTTCAAGATTCGACAGATTATCAGAGAACGCCGTACAGCCTTTGCGGTTGTTTTTGGAATGTTTATCAGTTTGCTGTTATCTGTAATGGCATTAGAGATATTTGTATATTGTGGTAGAGTTAATAAAGATTATGTAAATGACACAAAATATGAATATATGTATACCTACAAATATCCGGAAGAAGAGCCTCCGGCAGGTGGATATAAGGCATACGGAAAAACCATGAAAAAAGAAATATACGGATATACCTTTGATGTAACGGTTATGGGACTTACAGATGATAATCCATTCTTTGATGTGAATCTGAAGGATTCCACAAGTCAGGTGTCCATCAGCTCATCCATTGCATATAAATATGGTTTGAAGGTAGGAGACACCTTTACCCTGAAGGATACGGAAGCGGATAAGCTGTATGTATTTGAGGTAAATGAAATTACACAGTATGCACCGACATTTACGGTGTTTATGTCTTATGACAAAGCGATTGAGTTATTTGGTGAGCCGACGGATTATTATAATATTGTATTTTCGGATCATGAATTGCCGATTGAGTCAGGAAGACTTTATTCTACCATTACAAAGGCAGATGTTAAGAAGGGGGCGGGTATCTTTTCCGATATAATGAGAAGTATGATTTTAACCATTGGCGGTGTTTCCGTTGCATTATTTGTAATCGTGTTATATCTGATGATGAAGGTTATGATCGACCGTTCATCCTTCAGTATTGCCCTGGTTAAGATTTTCGGATTTCGGAATAAGGAAGTTCGTAAGATGTATCTGGATGGAAACTTCTATGTTGTGGCAATTGGAACCCTTGTCTCCATACCCCTTGCAAAGCTGATCATGGATGCCCTCTATGAGCCTGCCTTTGTACCGAATATTGCATGTGGCGTAGACAAATCATTTTCTGTATGGATTTATCTTGCTATGTTTGTAACGGTATTTGTTTTATACTTTATCATTAATCATTTACTGGTATACAGAATTAAGAAAATGGTGCCTGCCGAGGTACTTAAGAATCGTGAGTAATATTATATTTTGAATATTATATTTTCAAAGGGAAAAGATGTACAAATCTCTATCGTTATGCTATACTGTATCGGAACTGAATATGAACGGGGAGCTTGTAGGACAGGCTGAGAGGAAGTAAGAGCTTCGACCCGCAACCTGATTTAGGTAATGCTAACGTAGGGATTCAAAGAGGATACAGTTATAGGATAGGTAGTAAGACTGTGTTTTATATTGATATTTTAGCTCTCTGCACTGCAGAGAGCTTTTTGATTCTTTAAGTTATATTCATATCCAGCAATACAATAAGAAAGAAGGATGAAAAATGAAAAAGATTTTGGAAGCAGTACGTGGAAATGTACCATTGGTTCACTTTATTACCAACTATGTTACGGTAAATGATGTGGCAAACATGGAGTTAGCTTGTGGCGGCTCTCCGATTATGAGTGATGAAGTGTTGGATGTAGAGGATATAACTTCTATCTGTAATGCCACTGTAATCAACATTGGTACTCTTAACAAAAATACCATTGAGGGAATGTTGGCTGCAGGTAAAAAGGCAAATGAATTAGGACATCCGGTTATATTGGATCCGGTAGGAGCAGGTGCTTCAAAGCTTCGTACAGAAACAACATTTAAGCTGTTAAAAGAAATTAAGTTTGCTGTTATCAGAGGTAATATTTCAGAGATTAAAACCGTTTATTCGGGAAGCGGTACGACCCAGGGTGTAGATGCAGATGTGGCAGATGTTGTTACAGATGATAACTTAAAGGAAACCGTTGATTTTGCCAAAAAGCTTTCAAAGACAACGGGAGCTATCATTGCCATTACCGGAGCAATTGATATTATTGCAGATGCAGACCATGCATATATTACGAAAAATGGTGTCGCTGCTATGTCAAAGATTACAGGAACCGGATGTATGTTAGATGGTGTAATCGCAGCATACCTGGCAGCAAATCCGGAACAGCCGTTAAAGGCAGTCGTAGCAGCCATTGCCGCAGAAGGTTTATGTGGTGAGTTTGCAGCAAAAAAGGTTTCGGCAGAAGGCAGCGGAACCTCAAGTCTTCGTATGTATTTAATTGATGCTATGAGTAACTTGGATGGAGATACTTTGGAAAAGGGTGCAAAAGTATCCGAAGTGTAAAGAAGAGATAATTCGGGAAAACATTTCTTTATTATCAGGTAATTTGTATACGAAGGAGGAAACAGATGAAACCTTTTACAAAAGAGGAAATAAAAAAATCTATGTGTTTGTATGCGGTATCAGACTCTATGTGGTTAAATGGAAGAACCTTGCCGGAGGTCATAAAGGAAGCATTAGAGGGTGGTGCTACATTTATGCAGATTCGTGAAAAAAATCTGCCTTATGATGCATTTTTAGAACTGGCAAAGGAAGTTAAGAAGGTAACAGATGCCTATCATGTTCCTTATGTTGTGAATGATGAAGTGGAGATTGCAAAGGCGATTGATGCAGATGGGGTACACATTGGACAGAGCGATAAAGCATTAGTGGAAGCAAGAAAAATTCTTGGTGAGGATAAGATTATCGGTGTTTCAGCCCAGACCGTGGAACAGGCAGTAGAGGCAGAAAAAAACGGAGCCGACTATTTGGGAGTTGGTTCAATCTTTACAACCTCAACGAAGCTGGATGCAGATGATGTATCCTTAGAGACCCTGAAAGAAATCTGTGAAACCGTATCTATACCGGTAGTTGCCATTGGTGGAATTAAAGCAGATAATATAATGGATTTAAAGGGTACTTCGGTAGCCGGAGTTGCAATTGTATCCGGAATATTTGCAGCAAAAAATATAAAAGAGGATACAAAAAAATTACTTGAAATTTCCAAGGAGTTAGTGGAAAATAATAAGTAATTCCGAATTGAAAATTGAACAGGAAAAAGTGAGGGAGTATCTATGAACCGAAAGAAAATCATTTTGTTTGATGTAGATGGCGTATTAATTGATTCTATGCCAATATGGGAAAATTCAGCAAATGTGTATTTAAAGGAGGTGCATCATATAGATGCTCCCTCTTATGTTGATAAGAACTGCGAGACGTTAAGCTTGTTAGAGGCAGGAGCATATATAAAAGAGTTATATCCTCAGATAAAAGAAACCCCGAAAGAAATTGCTGACGGAGTGGCAGCGTTGATACGGGAGCGGTACTGGAAGGTAGCGGAAAGACCCTTTATGAAAGAAACGGTAACGAAGCTTTATCAATCTGGATACTCTATGTATCTGGCAACGGCTTCAGAAGTTGAAAATGTGAAAGGGGCATTAAAAAACTTAGGTGTCTGGGATTGTTTTCAGGGGATTTTTACCTGCACGGATATTGGCTACAGCAAAAGCTATACAGAGTATTTTTATGAAGTGGCACAAAGGCTTCATGTGGACTGCGACAGATGTATTATGGTGGAGGATTCCCTACATTCAGCCCAAACCGCAAAACAGGCAGGGCTTACCGTGATCGGGGTGTATGAGGAATATTCTGCCGATAAGCAGGAGGATATGAAGCAGGTCTGTGATGATTATATTCACGATTTGAGTGAGTTGAAACTATATATTGGTACTTAACGAGGGAAAGCGTTAGCGTATCCCAAGTTTAGTACCGCTGTGTGCGGATGAAGCGTAAGCGTGCCGGTGTTATACATATTAAATTTTGTACAAATGAAAGTGAATCGCTACATTTCACAATTACTTATTCAGGGATAGAGAAGGAGGAAATTTATGCATACGATATTGAGTATTGCCGGTTCGGACTCTTCGGGAGGAGCCGGAATTCAGGCAGATTTAAAAACCATTACCTGTCTGGGGGAATATGGAATGTCCGTTATTACTGCCATTACGGCACAGAATACAATGGGTGTAACGGGAATTGAAAATATATCGCCTCAAATGGTGGCACAGCAGATCGATGCGGTGTTTCAGGATATTGTGCCGGATGCCGTAAAGCTTGGAATGATATCCAAGCCTGAAATTATGGATGTAATATGTGAAAAATTGCAGGTATATCATGCAAAAAATGTGGTTGTGGATCCTGTGATGGTTGCTACATCCGGAAGTAATCTTATGGAGAATGAAACCATACAATTCTTGAAAGAAAAATTGATTCCTCTTGCAGATATAATGACTCCGAATTTAAGTGAGGCAGAGGTGTTAAGTGGAATTTCCATTCATAACAAGGAAGAAATGATAGAAGCCGCCCGGCAGATTCAAACCTATTATAAGGGTGCCATTTTGATCAAGGGTGGACATCTGACAGAGGAAGCATCCGATCTGTTGTATGAAAATGGAAATATAACATGGTTTGATGGAATCCGGTACGAAAATCCCAATACCCATGGAACGGGATGCACATTATCCTCTGCAATTGCCACTTATCTTGCAAAGGGCAATTCTATGCATGACAGTGTGAGAGCGGCAAAACAATACGTGGCATCTGCTATTGCAGCGGGTCTGGATTTGGGAAAGGGAAGAGGTCCATTATGGCATAATCACGCAATCTCAAACCGGTAATTGATAAAGTGACGGTAGAATCCGGGTGCATAATGTGATAAAATGGGAATCAGCTAATTCTAGTGGAGTATACAGATGAAATATAATAAAATTGTTCATGGTCAATTTTTCGCCAGACCCAACCGGTTTATTGCACACGTATGGTTGGACGACCGGGATGTGGTAAGCGGAGCAGAGCTTATGAGACCGGATGGAATAGAGGCTCCAAAGGGAAAAAGTCTTGTTGTGGTTCATGTGAAGAATACCGGAAGATGCAGGGAGCTTTTATTACCGGGAGCGGAGGTTATTTTAGAGGTTGCTTCTAACCCGGCAAGGAAAACAAAATATGACCTCATAGCAGTATATAAGGAAAATTTTGGATTGATTAATATGGATAGTCAGGCGCCCAACAAGATTGCTTACGAATGGTTACAGAGACAGGAGTATTCCATGATCAAACCGGAATATACCTATGGGGATTCCCGCATTGATTTCTATATGGAAAGAGATAACGGTAATCCGGAACCGGAACGTTTTCTGATGGAAGTCAAAGGCTGTACCCTAGAACAGGATGGTATTGGATATTTTCCGGATGCACCAACCATAAGGGGCGTGAAGCATTTAAGGGAATTAACAAAGGCGGCAAAGCAGGGATATCACTGTATGGTTACTTTTGTAATACAGATGGAGCATGTAAAGGAAGTAAGGGCGAATGTTTCCATGCATCCTGAATTTGGAAGTGCTTTGGAAGAAGCGAAAGCCGCAGGCGTAGAAGTGATTGCCTTGTGCTGCAAAGTATACGAGGACGAGATATATGCAAAGTATTAAATATTGGTAATTGCGAAAGGTATTCCATCTATAATTTGTGTCAATTTATATATAATATTAAATTGACACAAATTGATGTAGGTTGTTGAAAGGTGCAATTACCTCGATATTAGATGTGGAAAAGGAGAAAGCTATGTATTTAATTTTTGACGTTGGAGGAACCTTTATCAAATATGCGTGGATGACAAAGGACGGGGAAATCTCAGAGTCAGGTAAGATACCTACTATGAGGGAAAAACAGCATACGATTGATGATTTTATTGAGGCTTTGGGAAAAATCTATGACACCTACAAGCAAAAGGGAGAAGTAGAAGGCATTGCAATGGGCGTTCCGGGCTTAGTGGATGTAGACAACAGCACCGTCTATAATGGTGGAGCCCTTCATTATCTGGATAAGGTGAACATGCAGGAGGTTCTGGGAAAACGATGTGATGGAGTAAAGATTGCCGTTGAAAATGATGCAAAGTGTGCGGCTCTTGCAGAAGCATGGAAGGGAAATGCAAAGAATACCAACACAGCAGCAGTATTAATCTTTGGAACAGGAATCGGCGGCGGCGTGATTATCAATGGAAAAGTCCATCATGGAAATTGTAACGTTGCAGGAGAGCTTTCATGGCATATATGTAATATGAAGAGAGAGGATATAAAGAATCTTGTCTCTGAAAATGAATTGGATAACGTGGAAGATGTATTTGATGAGCTGGCATATTATGATACGGTATATTGTTCTACCGCTGCAATGGTTCATAAGGTTGCAAAAAAGAAAGGCTTAGAGGATACAGAGGTTTCCGGAGAATTGATTTATCAATGGGCGAAGGCAGGAGACCAGATTGCTATAGATGCGTTGGAAGATACCTATTTTAATATTGCAAAGCTATGTATGAACTTATATGTTACGGTAGGTGCGGATGTAATATTGATTGGAGGGGGAATCAGTGAAGAACCGGCATTTGTTAAAGGTATTCAACGTTACATTGACCAGATTAAATTTGTAACCGGCATTTATTCCGGAATCCAAATAGACACCTGTAAGTATCATAATCGTTCTAATTTGCTGGGTGCATTGCGTAATTTCCAACAAAAATATGATTGTTAACAGGTAGATAATTCAAATACCGGGAATGGAACTTACCGGATACAGGAGAAAATGGAATGTACATCAATAAAAAATTATATTATGTTATAAAATCCATATATCTGATCGGAATCTATTTTTGGGGCATGCTTGAGGTATCTTTGGTAGTGGGCGTATGCTTGGATGTTGTTCAGGGAGAAACCGGGTACATGCAGGCAGGAATTCCTATTTATATTATTATATTTGGAGTGCTTTTTGCTGCTCATATACCCGTCAATGCAATGCTTCAGAACACCAGAATTTTCAGTGGAATCTTTTCCAATAATGCAGCCGGTATTTTGCAACCAAAAGTAATTGCAAAAGCATTGGGACTGGATGAAAAAAAGGTTATCACGGATTTTCAGTTATTGTGTAAATCGAAACTTTTGCTCAATTGCAGATTTCAGACTGTAGATGGCATGGACATGATTGTTCTGGCAGATACGGAAGGAAAGTTTCATTTGCGTAAGGTAATCTGTCCTCATTGTGGTGGAGAAAATTATGTTCACAGGGGATTTGTACAAAGCTGCAAGTATTGTTCCGGCAATCTGGAGGGAAAATAGGACGAAGCGTAAGTGTGGCTGTAGTATGCCGTATAGGATTTGCACATACAAAATGAATATCATTTGTTTTGTGATTGTCCGGTAGCTGCATTTTGTAAGGGAGGTTTCATTATGTATCAGGATAAAAAGAAAAAAGGGATTCGGTTTGGCATCTGTCTGGCATGCTTTTTGTACTGTGCATTTCATTTTTTAATGATTCTTTTTTGGTTTCTTTTGGTTGTTACCGATCAAATACATGGAAACAGCAGTATCCTGCCTATTATAGGAGTAGTATTTTCTTTCTTTACAATTTTTACGGTAATTCTTTTTTGTAAGCTGCGCAAAATCCTGCGGGTTGGACGGTTTAACAATTTTTTTGAAAAGGATGAAGATGGTTTGGTCGCTGTCTCGGATTTGTCTCATGAACTGAAATTGAAACCTAAAAAATGTATTTCTGAGTTCTTGGAATTTGTTGGAAATGGATTGCTTGTTAATTGTATGATTTTTCCGGAAGATGCAAACTACATTCTTTTGGATAACGGAAGAAAGCAGATAAAGGATAAATATGTAGTGATACATTGTACAAATTGTGCAGCTCCAAATACGCTTCGAATCGGTTATGAGCACAACTGTAAATATTGCGGAACACAGCTTCTGGATAAATAAAACGAAGATTTGTTTCTTAGATATTTTGTATATTTCTATGACTTTTATAATGTGATATGTCATGCGTTTACTATATAGTTTAGTAGGCGCATTTCTTTTTTTTCTTGTTAAAAACAACTAAAATCGTTAATTGACATCATTATGAAACAAAGTATAATAAAACTCAATGGATTGAACGCTTTTTGTCTAAAAAAGTATAAAGGAAATAAAATATGAAAATTATGATTTGTGACGATGATGAAGAAATGCTTTGTCAAATAGGATCATATTGTAACAAAATTTGTGAAGAGGGCGACATTCTTCTCTCCTATAACAATTCGAGGGAACTTTGTGAGCATATATTAAAAGAGCATCCACAGGTAGATTTGTTTATACTGGATATTGAGATGCCGGGCTTAGACGGACTTGAAATGAAAAAGCAGATAAGGAGGAACTGAGGGATGGGGAATTGTAAATGGACCGGGCTCTTTACTTGATAGGTTATATGAAAAAAGGGGTTTGCCAAGAATTACTGAAGTGCCAGACGCAACTAATATATCTATTGAGGGGAGAAAATGATATGAGCGACTATAATTTTAGAAGATTAAAATCTAATATATTGGAGTGGCATAAAAAATGGGAAAGTAAATTATCAAATAAATGTGCTTGTGCAATTAAAAAAAATAGTATGGATATATTGATTATTGATTTTGAATTTGATAATTGTTTGGCGCAGCTTTCTTTGACTAATTCAAAATTTACCCCGTATCAATTTATATATTTTGAAGCAATGGAAGTAGTTAGTACAGAAGAACTTAAACAAGTATATTGTGTGTATGATGATAAGGATACGATGCTAAATGATTTGATGTGCTCATTGGATGAGGCAATATTATTTTGTTTGAATTATGTTGTTGATTAAAGGAATAAGGGAGATACATATGGGGCGGCACTCTGGGACAAAGCTATTTTTATACGAGTAATGAGGTTATGAATAAAGAATGATGGAAAATTGGCTAGAGAGAGACTGAGAGAATTATTGGAGGAGTTGTTAAACTAGATGGTTTCAATTATAAAAGAATATAATAAAAGAGAAAGACAATATCGTAAAAAATATGGTATAAAAAGGATGAGTAAGAAAATGCTCTTATATAACTATATTTTTTGGAAAAGGGATTTATCGAATTTTAAGAATAAGTTTGGGATTGAAATACCAACAGTAATATATGAATATATTACTTGTTGTCTTCACACATATATTTATGGATATTATAAAGAGAGGGAATGTATTATTTTATTTTCTGCGATAGACCAGGATGACGGAAAAATACCTAAAAACTATGAGGATAACTTTATATCTTTGGTTCAAAAATGGTCAAAATATGGAGATTATAAAAAGTACCTTCCGATAGGTTGGCTAGATTATTCGGGTAGTTTTGTTCTATTTGAAATATCTACTGGAAAAATATATGTAGAAGATAATCGTATAGATGGACAGCCTAAAGAATCTGCATTAGCTAATAGTTTAGTGGAATTGATAGAGAAATTAGAATTAAAACCCCATGCAATTATTGACCCGGCGATGGAGCTGGTGGCACAGGAGAACCGTCTGGCGAAGTAAAACCTGGTGAAGGAATATCAGGAGGAGAAACTTCGGGAATTGAAAGTGGTTTAGATGCAGATATTCAAAATAAATTTAATGATTTATTGAATAGTGATTATTATAAAAATGTTCCAATTATGAAGAATGAGTATTTTACAGTGTTAAAGGAGATTAATCCAGAAGGATTTGATGTTTTTACAAAAACACAAGGAGGAAAATGATGGGACAAAAAGAAGAAAAGATTATAGCAAAAATTATTAAGAGTAATCTTCCAATTGAATGGATAAAATATAATATGTTTTCTTCAAATAACATATATAAAAATATTCCTCTGCTTGTTTTTCGCTTGGGAGTAACTAACCAAGATACTAAAATAGAAAAATTAGAAAAATGTGTTTCTGAATTTGTGGGAAAAAATACTTGGAAAGTGTTTAAAGATCCCTTGTCTAGAAATGGAAATTATTTGTTAACAATCTCAGTTGTGGAAGATATTCGAAAGGAATGTAAGAATAGTAGAATTATTTATGATGAACAAGCATATTTAGGAGAGAAGAAGTATAAATTATGTTGTGAATGGGCAATACAGGACATACCAATCCTTGCAAAATATATTGATGATTTTTTTTCTAATAATTTGTAAGGAGTATATTTTAGAAAAAATAAAGCTGATATTCCGCTGTCCTGAAGGGAGAAAAAATTAGAATTAGAAGATTTAAGCAAAACCTATGCAAGAAAGCGGATTATCTGGCAGGAAGATCAGGGAAAAAACGTTGAGATAATACCAAGAGATAATAATCGCCCAACACCTGATTTTTATGTCGATGGGGTTCCGACAGAATTGAAAACATTGAATGGTAGCAGTTTAAATACACCCGTTACAAGAATACAGGATGGATTCAAGCAAGGAGCAGAAACAGTTATAATTGATGCGAGAAAGACAGAAATGACATTAGAAGGGGCACAAACGGTAATTGATAGGGTTGTTGGTGTTTACAATGGGAAGTTGCCTGGAAATGTAGAAATATGGACGAAGGAAGGAGTTTTCAAATATTGATATGGCAAGAATGAAATGTAGATGTGGATATAATTTAAGTAATAGTAAAGCACCTAATGATATTCAATTAAGGGTGTATACTGATAGAGAGTGGGATAAGATATTAGATTGTGAAATGATAGAGCCGTGGAGGATACCAATACCCAATTATGATGTATGGTTGTGCCCAAATTGTAATAGGATTTATGTATTTAAGGATGGTTATAATAATCCAACTGTTGTTTATAATGTTGAAGAATAAAACTTACACATTGTAAGCAGTCTATTATCAATGCTTTAAAAGGAAACCTGAAAAATAATCTGATTCGTAAATATGGAACGGATTTTGTAGAAAAAATGCTCAAAGAGTTTGATGATGTAGGTGATTTGAGCGGACGTGTATATAGAAGTATACCATTAGAAGATGGGGCACAAAAACTACCAGATGGGGTAAATTATAAAGAATATGATATTAATCCATATGTTAAGGGACAAAATAGAGGCGCTGAGAGAATCGTAATTGGTGATGATGGTTCTGTTTGGTATACAAATGATCATTATTACACATTTACACGAATGGAATAGAGAGAGGTAAAATACTTGATGGATAAATATAGTTATGATTTGTTGAGAAAAAATGGTATACAATTTGAAAAAGGACTTACATTTGATGAGTTAGTGAAAATAGAAAATATATACCAAATTAAATTTCCAAAAAGTTTACGAGAATTTTTAATGATTGCATTGCCGATTTCAAAGGGTTTTTATAATTGGAGAAATATGAAAGAAGATAATATAAACTTTATTAAAAATATTATGAATAGTCCATTTTTAAATATCTTCAGTATGGCTGAGGAAATCTGTTGGTGTGATAATTGGGGAGAAGAACCAGAGAATAAAGAAAGTATTTTAAAGGAGGTAAAGATTAGACTAAAAGAAGCTCCTAAACTTTTGCCAATTTATGCTCATCGATATATGCCGATGGTAGAGGATGAAAATCCCCCGATAGTTTCCATACATGGTATAGATATTATATATTATGGTAAAAATTTAGAAGATTATATAGATGTTGAATTTGGAAATAAAAGGCAAGATGAAATCGAGTTTGAAAGCGTTACATCAATTTCATTTTGGTCAGATATAATGTAGAAATATTATACGAAAGTACAGTGTGGGAAGAGATAACCGGGGAAGAAAGTGTATCGACTATCTCTATCTTGGCGAAAGCATCGGAAGAGAATATCGACATCCTATTACTGTCCAAGGCAAATCTGCCTACCGAGATTGAAAAACTGAATACGGATTCTACAACCAAGCAGTCCATTATCAATGCGGTTAACAGTGGAATGATTGTTACTGTTCCCGCAGAAGAAGTCACTATAGGTGACTGGAGTGGAACAGGATATATCGTCACCAACCCAGAGACAGGTGTTGGAGAATACATGATATCCGGTGGATTGAATGGGGGAGTATTGACAATTGTAGTAACAATAGGTGTGCTATGTGGCTTCATTTCATCAATTGTTGGGACGGCTATGCTTGTGGGAGCTATTCTGTCATTGGTAGCAGCTGTATTGACTTCTGGAGTTATGCTAGTAGTAATATCAGCATTATTGGCATTTCTTATTGTGGCGGTTATCGAAATGAACAGAAGTATGCGGGAAGAGTACATGGACTATATGGTTACCGGTAATTTGGAATCAGCAGAATCCGCGGTAGAGATGGCGGGGCGACTGGGAGAACTCAGTTTGTATGAGATGGCAGCCTTGCAGAGCTTGATTTCGTATGTGCAGACTGTAGTCAGTGTAAAAGTACCAAATAAAGGATTTGGTACTTTTGAGGAATTAAAATCTTATTTGGGAAGCCCGGAGAAGGTAATGCATGGCATCATATTGTTGAACAGTCGCAGATTAATAACTCAGGGTTTTCAAATGTGAAAGTACATAATGTAAATAATATCGTTGCCATTCCACATGGAAAGGAATCTATTCACGCAAAAATCAGTGGACATTACTCATCAAAACCAAGTTTTACAAATGGATTGACTGTACGGCAGTGGCTGACAGAAAAAAGTTTTGAGGAACAATTTGAATATGGAATGAAAATTCTTAAACAATATGGAAATATAATAGAAACCGAGAATGGATGGATTTTTGTTCTGTTCGAAGGATGATAAAAGGAGGGAGTTTAGTGTGAATAATATGGATAAATTGATTGACCAATATGTTGATGTAGCAATTAATTCTGGAAAAGCAAAAGAAGAAGGGGATTATAAAAGTGTTAATAGTTATTATGATATAATTCAGAGAATAAGGATTGAAATGAAAAAAGACCCGCAATATGTTGTAAAACTTGAACCTTTGTTACAACATGATAATGAATATGTTAGATTAGAGGCTGCATTTGATTTATTGCCAATTTTAACTGAAAGGGCTGAAAATGTATTATCTGAATTATCTAAAAAAAGAGGCTTGAATGGTTTTGAGGCAGAAATGACACTTCAAGAATGGAAAAAGGGAAATTTAAGGTTTTAGTATTTTGTGTATATCCGTATGAAACATGTATAAGTAAGGGCATACAAGCCTACAGGCATCTGATGTACAGGGAAAGGATATTCTGCTAAGCTTTGCCCCTGCCAGCGATTCCGATAAAACAATCTTTGAAAGCTACACCAGTATCTTTGATATTCCTGCCTACGCCGTGTATATGACACCTGTATTACTGGTGGATGGAGAGGAAGTTGCCAGAGGGGAAGAATATCTGGAAAGCACTCTTGGAACAAAGAGCAGCTTTACCATTCATATCTCTTCCGGAGGAAAGAGTACAACCATAACCAATGATGTTACTACCGGTTCCATGTATGGGGTAACTTTAAATCACCTTATGTGGACTGACTATATGGATTATATCTTTATAGATGATTTTGATTCATATGAAGAGGCTTGTCATATGGCATCAAGGCTTGGCGAATATAGTTTGTTTGCGATAAGTATATCAGATTTTCTGACAAATAGTATTTATGTAGGGATTGGAACAAATGATTTAAATTTTGATTTATTAAAGGAATTAGAACAGAGCGGCGTAAAATATAACCCGAATGATATAGTTGCAATTACAAAAACGGCAGATGGAAAATTAGTTTGGTTAGAAAATGGAAATGCAAATGCTGGCTTGAACCATATTTTAACTCACGCAGACCAGTTTGTGGATAAAGGAATACCGCGAAAGAATATATCAGATTTTATTATGCATGCGTTAGAAAATGGGAAAATAGTTGGACATCAACGAACATGGCCAATTTATGAAGTAATGTATAATGGAAAATTACAAAGGGTAGCTATTTCAATTGGAGATAATGGTTTTATAGTGGGGGCTAATCCTAAATCAATACCATAAAAAGAGGTGGATTATATTTATGAAAAAAGAAATAAGAATATGGTTGGATTATCAGTGTTATCCAATATGGATATATGATGAAAACGGTAAATTTATTGATAATAATATAATTGAAGAAATGAAGGATGATAAAAGTATACTTACAATGTTGGAAACATTGCAGGATATATTTGATGGGTTATTTCTAGATGATGGAGTAGAATTTAAATATATTGGTTTTGCATCTGTTGTAGATAAGAAAAAGTTTGAAGAAATAATCAATAAAGTATATGTGAAATTAAAGGATTTATTGGGAGAAAAATATATTGTCAACAATATGGTTGATGTCTCTAAAATATGAATGGTGGTGCATGTGTTATACCGAGAAAACGTTATGTATGATATGGTTTGTTTGCCTGCTCGGGAGAAGAAATTCGAAGAGTTTAGTAAAAAGGAAGCAGAGATATATCTTAAATGGTATATTTCTGAAATTGACAACAGGATACTTGTTTTAAAAAATATGCTCAAAATGATGAATGTAAATGCAAATTTGATTATATTCCTGAATCATTGATTGATTTATGGAGTTGGTATGAAACAAAAATTTATAAAGAAAAGAAAACCCCTAAGGAGTTGGAGGAGGAATATAAAAAACATCCAGATTGGATGTATGACTACATATCTAATACAAAAATATCCATTGAAACATATAAAATAGCAGGGGATGTTTCCGTTTATTTTGGAGAAGTATTGGTTCGTAATAACAGTGAATTGCATTATGGCTTTTTTTCAAAACCCAAATCTAGAATGTCAGTAAACCAACCGGTTGTTCTTGGGTTTAAAAAAATATGGATGTAAATCCACGGCTTTTACTTAATAATATGACAAGAAAAAGTTTAAGAGAACTTAATCAGGGAAAAACATTCATTTTGTCACATAATCCAGCCAATGCAGATGGTTATTTCTTTAGGGAAATAGAGTTTCTTAAGGAAAAAGGGTTTTCATTTGTTAAAATTGGTGATGTTTGGAAAGCTATAAAATAGTTATGTATTGAGGATTAATTATGGAAAAAAATTATGATTTAGCAAAAGTAATTTTTGATAATTACGATGGCAGTTATTTTCAAATGAAAAGAGATGATAGATATAGGGAATATAAGCAGTATTCGGTACCTAAAAGTATGGAAATGCAATGGATATTAGAAAAAAAAGAGAATGCAAAGAAATATATAATAAAGTATGAAAATATGAGCGATGTGGCAACCAATTTTGGAAAATATTGTCATTATAGTAAATTGAGAAGAGATAAAAAAGATATAGATATAATAAATAATTATATATTGTCTCATCAAGAAACATTGGACTCCTATACTTTATATAGATGTGTTCTAGAATACATTGAGGTGTTACGTTTTTTTAATAAATGGTCAGGAAAAAGGCGAGAAGATGTATTGAGACTATTAGGAAGAATGCTTAATAAGGATATATCTATTTCAGAGGATTATAAAGTAAAAGGTGAGAATCTTGATTATATAAATGAACAAAAATTAAAATCTCAAATTATAAGAACTATAGAATATTGGAGTAATCCACATACGGAATAAGATATGAGTTACTTGCAGTGCAGGAAGAGGATGGAAGCATATACGAAAATGTGGATGAGACCATGCTTTATATTGTGTTGCTGGAAGAAATGTTAAAGGAAAGTACAGTGTGGGAAGAGATAACCGGGAAAGAAAGTGTATCGACTATCTCTATCTTGGCGAAAACATCGGAAGAGAATATCGATATCCTCTTACTGTCCAAGGCAAATCTGTCTACCGAGATTGAAAAACTGAATACAGACGAAACCACAAAGCAGTCTATTATCAATGCAGTCAAGGAGGTAGTTGAAATGCTATGCGAATCAGATAGAAAATTAATTATGAAAAGGGCATATTTTTTAGTAGAAAAAAAATATATCTTTAATTATGATGACTATTCTATTGTATATAGTAATGGAAGAATAGTATTTACAATATATTATGAGAGGTATTCAGATGAAGCTGGCATTAATATTACTTTTAATAAATCATTTGGAAAAATTGTTACTTTTAATGTGGGATGGATTGCAGTAGTAAGCCATTCGATAGAAATATGTGCAAGTCGTCTGGAAAAAATACTTCAATTATTGGATTATATTGAAAGTAATTATCAGAATATCACTAATATAAAATATTGTAAAAATAATGGTTCTAAAATATCAAATTATATTAATGATTTATTTGAAAAGGAAAATAACATATTATCCACAAAAGTTAAATTTTTGGAAAAAAAAGGATTTTTAATAAAAATAAATGAATATGGTCTAGAGGCTAAGAACAATAATTTAGTTTTTACAATTTCTAGAGTTAATAGTGAAATTAAATTTATCAAAGAAAATGAAATTTATAATGTGGAACTTATTGCTCGATATGTTAAACAAATTGATTTAGCGGAGGGAAAAAGATTTGATACAATGTTAAATGTTATTAGTTATATTTACGACAATTATGACGAATTAACGAATATTGATTATTGTCGAAAAAGTATGGAAATTGTAGATAAAATTTTATTGAGAAAAAAAGAGAATATTGAAAAGAGATATTTATGTTAAGGTTAATTAATATTGAATGGATATTATAAAGAGCGGGAATGTATTATTCTGTTTTCTGCGATAGATTAGGCATCTAGTTGATGAAATTGTTACGGGTACAATTTATGTATGATGTTACTGCTGGATCCATGTATGGGGTAACTTTAGACAGCCAGAGCATTACAGCATCCGAATTACAAGATGTCTATGATGAAGTGGCTGACTTAAAGGAAAGTGTTACCGAGAAGAATGTCTACAGTGAGAAAGACGTGAGTAATCGCGTCTTTTTAAACATAAATATATTCTATTATGTTTCAAAGATAAATTGTCAGAAAATTTTAGCACTCGCCTCTTGACAGTGCTAACAATACGTGATATAGTGTACCCAGAGTAGGAAAAAACCTACTCTTAGAGTTATGGAATTATAATTGACAAAGAAAGGTGGGTACGCTTATGAACGCAGAGAAATTTACGAAGAAATCATTAGAAGTAGTTGAAAATTGTGAGAAACTTGCCTATGAATATAACAATCAGGAAATTGACCAGGAACATATCTTATACAGTCTGATTACTGTAGATGATAGTCTGATTGCTAAGCTGATAGAGAAAATGGATATTGATTTACAGCATTTTTCGGGAGAAGCAGAAAAACTGGTTGCATATCGTCCGAAGGTATCCGGAGGCAATTTATTCACAAGCTCGGATTTTCAAAAGACTTTTGTTCATGCGGAAAAAGAAGCAAAGCAAATGGGAGATGAGTTTATCTCCGTGGAGCATATATTCCTTGCCCTGTTAAAATATCCGAATAAGGCATTAAAGGGATTGTTTATGGGATATGGCTTGACAGCGGATCGGTTTTTGAAGGTTCTTGCTGAAGTCAGAGGCAGTCAGAAGGTAGATAATGATAATCCGGAGGCAACCTATGACAGCTTGGAAAAATACGGATATGATCTGGTACAAAGAGCCAGAGACCAGAAGCTGGATCCTGTAATCGGCAGGGACTCGGAGATTCGGAATATAATCCGTATATTGTCCCGTAAGACAAAGAATAATCCGGTTTTGATCGGTGAACCCGGTGTAGGTAAGACTGCTGCGGTAGAGGGTCTTGCACAGCGTATTGTCAGAGGTGATGTTCCGGAAGGTCTGAAGGATAAAAAGATATTTGCCCTGGATATGGGTGCATTGATTGCCGGAGCAAAGTATCGTGGTGAATTTGAGGAACGTTTGAAGGCAGTTTTGGATGAGATTAAGAATTCCAATGGTGAGATTATCTTATTTATTGATGAGTTGCATACCATTGTTGGTGCCGGAAAGACGGATGGTGCATTGGATGCAGGTAATATGTTAAAACCAATGTTAGCCCGTGGTGAGCTTCATTGTATCGGTGCTACAACCTTAGATGAGTACAGAAAATACATTGAAAAGGATGCAGCGTTGGAAAGAAGATTCCAGCCGGTACAGGTGGATGAGCCGACGGTAGAGGATACCATTTCCATTCTTCGAGGCTTGAAGAACCGGTATGAGGTATATCATGGCGTTAAGATTTCCGATAGTGCTATTGTAGCAGCGGCTACGTTATCGGACCGGTATATTACAGATCGTTTCCTTCCTGATAAAGCAATTGACCTGATTGATGAGGCCTGTGCATTGATTAAAACGGAATTGGATTCTATGCCGGTAGAGTTGGATGAGATATCCCGACGGATCATGCAGTTAGAGATTGAAGAGGCGGCTTTAAAATTAGAGGAAGATAATTTAAGTAAGGAGCGTCTTGAAAAGCTGCAGGAGGAGTTAAGAGAACTTCATGAAAAATTTGCTTCCATGAAAGCGGATTGGGATAACGAGAAAAAGGGCGTTGATAAGATCCGTAGTTTGAAGGAAGAGATTGAACAGATTAATAATGAGATTCAGATTGCCCAGCGTAATTATGACCTGAATAAAGCTGCAGAGCTTCAGTATGGTAAGCTGCCGGAGCTTCAAAAAGAGTTGTCGGCATTAGAAGCAAAGGAGAATAATAAGGATAAAGTGATGGTACATGAAAATGTATCGGAAGACGAGATTGCCGGTATCGTCTCTAAGTGGACGGGTATTCCGGTTTCTAAGTTGACAGAAGGAGAGAGAAATAAGACTCTTCATTTAAGTGATGCATTGCATGAGCGGGTTGTGGGTCAGGATGAAGCTGTGGAACTGGTATCAGATGCAATTATCCGTTCCCGTGCCGGTATTAAGGATCCTTCAAAACCGATTGGTTCCTTCTTGTTCTTAGGACCTACCGGTGTAGGTAAGACAGAACTTGCCAAGACATTGGCACAATCCTTATTTGATAATGAAGCGAATATCGTTCGTATCGATATGAGTGAATATATGGAGAAACATTCTGTGGCAAGATTGATTGGAGCGCCTCCGGGATATGTAGGATATGATGAAGGTGGACAGTTGACGGAGGCTGTTCGGAGAAAACCATATTCCGTTGTACTTTTCGATGAGATTGAAAAAGCACATCCGGATGTGTTTAATGTATTGTTACAGGTATTGGATGACGGTCGTATTACAGATTCCAAAGGAAAGACCGTAGACTTTAAGAACACGATTCTGATCATGACCTCTAATATCGGTTCTTCTTATTTGTTAGACGGTATTGGTGAAAACGGTGAGATTACCGAGGAAGCAAAGGCACAGGTTATGAATGAACTTCGGATGCATTTCCGTCCGGAATTCTTGAATCGTTTGGATGAGACCATTATGTTCAAGCCGTTAACCAAGGACAATATTGGTAACATTATTGATCTGCTTGTTACGGATTTGAATAATCTGTTAAAGGCAAAAGAGTTAAAGCTTGCTATTTCCGAAGATGCAAAGCAGTATATTATGGATCATGGTTATGACCCGATATACGGTGCAAGACCATTGAAGAGATATTTACAAAAGCATGTGGATACTTTAGTAGCCAGATTGATTTTGGAAGGCAATATTGAGATTGGCACAACAATAAAAATTGATGTAGAAAACGGAGAACTGGTGGCAAAAGCATAATATAATAAATACAGCCTTTCGGGGAATGCCGCAGATATTTTGAAAATGTCTGCGGCTTTTCTGCTTTTGATTCCCGGAAAGGATGTCTCTCGGATTCATCACTTATTGATACAAGCCCAAGCACATTTATACTGATATACATAGCACAGCTTTCCATCACAAATGATGGATTTCTGAAAAGGACATCTGCTCCCGTCGGTACTTAATAAGTGCGAAGCACGAATTTAGTACCGCTACGA
>CAKRAK010000028.1 GCA_934294885.1 uncultured Lachnospiraceae bacterium | reverse complement strand
ACGGTCCTTGAAAGGAACCATCACTGCGTAAGAAAGCGTCCGGGTAAGAATCGTGCCAACGATTACTTGACAGTAACAAACATAATTGTCGGATTGACATTGACTTTTCAATTTAATATAATTTTTTTGGACTTGTGGGTCAAGATTGAGGAGATATTTTTTGAGATAACCGATATTGCTTTGTGGGAAATTTAATAATATATATATTAAATTCGCGCAAATTATAAAGAAAAGAAAGCGTTTCGCAAACGCCCGGGTATTTGGAATGAATAAAAGGAGATAAAAGGATGACGATTCAAGAGTGTTACAAAGAAATGAATGAGGATTATTCGGAAATATACGAAAGACTTGGTAATGAAAAAATGATTCGTACCTTTGTGATTGGTTTCATGAAGGATCCGAGCTTTTCAACTCTGAAGGAGGGTCTGGAAGAAAAGGACGGAGAGAAAGCCTTTCGTGCAGCACATACATTGAAGGGTGTATGTCTGAATCTGGGATTTGGCGAATTGAACAGATTAAGCGTAGAATTAACAGAAATGTTAAGAGGTCGTGATGTTACGGGAACAGAGGAAATATTTGCTGCAGTAGAAAAAAAGTATAATGAAATGATTGATATTATAAAAAGAATGGAAAATGAAGAGTGAGTAAAGAAATCTTTAACCGATATCAGAAAAAGGAAATAGAAGAAGGATTAAAACATCACCTGAATGTAAGTGTTTTTGCAAAGCCGGATTTGCTGGCAATTCAGATGCATCAGATCAGATTGGGATTGCAGGACCACCTTCCCATGGAGCCTTATGCGAATCCGGAATATGACTGGTTTCAGTTAGAGGAGATTCGCCTGGGATTAAAGAATGGAATTGATGTAAAGAAGTATGATTCCCCAAAGATGTCTTATGATGTTATGAGACAGATTCGTCTCGGATTAGAAAAGGGGATTGATCTATCGGTTGGCGCCCACCTGAATGCAGGTGTGTTAAGGCAGTTTAGGATTGCTTTGTGCGATCATGTGGATATTGTCAAATACATTCAGGAGGGATATGACGAGGAGCAGTTGATTCCCATTCGGGAGGCGATTCAGAATGGAATTGATATTGCACCATATATTACGCCGACAACCAGAGGAAGTGCCATTCGGGAGATTGTGGATGGCTTGAAGTGTGGACTGGATGTATCCATATATGCAAGTGATGAATTGAGCTGGCAGCAGATGAGAGAGATTCGAATCGGATTGGAAGAAGGTCTGGATGTATATGAGTACAGTAATTCTCTGTACTCCTGGGGACAAATGCAGGAAATCCGTTTGGGACTTGAAGAAAATCTGGATATCGATGAGTATAAAAGTCTCATGTACACTTCAAAGGAAATGCACAAAAAACGGTTGAAATTACTTGCTGAGCAGTCGAATCAGATGGTATGTGAACCGGCAGCAGCTGAATATGAAGGTTTTGTTCTTATGATCAGTGAGGACTGGATGGATGCGTCTGTTTTACTGACCGATGATAAGGGTACCTACAAAAAGGATTCCATTGCAGAGGCTTTAAAAGAACATGGAGTGACAACGGGTATTGATTGGCAGGCTATTGAGGAGATAGAAGAAAATTATGAACCGGGAGCCATTGTAACGGTGGCAAGAGGAGAACAGCCACAAAAGGGAGCTGACGGCTGGTACGAATTTCTTTTTGATACGGATATAAAGAAAAAACATGCAGTGCTGGAAAATGGAGCGATTGATTATAAAAATATCAAATTATTTGAATTAGTAAAAAAAGGTCAGAAGGTTGCCTATTACCATAATGCACAAAAGGGACAAAAAGGAAAACGAATCAACGGTGCTGTGATACCGGGACTGAAGGGTGAAGAGCTGCGTGCCATTGAGGGACGTGGAATTGTCCGGTTGAAGGACGGAAAAACATATGCTTCTCTTATGGATGGTAAGGTTGAATTAATAGACGGTAAGATTATTGTGTCCAATATGCTTGTGTTAAATGATGTGACCAGATTAGACGGAAATATCGATTTTAAAGGAACGGTTTATATTAGAGGCAATATACAAAATGGCGTGGTAATCAAAGCCGAAAAAGATATTATTGTGGAAGGCTTTATTGAGTCTGCCCGTCTGGATGCGGATGGGGATATCATATTGATCAATGGAAATAATGCCGGTGGTAATGGCTTTATAAGAGCCCACAGAGATGTTATGGGCTGCTTCTTTGAGAATACCCATGTAGAAGCGGGACAGGACATTAAGGCGAACTATTGTCTGAACAGTGACATGAAGGCTGGTGATAAGATTGAAATAAGCGGGTATCATGGTTCCATTGCCGGTGGCAGATATGAGGCAGGTAATAGTATCATTGCCCATGATATTGGTAATGATATGGGACTTGCAACCTATATTAAGGTTGGTAAAAAGGAGGAATACAACGAAGACAAGGCGTTACTGGGAAAGAGAAAGCTACAGATTCAAAAAGAATTGCAGCTGCTTAATAATGCATATAATGACTTGCAAAGAAAAATAAAATCAGAACTGCGAAATGCGGATTCAACATATTTAAAACTGGAAGATGCCATTTATACCAAAAATATGGAGCTGGATGCAGTTCAAAAAGAAATGCAGACATTAGATGAAGAATCCAAAAAGATCAGTACATCCAATGTATGTGTATCAGGTACCTTGTACAGTGGAGTTCAGGTTAATATTGACGGAACAAACTGGAAGGCAGAAACAGTACATAATGTAACGGTAAAGAAGGGGAAAACCAGAATTAGTCTGATTAAAAATTAGCAGGGAGAAAAGAATGAAAAAGAAAATACTGATTGTTGATGATGCATATATTAATAGAGCGCTCCTGAAAGAAATGCTGAAAGAGGAATATGATATTGTAGAAGCAAGTGATGGAAAAGAAGCGTTGGCGATAATCGGAACAGGAGGCGGTATAGACGGTGTTTTGCTGGATTTGATCATGCCGGTAATGGATGGTTTTGAGGTGTTGGAGGAAATGAGTGAAAAGGGCTTGATGAAAAAAATCCCCATTATGATTATCAGCTCTGAAACCAGCACAAAGAACGAAAACGAATGTTTCCAATACGGTGTATTTGATTTTATCGGACGTCCGTTTAAAACTTCTATTGTACGTAAGCGTGTTCAGAATATGATCAATATTTATGGATACAAGAACCATCTGGAGGAACGTGTACAGGAGCAGACTGCTGTTTTGAAGCATGCTTATGAAACATTATCCAAACAGGCAGAAAAGCTCAGTAAGATGAATAAGGACATCCTGGATGTGTTAGGTACCATCGTTGAATTTAGAAATTTAGAGAGCGGAGAGCATATCCGGAGAGTAAAGGGCTATACAAGAATTTTAGCAGAAGGCTTCAGTGAAATGTATCCGGAATATAAGCTGACACCGGAATTTGTTGATGTCATTGTGGAGGCAAGTGCATTACATGATTTAGGTAAAATATCTATCCCGGATAAGATATTGTTGAAACCGGGAAAATTAACCAAGGATGAATTTGACTACATGAAGTCTCATACCATTCGAGGTTGTGAGCTTTTGGATTCTGTACATATTGAGTGGGATGATATTTTGAAAGCTACCTGCTATGATATTATCAGACATCATCATGAAAGATTTGACGGGAACGGATATCCAGATCGGTTAAAGGGAGATGATATTCCAATATCGGCACAGTTAGTATCTCTTGCAGACGTATACGATGCGTTAATCAATGAAAGATGTTATAAGGATGCGATTTCCAA
This sequence comes from uncultured Lachnospiraceae bacterium, assembly GCA_934294885.1. Lineage (GTDB taxonomy): Bacteria > Bacillota > Clostridia > Lachnospirales > Lachnospiraceae > CAG-590. Next base: position 28,159 of record CAKRAK010000028.1, on the reverse strand, counting down.
GGCTACCGCATATCATATGATCATAAACGGAGATTGCGGTGTGTTTTCTCCAAAGCTGATGGAAGTATTCAGAACAGTAAGAGAAAAATTCGAACAAATGTAATATAAAAAGGATAAAGAGAGGTTGTTAAGATGCCTGTTTTTGATTTTAATAATGAAAAAAAAGAAGCGGTAGATGCAGAAAAAACATATGAGTTACTATATTCCAATGAAAGAATTCCCGATGCAGAGCATCCCATTATGCTGTTGGATAATGGGGACAAGAAATTAGTCCATCATTCTTCCGGAATTTTTACGGCACCTACAAAGGGAACGGCTTTCATCTATGATGCAGATCAAAGCACCCATGATATTTTGCGCATCGATGCTCGATTTGAAAAGTTGATCAAGTGGCTTGGAGAGAATCATATTATGGTTCGGCTTTCCGGTGCGGATACTGCACAGGGATATGCGGTATATAAGATTTTTGAGACTGGAGTTGCCATGCGTGGTTCTAAGTTATCCGGAGAAAATGGCTTTTTGCAGTTTATGATTGAACGTCTGCTGCAAAGCGATGCACCGTCTAAAGAGGTTGTGGATATAGATGAGATAGAGGATTCTGACAGTATGAAGCTGACCAGTATTCAGAGTATTACCGATTATCTGATGTGTGCGGGAAGCACCTTGCCGGATAACATCAGACTATGGGCAAGAAGAAATCTTGCGGTAGCAAAGTCAGCGGAGGTTACACCGGAGGAACGCCGCCATGCACAGCGGGCTCTTTCCATTATGTTAAATATTCAGTGGAAGAATACGGAGTTTCAACCGATTGATCCGGTAGAGGCACGTAGAATCTTAGATGAAGAATTATACGGTCTTGATAACGTAAAACAAAGAATTATAGAAACGATAATTCAGATTAACCGTACCCATACATTACCGGCTTACGGAATTTTGATTATCGGACCTGCAGGTACCGGAAAATCCCAGATTGCTTATGCAGTTGCCAAAATATTAAAAATGCCATGGACAACCTTAGAGATGAGTTCCATCAGCGATCCGGAACAGCTGACCGGAAGCTCGAGAATTTATTCCAATGCAAAGCCGGGATTGATCATGGAGGCTTTTGCCAATGCGGAAAGCTCGAATCTGTTATTTATTATCAATGAGCTTGATAAGGCATCGGCAGGAAAAGGAAACGGAAATCCGGCGGATGTGCTGTTAACTCTTCTTGATAATCTTGGCTTTACAGACAATTATGTGGAATGTAATATTCCCACTACCGGTGTCTATCCAATTGCAACTGCCAATGACAGAAATGCAATCAGTGCACCGTTAATGTCCCGGTTTGCGGTGATTGAACTGCCGGACTACACAATGGAGGAAAAACGGGTAATCTTTACAAAATTTGCCATGCCAAAGGTATTAAAACGTATCGGTCTTCGAGAGGATGAAATTGTAATGACGGATGAAGCCTTAGATGCGGTTATGGATATCTTCCAGAATACTTCCGGAATTCGTGATATTGAACAGGCGGCAGAGCATATTGCGGCAAATGCTCTTTACCAGATTGAAGCAGAGAATATGGTAAAGATTGTCTTTGACGGTCAGATGATCCGTGAATTGCTGGGATAATATATATATATGTTGGAATGATTAAAAAAACCGTGTCAGATTATGAGAAAATGATTCTTTTTACCGAATATCCGGTAAAAAGAAAATCCTCAATCTGACACGGTTTTGTCATTATAAAATGAAAGATTATTTTGTATTATCCTTCTTTAATTCGTTCATCTTCATAGCACGAACCTTTAATGGAAGTCCCCATAAAGTAATGAAGCCTTCTGCATCATGGTGGTCATACATATCACCAGTTGTAAAGGATGCAAGAGATTCGCTGTATAATGAATATGGAGAGGTTGTACCGTTCTTAATAATATTACCTTTGTAAAGACGTAATTTTACTTCGCCGGTTACATACTGCTGTGTAACATCAACGAAAGCAGAGATGGCTTCACGTACCGGTGTGAACCATTTTCCTTCATATACGATGCTTGCAAGCTTGCTTCCGAGCTCTAGCTTAAGTGCAATCGTATCACGGTCAAGAACAAGCTCCTCTAACTGCTGGTGAGCTTCCATCAGGATTGTACCACCCGGAGTCTCATATACACCACGGCTCTTCATACCAACTACACGGTTCTCAACAATATCAACGATACCGATACCATGCTTTCCTCCGATTACGTTAAGCTCTCTGATAATATCGGCAACCTTCATTTTCTTTCCGTTTAATGCGGTTGGAACACCCTTCTCAAATGTAAGTGCGATTTCTACATCCTCGTCAGGAGCCTTTTCAGGAGTTACACCAAGTACGAGCATATGGTCATAGTTTGGAGCCTGTGCAGGATCCTCTAACTCCAGACCCTCATGGCTGATATGCCAGATATTTCTGTCTCGGCTGTATGACTGGTCTGTTCCGAATGGAAGGTCAATTCCGTGAGCTTTACAATAGTCAATCTCAGCCTGACGGGAATCCATCTGCCACTTATCATCTCTCCATGGAGCGATAACCTTAATGTCAGGAGCTAATGCCTTAATACCTAACTCAAAACGGATCTGGTCATTACCTTTACCGGTTGCACCGTGACAGATTGCAACTGCATTTTCTTTTCTTGCAATCTCAACTAATTTGGCAGCGATTGTAGGTCTTGCCATTGCGGTTCCCATAAGATATTTGTGTTCATAAACAGCACCTGCCTGAACACATGGCATAATGTAGTTTTCACAAAGATCATCTACGACATCCTCAATATAAAGCTTAGAAGCGCCGGAGATACGGGCACGTTCCTCTAATCCGTCTAATTCTTCGCCCTGACCGCAATCGATACAGCAGCAAACAACCTCATAACCATAGGTTTCTTTTAACCATGGAATAACAGCTGTTGTGTCAAGTCCACCTGAATAAGCTAAAATAACTTTGTCCATTTTAAAATCCTCTTTTCTTCATGTATTTTTTAAGCATTATATATAGCATAGGCTTTATTTTAACCTAATCTATCATATCCTAAATGAGATAAAATAACAAGATTTCTTTGAAAATTCCCTACATAAACATATCCTGATGAAAGATTAACCATAGTGTTAAAATTAATCCTCCCGCAACAAGTACAATAAATAATATTTTAGGCAGCATGGAAAGCATACTGTGTGATTTCTCATAACCGTATGCGGATTTTTTCTTCTGGTATTTGGGGTCTTCTAAGAAAAAATTTCCGCAATAGGGACAGCGATAACCATCAATTTCTCTTTTACATTTTTCACAAAACATACGATGTCCTCCCCATTTAATGCTTTTTTACTGTATCTTTTTTTACACGAAAGATAACTTGAGACTGATCCGATATCGAATGATTCGGAATAAATTTTGAAGTTCCTACTTCATTGGATTTTGTTAAGTTATACAAGGTTGTGCCCACCGCACAGATGAGACCGAGAATGAGACCAAGTAAAATTCTTAATAGAATAGGCATTATTCCATCTCCTTTCTGTTGGAATACAAGGTCATGTGCTGGGAATGAAGTTGTTGTATTCCTGATATGTATTTTTTATAACTGTTGATACCGCTAATGAGTGTTGCAAGGGCAAATATTGCCGGTACAATCATAAAGGCACCGATTCCGGGAACGGAAAACAACAGGATAGACAAAATACAGAATATCGTACAGGAAATAGCAGCATTCTTGATAAACTTAAAAATAATTTGTTTGTTATCAAAGGGAAGATTACCGATGACTTTTCCCGTTTGTCCGTTTATTATGATTAGTTCCTTTTGTCCGTTGTATGGAATATGAACAAAATATGCCGGTAACAAGGCGGAACATGTGTCTTGTAATTCATATTCTTCTTCCTTGTCTGATTCCGTGTAGTTGTTGATATAACCGTTTTTAGTAGGAAGGGAAGCAGCGTGGGGACAGGTTTCAAAAATTGCGGAATCAATATATTGAAAACATTGTTTTTTGATTTGACTATAGAATGTATCTACAGGTACATCATGTTTGTCAGCATAATAACCGGATAGATATGCAATGTCAAAGTCTTCAAGCTCGTTCATATAATAGGGTTCTAATCTCTGTGATATTTTGTTGCTGAGCTTTAAGGATGCATCGGCAGGCATATATTTATATGTGCAGTCTGCATCTCTGTAATATGTATAATGATTTCCGTCGTTTTGGGCGGTAATGGTTGTTTTTTTCCTTACATAGGATGTATAAAGCCAGTATGGGATATAGATTGCTCGTATTTTATCAGGAGATAATTCTTTGATTGCTTTCGGTATGTAGCTGCCGGCTGCAAATCTGTCTTTGACGCAGGAAAGTGCCTGCTTTTGAGAAAGCTTGAACGGAATAATCTTTGCCGGTTTTGCTTCCTTTGAAAGTCTTTCATAAACAATGGATGGAGAACCGCAATAGCTGCAAAAGGTTGACGATTGTGTTTGCCCGATCATTAAGTCGGCACCACAAGAGGAACAATGATATATCTTCATTTCCATCCATTGCTGTGTGTTTTCCTGTTGAAGTTCTTTAGAATTGTGTAATGTTTTTTCCTCCGGTTTACGATCTTCTTCTGTTTCGTTTAAAGAAAAATAGTCTGTTGATGTTTCAGATGTTGTTTCTTTCATTTTTAAAGAAACATGGTTTGTTGATGTTTCAGGTGTTGTCTCCTTCATTTTCAAAGATAAACCGGATTTGTCATTTTTCTTTGAAAATTCATCTATGGACATTTTACAATTGCAGTAGCTGCATTTCATCATGTCGGATTCTACATCATATACAAATGGACCACCGCAATTCGGACATTTTAAATTCATAATTTCCTCCCCCTGATATATCATGAAATCTAGACAAATAACAGATAGGTTTCATAAATTTTGAAAAGCACTGTTATTTGTAATACATCTTCCATTCTATAGTAGCTTTAAGAGAATTTCAATGTCCGTTCATATATTTTTTGTTTATGCAAAGCGTGTTTTGCATCGTTTACAGGAAGCAGGCATAAATGGACGCTAAAATTACGGTAAGTATTCCGGATACGGCAATGGCAAGTCCGCTCATGGCACCTTCAATATCTCCTAATTCCATTGCCTTTGAGGTTCCGATTGCATGGGCTGAGGCTCCGAAGGCAAGTCCTTTTGAAATCGGTTCTTTAATACCGAATATCTTGCATACGGTTTCGCCGATGATATTACCGATTACACCGGTAACAATAATGACGGCAACGGTTATGGTAACATATCCCCCTAATTCTTCCGAAACCCCCATGCCGATTGCAGTGGTAATGGATTTTGGCAGGAGGGTTACATATTCTTTGTGGGACAAACCAAGAATCAGTGCCAGCACAAAAACGGTAGTAAGGCTTGTGAGTGTTCCCGCAACCAGACCTGCGATTACCGCCTTAAAATGTTTTTTTAACAATGGTAACTGCTCATATAGAGGAATTGCCAGAGATACGGTGGCTGGGGTTAACAGCCAGCTTAATATTTTGGAACTGTCATTATATGTATCGTAGTCTATATTACCAATTACAATTACAAGAATGGAAATGATAATAGAGATTAAAAGGGGATTTAAAATTCCTAATTTAAATTTTTTCTTTAATAATACGCCGATTCCGTAGGAAATCAGACTTAATGCAACTCCTGCAAACATGGATTGTTGAAAAAACTGGTTCATTTGCTTTGTCCTTTCTGAATGATTTTTTGGGAAACATGTCCGGTAGAAATCATAACGGTAATAACGGTTAAGATGGTAATGATACCTACCGGTATTAACATTGGCTTTAATACATTCCAGGATGTAATAAGTCCCACACCGGCAGGAATAAACATAACCGGCATGATTTCTATCATGAATTTACCGGCATCCTTTACGGAATCCAAAGGAATTACCTTAGTGATCAATCCGACAAACAGCAATACCATTCCGTAAATGCTGGCAGGAATTGGTAACGGAAGCAGATATTTTAACAATTCACCAAGCAGTGATATAAATAATATGAGCAAAAATTGTTTTAAGTATTTCATAAAATCATCTCCTAAATTGTTCTTATATTTTTGCCATTCCTTAATATAAACCAATTTGCTCCGGTGTCAAGTATTTTTATTCGAAATTTTCATATGTGGGGAGATGTTCGGTCAGCTTTCGAGAGCAGATGATGGTTCCTTATAAGGACATCTGCTTCCGTCGGTACTTAATAAGTGCGAAGCACGAATTTAGTACCGCTACGAGAAGCAGACAGTGGGAACGGTCCTTGAAAGGAACCATCAATGCGTAAGAAAGCGTCCGGATAAGATTTGTGGTAATTGTGTAACGGTAACTATTTTATGGTTGGCGTTGACATTTTCTGGGAAGAAGAATAATATTGTATTGAAATGGAAACTTTGTCTGATTGGACTTGCGAGGTGAATGACTGTGAAGAGAAATCATATTAATAATTTCATAATTTTCATCGGTCTTATGGTTGCTCTGCTTTCTATTGCCGGAACAGGGCTTTCTCAGTCTCGCATGATGGACAGTCGTCTGCACACGGAGGATATCATGAAGGAATATGTTGCGTCGGAGTTGGTTTCTCCCGATTCTGTATGCAATATTCAAATCGTGAAAGCAGGCTGTGTATTGATTAGCAGTTTCCAGATGAGGGTTGCTCGTAGTATTTTTCATTATGAGTCATCCCTTTATTTTCTGTGCACCTTGATATTTTTATCAGGGTTGTTTCTGTTTTCAAATCGTGAAAAGTGGTTTTTCTATGGCAATCGGTTTGTATCGGATATCTGTTATCATGTAGATTACATAGAACTCCAGGATGGATGCAAATAATTTCATAATTTCTATTCTTAAATCATGCAGTTTATAAGGATTACAAAGGTGGATATGACAAAAAAGTCATAGCCTTGGTTTTGTGTGCGAATTTTAAAAAGGAGATTATGAAATTATGAAAATTTTAATGTGGATTCTTGTTATTTTTGGTGGCGGTGTAGGTCTTTTTTCTACCCTTTATATTGTATTTTCTTTGGTTGGAGTCATTTTATATAAATGTTACCGTAAGTTAAGATTCGGTATTTCATTATTTAACTAGGAGGTGCGGCATATGACAGGTTCGGATATCTTAGTTGTTATAATGGGTGTCATTGCGGTTGGCTTTGGTGTTATTTGCTTTTTCTCGGAACGGATTCATGGTAAAGAAGATGAAAATGCCGTTCAGCAGAAGGAAAACAGAGAGCAATAATATCTTTAGAAAACCATTACGAAGAGGAGGGAATGTGTTATACTGTATTTTAATATAAATACAGGTTAGAGGAATAAAAGAAGTTTTCTATTCATCCGGTAACTTGATAAAGGTTAGGAGGATTCGTTTTGAAATTTTTGCATTTAGGAGATTTACATATCGGTAAATCATTGGCTGATTTTGATCTGTGTGAGGATCAGAAATATATATTATCTCAAATATTGGAAATTGCGGATGAACGTAAAGTAGACGGTGTATTACTTGCCGGAGATATTTATGATCGTTCCGTTCCCGGTGAGAATGCAGTTGGTTTGCTGGATTGGTTTATTGGTGAACTGGCAGGACGGAATCTCAAAACCTTTATCATTTCCGGAAATCATGATTCTGACGAAAGATTGAATTTCGGCAGCCGGTTGTTTGCCCGGAATCAAATCTATATTTCTGCGAAATACAACGGTATTCTTGACCGATATACATTTCAGGATGCCTATGGCACAGTTCATCTTTATCTAATGCCTTTCATCAAGGCTTCCCAGGTTAAAAAATATTATCCGGAGGAAGAGATTCATTCTTATGATGATGCTGTAAGAGTTGTTTTAGAAAATAGTGATCTGAATCCTTCGGAAAGAAATATTTTAGTCGCTCATCAATTTGTAACGGCGAGTGATTCGGAACCAAGATTGGCAGGCTCCGAGGGTGCTTCCGTAAAAAATGTAGGTACTATAGAGAAAATCAGTGCTTCTCTTTTTGATGCATTTGATTATGTTGCCCTGGGACATATTCATTCTCCCCAGTCAATCGGAAGAGATAGGATTCGGTATGCAGGTTCTCCCTTAAAGTATTCTTTAAGTGAGGTAAATCATATCAAGTCGGTTCCTGTTATTTCCCTACAGGAAAAGAATCAGGTTGAGATAGAGCTTGTGGAATTGAAACCCAAAAGGGATTTGCGTCACATAAAAGGAACCATGGAGCAATTATTGGATAAATCAAACATTGTAGATGCGGATGATTTTATTTATGTGACATTAACTCAGGAAGAAATTGTAGATGATGCAATCAGTATATTTCAACAAATATATCCCAATACAATAAAAATTGACTATGAAAATTCTCACACAAATGAAATCAAACAGATTGATTTTACGGAAATGAAAGAAACTCGTTCTTTTCCGGAATTGATATCCGATTTTTATAATCAGATATACGGCTGTGAAATATCAGAGGAGGAATTAGCACTTGTAAAGTCTGTTGCAAAGGAGGTGGATGATCTTTATGAAGCCGATTAAATTATTGATTAGTGGATTTGGTCCTTATGGAGAGACGATGCCTGCGATTGCCTTTGACCAGTTTGCGGAGAAGGGTTTATTTTTGATTTCAGGAGATACCGGTGCCGGAAAAACGACGATTTTTGATGCAATCAGCTTTGCGTTATATGGTGTGACCAGTGGAAGCTACCGGAATACAAAGAATCTGCGTAGTGAATATGCGGATGCTTCTGTGGAAAGCTATGTGGATTTTTATTTTTCTCATCAGGGACATGAATATCATATTTGCAGAAAGCCTTCTTATGAAAGAATCAACCGGAACGGAAAGGTAACAGAGGAACCGGAGAAGGTTACTTTTTATTATGAAGACGGTCGTACGGTAGAAGGACTTCGTAATGTAGACGGTACAAAGGACGCACCGGGAATCATAAAAGAATTATTACATGTGGATGCAAAGCAGTTTAAGCAGGTTGCAATGATTGCTCAGGGGGAATTCTGGGATTTGCTAAATGCCAAAACGGAAGAGAGAACGGTAATTCTGCGTACGATTTTTGGGACGGATGCTTACAAACGATTAGAGGGTAAGCTGAAGGAAAAGATGAATCAAAGCTATGGAAACAGAATCGAAATAGAAAGAAGTATATTGCAGTCCTTTGGGGAAGTGACAGGAGCAGAGGGTTGTGAGCATACGGATGAATTACGAAAATTGCAGGAAAACGCAAAGGAAAGCGGAAGTGCCTGGAATCTGGATTCCTTACTGCCGGTTGTAGAAGCGGTTATCCAATATGACGATGCATTGTTGCAGAGCCGGTCACAGCAGTTAAAGGAACAGGAGGATTTGCTGGCATCTAAAAACAGTATGCTTGTTATGGCACAGACCAATAATAACATATTGAAAAAGCTGGATGCGTTGCAAAAGGAAAAGGTCGGTTTAGAGACTGTGAGAGTGTCTATGGAGCAGCTTTCTGCCGGAGTTTTAAAGAATAAGGCGGCAACCTATGGTGTCCGACCTCTTTATCTTACATGGCAGATGAAGCTTGGCGAGAGAAAACAGATGGAATGTGAGCTGGAGGATTTGATGGAAAAGGAAAAAAGGACAGCCGCATTTAAGAAGACACTGGAGCGGGAATACGCTGATATGGAAAAACAGGCACCTCAAAAAGAAGAGTGGAGCCGGCTTGTTATCAAAATGAAAGAAGAAGATGCGCAATATGCTTTAAGGGATCAGCTGATAAGCCGAATGAAAAAACTACAGTCAGAGGCGTCCCAGCTGGATCAGGAGGAGGAAATTCTCATTGAGGAGGAACGATTATTAAAGGAAAAGACAGAGATATTAGGTAACCGTATCCATGAGCTTTCTGATAAAACGGAACAGTATATGGAGGTCAGTCAGCTTTCAAAACAGCTGACAGATCTTAGAGAAAGGATGAAAAAAATACAAAAGGAAGGAATCCCGGAGTATCATTCTGACAAAGAGGAATATCTGAATAAGCAAAAGGACTATACAACCATTCATGAAGCATATGTTCATATTCGGGAAAAGGAGCAGAATGCAAAGGAGCTCATGGATGGCTGCCGTGCCGGAATTCTGGCGGCAAATTTACAGGAAGGAATGCCCTGTCCTGTCTGCGGCTCCCGGCATCATGAAGCATTGGCACAGCTTCCGGCTGAATCTATATCTGAGGAACAGTATGAAAAGCTTAAGGATGAATTAGAATGTGCCAGAGGAAAGAATGAGGCGGCTGTAGTATCCGCGGAAGGTGCAAAACAGGCATTTGAGGTACAAAGGGCACATTTGGAGGATGAGATTAAGAGTTGTCTGGAGCATGAGCTTATAAAAGAGGAGATTCCGGAGTCTGTGGATACGGCAGGTTTGATTTCCTTGTTTTCTAAAGCGACAGAACGGATTTTAGATAAAGTCGAAAAGGTAAGAGAGGAAGAGCTATTACTCCAGGGGTTATGGGGAGAACTGAATGATACAAGAAAGCAGTTAGAGACTGCTCAGGGAACGGAAAAGGAGACGTTAGAACAGAAAAAGAATGCTTTTGTAAAGCGTAGGGAAGATAATAAAGCTTCCATGATTGAAACCCGGACAGGCTTAAAGGGGATTGATAAGCTGGAGTTTTCTGATTTGCAGGCAGCACAAAAAGAAAGAAAAAAACTGGAAGAAAAAATAGCGGATTATGAGAAGCAATCAGAAGAAAAACGGGTAAAAAAAGAGAATGCAGCGAAAGACCATGCAAGACAGATGGCATCTCTTGAAATGTTAAGGGATAATATTACAAAAGGGGAGAAGGAAGAAAAACGCTTGCATGAAGCATATTGGGAAGAGCTGACAACGAGAGGATTTGCTGATGAGAATGAGTTTCTGTCCTGTATTGTTTCAGAAGAGAAGATTGCTGAGACGGAGACAACTTTAGAGCAGTATCGGCAAAGCTGTAGACTCAACGAGGAGCAGCTTAAGGCGGCTGTCTTGGAAGCAGAAGGAAAGGAATGGATTCATACGGAAGTCTTAGCGCAGGAACTGGAAGTACAAAACCGGCTTGTGAAAGACCTGCGGGAAGAAAAGAATGGGATTACGTATCGTCTCCGTGCAAACCGGGACAAGCTTGCCTTGATAGAAAAACAAAAAGAACCTTTGGAAAAAGCCAGAAAGGAGAATACGATTTGCAGCCGGCTGTATTATCTGGTTACCGGACAGACCGGAAAGGGAAAGATTACACTGGAGCAGTTTATTCAGGCAGAAGGCTTTGACCATATTATTGCCGCTGCCAACCGGCGATTGCTGCCTATGACGGATTATCAGTATGAACTGCACCGGAAGGATAACGGATTCGGTAAGAAAATTAATACCTTTTTGGATTTGGAGGTATTGGATAATTTTACGGGGCATAGACGTCCGGTAGGAAATCTGTCCGGCGGAGAGAGCTTTAAGGCATCCTTAAGTCTGGCATTGGGGCTGTCGGATACTGTATCGTCGCATCTGGGTGGAATTCAGATGGATGCCCTTTTTGTAGATGAAGGCTTTGGAACTCTTGACCGCAAATCCATAGAAAGTGCAATGGATATTTTGTTAAATCTGGCAGGAAAGAACAAATTAGTAGGTATTATCAGTCATAGGGAAGAGCTGATGGAAAATATTCCGCAACAAATTGTTGTTACGAAAACAAAAAAAGGAAGTAACATAAAGATAGAGGGCTTGATATAGACTGTTTGATGGCAAAAGAAAAAAAGGTTCGGACACCGAAGTGTCTGAACCTTTTTGGTTATGTAAGGTGATATCAATTATCGCTTGAATACTTTGGTTGAACAGTTCGCAGGATATACCTTTGCATCCTGACCATAGTCAACTGTATTTATTCTTGCACAATTCCAAGCCTCGTTAACGGTAATGATGCCATTCTTATCTGTGTCTGCCGGAGCGTTTGACTGACGTGCACCGGTTTGGAAATCAAATCCGGCACCTTTTACGATACAGTATGAGAATAAACTGAATGTAGAGTAACAGCCTGATGTCTGATATTTTGAGCTGGCTGTAATAACGCGGAATTTGCCTGTTGCAAGTTCTCCGCTCTTAGCTGTTGTGCTCTGAGCATCTGCCTTCTTAAATGTGTTAATGATTGCATTGTTATAATTACTGATGTCTTTATCTGTTACTGACTTTGACTGTGTTACAGTAATCTTTCCGTCCGGTGTCTTGTTGATTGCCATACCACTGTAGCAGCTGTCAAGCATTACGATAACAGTACCCGGAACCTTCTTTAACCAGGTTGCTAACATGGAAGTCTCTACGAAACCGATGGAACCGCTTTCGATTGTACATAATGCACCGCTGCTGGCACCGTGACCGCTGTAGAAGAATAAAGAAACATCATTGCTGTCTGCTCCTGCAAATGCAGAAGAGATTAAGTTCTTCATTCCGTTCTTGCTTACGTTGTATTTTACCTTTACGGAAGAATATCCGGTCTTTTTACATGTACGGCTCATAGCAAGTGCATCATACTGACATGCTGATAAGTCGTTTGCGTAACCATGGTAATCATACTGACCAACGATAGCTGCACGGTAAGTAACAGGGTTTGAAGGATTCTTAACGGTTACCTTAATGGTACGAACATTCTGGTTATAAGAATTCTTCAATGTGATGGTAGACATACCGGCACTTGCTCCGGTGATGACTAATTTGTTGTTTTTAAGATTCCAACCGGTCCATTTCATTGTAACATTCTTATTAGATGCTTTGGCTGTTACCATAGCAGCCTTTGGTACAATAAGACTGACTGTAACGGTTGTTGATTTTCCCTTTGTGACAGTTACGGAACTCTTTGATACTGTAAATGTAGTTCCCTTTGAATCTGTTGCATTAATTGGATCAACAGATAATAATGATTGTGCGTTTGTGTTAGCCGGCACTGCAATAACGGCAAAAAGTGCCAACATAATCATCAAAAGTCCTTTTTTCATTGTTTTCATATCATTCTCCCTTCTTTTTTGTATAAATGTCATACAATTATGTATGTTTTTTGATACAAAAAATATTATATATGAAATAACAGGATAAAACAATAAGGAGTTGAAAAATATTTTGTTACATAATATGATAAAAACAAGAAATTTTGTAAGAAAGAAGTGGGGCTGATGATGAAAAAATTAATATTATTTGATTTTGATTATACGTTGGGGGATTCCACAGAGGGAATCCTGAAAAGTACATATTATGCCATGGAGAAATTAGGTTACCAACGACCTGAGCGGGAAGCAGTCCGGAAAACCATTGGATTAACATTGGAAAACAGTTTTTTACAGTTAGAGCCGGAGGGAACGATACAGGAGTCGCAGCAATATCGTGACTATTTTGCGGAAAAAGCAGATGAGGTTATCGTAGAAAGTACCTTTTTGTACGATGGCGTGCTTGAGGTTTTGGAGAACCTGAAGCAGACCGGCTATTTTGTTGGTGTGGTAACTACAAAATACCGGTATCGGATTGAAGATATTTTTAAAAAATTCCATGGGGAGAAGCTGTTGGATTTTATCGTAGGCGGAGATTGTGTAAAAGAAAAAAAGCCTGCTCCGGAGGGGATTTATCTTGCATTGGAGCATTTTCACTGTGATAAGGAACAGGTTTTGTATGTCGGAGATAGTCTTGTGGATGCCAATACCGCAAAAAATGCAGGGGTGGATTTTGCAGCGGTGTTAACCGGAACCACAACAAAGCAGGAATTTATGGAGCTTCCAAATGTTTTGATTGGAGAAACTGTCCTGGATGTGTATCGATATATTAAGGATACAAATAAATAAAAAAGACCTTCGATGTATGAGGGGGGAGTGTCCTAAGGAGAAGGAACATAAGCATCGAAGGTCATTTTTGCATAAATAAATTTTATTAAAGTAATTGAATCATTTCTTCTTTTACTTCGGCATAATGAGGATCTGTAATACCAAAATCCTTGCTTTTATAAGTCCAAAGTGCACGACCGATATTGTATTTTTTAAAGGCCGCGTTGATATCCTTTAACCAGCGGACTGTATCAGGAAGGGGTGCCTGGTCAATAACCCCGTATTCTCCGCAGTAAAGAGGAACATCCCGCTCCATTGCTGTTTTTGTTGCAGGACTGAATAAAGCCTCGAATAGCTCCGGTCCGATATTTTTGATGCCGTGTTCGTTAATGGCACCGACTAATTCCTGTGAAAACTGCATGCTTTTTTCCTGATAAGCTTCTACGGTATCAGGATAAGCCATATCAAAATCCTTGGTCATATTCTTTACCCAGTATGCTTTCTGGTGGGTAAAGATAAGAGGATCGTAACAATGGAAGGTATATACCAGCTTGTCTGCAAAGGGCTTGATAAGTCCGGGAACACTGGTAACGTTGTTATAGCACACTCCACCGAATATAATATAAGTATCCGGCGCAATGCTGCGGATTTCAGGTACGACTTTTTTGACAATGTTGTTCCATTCCTCTACCACATTAGGGCTTACGATTTCATTTAATAATTCAAAGGCAACCATATCGGAATCGCTGCCGTATCGGGCTGCGATTTCCTTCCATGTCTGAATGAAACGGTTTTGGAGTGCTTCGTCATGGAAAAAGATTTCCTTATCCCCATCATCTAATGGATCAAAGGTATATCCATAGGTTTTGTGCAGGTCAAGAATCATATGTAAGCCGTATTTCTTACACCAGCTGATGCAGTTTGTGACATACGCAAAGCCCTCTTCCTTTGGTGTTCCGTCTTCTTCCTCTAAAATGACATAATCCACAGGAACCCGGACATGATCCAGTCCCCAGGATGCGATTTCTTTTATATCATTTTCTGTAATAAATGTTTCAAAATGTTCTTTTTCAAAGCTGTCATTTTGTGATAACCAGCCGCCTAAATTAATCCCTTTTTGATAACCCTCGAATATCTTCATAAAAATCCTCCTATCGTAAATAATATGGGCAGGCATTTGTGAAACGTTATTATAAAACCTGTGGTATAGTCTTGTGTTTCACAAATACCTGATGGTGTAAATATTGCGTTTGTATGATTGGAGTATAGACAAGAATTTATAAAAACGATATAATAAAACTGTTGTTTATGTAAAATAACAGTTATTTATAATAAATGTATTTTTATGAAAAAGGAACGAAGGAATGGAGATAGAAGACTACGAAAAATATGAACAACTGACAAGGGAACGATTCGAACAGCGGGAGCTGGAATTGTATCATCCCACCTACGATGAGGAACTGGCATTTTACGACCTGATTAAATCCGGAAACATTGAGGCATTGGAGGCAAAGACCAATTGGGATCTCATTGATGCTCCGGAGCGGGGAGAGTTATCGGAAAATCATCTTCAAAGCATCAAATATCATATTGTGGTTTCCATTGCCATGATTACCCGGTTTTGTATTGAAGGTGGATTGGATGAAAAAGAAGCTTATCATTTAAGTGATATCTATATTAATAAAACAGACCGGCAGTGGACAAAGGGAGAACTGGTTGCAGTTCAAAAGGAAATGGCTTATACCTTTGCAAAGAGAATGAGAAAGCTGAAAACCGTAGAGAATCATTCCGTACATTGTAAAAAAGCACTGGATTATATTTACAATCATTTGCATGAGCCGATTCAGATCGCGGATGTTGCGGCATATGTGGGATTAAATGAAACCTATTTAAGCAAGCTGTTTTTCAAAGAAACCGGGAAGAATATCGGTGCCTATATCCGGCAGCAGAAAATAAATGAAACAAAGAATATGTTAATCTATACCGATGCCAGCTGTGCGGAGATTGCACAATATTTATCCTTTGCATCCAGCAGCCATTTTTCTAAAAACTTTAAGGGGGAAACCGGGATGACGCCAATGGAATATCGGAATAAGAATTACAGAAGGCATTGGAATAAAGGCAAGATATAATATTGTGTTATGTAAAAGGAAATAGTAAAATACAGCAAGAGTTTAATAAGGAAATACATGGAGGATTATATTATGGAACAGATTAAAAAAATTGCTGTGATGGCAAGCGGTGGAGATGCACCAGGAATGAATTCTGCCATCCGGGCGGTTGTATTCAGTGCCATTAATGCGGGAATAGAGGTAGTCGGTGTGTATCGTGGTTACGAAGGTCTGATTGACTGGGAGGTAACACCCCTTACCATTGATAAGGTTCGTAATATCAATAATCAGGGGGGCACCGTTTTATATACAAGCAGAAGTGAGCGTTTCTTAGAGAAGCGGTATCGGGAACAGGCAGCGGCGAATTTACGGGAGCATCAGGTAGATGCCGTAGTTGCTGTTGGAGGAGACGGAACCCTGCGGGGAGCCATTGCATTTAAAGAAGAGGGTGTCAATATAATCTGTATACCGGGAACCATTGACCGGGATGTAGCATGTACAGAGTATACATTGGGCTTCGATACTGCAGCAAATACAGCCATGGAAGCCATTGACAGAATCAGAGATTCTTCCATATCTCATGGACGATGCAGCGTGGTAGAGGTAATGGGACGTAAGAGAGGTTATATTGCGTTATGGGCAGGTATGGCAACCTCTGCGGATGCCATTGTACTTCCTGAAAAATGGGACGGTAATTTTGATAACATCATTGAGACCTTGAAGCGGAGACATGAAGATGGCAGGGATTGTTATTTAGTTGTAGTGGCAGAGGGTGTCATTGATGCGCCGGAGCTTGCCCGGATTATTCAGGAACAAACGGGAATTGAATCAAGAGTTTCTGTTCTTGGTTACATTCAAAGAGGTGGACAGCCTACTGCAAAGGACCGTATGTATGGTTCTCTGATGGGGGCCTATGCAGTAGAGATTCTAAAAAAAGAAAAACAGAACCGAATCGTTGCCATTAAAAATGATGTGTTGATTGATTATGATATTGCAGAGGCAGTTACACTGGAAAATAATAAGCTGGATTCTTTCCAGTATGAACTTAGCCTGACATTAGCGGAATAGAAGTATATTTATATTCTTTATTGAAAAAATGGTTCCCCTTAAATGAACATCAGGACAGATGGAAAATTTCCTTTAAAACAGCATCTTCATGGAGTAATTGTTTTGCCAGCGTCCGGTATTTTTCCTCATGAAGATATGTGTGGCGGAACGGTTTGATGGATGGTGCCAGATCAATGGCTTTTTCATATTCCGCAACATCCGGATGCAATGTTTTGACATAATCAAAGAATCCGGTATCTGTTAATATGGTATGGATTCTTTTGTAGCGGTGATCCTGTACCAGACTCATCAGATAAGTGGCGATACCAACCTGCACCCCGTGAAGCTGTGGTGCATCGCTGATTTTATCCAATGCATGGGATATCAGATGCTCGCTGCCGCTTGTAGGAAGACTGCTGCCGGCAATTTCATTTGCAATACCGCTCATGGCAAGGGAATCCAATAATTCTTTTAAGAATAAATCATCCTTGATGGTAGTAAAAGGGGTTCTTACAAAGCTGTTTACCGCTTTTTTGGCAATCATCATGGCACAGTCATTTACTTCGCCGTATCCGCAGTGTTCTTCGTAAAGCCAATCGTATAATGCAGTGATTTTGGATACCATGTCACCGATTCCGGAATACAGAAAACGATCCGGTGCGCTTTTGATGACTTCCGTATCCGCAATGATACCATATGCCATTTTGGCAGGGACGGAGCTTCTTTTTCCGTTAATGAGTAAAGATGCACTGGCGCTGGAAAAACCATCGCTGGATGCTGAGGTAGGGACGCTGATAAAAGGGATTTTTCTTAAAAAGCTGCTGTATTTTGCAGCGTCAATTACCTTTCCGCCTCCAAGACCAATGATAGCCTGGGTTTTTGCAGGAAGTGAAAAAGCAAGCGTTGTGATGTCGTCCAGATTAACGGTATCTAACTCCTGATATTCCAATACTTCTATGGAGGCATCCTTTAGGGACTGCATGACCAGACTTCCGAACATATCGATCAGACCGTTTCCGAAAAAGATAACAACCTTGTTCAGCTCGTTTTCCGACAGAAAGTGTCCGATATGGGTTAATGCATTTTTTTCTACCTTTAACAATGCCGGGATGGCAATATAATCATTGTTGATTTTTCTCATTTTTTTCTCCTTTTCGTAAGTACGTAATGGGCTACTGGCCGTTGTTGTATTTTTCATTGATAAAATCCCCTTTTGGTATGATGGGTTTTAAATGCATGATATCATTGATACAGAATAGTTATAACTGTTATACTAGTATTACCTGATTTCGGGATTTCAAACATGAGTTTATTCTACCATACAACAGGCGGAAAAATGAAGCTTTGATAATAATTAATTTTTTGTTTATTTTTTTAAAAAATTTTGATAAAATAAGGATGTTGGTTTTTTTACTAAAAGATGTGGATAGAGGGGGTTCTTGATATGGAGCAGATATCGTTAAGCAAACGAATTGAAAAAGCGTTTGGGAAGATTATAACCAATATCTTATTGGTTACGGCACTGGCATCACTGGTTGTTGCACTTGCATTGATTGTTGCGAATGTTGTTACTACCGTAAAAAGCGATTCCAAACAATATGCTTCCAAGATTGATACTGCGATGGAAGAGAAGATTAGTATGATTAATTCGGTTGCAGGAACCATTAACAGTGGAGCAGTGGAAGGTTATGATGATATTTTAGCCTATGTGGATTCCATGGTTGCCTTAGATGACCAGGTATCTGCGGTATATAGCTGTTATGATGAGAACGTAACGGTAATGAGTGGTGGCTGGGAACCGCCGGCTGATTTTGTTGTTACGGAAAGAGACTGGTATAAGGGAGCACAGGCCAATCCGGATGCGGTTTATATTTCAGATCCGTATGTAGATATGCAGTCAGGTGGAATTTGTATTACATTGGCAAAGGCTACTTACAAGGATGGTAAGATGAACGGCTGTGTTGGTATGGATATGTACATGGATGATCTGGTATCTTTAATCGGAGACAGCTTTCATGGTAATAGTTATGTTTTCCTGACAACTGGGGATGGAACTATATTGGTTCATCCCAATGAAGAATATTGTTTGCAGGGTGAGACAGGTGTAACCGTAAAGGATGTAAACCACGGAAGATATGAGAAGCTTTTGAAAAAAGATAATGCTGCGAAGATATTATTGGATTACAAGGGAGGATTTAAGTTCAGCACAACCAGTACTTCTTCCCTGACCGGCTGGAAGCTGGTTTCCATTCAGACGATGTCTTCTGCGATTTTACTGATGTTGGGAATTTTGGTAGTGTTTGTTCTTATTTTCTTCTGCTCTCAGATGATTGCCAAGAAAGCTACGATTCGGGGAATTGAGCATTTGTTCTATCCGCTGGAATCCATTAGTGGTAAGATGAGTAGAATTGCAGATGGTGAATTAGATGTTGTGTTTGATGAAGAACGTAATTCTACAGAGATTGAAAAACTGACCGATTCCTTAAACGGAACAATTGAAAGTCTTGGCACTTATATTGATCAGATTACCAATACGGTAACTGCCATATCCAACAGGGATTTGACGGTTTCCATTGATGCGGATTTCAAAGGAAGCTATATGCAGATTAAGGAATCCTTAGAAGAGATTATCGAAAATTTGAATCAGGCATTTGGTCAGATTAAGACAGAATCAGAAAGAGTATATGAGTATTCCAATCAATTAGCGGATACATCGGAAAATGTTGCTGAGAGTGCAACCACACAGAATCTGGCAATTAGTTCTGTTGCAGCGGATATGGAGGAGCTGACAAGGAAGACCCAGCAGATTACGGAACGTGCCATGAGAATTCGGGAGAATTCTGATTTAACAAATGAACATTTAAAAGAAAGTGAAGTAAAGATGCAGGAGCTGGTAGAGGCTATGGATTCCATTGAACGTAGCTCTAATCAGATCGTAGCATTTGCGGATGAGATTGCAAATATTTCAGATCAGACGAATCTTCTTGCTTTGAATGCTTCCATTGAAGCGGCCAGAGCGGGAGAAGCCGGTAAAGGCTTTGCTGTTGTTGCCAGTGAGATTGGTGCTTTGGCAACCTCCAGTGCGGAAGCCAGTGAGAATATCAGCCGTTTGATTATGGAATCGAAGTACGCAGTGGGAAAAGGTAAGGAAATGGTAGATACGACTTCAGATACCATGAAGTTAGGTGTTAAGGATTCCTTAGAGGCAGAACAGCAAATTGATGAAATTGTTGCGTATGTTAAGAATCAGCAGATGTCCATTGAGAAGATTAACGGTTCTTTAAGAAATGTTGCAGCGGTAGTTGAAGCAAATGCTGCCAGTGCGGAGGAAAACACAGCTATCAGTCAGGAGTTGAATTCCTGCTCACAAAACCTCATGGATATGGCAAATTCATTCAGACTTCGGGATGAATAAGCTTGGATGACAAGGGCTTCGAATCAGACACACTTTCTATTCAGTGATAGGATGTCACTTTTTGGAAAGTGTGTTTTTTCGTGTAATTATCCTGAAATTACGGATGTATGGGAATAAGAAAGAAGAAAAGAAGGTAATGAAATGAATCAAAATAATATATATGGAAAGGCTATGAAACTGGCAATTCCCATGATGATACAGAACGGAATTACAAATGCCGTCAGTCTGGTAGATAATGTTATGGTAGGAAGTCTTGGAACGGAATCCATGACCGGAGTTTCTATTGTGGGACAGTTGATATTTGTATTTAATCTGGCAGTGTTCGGCGGTTTGTCGGGACCGACGATTTATGGTGCCCAGTATTACGGAAAAGGGGATGAAGAGGGATTTCGGAACGTATTCCGCTTAAAATGGTGGATTGGAATGTTTTGTTTTCTTGCGGGGAATCTGGTATTTATTTTGTTTGGAAATCAGTTAATCTCTTTGTATCTTCATGGAAACGGAGGGGGAATCGATCCGGGTCTTACCATGACCTATGCAAAGCAGTATCTGGATATTATGCTGTTTTGTCTTCTTCCCTTCATTGTAACCCAGATTTATGCAACCAGCTTAAGGGAAACCGGTGAAAGTGTAAAACCGATGATTGCCGGTATTTGTTCCGTGGTGGTGGATATTGTATTGAATTATCTGCTAATCTATGGCAAATTCGGATTTCCCCGCTTAGAGGTGAGAGGAGCTGCGATTGCAACAGCCATTGCCCGTGTTGTGGAGATGGCAGTTATTGTGATATGGTCTCATAAGGAGTCAAAGCGTCATACATTTTTGATTCAGGTATACCGAACCTTAAAGGTGCCAAAGGATATAACCCTTATGATCATAAAGAAGGGAAGTCCTATCTTTGCCAATGAGTTTTTGTGGGCAGGAGGTATTGCGGTTTTAACCCAGTGTTATTCCACAAGAGGCTTAAATGTAGTAGCGGGAATTAATATTTCCAATGCCATTTGTAATCTTTTAAATGTTGTATTTGTAGCGTTAGGTGGTGCTGTGGGTATTGTAATCGGACAATTACTAGGAGCCTCCAAATATAAAGAGGCAAAGAAAAGTGCAATTAAGCTGATGTGGTTTACCGGAGCGGTATGTATTGTGCTGACGGTTATTTTAGTAGGAATATCGGGAGTATTCCCAAAGCTTTATCAGACCTCAGAGGAGGTAAGAAGGCTTGGTACCTGTATTATTATCATTACGGCATGCTTTTTCCCGGTGCAGGGCTTTTTGAATTCCTTGTATTTTACCCTTCGTTCCGGAGGAAAGACGGTAATTACATTTCTGTTCGATAGTGGATTTACCTGCGTAGTCTGCATTCCGGTTGCATTTGCACTTTGCAAACACACCGGATTATCCATTCTTGTTATATATGGAATTGTACAGGCACTGGATTTTATCAAGGTAATCGTAGGTTATATTCTGATAAAGAAGGAAGTCTGGATTACCAATCTGGTAGATACTTTATAAGGTTTTCTTCCGATTATATCCGAATTACATTGGTATCTTTTTTATAACCGGCAGGAATATTGTCTGTTGTAATAATGATTGCCTGGTCATAATTGGCGAATTTCGCCAGGGAGCTGGAATGGAATTTTGTGTGGTCGCAAAGCACATATGGGGCATTGGTGCGGCTTATGGCACATTCTTTTATCTTGCCCTCTTCCAGATCCGGTGTTGTAAAGCCTTCTTCATGACTGACTCCGTTGGTACCGAAGAAGCCAATGGAAAAATGATAAGAAAGCAGTGATTCATAGCAATGGGCTCCAATCAGAGCTTCTGTGGAGGCCTTTAAAAAACCTCCGGTTAAATATACCCGGTAGCCCATTGCCGTAATTTTTAATGCATGGGAAATGGCATTGGTTATAATCACAACATTTTTGGCTGTCATATAATCGATAATATAAGAGGTTGTTGTACCTGCGTCCATGTAGACTAAGTCATTATCACTGATCAGACCGGCGGCATATCTGGCAAGGGCGATTTTTTCTTCCTTGTTCTGGCTTGCCCGCTGGGAAACCTCATAATCTGCCATAATCTTGTTCTGTGTAGCAACGGCGCCGCCATGTACCTTGGATATGGCACCTATTTTGTTTAATTCCGTTAAATCTCTTCGAATCGTAGCCTCTGAGGATTGGCACAGATTCATCAATTCGGCAGTGGAAGCTGCCTGATTCTCATTAATATAATTACAAATTAACTGTTTTCGTTCTTCCGGAAGCATAGAAATCCCTCACTTTCATCATAATATCTAATAGGATTTTTGTAAAATGTCCTTTTACAATTTGCATAAATGAATATAAGCGAACAACCATTTTGCAATTGTGTGATAATGCTTAATAGATGATTATCATACGAATTGATTGTATCATGGAGAATAAAAAAAGTCAAAAATCGTCAAAAAGCTTCAAGAAAATGAAAAAATATGACGAAAAATGATTGACACATAGAACATAGTGTAGTAATATACAGTTACACAATCACAAACGGTCATTTTGATTCATAAAAAATCATGAAGGAGGGACATATATGATTTATACAGTTACATTGAATCCGTCGCTGGATTATATCATTTCAGTCAAGGATTTCACTCCGGGAAAAGTGAATCGTACGGAAAAAGAGATTATGTTTCCCGGTGGAAAAGGAATTAATGTATCGATTGTGCTTCGGAATATGGACGTAGACAGTACCGCACTTGGCTTTGTCGCCGGGTTTACGGGAGAAGAGATTCGGAAGCGGATTCACCAGTTTGGTGTAACAGAAGAATTTATTGAAGTGGATGAAGGAATTTCAAGAATTAATGTGAAGCTTCGTTCTAATGAAGAAAGTGAGATTAACGGAAAGGGTCCGAATATCGGGCTTACGGATGTGGAAGCGTTAATGAAGCGTTTAGGCGGCTTACAGGATGGGGATATTTTAGTTCTTGCAGGAAGTATTCCGGAGCGGATGCCGGAAACCATGTATCGCGATATTATGGCAGGGCTTCAGGATAAGAATGTTATGGTTGTTGTCGATGCAACCGGAGATTTGCTGATGAATGTTTTGGAATATCATCCGTTTTTAATTAAACCAAATCATCATGAATTAGGAGAGATATTCGGTGTAGAGATTCATACAAGAGAGGAAGCGATTCCATATGCAAAGAAAATGCAGGAATTAGGTGCAAGGAACGTGTTAATCTCCATGGCAGGAGAAGGTGCTGTTTTGGTAGCAGAGGATGGTAGCTCTTACATGAGCAAGGCACCAAGTGGAATGGTAGTGAATTCCGTAGGAGCCGGTGATTCCATGGTAGCGGGCTTCCTCTATGGATATACCACAAAGAAAGATTATGAAAGTGCATTTTACTATGGTCTGTGTACAGGAAGTGCCAGTGCATTTTCAGAAAATCTGGCAACACAAAAAGAAGTGGAGAGGCTCATTTCTACATTAAAATAATAGAAAATGCATGACAAGATTATGAAAAGGAGGATGTGTTATGAAGATTACGGATTTATTATCGGTAAATGCGGTTAACCTAAATGTATCCGCATCGGACAAGAATGATGTATTGAATCAGGCGGTTGACCTGATGGCTGCTCAGGGTAATATTAAAGACAGAGCATCTTATTTGAAAGCAGTATTGGAAAGAGAGAAGGAAAGTACAACCGGTGTAGGTGATGGTATTGCCATTCCTCACGGAAGATGTGATGGAGTTCGGACTCCGGGATTGATTGCCATGGTAATTCCGAATGGTGTAGATTATGAAGCCTTAGATGATGAGCCGGTTCATCTTTTGTTTTTAATCGCGGCAAATCCTCAAAGCGGTTCGGCTCACATTGATATCTTAAGCAAGCTTTCCGGTATGCTGATGCATGATGAATTTACAGAGGCATTAAAGAATGCAAAGTCTCCGGAAGAATTTTTGAAGATTATAGATGATGCAGAAGCAGAAAAGGATGAGGCGCAGGAAGAAGTGGTTGTTGCGGATACAACACAGAAAAAGATACTTGCTGTTACAGGATGTCCGACAGGAATCGCTCATACATTTATGGCAGCAGAAGCCATTGAAAAAAGTGCGAAGGAGCATGGCTGTTTCATTAAGGTAGAGACAAGAGGCTCCGGCGGAGCAAAGAATGTTCTGACCAATAAGGATATTGAAGAGGCTGATTGCATTATTGTTGCAGCAGATACCCAGGTGCCGATGGCAAGATTCGATGGCAAGAAGCTGATTGAGGTTCCGGTATCGGATGGAATCAGTAAGGCAGACCATCTTGTTGAACGGGCTATGGCAGGTGATGCACCGATTTATCATAGTAATGGTGAGACTGTTACGAAGTCGGATGAAGGCGGTAGTGTTGGACATCAGATTTACAAGCATTTGATGAATGGTGTTTCCCATATGCTTCCATTTGTCGTTGGGGGTGGTATTCTGATTGCCATTGCATTCCTGATTGATAGTATGGTATTATCACCGGAACAGTTAGAAGCAGCCGGCTCTGACTTTGGTACGGTAACGGCTGCAGCGGCTATGTTCAAGGGTATTGGAGATATTGCATTCAAGTTTATGTTGCCAATGCTCGCAGGCTTTATTGCAATGAGTATTGCTGACCGTCCGGGTCTTGCGGTTGGTTTTGTGGGTGGTGCCATTGCAGCCAATGGAACATCCGGTTTCCTTGGCGCATTGGCAGCCGGTTTTATTGCAGGATATTTTGTAAGATTACTAATGAAGCTTTGTGATAAATTCCCGAAATCCTTAGATGGCATTAAACCGGTATTGATTTATCCGGTTGTTGGTATCTTAGGTGTGGGTCTGATTATGACTTTGGTGATTGAACCGATTGTCGGTTACATTAATACCGCATTAAATAACGGTCTTGCTTCCTTAAATGGTGCCAGTGTTGTTTTACTTGGATTCATCCTTGCCGGAATGATGGCAATTGATATGGGTGGTCCATTTAACAAAGCAGCTTATGTATTCGGTACTGCGGCAATTGCAGCAGGAAACTATAATATTATGGCAGCCGTTATGATCGGTGGTATGGTTCCACCTTGTGCGATTGCGTTGGCAACCTTGCTCTTTAAGAATAAGTTTACCGCAGAAGAAAGAAAAAATGGTCCTACAAACTTTGTAATGGGTCTTGCATTTATTACCGAGGGTGCAATTCCTTATGCAGCTGCGGATCCCCTTCACGTTATTCCTTCCTGCGTGATCGGTTCCGGAGTTGCAGGAGCCCTTTCCATGGCATTTAATTGTACCTTAATGGCTCCTCACGGTGGAATCTTCGTATTCCCTGTAGTTGGTAACGCATTATTATATGTGGCTGCATTGTTAGTGGGAACTGCAATTTCGGCTGCATTACTTGGATTATTAAAGAAAAAAGTAGCTGAATAATATTGTATAAATTTTAAGCCTGTGATGGATAGAATCTGTCACAGGCTTTTTTGATCCTTAGAAAAAAGATTGACGCAAGAGGGTATTATAAAATATAATTGAGACAGGGTGTATCAAAAACGAAACGCATCCGATATGATTTTCATATCTATAAAATTTATAAGTCAATCAGGGGGGATTAGAGATGGCAGAACAGGAACATACAAATGAAAAGACAGAAAGCACAAAAGAGATATTGAAAAAGAGGGAACGGAGCTATCACATTGTTGGAGTGATAGTGATCGTAATTGCTTTGGGAATCGTGATTGCCGGACATTGGAATATGGTGTCGGTTGTTATCGGTACGGTAGTATTAATTATCGGAATTGCAATCTGGATGACGGGTTCGCCGGATAGTTACAATAATTCTACGGATACTGTGTCGATGATAGCTATGAGAGAACCCAGAAAGATAGAGGAATTTTATGAGGCGTACCGTAAGATAGGGACACCGTTAGGTTCCTGCTTTCTTGGGGATATTGCCACCATGAAACAGCAAGCGTTGATATGGGGACCGAATGACAATGGAGATTTTCTTTATTTCTGGTTAGACAAGGACGGTATTTTGGGATATCTCGGATATTCTTTTTTGGCAGATTTGATTACTCGCAGAGTCATGGAACCGGATATTCCTCTTCAGGAGGACTTCGGTGGAAATGCAGAGGAGTGTATATGTTATCATACAGATTTGCTGTTGTTACAAAAACAGCTAAAAGAAAGTTTGATGCATTATGCAAAGACGGATGAGGTTTTGCCGATTGAACAGGCGAAGCCTTCTCAGGTTTATAATTTTACAGAGGAATTTAATACCTTGGGGCAGCATTTTAACCTGTGTGATAAGGATGGAAATGTAGTTTATGAGGTGGATGGAAAGGCTCCCATGGAGGAGCTGTATGTGTATGACACCAGCCATCAGGAAGTATTTCATATATCTAAGAAACAATTAAAAACACCGCCTACCTATGAGTTTTCTTACAGGGGAGAGCCATATGGTACATTAGAGAAGGAATTTGAGCTGGTAAGAGACCGCTTTAAGATGGAATTAAAGGAAGGAAAATTAAAGCTGGAAGAATATGAAGATCAGATTGGAAGTAATGTTATCGTAACCCTGAAGGGAAAAGTGTTGGGTGGAATTATGGAAAATCCGGATTTGGATATGCATAACATTGTATTTAACCATTCCGTGATAATTGCCTATGATGAAAGCTATCTGCCGCTTCTTACAGCAATGGCAGTTATGGTAGTAAGGGAACTGGAAAGGGAAGAAGAAGAGGAAGAAGAGGAAGAATAGTTTTGCGATTCTTATAGGAATAGAATTTGAATAACCTATTATAAAATGCGGAGATTGATATGAGTAAGTCAGAGCAACAACAGGAAAAGAAAAGCTTGCGCAGAAAGCAAATTGTGGATTCGGCATTTCAAATCTTTGTGGAACGAAAGATAGAACCGGTAAGTATGGGAGAAATTGCAGCGGCAGCGGGAATTGGAAGAGCAACCCTGTTTCGATACTATAACAGTAAGATGGAGCTGGTAATTGATGTTTGTGCCGTAAAATGGAAAGCGTATTTGGATGAACTGGATGCAAGACGTCCTCTTTCTTCTATTGGAGAGATACCGGCGCTTGACCGTTTTATTTTCACATTGGACAGCTATATTGGGATGTATCAAAATTATAAGGAGCTGCTGCTTTACAATGATAATTTCAATCATTATGTTACATATGAGGGCGTGGAGCCGGAGAAACTGAACGATTTCTATGCCTCTCTTTATTCTGTAAATACAAGATTGGACTGGATGTATGAAAAGGCAAAGGAAGACCGGACATTTCGTACGGATATTCCAAAGGACGAATTCATGCGGACAACAGTGCATACCATGATGGCAGCCTGTACGTATTATGCAGGAGGTTTTATATGGGGCTCTGAGGAGAATAAGGACTATACACCGGAGTTAAAAAGAATTAAAGAAATGATTATTGATTATGCAACCCAGCCTGAGAGGTAGGGGAGTAAATGTTTGTCAGCACCACTTGTTACTTATGCAGGAAATCGCAGTGGCTGGTTGAAAAGGAGGAAGTATGAGGAGAGTAAAAGGAAAACGAGGAGCAAGACGGATACTTGCCGGAGTCATGGCAGCTCTTATGGTGCTGTCGGCGGTGGATGTCAGTGGCTGGGGCGTGATGGATGCGAAGGCGGAGGAGACTACAACGGCTTTGAAAACAAATATGCCTGAATCATTGGCAATATATGATGACGAAAGTGGCACATGGGACATAACAATTATTAAAGATGGTGTACTTCAAGCTGATAAAGTTTCTGATAATGAGGATACG
>CAKRAK010000027.1 GCA_934294885.1 uncultured Lachnospiraceae bacterium | reverse complement strand
TTATTATCACTTGCAATTCTTTTCGCTTTTTTCACTGATTCTGCCGAAAAAACCTCATATCCGGATTTTTTCAGTGAAAATGTAATTCCTCGATTTAAATTTTCATCATCTTCAACCACGAGTATACCTGGCATAGCATATACACCTCTCTTTATGAACTATATATATTTAATATCAGAGTAGATATTGTTTTTATAACATCACAGTATTGGATATTTTCCACTTGCAGTTTGTTTTATTTCAGGATTTCCTTCATATGGTATTAATTTAATTCTTGTCTGAATATCCGCTTTATCCTGCAATAAAGATTGGACTTCATCAAAAGAATTCATACTTACACCCAATCACGTTCTGCTTCATCCAGCTTCTTCATCAACATATTTTTAAGAACAGTAAAAGCAGGAATAAAACTGTCTCGTATCAGCATAATCATTTCATCAACTTCATCTTCATTATATATATGAACCGAAGTATTGCGTTTTTTTAACATAAGTAACCATACCTCGGAATCATTAACAAATCCCATTTTATAACCAAGCTGTAAGATTTCACGAGGAGAACCGGTAGATGCCTCTTCTACGCCATGCATCCTCATAATTTCCTGCAGGGCTTTCCACGCAAGTTCAAAGGTAAGATTAAATTGTCCGATGATTCCTGTTCGATATATATCATTGGTTTCTGCTAATTTAAAATCCGCATTTGCCAATACAGACAAGCAATTTGTAAAATTATCCAATTTTTTCATAAATTGTAACTCCATCCCTTTCTATTTCCTGTTTCAATTCATCTGAAATTGTCGCATCTGCCTGTACTATATCAAACATCAGAAGCGAATGTACATTTTCCTTAACATCCCAATAAAACTGTTCAAAATCTCCACCAAATACAGCAATATCTATATCACTTCTTTCCGTATTTGTGCCTCGTGCACGGGAACCAAACAGTACGATTTTTGTGACAGAATACTTCTGTGCAAACAAAGCAAGTTCCCTCAATATCCGATCCGGCAAACTATATTTCATATTGTGTGTTGCCCCCTTAATGTAGAATAAACAACTATACTCAATTTTTTCAAGCGTATCATATTTTCACTTAATTAACAAGAATCCAAATATCTGTTCCTACGCAAAAAACTTTTCTTCTTTGAATTAAATATAGTTTCAAATCTCGATTATGTTTACCTCACTGTTCCCTGCAAATTTGATTCTCAAGCTCTTTCATTTTCTCAATCTTTCCAACCGGAATGATTGTCATATCACAATTATCACAGCCATTAAAAAAATTTATCAGTTCATATCCAATTTTTCGAAGTTCGTCGGCAACGATATTCGCTTCCAATACATTATAAATAAACCCTGTACGGATTAGTTCTCCATTCACTGAGTAATTTTTTAATTCCTCATTATATCTGTCTATAACTGCATGTTCATTCATTCTGCCGTCAACATCTAATTGCTCTAATATAACATTTATTTGCTTAACAAATGTAACAATATCCACTTGATTGTCCAAATGAACCATGAATCCCTTTCCTGTCAGGCTTTCTATCCAATTATCATAAAATATAATAAAATCCTTTTCATCTGAATCCTTTGATAATTGATTATATTCTGCAAGCTCCGTTAAATCATACTTGCCGTTTGTAATAATTTTATGAATTTCCCTATATAAACCCGGATTCATCGTGCCGCATTTATACATGAAATCATATCCATCATAATCATATGGAATGTCAAATATGTTCTTCTTTTGTTCCTTCTTTTTTAATAAATCCAGTAATCCCATTTTCTATTCTTCCTCTCCTGGACGATTCCATATTCCAAAGCCTTTATTTATTCCGTCGATACCCTTGTTCATCCTTATATTCCGGATGTTCACTGCAATATTTGTCCTCATCACCGCAGATTGTATAATCACATTTACAGTCATTTGCACATGTGGTTGTCCGGATTAATTTTGCATGTATGAGTTCCATTGCCTGATAATCAGGGTTGCAAAATGCAACAATTTTTTGAAAAAGGGCTTATTAACATTTACAAATGTCAGCTTATGAAAAGCTGGAAGAAACAGATTCCCTCCGATAGTATCCGTCTGGTAACCGAAACTAAAATAAATCCCTTTTATTCTCTCTGTGAACATTACATACTTTTCTATAGGCCACGCAAAACGTTTAAATAATCCTGGCGTTGGTCAACAACCGCATATACAACCACTTTTTTGTGTTCCTCATCAATTTTGTAAAAAACCAAATCTTTTTCCAAAACCAATACTTTATATCCCTGTCTCTTAAGAACAAGGTATCTTGGTTCTGTACCAATGTATGGATCATCTCCCAATTCAAGAATTCGCTTTTCCATCTCATCAAGTATTCCAAGTGCAACTGTATTTCCAAAATTTTGAGCAACATACATTATTATTTTTCTGATGCCTGCATCAGCCATGTCGGTTCTTATCACCTCATATTTCATAATCACTCCTCCTGAAGCATTTTTCTCAAATCATCAAATGTCTCAGTTATAGGAGCAACTCTACCATTTTTTACATCATCCTCGGCTTCAGCTAATGCTTCTAATAGTTCTATTCTTGCTTTCATATTTTTATATTCTTCGTATGAAATTGCAACAGTATCACCTCTACCATTTACTGTAA
This sequence comes from uncultured Lachnospiraceae bacterium, assembly GCA_934294885.1. Classification (GTDB taxonomy): domain Bacteria; phylum Bacillota; class Clostridia; order Lachnospirales; family Lachnospiraceae; genus CAG-590. The sequence continues at coordinate 29,493 of CAKRAK010000027.1, read as the reverse complement.
TAATAACTGCTTCTTTATTTTCCTTACACTGTTTTGATATCTCGGCATAGTGATTTCTCAAATCAGCAGATGGTCTTATTGATTCCTGCAATGTTAACATATTCGTCACCTCCATATACATATTATATGCAAATTATATCATAATATGTATATATCCTCAACATTGTTTTCGTAAAGTGAACGTAAAGTGAAACTTTTACGGCTTTAGGTAAAAAAAATAGTGGCTTTCACCACTATTTTCATATTTTGCCAGATATGTTCTTGATATACCAGCATTTTCGACTTGTGCTGTAAATAAATATACATTATTTTCCTGTAATAATTCCGTCATATATTCATATTTATTCATTATTTCACTGCCATTTAATACAATAGTGTAGATATTACACATTTTATCTACACTATTGTAAGCTTCCATATTTTCAAAAATTCAATCAAAATGAGTGTTTCTTTAAAGCTTCATTCAGTAATATTATGCATTTCTTCAAAGAAATGACAACTTTTACAACTACTTCTATAGTATTCGAAAATTTTATTCAACTTAACCATCCACTAAATTTTCATCTATATATTCAAAATAAGGTTTCTTATTAACCTCTGTACTATGTTCCAAATACCATTTAACAGTATCTTTCAATCCCTCCTCTAATGACATGTTTTCAGGATATATTTTGCTTTGACGGGATACATCTAAATAATACTCATAGTTATAAAAGCTAAAATAATTTCTCTGATCAATATCCTCATAGACATTCACAAATTTCGGTTTCTTTCCTAAGCTTTCATAGCATTTTGTCACCCAATCCTTAATCGATACCGATTCAACATTTCCAACATTTAAAATATGCTCTTCCGGCTTTTCTTTCATGATTACCTCCATCAACCTGCATAAATCTTTTACATGGAAGAATTGTAACTTCATACTGCCATCTTTTGGTAAGTAGAACTTTCTGTCTGCTAAGGCACAATCAAATACAAAAGCCTCTCTATATACATTATTCATTGGTCCATATAAATAAGGCGGTCTTAATATATATGCATCTTTCACTCTCTCAAGTAATGCCTTTTCAGCCGCTATTTTATCGGTTCCGTATGCACCCCAAAATTTATTTTCGGATTTCTCTGATTCTTCCAGAAATGGCTGAACACCATACTCCGGATACACAGCACTTGAACTAATCATGACATACTGATCAAAAGAACCCAATTCTTTAACAAAATCAATTATATCATTCTCATTATAAGCCGTTATATCAGCGACAACATCAAAGAATGTATCCTTTAATACACCGCCTAAATTATGCCTATCACCTTCAATGAGTTTTACGCCCGGAACTTGTGGCTTAGAATTTCTGTTAAGTACAAATACTTCATAACCTGCATTTACAAAATATTGTGCCACATATTTACTTACAAAAGTTGTTCCGCCTGTCACTAATATCCTCTTCATAAAGTTCTCCTTTTCATAGAAAGATTCTGAGTTATCCAGTCTCAAAAAACTGGAGTTATCAGATAATCAACGGCTATTCCAACTATATATTACATACATTTTCTTCTTTATTCAAGCAAAATACCAAGATAACAACGCAATAATTTAACCCTTTAAGCCTCTTCTTGACTTTATATAGTTGTCATGTTATAAAGTAAACAGTGTTTACCAAGCGATATACATACGTCATTTTATACAAAATTTCAATAAAGGAGGCGGTCACAATTCGAGAAAAAACAAAGGAAACCAGAGAACTCATATTAAAAAGTGCAATGGATATCTTTTTGGAAGTAGGCTATCAGGAAACCTCTATGCGAAAGATTGCAGCAAAAGCCGGTATTACTGCCGGAGCCATCTATAAGCATTTCTCCGGCAAAGAGGAAATGTTTGGAGAACTATTTCAGGCAAGTGGCAGGAAGCTGATGAGCATTACAACGTCCATGATGGACGTTGACTTCTCCGTTATGTCGGACGAAGAATTAATACAGGTTCTGTATTCCGGAATCTCCCTGCAAACCCTTGAACTGTTAGAGGAGGATATGAAGCTTTTTCATATGCTGATTAAAAATGATTCCGGAACCTATATGAATCATTTCCGTACGATTTACACAAAACGATGTACAGAATTTGCAACCAAATATTACGAGGAGCTATACCGGAGAGGAATTGCTTCCAAAAAATTATCCGGTAAAACCATATATATGCTTTCTTCATCGGAATTTTCCATGGTTTGTGAAATGATTGCCGATGATTCCTGCCAGAACGGAATCACACAGGAAATGAAAACAGCATTTACAGAAGCAATGAATGTTCTGCTTCATGGATTAGAGGCAGAGCTGGGAATTAAAAATCATACAAGAGGTGACAACACATGAAAGAGACATTTGGCTCAAAATTAATCTATCATTTTTATCATAGTGCAGTAAAAGGAGAATTGAAAAGACGGGGATTTACTAACTCTACTTCTAAAAAGATTGCAAAGGAACATAAGCTGATCATGGAACGGGCAAAAGATATCGGAAATTCCAAACTGTTAAGCTCCTACATTATGGGAATCTATTTTATAGCGCTTAACCGCAGCACAGGGAAATCCGCCGAAGAAAATTATGAAATATTCCGGGATGGTCTATGTGCCTCTAAACTGTTTCATAAGGTAATGGGGGATGCAGACAGTTACTTCGACCCAAAGAAAATGCCTGCAAGACTCCAATGGTCCGCAGACAGTCACAAACGGAAATATGAAAATGACTGGGTGGTTGATATTTTGCCGGGAAATGGCGAATACGACCTCGGTTACGATTATCACGAATGTGGTATCTGCAAGCTTTGTCAGGATGAAGGTTGCCCGGAATTAGCCGCATATCTTTGCCGGATGGACTATGTACTTGCAGATATTATGAACATGAAATTAGTAAGAACCGGAACCATTGCAGAAGGAGCCAAGCTCTGTGATTTCCGATATAGCAAGCCACATACTAAGAATGATTAATCGGTAATTGCGAATCATTTTTCCCTCTATCATTTGTGCACATTTAATATATATATCGCAAGCACGCTTGCGCTTCATCCGCACACAGCGGTACTAAATTCGGGATGCGCTAACGCTTTCCCTCATTAAGTACCGGTGTGCTACAAGAGCCTGCTTATATATAATATTAAATTTTGCACAAATTGATGGTAGTTGTAAAATGATTCGCAAGGGATATCTCACAGGCTACCGTCCATTGGATAAGCGATATGGATTTATCCTTAATACTATGTTCAAACATCTGGACAAATCCCTTATGTGTCAGATTATCGAGATTCAATTCAAATAATACAAAGAGTAAGAAATCAGAAAGATTTATGACCGCATTTTTAATTTATGCTATAGGATTGGTTTTAGAAAATATTATGAAAATATAGCGAATATATTTATAGCTGATAAGTTATATCGTGATTAATTTTTCAATTCATCCGAGAAAAATTCTTTTTCGGTTTGAAAAAGCTCTTTCTTTATTTCATATTGTTAGCAATTCTGTAGGAGTCAGTATTCTTGTATTCTGTAATTTATACTTCATAATTCTTCTTAACGAAAAAGAGAAACCTTTTTATCAAAGGTTTCTCAATCAATCAAAACTCCAAAACTGGTTTCGTTATGGTGCTTTGCCACCAAATCACAGGCTTCTCACCCGCCCGGCTTGATTATCCTCTATGCTTAAGAGTAAATGCAAAGTTTTTACGTTGCCAGTGCAACGGAAGCAAACACCTTATGCTTCGTATCCTGTCATCAGGAAGAGATTTTGAAGCTTTAAGCTACTTCTTTTTTCTTATTGATTCTTCTCATAAAAAGAAAAATGCATAAAACTACAAAAACAACTGTTATAGCTATCAGTATCGGCAATACCGGAATCGGACGAACGCTTTCTCCAATCAATGTAAGTCCCTGATAAAATGTATAGACACCAAAGATGGAGAATATGGCAAATGCCAGAGTATTCAATAATCCATCCGGGGTCTTACTCTTTAACAGATAACCGACTAACATTCCAAGAATATCTGCCGTAAAAAGTCCAAGAGAGCAGCCAAGCCATACAATCAGTGCCGCACCCATACCTTCATTGGCACCGAAGGTTATGGCTGTAAGCTGTGTCTTATCTCCAAGCTCTGCAACAAAAAATGTACAGAAAACAGCAAGTGGTGCAAATGTAATCTTTGTTTTGCCTCCCTCTTCCTCTTCATCGTCATCATCACTGGCAATTGTGGATGCTGCAAAGTAAAGAAATGCAAGTGCTGCGATTGTCTTGATCAACCAATCCGGAATAAACTCACTTACCAATCCACCTGCAAGAACAGCCAGTCCATTTAATACAAGGATTGCGGCAGCCGTTCCCAATATAATATCTCTTAATTTGTGCTTTGATGTAAGGGCAATCAGCATAAGCTGTGTCTTATCTCCCATTTCTGCTATGAATTCCGTGAAAAAAACTTTTAAAAATAATATCATTTATCCAATACCTCATTTATCTTTTTATAATATAAACTGCATATATTGCGTAAAGGACGACCATGATCAGTCCTTCCATTCTTCCAATCTTTCTTCTGGTTCCGGCAAATATCCATACACATATCGTATCATTTATCTACATTATTGTAAGCAACTATTTTTTCAAAATGGGGTGGATGAATCACAAGGTCTATCTATCCGGGAAATCAAAAGACCACTTCAAAAATTGTTCCCCCTGACGGATTGTCCCTAACTGTAATGGTGCCATCATGTGTTCTCACAATTTCATGAACCAGGGCAAGTCCAAGACCGACACCACCCAGTTCCCGGCTTCTGGATTTATCTACACGAAAGAATGGTTCAAACACCCGTTCCCTAAGCTCTTTCGGGATGCCATTTCCCGTATCCTCTACTAAAAGATGCACGTGCTTTTCTTTTCGTTCTGCCGTCACGATGACTTGTCCATCGGAATGGTTATATTTTATGGCATTCTCAACAAGATTATATACCAGTCTGTAGATAAGGATATCACTTCCTACCATAGTTATATCCTTGCATTTTCCAATCAGTTTTATATTCTTTTCCAGTGCAAGCGGTTCCAAATCAGCCAGAACTTCTTCCACAAGTGCATTGATCATAATTGTTTCATCACGTACGATGGTCTGAAGCTCACTCATATCAAGAAGCGTCTTCACCATTTTACTGAGCCGCTCATTCTGTTCTGTCACCATTGTTATCGTTTGCTCTGCACATTCATCATTGCCCGGGTGTCCGGTAGAATGATACAGATCCAATTGTACCTGCATTAATGCTAATGGTGTGCGAAGTTCATGTGCTGCATTCGCAGTAAATTGTCTCTGCGTCTCAAATGCTTCTGAAAGACGTTCTAACATCTTATTATAGGAAACACTAAGTTGATTCAGTTCCCTGACCCTGCTTTCCTCTATCCTTGAATCGGATAGGTTTTGCACCTGCACTTCCTCAATAATATCAGAGAATCTTCTAAGCGGCTTAAGTGCCTGTCCACTTATAAAATATGTTACAACACCTCCAAGCAGTGCCAATACCGTAGAGAAAATCAAACTATTTTTCCTATAGTCAGCCTTATTATTGTATACCTGAATTGAAAAATCATTTGCAAATTCATCCCACTTATCATCCGGAATACTAATATAGATTTCATCTGAGCCTTCCTCATTCTCCTGCCCGCTCTGTGCATCCACGACATTCTGAAGAGAATCCATATAATAAATTCCATTCTTATAAATATATATCGTAAGACATCCACAAATAACAGCAATCACTAATGTAGTTATAATCGTAAGTCTCCACTGAAGTGACATTGTTCTCATTGTTCAGACTCCTCTCGTATCTTATATCCTTCGCCTACCTTGTTCAAAATCGGATCATATCCCAGCACCGCCTTAAGCTTCCTTCTGAGGGAAGACATGTGCACCCTGATAGCTCCACTCAGACTATCCACAGATGCGTCCCATACATGTTCCATCAACTCTTCCTGACTCACCGGTCTGCCCTGATTAAGCAGCAGATATTCTAAAATTCCATTTTCTTTTCTGGTCAGGTGAACCCTTTGTTCTTTTACATATGCCTCACGCTTTCTTGTATCAAACCGGATATCTCCAGCCTTCAGGCAAACATCCTGCTGTACAAATTTACGTCGTGTAAGACTTCGGATACGTGCCTCCAGCTCCTGCAGATGAAATGGCTTTTCCATATAATCATTTGCTCCGGCATCCAGCCCCTCAACCTTATCGGCAATCTGACTTCTTGCAGATAATATAAGAACCTTCGTATCCTCATCTTTCTGTCTGAGTTCCTTCAAAATATCCATACCGTCCATGCCGGGCAGATTCAGATCAAGAACAATCAGATCGTAGTCCTCCGCCAGAATATATTCAAGTGCTTCATCACCGTCATAACAGGTATCCACCTCATACCCTTTATCGTACAGGCTCTTTGCAACGGTATCACATAAATTTTTCTCATCTTCAACAATTAATAATCTCAAAATAATTTCTCCTGTTTCTTAACAATAATTTTACATCAGCTATTGTATAATACCAAAGTCAACTGGTCAATCAATACAATTAGACATTGGCGAAACGATTTAGTCTTTTTAACTTGTGCAAAATTAAATATAGATATAACGCAGACACGCTTGCGCTTCATCCGCACACAGCGGTACTAAACTTAGGATGCGCTGACGCTTTCCCTCGTTAAGTACCGGCGTGCTACAAGAGCCTGCTTATATATCATATTTAATTTTGCACAAGTAAGATCGGTTGTTGAGCGTTTTGCAAACTCGGAATCTATACAACGAAGGAAAGGAGCAATAAAACTTGAAACGTAAGAAAATATCCCAATCTGCTTTACTGATCGCAGGTATTATTATGATCAGTTATGGCATGCTCCGGGGCGAAGCCGCAACGGTGCTTAGCAAAGCAATAAAATTATGTCTGGAGTGTGTAGGAATTGGATAAAAAAACAGAGATACGATCAAAAAAAATAAGCAAAATACGTGGATGGATACAGGCAGCTGCCACACTGCTTACCAACATTCACATTCCCAATTTATGGAAAGGGAAAATATACCAGGGCAATGCCAAAACAATCTGTGTACCGGGATTAAACTGTTATTCCTGTCCCGCTGCCACAGGGTCGTGTCCAATCGGGGCTTTTCAGGCGGTAGTCGGTTCCTCCCGGTTTAAGTTTTCATACTATGTAACCGGATTTTTCATTTTACTTGGGGTAATACTGGGCAGATTTATATGTGGTTTCTTGTGTCCGTTTGGATGGTTTCAGGATTTACTGCATAAAATTCCCGGAAAAAAATTCTCCACAGCCAGACTCAAACCTTTAAGATACCTGAAATATATTATCCTTCTGGTTTTCGTTATCCTTCTTCCGATGCTTGTAACGAACTCCATAGGAATGGGAGATCCGTTCTTCTGTAAATATATTTGTCCGCAGGGTGTTTTGGAGGGTGCCATACCACTGTCACTTGGAAATACCGCTATACGATCTGCATTGGGGAAGCTGTTTTCTTTCAAATGTCTTATCCTGATCACCGTCGTAATCTTAAGCGTTATGTTTTACAGACCCTTCTGTAAATGGATCTGTCCCCTTGGTGCAATCTATTCTTTATTTAATAAAGTGTCCTTGCTCAATATCAAGGTTGAAGACAGTAAATGCGTGGGATGTAACCAATGCCTGAAAGCATGTAAAATGGATGTGAATGTTCGGAAGGATCCGGATCATCCGGAATGTATACGATGTGGTGCCTGTATAAAATCCTGCCCCAAAAACGCCATCCATTATCAATTCATGGACAAACCATGTAAGAAAAAGAATAGCAATCAGCAATAGCTGACAATCAACTATCAAATTTTATATTTAAAGGAGTATTTTATCATGAAAACAAAAAGAAGTATTATCACAATCCTTACACTTTGTGCAACATTATCACTTACTGCATGTACCGGAACAGAACAGGCAAAAACGGACGATAGCCGGAATACAACTACCATATCCGACACCGCACAATCCACAAATGACACAGATACAAAGCTTAACGACTTATATCAGCAGGAAAATCAGATTTTTGCGGATCATGAGGATGTATGGAATAAAGCGTTCGGCATGATGAATAAAAGTTCGGCTGATCCAAGCGGAAATTATGCCGATTATCTTGCCGGTGTCGTTGAATCAAACAAATCTGCCTTTACGGATGAAGAGCTGAAAACTCTTACCGATGATATCGAAACAATCCGTGATATTGAAAAACAGATTGCCGAAATCGAGAACAAAAATGCTGCATCCACTACCTCTGATACAAAGGAGGACTCTAACAGTGATGCATCTCCTTTCAAAAATTTCTCAGGAAAAGATTTTGACGGAAATGAAGTTGATGGAAGTCTTTTTTCAAATAATGCAGTAACCGTCATCAATTTCTGGTTCAACGGCTGCAAGCCTTGCGTTGCAGAATTATCTAAGCTAAATGAATTAAACGATACGATTCAATCCATGGGCGGAGAGGTTATCGGCATCAACACGGAAACCTTCGACGGAAATGAAACTGCGATTAAAGAGGCCTCAAGCATCCTCGAAAGCCAGGGTGCTAAATACCGCAACCTTTCCATCGACTCAGATTCGGATGCCGGTAAATATGCTTCAGAAATCATGGCATTTCCTACAACAATTCTGGTCGACAGAAATGGCAATATCGTAGGCGATCCGATGCTCGGTGGAATTGATGATCAGGCTAACTATGATACTCTTATGAAGCAGATTCAATCAGTAATCGATGCTGATAGTACGAATAAGTAGAATATCTTCTTCCGTTTGTAGAAGCTTTTAACGAAAATTACAATTTTAAAAAACAGCAAAATTTACAACAGAGCATAAAGGCAAAAATAATATAAATATTTCTTAAAATTGCAGGACATAATATTGCTATATATAAAATATTATGGTAACCTATTCGAACAGTATTCATAGCGAATGAATAACAAAACAAGGAGAAATGAGGTGTATTTATGATGAAGAAAATTTTAATCACAATTGTACTTAGTGTAGTTTTTTGTATGGGCTTATTGAGTGGCTGTGGACAGGCAAGCGCAGAAAAAGAAATGGTTGGAACCATTAGTGACATTAAAGATTTCATGTTTGTCATTACAGATAACAGTGACACTCCATATAGCTTTACCTTTGATGAAAAACCAACGGGCTTGGAAAATGTAAATAACGGAGATACTGTAACTGTAAAATACACAGGAACACTTTCAGAGGTAGACCCATTCAATGGAGAGGTGATATCTGTTGAAAAAACAAAATAATATGATATTACGCACTAAAATATGTGCTGTTATTTTGCTTTCATCTCTGATACTGAGTGCCTGTGCAGATACTCAGACAACGCCAAAACAAAAGATACCTGCTGCAACTTATATTGGGGGTAATAACACTTCTGAAGATGTCTGCAAAGCATTAAAGGATGCCGGGGCTTCCCATGTAGACATATTTCAGAACTGGGTAACAGATTTTGCTGATTCCGCCGGAAAGAATGCTAATTTGGAGGACAACTGGTCTGACCCCCAAAAGTTGAAAGCCGATACAGGTAAATGTATGGATGGTTGGGAACAGAATCATAACTATTCAGATGCTGACTGTAGAATGGTGGCATTCCTCCTATTAGACGGGATGCTGACGGCAGAATCAACGGAAGAGAAGTATACGGGTACTTATTTAATGTTTGATACCGATGCGATAGACAATGTAGACAACTATGAAGTCATAAAAAAGAAAAAAGATATGTTTACTACACTCTATGGCGAAAAAAAAGTAACAGACAGCAAACACCCTGAAATAACGTTTTCTAATAGCTGGAATGATTATGGATTTCATATAGATAGCGATAAAATATCTCTTCTTAGCATTGTAATATATGATCCCGATTCTGATGTTGTTTTCGTAGGTCATACCGGAATCCTAATAAAGTATAGTGACTACTATTTATTTATCGAGAAAATTGCCTTTGAACAGCCATATCAGGCAACAAAAGTGCATACGATAGATGAACTGCTTAACATTTTGTCATTACGGCCGGAGTACTTTGGCGAAGAGGGAGAAGCCGGACCATTTGTTTATACAAATGATAAATATCTTGGAACACTGAAAAAAGAAGATTAATATCTTCTCACTTCTTAACTGGTGTACGGTGGTTTGTGTAGCTGCCAAAAAAGCTTCATCACCACCGTACAAAAGTCATAATCATAATAGATGCAACGATTGTTATTACCATATTCGACCCAAGGTATTTCATAATCTGACGATTACTTCTCCATCACGATAATCCGGTTTGAGAAATTCCTGACAGCAGGAATCTTTCCCAACACATGGTAGATTGGCATAAATTTTTTCATTCCCTCCACTAAGCTGACCATTTTCTTGAACGTAAATGTAGGAGCAATCTTCTCTAATTCCTGTCCCTTCTTGATTCCCCATGTAAACCTGGCGTTACTTCCTTCAATAGACTTTTCTTTCACATGCTTTACAACAAAGGGCGACATTACCTCGATTAACACCATTGCCTTCGGAAATGCCCCATCAATGATGTTAAAAATCTGCTTAATATCTCCTTCCTTTAAATACATGGAAAGACCTTCCATGATAACGAGAACCTCCTCCCCATCACAGGTAATATCCTTCGTATAGGATGCATCCATTGCAGATTTTGCAATCTGATAAATCGGACCCTCTTCTATTAAAAAACGTTTTCTAATCTCCATAGTTTCCGGTAAATCTATATTATACCAACGCAGATATTTTCCCTTCATACGATAGCATCTTGTGTCCATACCACAGGCAATATTTACAACAACGGTTTTAGGATGGCTGTTTAAATACTGTTCTACCATTTCATCCAACACAATGGTTCTGGCAATGACACCATAGGACATTGCATTATCCTTATCCGCATTTGAAAAATCATAATCTAATTGTGACACAATCTCTGCTGCCATATCATCCTTAATCTGGGGATTTTTCTTCATAGACTCTTTTGCTCTGGCATATAAGGTCTGAATCATAGTTTCCGGTACTCCTGTCACATTTACTTTCTCTTTCATTTTTATCATCCTTTCCAACGTAACGTTTGTTATAATCTGTTATGTTATAAAAAAAGCTCCACGGCTAATTGCTGTGAAGCTTCTTTAAACTCTCTATTAATCTGTCTGTTCCGCCTTCGGCATAAATTCCAATCTGTTTTACCAGATATAGGCTGTATTCCTTATTCTCGAAAGAAAAATACATGGCACCTGTCGTAACCCCTGCCCTGTTGCAGATGGTTCTAAGGCTTGCCTTGGCATATCCCTTCCGATAAAATTCCTCTAATGCTGCTGACTTTATTTTTTCAATGGTTTCTTCTTTGTTCTTTATCATAACAACCGTTATGTTAGTCTATTCTAACCATTTTGTCAAGAGGCGGTTATAGCTATACCACCATTTCAGATATCTATTTGTAAAAATCGGAACTGCCTACAAAATTTCATGGTAATATATGCAAATATTCTGAAAAGTTCCATCCTTCATGCGGAATCCCTTTGGTATGGTTCCGGCATGAACAAAGCCAAGACGTTCATACAAATGTCTTGCATGTATATTATTCTCCACAACCGCATTAAATTGTAAAATTCCGAATTCTGCATTTTTAGCCTGTTTCAGGCAATCGAGAACCAATTGTTCCCCAATATGTTTTCCCCGATTGTTTGAGCCCACTGCATAGCTTGCATTGGCAATATGACCAAGACGTCCTGCATAATTAGGATGCAGGATATAAAGCCCCAATATCCTGCCATCCTCTTCAGCAACTCCACAATAAGTCTGCACAGCAAAAAACTCCTTGCCCCTTTTGTCATCCAGACATTCATCCTGAGGAAATGCAACGCCCTCTTCTACTACTTCATTCCAGATTCGTATCATTTCCGGTAAATCTTTCTCATTGTATTCTCTTATTAACATCGTATGTCATTTCTCTTTTCCTTTTTTTGAGAGTATACCACATTCATCCCGATTTTTCCATGAGTCAACCAGACGGTCACCCTCAAGTCATTCTTTGTATGTCTTCCACCGCAGTGTCCTCTTTTACTAAAAATATGTCATTTAGAAAATGCAAAGATACACAAAATATGCCACATAACACAAGAGCATCACAACACCACATGGCCGTCTTAATTCTTTATGTTTAAATGTACCAACCCAAAGAAGCACACCGGCAAAGATTGCGATAATCGTGTCTATAATAAATTTACTTTCAAATGGTACCGGACACAGCAAAGCTGTTGTACCGATTACAAATAAAATATTAAAGATGTTACTTCCTACAATATTACCGATTGCAATTCCGGCATTGCCTCTTATGGCTGCTGTCACAGAAGTAACAAGCTCCGGAAGGGATGTTCCAAGTGCCACAATGGTCAGACCGATAAATCGTTCACTCATACCAAAGTAACGGGCGATTTCCGAAGCACCACTTACCGCAAAATCACTTCCCTTTATTACCAAAACGCCTCCGACAAGCATGAACAGAATACATTTCCATACGGGATAAGCCTTTACTCCTTCTCCATCCTCGGAATTATCCTTTCTTGCCATTACAAAAAGATACCCAAGGTAGAATAAGAACATAATCCAGAAAATGACACCCTCCGCAAATGTTACCGTTCCTCCGGTAATTCCGAATATCATCAACACAACAGTAACAATCAGCATAAAAGGAATTTCATAGAAAAAAGTGGATTTTTGAATAGCAACATTGGTAATAAGAGCCGTAACTCCAAGGATAATCAATATATTCAATATATTGCTTCCGACGATATTACCAATGGTAATTCCTGCATTTTGATTCAACGCCGCCGTAATACTGACCGCTGCCTCCGGCATACTGGTTCCCATCGCAACAATCGTAAGTCCGATGATCAACTGGGGGATTCCAAGTTTTTTGGCGATACCGGCAACACCTTCCACAAACCAGTCAGCTCCCTTTACTAAAAACAAAAAACCTACCAACAAAATAACAACCTGTAAAATCATAATCTTACCTCCATTTCTTTGTTATTGTAGGTATTTACGAAGCACTTCCTTTATCATTTCTGCACAACTAATATGATATATCATATTAGTTGTGCAGAAGCTACTATAGGTTACATAAGCTTCGTAATTACCTGCCATTACATTTTGCAGTAGGTATAAAAAAAGAGACTCCTACTGCGTAAACAGTAAAAGTCTCGCTATTTCATCACCTTCCGAGTTATATGTCTCAATAACTGTCCTGACGAAGAAGTGAACCGAATTACCGGCAAGCTACTCCCTTTTCACATATAATGTATTCTAACAGAGCTTATTTTATGAGTCAATCTTTTTTTCATTCTTATAATTCACGATTCCGAATATTCCACACAACAATGCACAGGCAAAAATCATCCATCCAATGAGATACCCTTTTCCAAGCTTTGCAAAGGTATCATAATATCCTTTCAGATATACAACTACAATAATTGTGGGAAGAATATAACTCATGTAGAAACGAAGCCAATTTGGTAATTTGATTCCTTTTCCTTCATTTGCTTCCTTTCGAAAGCCTTCCCAGCCCCATCCGTTTTTCTTTGTACAGAATAATACAAATATCATGCTGCCGAGAGGTAACAGATTGTAAGAAACAAGGAAATCCTCCAAATCCATAATACTACTTCCCGGTCCTAACGGTTCAAAATCGGAAAGCACATTAAATCCTAACACAGCAGGAACTGATACTATCGTCATAAATACAATATTCCAAAGAACCACATTCTTTCTGGAATATCCCTTCAGATCAATATAAAAGGAAATGATATTCTCAAACACCGCGATTACAGTGGAAAGTGCCGCAAAGGACATAAACACAAAAAATGCAGCTCCCCAGATTCTTCCCCCTGCCATATGATTAAATACATTCGGTAATGTCTTAAATAATAAGGATGGGCCTGCATCCGGCTGTACTCCGTATGCAAAGCATGCCGGTATGATAATAAATCCTGCCATCAATGCAACAAATGTATCCAACACAACGATATTAACCGCTTCACCACCGACAGTTCTTTCCTTCTTCATATAACTTCCGAATATTTCCATCGCACCAATACCGACACTTAAAGTAAAGAATGCATGTGTCATAGCATCAAATATAACCGGTCCCAATCCCCTTGCCTTAATGGTATCAAGATTGGGAACCATATAAAACTTTACACCCTCTGAAGCATTTGGAAGAACCAGAGAATGAACCGCCAATACAATAATCAGTACAATCAGCAATGACATCATAACCTTTGTTATCTTCTCAATTCCGTTTTGCAATCCAAGTGCACACACACCAAAGGATAACAAAATTGCCACAATCATCCATAAAATCATAGCGGAAGGACTTTGGAGCATATTTCCAAACTCCGTACTAATCTGATCCGGGTCAAGTCCTGCAAGAGAACCTCTCATTTCCTTCCATGCATAATAAAGCATCCATCCGGCTACCATTGTATAAAATGCCATTAATATGTAACTTCCGACAACAGATACCCATTTAAAATAATGCCACTTGCTACCTTCCGGTTCCAACACTTCAAATGCTTTTGCTGCACCTTTTCCACTTCCGCGTCCAATCGTAAACTCTGCACACACAATAGGAAAACCAAGAATTGCCAAAAATATCAGGTAGATAACCACAAACGCCGCTCCACCGTTCAAACCGCATATATACGGAAATTTCCACACATTTCCAAGTCCTACTGCACATCCGGCTGACACAAGAATAAAACCTAAGCGTGAGCCAAACTTTTCTCTCTCCTTCAAAACGATACCTCCATATAATTTATCTTTATGTTACGCCAAGGTATCTTATCACACTCTGCATTATTTTTCCATCCTTCCATCACAATCCTTTATCAGTTTTCCTGCCATATATCTGGAAACATTAAAGGTTCGCAGCGACATACTTTCGATTGCCTCCTTATTCCCTTGAAGATAATAATAGCCAAACCGTTTCTGTTCATCCACTGTCATTTCATCTTCCGAATACGAATACCCACTGATTACAGGCTCCAACTGATCATATGCCGATAAATCATAATTTAAACTTTTCATGTAAGGTATCACGGCAGGTGCTGCATCGGTATTCAATTGCTCAAGATAAAAATAATCATCATATTCCCTTCCAAGGAAAAACGGTCCGGAAAAGAAGTTTTCACCATAATCTTGTTCTTCCGATTCACTCCATCCTTCTCCATCAATCCCCGGTGCATTGGCAAGGTTCACGCGAGCCACAATATAATCCGGATGACTGAATGACAGGGCAAGATACAAAAGCGTTATCATTACAACACCATAACGAAACAGCGGAAAGGATTCCCTGTAAATGGAAATCAGTACACCAATAAACAAAACGAATACTGCCACCAATGTCCAGATTACAAACACCCTCAAAATAGTCAGGTAATAATACCGGATGTAAATAATCATACGCATCATACTGGAAGCACACATGACCAGTGTGCACAAAGACATAATCGTCATAACAACTTTTAAAACCTTACTGCTTCGGAAGAAACTCAAACAGATTAATACCAAAAACAAATTCAAAATACTGACCGTCAGCAGTTGGAAAAATCCTTCCCTTGCATACGCTGCATAAGTATAACCTTCAGGCAGCTGCATTTTTCCCAAAAACAGAGCCAAAATCTGAATAGCGGAGAAAACGAGATACAAAACGGATAACAAAGACATCACGGTAATTGCCAAAACCGGCTCTCCCTTTCTTAAATCCCTGACTTCCTCTCTGATGCTGTGTTTACAAAGATAAGCAGTCAACGTATAGGAAGCAAAGAATAAAAAGCATACCCTTACTGTCAGATTCAATATATCATCTAAATAAATTCCCCGCCACAGCGAATCCGTCAGATGCCAAAACAAGGCATCCGCAGAACTTAACAGACTGGTAGCAACCGCCAATATCGGAATTGCAATCAATACACCAAGTAGCGCATAAAGCACCTTTTTATTCAGTTTTCCTTTTTCTTTAAAATATGTAATCCCATCCACGAATGGTCTGCCAAGCTGCCCAAAACTCATGGCCACCAACTGGCAGATACTGCCTGTGAATTTTAAAAGATTCCATTTTGCAGTATCAAAATACTGATTTAACAACAGGCACATTACAAGCAAAAGGATTGCCAGCTTATTGAGATGAATGATTACCCAGCTGTCGGTGCAGATTGTCGATACACCCAGTAACAAAATACTGATAATATAAAAAATATTTCGTTTCTTAAATGTTACCTTTAATTGAAACAATGTTAAACCGAAATAAACCACGGTTGCCGCTAAAAAGAATAAAAATGCAATTCCGGCATCATTATGAATCATGCAAAAAGCATAAAATATCGCATAAATCAGTGTTGCCAATCCAAAGAAACCAAACTTTTCCCTCATACACTTTGTTTCCGGTGTCTCCGTCGGTTGTACCGGTTGCATTGGCTGCATCGGTTGTACGGATTGTGCCGGTTGTGTTTGTAAATTATCCTGCATTATTGTCCTCCCCCTTTATCTTCCTTCCGATCATCTTCCGGATTCTGAGTTTTTTCATATTCTAAAATATCCCCCGGCTGGCAATCCAATGCCTCACAGATTGCCTCTAAAGTTGAAAAACGAATTGCCTTTGCTTTATTATTTTTTAAAATAGATAGATTTGCCTGGGTTAAATCAACCCGGTTTGCCAGCTCGGTCAAACCGATTTTGCGTTTTGCCATCATCACATCCAGATTTACAATGATTGCCATAATTTTTCCTCTTTTCTATATTTTATCGGTCCTTTACCTTCCTTTAGATTGTCAGGTCATTTTCTTCCTTATAGCGAACCGCTTCCTCAAATACCATTGCCAGGACTTTACTGAACATTCCCGCAATCAGAAATACCAGTATAATAACAAGCATGGAAACTGTCAGATAAACGACACAACGGACAACACTCATAGCCGCGATAAAGAAACTGATATCTCCCATTCTGCGAAGACTTGCCACATTCTCAAGGACAAAACAATTTTCGTTAAGTACGGTACGAAACATTTTTCGTAATTCATTGAGCAGAAGCAATGCAAGAATTCCCATAATTGCAAAAATAACAACAACGGAAATATAATTCTGTCTCACATCCTCCAAATATCGTCCTATGTACTTCATACTAAACGGAAGACTTATTGTAACCAGAATCCCACTGTAGAACATAAAATCCAACAAATATTTTGTTCCCTTTGTCAGTCTAAGCTTACGTTCCCGTAATTCTTTTACCTCTTTTTTCTCCATATCCAAATTACCTCTTTTCTTTCTGATGGCATTACTTTATCACTCAAACATATGAATGTCAATATAAATTTATTGTTATTCGATAAATTCATATTGTTTTTCATTTGACTGATAGATAAAACGTCACATTGGCGCCATCGTCACTCATCTCACATCTCACAAAAAAGGGGCTGTAAAAAAACTCCCCTATCATAATAAACGTAATAGGTTGAAGCTCATTGCATAACGATCTGTAACTGAATAGACTGAAAAAAGCTCTTATTAACACAGGGCTTATTAAGGTACCCTAAAAATCAACAATAATCCACAATTAACATAAAGAAACAGAGATGCATTGGTAATGGCCAATGCATCTCTGCTAATTACGGACTTTTTTTACAGCCCCATTAAAAAATTTATTCCGTTCCGGTTTCTCTACTTCTTTATTTTTTCTGCATTTTCATATGCCATCCGATAGAACAGCTCCTGAGAATTTAACTTTTCATCATTTATATTTTGGTTTACATAAGTTCCATTATCTGTCAGATATTTTCCTTTTTCATCATCCTTTAACATGGTGTCAAACATCCAATCCAGATAATCTCTTATATCTTCATCTAAGATTGGAGATGCCACCTCTACTCTCCGGATGGTGTTTCTGGTCATAAAATCAGCAGATGCTATGTACACCTTTTCCCGCTCCTTTGTTCCAAAACGATAGATTCTGGAATGTTCTAGAAAACGTCCCACAATACTGACAACCTTAATATTTTCCGTATAATCCTTAACACCTGGAATCAGACAGCAGATACCCCGGACAATCATTTCAATTCTTACTCCTGCTTTGGATGCTTCTATCAGCTTATCAATAATGACTTTATCCGTAAGGGAATTAATCTTAATGCCGATATATCCTTCTTCCCCATTTTTCACATGAGCGATTTCTTCGTCCATCATATGAAGCACCTTGTTTTGCAGGCACTTTGGTGCGACTAATAAATGTTCGGTTTGTTCCACAACCTCTCCCCGAAGCAAAGCTGCAAATACCTCTGCCGCCTCTTTTCCAATCTCCTGATTGGCAGTAATTAAAGACAAATCCGTATATAATGCAGAAGTTTTTTCATTGTAATTACCGGTACCGATCTGGGTAATATAAGATACACCTTCTATGGTCTTTCTGGAAATTAAGCACAGCTTGGAATGAACCTTATAACCATTTAAGCCGTAAATAACACGGCATCCCGCTTCCTCTAAAATTCTGGAATAATTAATATTACTTTCCTCATCAAATCTTGCCCGTAATTCAACTAAAACAACAACCTCTTTGCCATTTTCAGCCGCTTCCACCAATGCATCCACAATCTGACTTTTATTTGCCAGACGATATAATGTCATCTTAATGGAAACCACGCTTTCATCCCTTGCTGCCTCATTTAACATACGGATAAAGGGTTTAATACTTTCAAAAGGATAAGATAACAAAACATCCTTCTTCATAATCTGTGGCATAACCTGTTCTTTCTCATCAATCTGTGGTGTCATTCTTGGTGTACGTCTTTGATAGAACAGTTCATTTTGATTTGTCTGTTTCAAATAGTCCTGAATGCCAAAAACAAAAGACATATCCAACGGTACCTTTGAAATAAACACATGCTCCTTATCCACACCGATATCCTTACACAGAGACGCAATCATTTTTTTATTTAATTCTCTTGAAAATTCAACTCTTACCGGATTCATCCGTTTTCTCTGCTTGATCAGACTCTCCATGGCATCCCTGTAATCTAAATCCTCATCATAAATGGTTTCCGTATCAATATCTGCATTTCTGGTTACCCGAAGGAGAGATTTTTGTTTCACCTCATATTTTTTGAACATCTTAGGAAGGAAATGAAGAATCAGTTCCTCAGAAAGCATAAATGTTCCTTTTCTGGTAGGAATATCAATCAGCCGCCGAAACACATTATTACTGCACGGAATAATGGCTGTTTTCGTTTTACCGCCCTTTGTCTGTAACAGAGCAACTGCATAAATATCCTTATTAATCAGGAATGGAAAAGGCTGCTGCTTGCTGACGATATTAGCAGATAAATACGGAGCGATTTCATGATCAAAGTAAGTCTCTAACAGCTTTCCTTCTTCCGCAGATAATTTATTAAAGTTAATCAGACGAATTCCCTTTGGCTCTAACTCTCCCATTAACTGCTCATAAATAATATCCTTTTTTCGGTCTAATTCCCTTGTTTCCTTTATAATCGCCTTTACCTGTTCCTCACTGGTCATGTTGGTTTTGTTTTCCCGAACGATTTCAGACGCTTCCATCTGATCCATCAATGTACCTACCCGGACTCTGTAAAATTCATCCAGATTGGACTGATAAATGGATGCAAAGGTCAGACGTTCCGCTAATGGAACCCTTGGATTCCCTGCTTCATCCAACACACGTTCATTAAACTTCAGCCATGACAATTCCCGGTTCATCATATAAGCTGTCTTTGTCTTTTTTTCCTTTTTCTTTGTTTTCATTTGTACTTGTCCTTTCTCATCAACAGGATTTTTCCTTATACAACGAAATAACCATTGTACGAAATATTTTATATGCATATATGCTGTCCTCACTACATAAGCTGATTCTATTCCATAACCATAAAATAATTCAAATCCAGCTTCTCAAATGCCGCATCCGCAATATTAACACAGCTGTTTCCCATACGGTCAATGCTTTGAAGAATTTTATTATACGGCATAGTCAGATTCGCTGCACATTTTCCTTTTCCTACTCGATTCATATGAGCCTTTCTCATATTAATATCCAAATCCAGAATCTTTCCTTTTTTCTTAAGAATCTTCTTAATATCTTCTTTATCACCACTTTCCAATACATATAACGCACCGGAATACATTTCCTGAATCAAATTCAGACTCTTTTCCAATTCCTTCATTGCCTCTTTGGAATACTTATACTTTTTCTCCATCTTATCCTGCACGGACTTGGCTACATCCCCACATAAATATCCCATACGGGTCACGTCACTTAATACATACATAAGCCCCGCCGTCTGGGTAGCCTGATCCTCCGTCAATACACCGGAGGCAAACAGCTCTGACAAATACTCGGTAATCCGGTTATTCAGATTTCCTGCCATTTCCTGTTTCTCATATATATCCTGAAGCATCTGCTTATCTTCACTCTTTACAACAGCAATGGTATCTTTAATGATCTCTCCTACGATATCACTGCAATATAATACTTCCTTTGCAACCATCTGTAACGCTACCGATGGCTGACTGATCAACTTCTCATCTAAGAATTTGGCAACTGCAAGCTTTTGTGTCTCTTCCTTTCCATCCGGAATAATCCGCATAACAATGGGAACCATCACCTTATCAATCAGGAACATCCAGATAAGAGTCATCGTTACATTAAAGATTGTATGGGCATTGGCAATCTGTCTGGAAATCACTTCCACCTCAGGACCTGCCGGAGAAATCTGCTGTATAAATGCTGCATAAGGCTTTACAAACCAGATAAACAAAAAGCAGCCGGAAATATTAAAGAGACAATGAGCAACTGCCGTTCTCTTTGCATTTCTAGACTGACCGATACTTGCAAGTAAGGCTGTAATGGTAGTACCGATATTATCTCCCAACAGGATTGGAATCGCACCGACAAGACCGATGATACTGGTTACACCGTCCGCTCCTGCCTGGGAGGCAAAATTCTGCAATACCGCAATGGTCGCACTACTGCTTTGTACCACTAAGGTCATTAATGTACCAACTGCCACACCTAAAATCGGGATATCCGCAACCTGAGCAATTAAATTTGTGAATACAGGACTGGAAGCCAATGGCTTCATAACATCACCCATAGTCTCAATTCCCAAAAACAACAAACCAAAAGCAAAGATTGTCTGACCGATATTTTTTGCCCGCTCCGACTTGCTGATAAACGCAATTAAAAATCCAAAGAAAATAAATACGTAGATATAATCACTGATTTTAAAGGCAATAATCTGAGCTGTCATGGTTGTACCGATATTTGCACCTAAAATAATAGAAATTGCCTGAGGCAATGTCATAAGCCCCGCACTGACAAAACCAATTGCCATGACAGTCGTTGCACTACTACTTTGAAGCACCGCCGTTGTCAACGCTCCGGCAAGAACACCCAGTATCGGATTTTTTGTCAGCATAGACAAGATGTTTTTCATCTTTTCACCAGCCGCCTTCTGCAGACATTCACTCATCAGATTCATTCCATAAATAAATACCGCAAGCCCGCCTAACAGACCAAATACAATTTTAAAATTCTCCATCATTTTTACCTCTCTTCTACTTATCCCTTATGGATTCTTCTGTACGAAAATCTCCCCACTGTGAACCACAATGGACTAAGTATATATGCCCTATGTAAAGTTAACGTACACAGTTATGTAAAATGTTTGTAAAATTTTAAGAGAAAAAAGACAGCCTCTTTTGGCTGTCTTCCTGACTTGTTATTCTGTTTTGGGACTGTTTATATATTAAAATGATTGATTTCTTCAAATCACCTTTTAATCCTTCTTCAACATTTTGTCTCTGATATTGCTTTTTTGTTGCTCATAATATCCTTGTAATTTCTCTACCAAAAGGGTCAGATAACGGAATAAGGATTCTGCGGCAAAACCAAAAACAACCATAAGAAGAACGCAGATGCTTGATAAATCCGTTAATGCAAATAATTTTTTTAAGAAAAAGCCTGAGAATATAAAACCAAATATATTCACACCGATTACCGTGTACTTCCATTTATTTAACGGTACACTAATCTTAATTAAAATCATAAATCCAACAACAGAAAGCACCATGGTCGCAATGGTCCCGATACTCTCCTTTGGAATGGAAAATACATCCCCACATATTACAAGAACCGCAATTACAATTACATCGGTCAAGCCTGCCGGCAGTGCCTTTAACATAACATTAGCAAGGAAATTTCCCTTTATCCTGTCTTTATTGGATTCAAATGCAAGCAAAAATCCCGGTGTTCCGATGGTAAACATCGTAATCAAAGATACCTGTGCTGGCTCCAAGGGATAGGTAAACATGGAAATAACGGAAAACAATGACAACAACAGGGAAAATATATTCTTCACCAGAAAAAGACTGGCAGAACGCTGAATATTATTCACAACTCTTCTTCCCTCATATACCACATCCGGCATGTGGGCAAAATCAGAATCAAGCAAAACAACCTGTGCCGCCTGTGTTGCAGCTTCACTTCCGGAAGCCATTGCCACACTACAATCTGCATCCTTCATGGCAAGAATATCATTCACACCGTCACCGGTCATGGCAACTGTATGCCCCTGCTCCTGTAATGCCTGTACCAATTGCTGTTTCTGTTTCGGTGTTACTCTTCCGAATACGGTATAGTCCGCCACCGACTTCCGAAGCTTCTCTTCACTATCCAACGTAGTTGCATCTACATAATGCCCTGCATTTTCTATGCCTGCCTGAAGAGCAACCTTAGATACGGTCTTTGGATTATCTCCTGATATTACCTTTATGGCAACGCCCTGATTTTTAAAATATTCAAATGTCTTTACCGCATTTTCACGAATGGGATTGGAAAAAGACACAAAACCAAGAGGCTTTGCCTTACCGGTGAGACCCTTTTCAATATCTGTTCCTTCGTATTCTGCCAATAGTAATACCCGATGACCTCTTTCCGTATATGGTAAGATCTCATTTTCTATCCGGGAAAAATCTTCTCTCATGATAAATTCCGGAGCACCCAACAAATAGGTTCCGTCTGAAAATGTAATACTTCCGTACTTAAGTCCGGATGAAAATGGTACAAGAGAAAGAGGCTTTCTTGTATCATCTTCCTTTACTTTTATATTATTATAAGCAAATTCCTTCAGCGCCTGCATGGTGCTGTTATTATCCTTAGATGCAATAGCATAATCCATTAACAGCTGTTCAAAATCATCTGCGGTTAACTTTGAATCCCCGTTATTCTGACATAGAAAAATATCTCCAACCTTCATGTCCGGCTCCGTAATGGTACCGGTCTTATCCACACATAACACATCAACCCTTGCCAAGGTTTCTATACTTTTCATATCATGAAGCAGTACCTTCTTTTTAGCCAGATTCATGGTACTAAGAGCAAGTGCGGTTGTAGTCAGAAGATACAATCCCTCCGGAATCATTCCGATAATCGCAGCCACCGTGGAAGTGACACTTTTACTGATTGAAATGCCGTTTACGAAATGACTCTGCCAGTATAAGATTAAGCCGATTGGAATAATAACAATTCCGATCCATTTTACAATCAAATTAATGGAACGGATCATTTCCGACTGTTCTTTATTTCCCATTAATTTTGCTTCTTTACTCAATCTGGAAATATAAGAATCATTACCAACCTTTTTAAGCCTTGCATAACATTCTCCCGATATAACAAAGCTTCCTGACAAAAGCTTGCTTCCTACCGTCTTTTCCACTTCGTCGGATTCTCCGGTAAGCAGAGATTCATTGACCTGAATACTGCCTTCAATTACCTCTGCATCCGCACAAATCTGTTTGCCCGCAGTCAAAAAAATGACATCATCCAAAACCAGTTTTTCAGAATATACCTGCTGCATGACTCCGTTTCGAATTACATCTGCATGGGGAGCACTTAACAGACTCATCTTTTCCAGTGTTTTCTTCGCTCTAATCTCCTGTATGATTCCAATTAACGTATTGCCGATAATAATCGGTAAAAAAGTCAGATTCCGAAAAGAACCAACCATGATCAATAAAACCGAAATGACCAAAAAAATCAGGTTAAAATATGTAACCGTATTGGATAAAATAATTTCTTTTTGGGACTTCCCTGTAGATATATCGGTTTCGTTGGTAAGACCCTTTGCAATCCGCTCTTCCACCTCAGCCTCAGTCAGCCCTTTTATTGCAACATTTTCTGTCTTTGTATCATCCATAAAAATTCCTCATTCAAAATATCGGGTAATGATTTTCATCCCTTTAAACTCCTATAGTAAGGTCCCCCAATTCCGTAAAACCATGAGAAACACTTACTCTTTATGTTTACTACGATTTGGAAGCATTTGCAATATACAAAGGGACAATTCATGTTTTTTTCATATTTTCTTAATATATTAACACCTTTTCCTTTTATACAACAAACTTTCCCGGCAACCATGTAATTATGAGAGACCGACTTTGCATAAAAAAGCTGCCCCAAGACTACACCAGTCTCAGCAGCAGCATATAAACAGCGGTTCCAAGAAAGATACTTAGAATTGTATTTTTCTTGTACAAATGAATCAAAACAATGGAAATGATACCTCCCGCTGCAGGAATCATTTCGTGGGTGCTGTTTATCTGAATATCTTTAAATAAGAAATTGTCTTTTTTAATCCTTTTGTATTCATTTTTACTTCTGTCCTTAATAGTTATATTTCTTTCGTTTTACAAATAACAATAAGAATCCTATCACAAATGCCATTGATTCTGCAACTACAACCGAAAACCAAACACCCGTAATTTGGAAAATTAACGGTAACAGCATGATTGCAGCAGACTCAAATACCAATGTTCGCAAAAATGAAATCAGGGCAGAAGTCAGTCCATCATTTAATGCGGTAAAAAATCCGGATATAAAGATGGCAAATCCCATAAAGAAGAAGGAACATGCAAATATCCGGAAACCGGATACCGTTAACTCATAAAGTGCCTTATCATATCCAACAAATATTTTTGCAAGAGGGGTAGCCAGAAGCTGTGCCGCTATTACCATACAAATTCCGGATATTCCGATAATCCGAATACTTTTCTTCCGTAAGCCCTTTAATTCCTCATGATTCTGTGCCCCATAGTGGAATCCAATTACCGGAGCAATTCCCACTGTGTATCCTACAAAAATCGCAGCAAAAATCATACTGACATACATCATAACACCATATGCGGCAAGTCCGTTCTCTCCGGCATATTTCATAAGCTGGGAATTATAAAGCATTCCAACAATACTCATGGAAATATTGCTCATAAACTCAGATGCTCCGTTGGTACACGCCTTTACTAAAACAGAACCCTCAAATCTTGTCTTTCCAAGACGAAGAATACTGCTGTTTTTCCGAAGGAAATAAACCAGAGGAATCAATCCACCAACAGTCTGTGCCGTAGCCGTTGCAATTGCCGCACCGATTAATTTGTAGTCCTGAGGCAGAGAGATTACCAAAACTGCATCCAACACCATATTAATACCGCCAGATATAAGAGTCATAATCAATCCAAACTGGGGTTTTTCCGCCGCCACAAGAAAGGTTTGAAACAAAACCTGCAAAATATAAAAAGGAAGGGCAACCAGAATAATCCGTCCATACTTCACACAGTTAACAAGAAGTTCTCCCTCTGCTCCTAATCCGGCTGCTATCGGTCGAATGAAAATCCATCCTGCCACAGCAAAAATAATACCGATGATAAATGCAACATACACCAGTAAAGAAAAATACCGGTTTGCTCTTTCCTTATCTCCCTGTCCGTAAGTCATGGAAACAAGCGCTGTTCCACCTGTTCCAAACATAAATCCCACGGTTCCTAAGATCATCAACACCGGCATAATGAGATTTATGGCTGCAAATGGTATTTTGCCTGCAAAATTAGATATAAAAAATCCATCTACGATGCTGTAAATGGATGTAAAAATCATCATGGCAATCGTCGGCAATGTAAATCTAATAAGTTTTTTATAAGTAAAATGATCTGACAACTGAATTGACACTTTTCTATCCTCCATATTTACATTTTTTCAATTTGTCTTCGAAGACATGCCTCATGTTTTTCCATGAGACCGATGTAGGTACTAATCTCTTCTTCTGTCCAATCATTAAACGTATCCGATTCTGCCTGAAAAAGTCGTGCGGCAGTCTGTTCTACAAAACGTTTCCCTTTCTCTGTCAGCATTACCTTTTTTTGTTTTCCATTATACATTTCAAGATACAAGATACCCTTTGTTTCCAGTTGCCGTATCGCAGAGTTGATCGTCTGCTTACTAATTCCCGTACTCTTGTAAATATCCGACAGCTTACATTCATTTCCTCTGTCATAGATGGTATACATGACCATAGAAACACTGTCCGATATGCCAAGCTTTAAGGATGACTGATGATACAAGGCATCCATCTCTTGTGAAGATTTTCCGAATCCATACACTGCTTCATATATCGATACCCCCTTTAATCTGTTTTTCATTTCCAAATGTAACTGCCTTTACCGGCACATCATGGGAACCTATCATTTTTTCCATCCAAACCATATCAAACCATTCTCCGAATTTGTATCCGCTTTGATGAAATTTTCCAACCATGTGAAATCCCATTTTCTCATGAAAATGAATGCTATCCTCATTCACATACCGGCTCGTACCGATAGGACTTGCAATACATGCATTCATATTCAGGATTCCCATCCCCACAAGCCGCTCTTCAAGAGCTTTGTACAATGTCTTTCCAACACCCATTCTTTTACAATCCCGGCGCACATAAATAGAAGTCTCTACCGACCAGTCATAGGCTGACCGGTCTTTAAAGCTGCCTGCATATGCATAGCCGAGAATCTTTCCCTCCTCTACCGCCTTCAAATAAGGGTACTTCTCCGAAATATGTAAGATTCGATTCCGAAATTCTCCTTCATCCGGCACCTCGTATTCAAAGGAAATAGCCGTATCCTTCACATATGGCTCATAGATGGCAAGCAATTCTCCGGCATCCTCTTTGTTAACATTTAAAATATCCATATACCCGCCAGTCCTTTCAACAATTAACCTGATTGCCGCAATAAGGACAGGAACTTACATAACCCTTTGTAGCTGTGAATGTAGCCGCACAATGACTACAGGTCACAGCAACCACTTCCTTTAATGCCGGATCTAGCGGCTTGTTATCCATTAACTCTTCTTCCCGGTCTATATGCTCATAACGAACCGAACCTTTTACCCATGTACAATCAGAATCCAATACAATAATATCAATGGTTGCTCCGATTGGGAAATCACCAGAGCCCTTCAAAAATCCGGTAGGAACAACTGCTTCTCTTTCCACATCATACTTGTCAAAGTACCGCACCTTCGTATTGATTGGATAAGATTCATTAACCATGATGCGTCTGTCCTCTACATATCCGTATATTTTTCCCGTATAGTGAGTTCCCTCTCGCTTTATACGTTTTTGTCGATTCGCTGCTTTTATCTGGGATATTAAAAATGCTCCTCCAATGCCACCAAAAATAATAGCAAAGAAGAGCATGGCTCCTGCGGCTTCCCAACTCCACGTAGTTAACAAAATCCATACTGCGGCAATACCACTTGCAACACCAAAGGAAAAAAACAAACCTCCGAACAGGAGGTAAAACCTACTTGAATCACTCATGATAACACCTCTCAACGAAAAAATGATCAGACGATTGCGAAACACCGATTCTTTATATCTGTGCAAAATTTATATTATATCGCAGGCACGCTTGCGCTTCATCCGCACACAGCGGTACTAAACTCGGGATGCGCTAACGCTTTCCCTCGTTAAGTACCGGTGTGCTACAAGAGCCTGCTTATATAATATAAATTTTGCACAAGATAATAACGGCTACAGGATGTTTCGCAATTGCTTAAAAATATAATCCGATTATATCATAAACAAGTTAATCGAGAAAGGTGGTTGTGAAATTCGTTACCGTCAAGTAAGCGTTGGAATCGTGCTTACCCGGACGCTTTCTTACGCAGTGATGGTTCCTTTCAAGGACCGTTCCCACTGTCTGCTCCTCGTAGCGGTACTAAATTCGTGCTTCGCACTTATTAAGTACCGACGGTCGCAGATGTCCTTATAAGGAATCCATCAACTGCTGTCGAAAGCTGTTTTTTGTAATAATCCAACTAATATTTACGCTACGTTGTAATTCATAAATGACAAAAGCCGGATTCAACTGAATCCGGCTTCATAAGAATTAAGACATTCCCTATTTTGTTATTTTTATACTGAACTATATTATAGAAAAAATCATTCTTACAATTTAAGCCAAATATATTATTCGTAATTGTTCATTAATCCCTTACTTCCCTTTTGACTAATTTTCTTAGCCGGTACACCTGCAATTGTAATATTTTCCTCTAAAAAATCCTTACATACAACTGCATTCGCTCCTATTGCTATACCATTTGCTATTTTAATATCTCCAAATATCTTCGCACCTGGGGCAATATATACATTATTACCAATTGTAGGAACAAGTTTTGATGAACCAGCTGCAGTACCAATATTAACGCCTACATGAATTCTGCAATTTTCTCCTATTTTAGTGCATGGATTTACTATAATGGTTCCTTGATGTGCTATACTCAATCCCTTTCCAAATACGTTAATAGGTATTTTAAATCCACACATGCATTCTAATATTTTATATTTAATTTTCCAGTAACATTTTACTAACCTCAACATTGGGTTTTTGTGAACATTTGTATAATATTCAAGTTTCCGCAATGCAATTTCAAACTTCCATATGGTATCAAACATTGATGGTCTATTTTTATTTCGTCCTAAATTTTTTTTATCTGCCTCTAAATATTCCTTTAAATCAACTTTACTTTTAATCATATTAAATCTATCCCTTCCAATTCTGAACAATCATTTAATGTATGAGCCACAATAGAGAATTTAGTTACAAAATCCGATATTTTTTGAAAGTACATTTGTCCTTACCTTTTGTAATGTAAATTAATACTCATAAAAAATCTGCAAATATCTAGGCTCTACTTCATCAGTTTATTTATCCGCACCACACCATCCTTGCAACAAATCTTCTTTCCAACAGAATCTACCTTGGAGACTCTGACACGTACATAATAAGTGGTTTCCTTCTTACGATTACGGATATCCTCCTATCATTTATTTATCATCTTAAATGTACAAGGAATTCAATACTGAAATTGTTACAATTCCATTCATAAAATCCAATTACAAAAAAACACAGGATAGGGGTCGCATATTCATAATGCGATTCCTATCCTGTGTTTTTTAAATCTATCCACAAAAATAAAACGAAAGCTATAATGCTATCGTTCTGTCTGTCTGTCTGTCTGTCTGTCTGTCTG
>CAKRAK010000026.1 GCA_934294885.1 uncultured Lachnospiraceae bacterium | reverse complement strand
CTGGTGAAGAGTGATGAGCCCTTCTATCTTCTCAAAATACTTCCCAATTTTCTTCTGTTCTTCAATATCTTGTGCTATCGTTAGATTTGTTTCAAAAAAATCTGCTGGTGCTATATTCAAGAGTCCATGATTTCTCGCCCCTTCAGCAGCAATCTCATGAATAGCTTTATGCCACAAGTTTGTGCTGTAGTAAGATACCAAGAAATCGGAATCTACAGGATTATCTTTTTTTATGCCAAATACAATATAAAGTGTAGATAATACGCCATTTTCATAGCGATCCAGTCTTTTAATAGCTCCCCACGGTGCATCTGTTGATGTACTTTTATTATAAGCAAATTCTCCATTCTCAATCAGGTAATAACCGCTGACATCTTTACTTGCTACTCTCTTATCAAAAAATTTATTCTGATCAATCAAACCATATTGTGCAGATATCGTAAGGGGAAGTTCTGATACTAAATCTTGATTTTTCCTTGTTACACGCTCAACCAAATCCCCTAACTTACGCTGTTCCCAAGCTTCTGTGTATCCTTTAAATCTAATCTTTGGATTTTCCATACAAATCACCTCTCAATCATTTCAATCAAACTATTTAGTGATTCCAATACCTTTTCATCTGAAGCGGTCAAATCTTTCATAAGAGATGCAAACTCCTTTTGGACTTGTTCAATCTCCTCATCTGTTTTCTTCATTTCTGATAATAGATCATTGATGTCGATTTCCTCTTCTTGTTCAAAGTTGTCAACATATCTTGGAATATTTAGGTTAAAATCATTCTTTTCAATATCCTCAAAAGAAGCAAGATATGATTCTTTTTCAACTGTTTCACGTTTACTATATAATTCCAAAACAGAATCGATATGCTCATCTGTCATCGCATTCTGTTTTTTCCCTTTTTCAAATTTCTTCGATGCATCTATAAATAGCACATCTCTTCCATCTCTATGTTTCTTTAATACAATGATACAGGTTGGAATTGAAGTGTTATAAAACAAATTTGAAGGTAGTCCGATAACCGCATAGATATTTCCGGAACGTAGAAGTTTTTCCCTTATTTTTCCTTCTGCCGCACCTCTAAATAACACACCATGCGGTAAGACAATTGCCATCGTTCCATTATTCTTTAAATGATATAGACCATGAAGCAAAAATGCATAATCAGCTTTTGATTTTGGTGCCAAAACTCCATAATCACTAAATCTTTCATCCTGCAAGAATCCTGCTGCCGCACTCCATTTTGCTGAATATGGAGGATTCATCAAAACCATATTAAAATCAGTTTCTTCTCCTGTAGGCCAATCTCCATCTAAGGTGTCGCCATTACGAAGTTTTTGATTTTCAGGAACGATACCATGAAGGAACATATTCATTCTTGCCAGGTTATAAGTTGAAGTCATCAATTCTTGTCCATAATATTTTATTGTTCTTGCCTGTGTAGAATATTTTTTTGCATTTAACAAAAGCGAACCAGAACCCATACAAGGATCATAAACAGATAGACCCATCTTATCTTCCTGCCCCGATATAGCAATCTTTGTTAGTATTTTTGAAACTGCTTGCGGTGTATAAAATTCTCCCGCCTTTTTTCCTGTTTCCGAAGCAAATTGTCCGATTAAATATTCGTATGCATTTCCCAACACATCCGAATCTGAATTAAGTAAATCAGCCTTATCAATTTCCTTAATCAAACTTGAAATAGTATCACTCTGCTTTTGGTCGCCCGTTCCCAAACGATTCGAGTATAAATCAATATCCGTAAACAAATCAGCAAATATTGCATCACTTTGTTCAATATTATTAAAACCCTTTTGTAATTGTTCACGATTAAAAGAATTATTTTTTGCCGCCTCAGCAAAACATGTATACGTCAAATCAGGTTCTATAATATAATGAAATTCGGATTTAATTTGCTCTTTTAATTCCTCTGCACTTTCATCTTTCAGAGCCTCTATGTATGCTTCAAGAGCAACTTTCATATTTTCCGGTTTTTCATCATAAATCAAATCGTAAACTTTAATTAAAAAAGAATCTGACAGATATTTATAAAATACAATGCCTAACAAATAATCTTTGTATTCATTTGCATCCATTTTTGATCGTAGAATATCTGCTCCGCTCCACAATACGCTTATTAAATCTTTGCTATTTTCTTGTTCCGCCATTTTATATCCTCCATTAGTTTTTTAATTATCGTCATATGCAACAAGCTGCCAAAGCAATCCATAACAATAGTTTTCGCAACTGCCTACGGCACAAAATGTAAGTTATCATAACAAAAACTACGGTTATTATACTATAACATAATCATTCTATAAAGAAACAATTTTAAAGAGAAAGGAGCGCCTCCCGGAAGCACTCCCATTTCAACCTGATTTTTGTTATATTCTTTTTGTATAGTTCAAATAAATATATCCTACACCGGATTTCAGTTTTCCCCATCCCGCTGACTCACCTACAATGGTATACACCTCATCCTTTTTTACCGTAGTTACAATTGGATAGTCCGTGCCTGCACCCTTTCGCACATTTAGAACAGACGCTGTCACTTTAACCCTATAAGAGCCTTGTTCCGGCAATGGCTGAATTTCTGTATCCCTATTATTATTCGATACATTTCCGGGATGTGACGTTCCTGTAATACCCTTTACGATTGCAGATGCCATTTTTTCTGTGTGATATAATCTTACATCATCCGCATCATCTACAAAGCAACATTCAACCAGCATGGCAGGTGCATTTGTATGATGTAATACATACAAATTCTTTCTGAGCTTCACACCACGATTTGTAAATCCAAGCTTTGATATTTCCCTGCATGTGGCTTCCGCATATTTTTTTGCCTTGCTATTGCTATTATAAATCAATACTTCCGTTCCACAGGATTTTCCATTTCCTCTCTTATCATATGCACCTGCATTAAAATGAATGGAGACATCCAGATCAACTGTATGTGCATTACATTTTGCCACAATTTCTCTGAGATTTGCTGATACATTTCTTGCATTATCCACCGTACAATCATATACAATATGCCCTAACGCCTTTAGCTGGCGGATCACTTCGTCCTTAACCCTTCTTGCTTCCGTAGATTCCTTAATTAATCCTATGGCACCACAGGCTGTTCGCCCATCTGCATTATGACCAGCATGAACATTAATAACCATTTCCATCATCCTTCTTTTTTTGTTTATACAATTGATTGATACCGGTACTGGCTAATCCCGACATAATACCAACACTGATGGCAGTAATTATATCCGTTGCCGGGAAATCCGGCATGATATACATTGCGGGAATTGCAATAATACCACCCATAATTCCAACAATTTCCGGTATCTTCTTGTCCGGAATCCTGTGATTGTTTTTACAAAAAATTCCTACCAGATAACAGATAATCACAATCGGCAGAACCGTCGCATAATTTGTAAACTCCATACAATACTCCTTTTTCTTTTCCCTATCTTCCATTCTATAATTTTCAGCAATATACTATCTTTCCAAATGCTGAACCAATATGTACCTTCTATTACATTATTATGCAGAGAGGGATATTTTTGTTAATCGGGGAGGAATGTATTTTGTTGCTTCCACTATTGTAATTTATATGAGCCTTTAAACTAACCACTTTTATCAATACTGCCATTTTTACTATCCAGACAAACTATAAGAGTATTTGTCCTAATAAAAAGGCATAGGTACAGAATTATATACCTTTGTTTTTTAATCTCTCTCTTTGAAGAAATTCACCCAGTATGGGTTTTCTTCATCAAATATTTTTTTCTGTTCATCAGTCAGTTCATGTGGATAATCCCTGAATATATTGAAAATATGTTTTTTATCAAAACTAAATAACCATTCACCAACTGTTTCAGGGTTATTTACCCACCATATTTTATCATCAGGATTGTTTTTTATAAATTTATTTGATTGTTCCATATTGTCCTTTCTTCTGCTCCGATTCTGCTGTGTTGATATACCCTAAGCATCGCCTATCCCCACCGCTTATTCTACGGATGATGGGGTGAGGAGGTTTCTAAAAAAGGTTCAGCGAACCTTTTTCCCTCCGAACCGACCGACGAGCCAGCCTTGGCGAGGAGACCTTGAATCTTAAATTCAAAGAATTCTTCAACGTAAAAAGGAAAAACTAAGCATCTCTTATCCTCTCTCTTATCACGCGGATGATGGGGTGGGGAGGTTTCTGAAAAAGGTTCAGTGAACCTTTTTCCCTCCGAACCGACCGACGAGCCAGCCTTGGCGAGGAGACCTTGAACCCTGGGTTCAAAGAATTCCTCAACGTAAAAAGGAAAAACTGAGCATCGCTTATCCTCACTCTTATCACGCGGATGATGGGGTGAGGAGGTTTCTGAAAAAGGTTCGGTGAACCTTTTTCCCTCCGAACCGACCGACGAGCCAACCTTGGCGAAGAGACCTTGAACCATGGGTTCAAGGGACTCCTCGGCATAAAAAAAAGAGCTAAGCATCGCTTAACTCTTTTCTTTTTCCTGCGGAAGATGGGACTTGAACCCACACGATGTTGCCACCACTAGATCCTTAGTCTAGCCTGTCTGCCAGTTCCAGCACTTCCGCATATTCACTTACTGTTGTTTCACAACCTCATATAGTCTACTACATTCTAACAAAAAATGCAAGACCATTTTTAAATTTATTAGAGATTCGGATATAGCTGCCTAAACAGCTATACCCTTCTCCCCAATCTTATATACGAACATCCGATATGCATGAAGCATACCCAGTTACATTCCTATATTATGCAAGCTTTGCCTTAGCAACTTCTACTAATTTTGCAAAACCTTCTGCATCAGAAACTGCAAGCTCAGCAAGCATCTTTCTGTTCATGTCAACACCTGCTAATTTTAAACCATACATGAATTTGCTGTATGATAAACCATTCATTCTTGCTGCAGCATTGATACGAGCGATCCAAAGACGTCTGAACTGTCTCTTTTTCTGCTTACGTCCAGCATATGAAGAAGTAAGTGCTCTCATAACTGACTGCTTAGCAACTCTATACTGTTTTGATCTTGCTCCCTTATAACCCTTTGCAAGTTTTAATGTTCTGTTATGTCTCTTCTTTGCGTTTAATCCGCCTTTTACTCTTGCCATCTCAAAATTCCTCCTAATTAATCAATCTTAAAGATAAGGTAAGATTTTCTTCATTACCTTTTCGTTTGTCTTATCCATCATAGCTGCTTTTCTAAGATTTCTCTTCTTCTTAGTAGTCTTCTTTGTCAAGATATGGCGCTTATAAGCCTTATTTCTTTTTAAGCTTCCGCTTCCTGTCTTTTTAAAACGTTTAGCTGCTGCTCTGTTTGTTTTTAATTTCTGCATTATTATTTCCTCCTTAAATGTCTTTCACTTATATATAATCAGTGTGCAACGGGGCACCCTACCATATAAACTATTTCTTTGTTAAGATCATAATCATGCTACGACCTTCGAATTTTGCAGGCTTATCGATACTTGCAATATCTTCAAGCTCTTTTGCAAAATCATCAAGAATTACCTTTGACTGATTCACATGTGCAAGCTCTCTACCACGGAAACGAAGTGTAACTTTAACTTTATCACCCTTTGAAAGGAACTTTCTTGCCTGATTTACCTTTGTATTCAAGTCATTGGTATCAATGTTTGGTGACAGGCGAACCTCTTTTACATCAATGGTTTTTTGTTTTTTCTTAGCTTCCTTTTCTTTTCTTGCAAGTTCATAACGGTATTTACCATAATCTATAATCTTACATACCGGTGGTTGAGCGTTAGGTGCAATCTTAACTAAATCTAATTCTGCTTCCCTCGCCAGCTTCATAGCATCCTTTGATGACATGATACCAAGCTGCTCTCCCGCTGTTCCAATCAAACGAACTTCCTTGTCGCGAATCTGCTCATTAATCATTAACTCGTTAATGGTTTTGTACCTCCTAAAATATGAATAAAAAAGAAGTGAATAGCATTCTATCCACTTCTATTAGGCTTTCACATATAATATGCATAAATCTCTAATATTAACCCGAGTCGCCCCTGCGCTAAGGTGAGAGTGGATACTCTGCTTTGTTGTCTGTTGTTCTCACAACCTCAACCATATTACCATACATCTATATGTAAGTCAAGCACAATTTATGTTTCTTTTTATTAATTTTTCCCACCTGTTGCCGGTTCAAATATATGGTTCATAGACTCTTTGTCTTCTTCGGCATAATTTCTTTCCATGGCAAGACGTCTGAATTCATCCTGTGCACAGATTTTTTCCAATCCACGCAAATCCTGTTTTTCATAATGTCTTCCATTCGGCATCAAAATATGAGCCTTTAACGTATCTGCAAGCTGTAATCTCAAAATACCGATCACTGCTTTTTTCAAAGCGGCATCCTCAACAGGGAATGTAATCTCCACACGTTTGTCCAGATTACGAGGCATCCAGTCGGCACTTCCCATGAATACATCTTCTCTTCCGTCATTATAAAAATAGAAAATTCTTGCATGCTCAAGGAAATCTCCTACAATGGAACGAACCGTAATATTCTCTGAGATACCGGGAATTCCTGTTTTCAAACAGCAAATACCCCGAATGATCAACTCAATCTTAACACCTGCTCCGCTCGCCTTATATAAAGCTTCGATGATAGTAGGATCACACAAAGAATTCATCTTTGCAACAATTCTTGCAGGCTTACCCTTCTTTGCATTTTCCGCCTCTCTGGCAATCAATGTAAGAAAACGATCCTTCATCCAGATTGGTGCTACAATCAGCTTATTCCATACCGGTGGTTCTGAATAACCGGAAAGCATGTTAAAGACTGCTGTTGCATCCTCACCGATGGCATCATCACAGGTCAACAGACCCATATCGGTATATAATTTCGCCGTTACATCATTATAGTTACCGGTTCCAAGATGAACATATCTGCGGATTCCGTCCTCTTCCCGACGAACAACCAGCGCAATCTTTGAGTGCGTCTTCAATCCAACAAGACCGTAAATAACATGGCAGCCTGCCTTCTCTAACATCTTCGCCCAGCCGATATTGTTTTCCTCATCAAATCTCGCTTTTAATTCCACCAATACCGTAACCTGTTTTCCGTTCTCGGCAGCCTTTGCCAAAGATGCAACGATAGGTGAATTACCGCTGACACGATACAGGGTCTGCTTGATTGCCAACACATCCGGATCCTTTGCCGCCTGAGATATAAAGTCAACAACCGGTGTAAACTCATAATACGGATGATGTAACAAAATGTCGTGCTCCCTGATCTGCTCAAAAATACCTCTCTCCTTGTCCAGTCCCGGAACCGGCTGGGGAGTGAATTTCGGTATTTTATACTGCTGAAAACCATCCAGACCATATGCTTTCATTAAAAAGGTCAAGTCAAGAGGACCTTTAATCTTATACACATAATTATTGTCTACGTTTAACTTTTCTGCCAGCTTCTTTTCTAGACGTTTGTCCATAGTATCCGCTACTTCAAGACGGATAACCTCGCCCCATTGACGTTTTTTCAACTGTTTTTCGATTTCCTTTAACAAATCCGCAGCCTCATCCTCATCAATGGTCAGGTCGGCATTTCTCATGACACGATATGGATGTGCAGATAAAATGGTATAATTTAAGAACAGTTTGTCAAGATTCCGCTCAATCAGTTCCTCTAACAAAATAATGGTAGTCCCGTTTTTATCTGATGGAATCTGAACAATACGAGGTAACACATTCGGTACCTGTACCGTTGCAATATCAATCACACCTTCGTTTTTCTTATCCTTAATCAAAGCTCCGATATTCAGTGATTTGTTCTGAATCAACGGAAACGGACGGGACGAATCTACAGCCATTGGTGTCAGAACCGGATAAACATTTCTCATAAAATATTCATCTACAAATCTTTCCTGTTCCTCATTCAGATCCTCATGATGCTTTATAAAGTGGAGTCCGTTTTTCTCCAGCATCGGCAACAATGAACGATTCCAGATTTTATACTGATTTGCCATAAATTCCTTTGCTTCCGGCAGGATTGCTTCTAACTGTTCCTTGGCAGTCATACCTGCAATATCCGTCTTCTTATAGCCGGCATGAACCATGTCCATCAAGGATGCAATACGAACCATAAAAAATTCATCCAGATTCGATGCGGTAATACTCAAAAATTTCATTCTTTCAAAAAGCAGATTATTCTTATCCACTGCCTCATTGAGAATCCGCTTGTTAAATTCCAGCCAGGAAAGCTCTCTGTTTTCCAGATATTCCGGTTTTAAATATTTACTTTTCTCAGCCATATTTATGCCCCCTTTCGCTTGATAACCGGTCTTACACCATATACCTTCGTATAAAAGTCCGCCTTGTCATCAAACAATCCCCGTTCTAATGTTAAATCATACAATGTATCTACCGTAATCAGTAATTGCTTCTCCTTTAACGTAATACTGTAGGAATTTGCCTTTTGCTTATGGGAACGATCCATTGCATTGGCAATCTTCAAAATAGCGGTTAATTTTGCTATCTTAATATAATTGGTATCATCCAATTCCGTACGTATCTCCCGATAATCCGGAAGCTCTACAGAATTATATTTGACAATATTCGCTATTTCCTCCCGCTCCTCATGGGAAATCCCCATAATTTCGGTTGACATAATAATTGCATAGGAATTGGCACCGGCATTCATCATATTAATGAATTTTCCACAATCATGAAGCATTGCGGCAATCTCCAGCTGCAACCGTTCCTGTTTTCCCAATCCATGTAATTTTTTTGTACGGTCAAAAATGCGACAGGCTATGGCAACCACATTGTAATTATGAATATTATCACAATGATAACGCTTTGCAATCTGATGTACCATGGAACGGATATCGTCCTCAAAATTTCGTTCAAAGGAAAGCTTTTTGCTCTTTTCCAACTGTTCTACAATCATACCGTCACAAAGATCAACATGAGGTGTCCAAATAAGATCCGCCTTTGCCTGATTTAAAAAGATTCCGTAAATCATACATGCCGGTAGCAAGAGAGTTGCTCTTTCATATGGAATATTATACTCCATCACCAGGTCCATAGGATTCTTAGATCTTAATTTATCAAAAATCGCCCGAAGCTGCTGTTCATTTAAATGATCCGAAATTCCAAGCTCCGGCGCTAAAGAGATCAACCGGTCGATTTCATCCCCGATTGCAATTACATTCTTAATCTCCCTGCCTCCCAGATAATAATGCCGGAAGGTTTCGATTTCATTGCCAATCAATTCTTCCATAGCCCGCTCCAGACTCTTACGGTCAATTCGGAAAGAATTCAGCCGTTCCCTAACTCGTAATGCACCGATGGGAATACTCTGCGTTGCCGTTAATTTTCCATTATTCATTAAAGAAATCTGAATATTACCGGCACCCATATCAACAATGGCGGTATTTTTTTCTACAATGCTGTCAAAATTATCCGCGCCGACTGCCAGCCCCTTATACATCAAAAAACGATGTTCCGAATTACTAAGAATTTTAACGTGTATATTCGTCCGAAGCTTAATCTGGTCTAATACCATAATATTATTCTTCGCCTCTCTGATTGCACTGGTAGCATAAGCACAATACTCGGTTGTATCGTACTCCTTCATTTTTTTCGTAAAACCTTTCAAGATATCTGTAAGACGGTCAATGGATTCCTGAGAAATATACCCATCTTTATAGGTATCAGACCCCAATTCCAAAATGGTACTGACATGATCCAAAACACGATATCCTTTTTTTGCGGTAATCTCAAAAATTTTCATAGTTACGTCTCTTGAGCCTACATCAATGGCTGCAAATGTTTTATATGCCACCCAAATTCCCCCTTTTATTTTCCGGCAAAACATCCTAAAATCTTAAAAT
Organism: uncultured Lachnospiraceae bacterium; assembly: GCA_934294885.1. Lineage (GTDB taxonomy): Bacteria > Bacillota > Clostridia > Lachnospirales > Lachnospiraceae > CAG-590. The sequence continues at coordinate 23,495 of CAKRAK010000026.1, read as the reverse complement.
TCTCTGTCTCTGCCTGAATTCCTTTTAATGCATTTTTCACATCATTATCCTCCAAAGACCCCTCAAAATCTACAAAGAAGCAGTATTCCCATTGTTTATCCGGTATGGGAACTGACTCAATGCTTGTCATATTAATACTGTTAAAAATAAAATGTGCCAGAATATTATACAAAGTACCGCACTCATGAGACAAAGAAAATGAAATGCTGACCTTATTTGCAGTTTTCTCATATTCCTTTTTATTGGATACAATAACAAAACGGGTTGCATTCTGGTCAGATTCATTCAGCTGCGGATTGATAATCTCCAATCCGTAAAGCTCTGCAGCTCTGGCACTGGCAATGGCAACCTGTGTAGCATCCCCGTCATCCTTTACCTTTTTGGCAGCTAACGCTGTATTAATCATACTTTCCTGTTTCCAATTTGTATTTTCCAAATAAGCCTTAGACTGCATCAATCCCTGGGGATGGGAAATTACTTTTTTAACCTTAGTCAAATCTGTTCCCGGCAGACCTAACAAACACTGATTAACCTGCACAAGCTGCTCTCCCACAATATGAAGGTGGTACTGTTCTAACAGGTCAAAAATTCCGTTTACAAACCCGGCAGTAGAATTCTCAATCGGTAATACTCCGTAATCTGCCTGATTCTGTGAAACAGACTTTGCAACCTCCTTAAAGGCACTTACATTGGAAACCGAAACTTCATTTCCAAAAAACTTATACAATGCACTTTCTGCAAACGCACCGGGCACACCGCAATAAACAACCTTTGTATCCCCGGTATAAACAAAATGATCTACCTGCTTAAACTGGCTGCCGATTTCATTATCCTGATCCCCGATAATCCGATACTGATACCGTCTTGACACCGACATAATCTGGGAAAATAATTCCCGGACACTTTTTTCATTAAATTCACTGTTGGCTAATGAGCCTAATTTATCTAATTTTTCCAGTTCCCTTTCACGATCATAGATGGGTTTTCCTGTGGATATCTTATACTTCGCAACCTCCAATGCAAGATTCATTCTTTCTTCTATTAAAGAAACGATTTTTTTGTCAACCTCATCTATCTTTTCTCTTGTAACACTTAAATCCTGTACCATCTGGTTTCTCCTATCTGTTTTCTTATTTTTCAGAGGCTTGTGAATTATTTTACAATGCCTGTGCTTCCAAGTCGGACAGCATTTCCATAACCGTTTTATGTATAACCGGATGAATATAATATGGTGCAATCCGGGAAAGGGGTTGTAAAACAAACTCCCGTTTCGGAATCTCCACATGAGGTATTTGCAAATCCTCCTCCATAATCACTGCATCATCATAAAATAAAATATCAATATCCAAAGTTCTAGGTCCCCAGTGAACCAGTCGTTCCCGATGGGCATCCTGTTCAATCTTATGGATTGTCTCTAAAAATTCCTCCGGTGTCTGTAACGTCTCAACCTCTAATGCACCGTTTAAGAAATCATCCTGTTCCACATCTCCATAGGGCTTTGTTACAATGTAATCGGAAGCTTTTGTTACCTTCGAATCGTTCAACGCATTAATCCGATCAATCGCAAAATCCAGATAGCCCTCTTTATCTCCCATGTTTGAACCAATGGAAAGATACAGGCGATGCCACCCTCTTTTAATGGAAACCGCTACCGTATCCATGGAAATCAATACCGGTGCCCATGGCTTATAAACGGTTATCTCCACCTGACGTACCAATGAATAGGTAAGCAATGTTCTGGCTGCGATTTCTTCCGCCAGACTTTCGATCAAAGAAAAACGTTCCACCTCTACAATTTTTTTGATCAATTTGCAGACTTCTCCATAATCTACAGATAAATTCAAATCATCTGTCTTACCGGCCTTTCTTGTATCCAGATACAAAACCGCATCTATGATAAATTTTTGTCCCAGAAAAGACTCTTCTTCAAATACGCCATGATACCCAAAAGTCTCAAGACCTTTTATTGTAATCTGATCCATGTATACTCTCCCGATTTTATTCTTTATATAAATTGTCGTATTCTACAATACAAACTCGTATGCTTTAAAACATTATTCTGCCTTCAGCATTGCCTCTGTCATCTTCAATCCTCTTAGATTGGTCTTAACATCATGTACCCGGAATACACAACAGCCTGCTTCCAAGCCTAATACGGAGGTTGCAAGTGTTCCTTCCTCCCGCTGGTCTACCGGCAAATCCAAGGTTAATCCAATCATTGATTTTCTCGATGTTCCCAGCAAAACCGGATACCCCAATTCCTGCAAACGGGACAAATGCTTCATTAGAGAAAGATTCTGATTCAAATCCTTTGCAAAACCGATTCCCGGATCTAACATAATATTTTCCTTACGGATTCCGGCTGTTAATGCCATATCCACACTTTCCTGCAAATCCTTTAATACATCTTCCACAAAATCGGTGTAGTCCGTATTCTTTCTGTTGTGCATCAGACAGCATGGAATATCAGCATCTGCAATCACCTTTGCCATTGTTCCATCCCATTTTAATCCCCATATATCATTTATCAGATCCGCACCGGACAAAATTCCTGCCTTTGCCACGTCACTTTTATAGGTATCTAAAGAGATTGGAATATCAAATCGTCTTTTTACTTCTTCAATAATGGGACAAACCCTGTCTATCTCCTCCTGGGAAGATATCTTAATATGGTTCGGTCTTGTAGACTCTCCTCCAATATCCAGAATATCCGTTCCGTCTTCAATCAGCTTCTCCACATGAGCAAATGCGGCATCCATATTATCGTATCTGCCACCATCGGAAAAGGAATCCGGTGTCACATTCAGGATCCCCATCATGTAGAAATGGTTTTGTAGATCAAATTCTTTGTTTCCTATCTTCATAAAGTACCTCGTTAATATATTATCGTTTTATTTTTTCTTTCCCCGCTCCAGTAACACTGGGCCGAAGCTTCACATTCAAAGCACGGACGGCTTTCTTTATCTGCTTCATAAAGAAGTTGACATAATATTGAACCTAATTCCGTTTTTTCTTTATGTGCACCAATGGCACACAACATCCGATTGCACTCTTCCTTTGTGTAATCACATTCCCTCAATATCCTTTCGGAAATCTCCACTCCTGCCTCATGATGGGATACACCCTGCTCATATTCCAAAGCCCGTCCGATATCGTGAAGCAGTGCAACTGCGTATATAACATCCTTTTTTATAGGAATATTATTTTCTAACGTTTTTATGTATAAGATTCTTGCAACATCCAGACTATGGGAAAGTCCATGCCTGCAAAATATTCTGTTCTTCTCTAATCTGTCAATTTTCTCTCTGCAAGACACATATAAAGGGTGTGTCATTATTTTGTGAATTCGCTCCATTTACAGTTCTCCAATATAGGACAATGAACCCCATGCAATAATCCCACACCTTGCATCATCTTCCTTTGCACTTTCCATCGCTTTCGTAACTGCCTCATCAATACTATGGCAATACGTAACATCACTGCAATAAGGTTTTACAACCCGGGCAAGTATTTCTCCGGAAAGTCCCCGTTCCACCGGCGGCGTTATGGTATATATCTTTTTTGCAAGAGGACATATCAGCTCCATCATTTTCTCGTATTCTTTATCCCTTAATACTCCTATTATAAAGATTAAATGATAGTTTGTAAAATGTTTTTCTATACTTTCCCGCAGGGCTGTCACTCCATCTACATTATGGGCACCATCCTTGATAAATATGGGATTTTGGGAAATCAAATCAAAGCGCCCCTCCCATTTTGCATTTAAAAGAGCTTCCTTTTTTAATGTGTGATCCAATACCAGCTTTACCTTGATTGCCGTCGCTGCATTATAGATCTGATACCTGCCTCCAAGTGATATGCTGTATTCTTCTCCTTCATATATAAATGTGCTTCCCGTTAAGGTCTCTTCTATAATCCGGATATCATTTTTATCGATAAAGAAAATACTTGCATTATGTTCACTTTTTATGTCAACTATATTATGTCTATCTATTATGTCAACCATTTTACGTCTATCTATTATGTCAACTTCATTAACCCTATCAAATTCCTTCTTTAAAACAGAATTCACCTCATCACAATTGGGATAGCAGACTGCACAGCTTCCATTTTTCATAATGCCGGCCTTTTCATAAGCAATCTTTTCTATCGTATCTCCCAAAAACTGCATATGATCCATTCCAATGGATGCAAAGACGGTACAAAGAGGCTTCTTCACTACATTGGTTGCATCTTCTCTTCCGCCCATTCCCGTTTCCAATATTACGATATCTGCCTGTTGAAAATACAAAAATGCGATTGCGGTTTCTATCTCAAATGCAGTGGGAAGCTCCATCCCCTCCTTTTGCATATCGCAATAAACCCCGTAGACCTGAGAAAACAGCCTTGCAAAGACCTGTTCCTCCATGTATTTTCCATTCATCTGAAACCGTTCCAGATAACAGTGTATGGTGGGTGAAATATATCTTCCCACTACTTTTCCCTCTGCCCGATACATCTCTTCTAAAAATGTACAGATACTTCCTTTTCCATTGGTTCCCGCAACATGGATTATCTGTTCCTGATCCTGGGGATTCCCTAATCTTGACAACAGCTCCTTTACCGGACCCAAACCTAATATGCTTCCTTTTTTTTGAATTTCTCCTATGCAGTTCATTGCATTTTCGTATGTCATAATCTGTTCTTCCCTGCTTCCTAACTGAATTGCATCCTATTATACACCCTTTTTTCCTACATATCTATTCCATAATGGAATCCAAGCCGGCATAAATTTTTTAAATTATGAAAAATATGCTTTGTAAGTTTTTCAGGTTATCACGGCAGCCGCCTACTGTGCAGGCACGTATTCTGGCTCATTGCTTTGTGCAAAAAAAAATCCTGTACAATGTACAGGACTGATTTTTTCTGTTAATTTGCTTCTGTATACGGAACATGTTGGATCAAAGGGGTATTCTCATCAATCGGTAAAATCTCATATCCCTCTGACTTTAAGGTATCAATGAGAAGCTGTAAGGATTCAACCGTTGTGTGTGTTGTCTGCAAATCATGCATCAGTACAATGGAATTCTGATTCTTCTCCACATCATTCATAATATTACTTACCAGCTGCTCCGGTGATAATCCGGAGGTAACTGCATCTCCGCTTAATGCATTCCAATCATAATAGGTTATACCATTTTCATTCAAATAAGAAATATAGGTTTCAATCGGCAACTGGGACACCTGATTGGAGCTGCCTCCCGGAAACCGGAAAATCGTTGATTTTACACCGGTTACACGATAAATCAAATCCTGAAGCATTGTAATCTCATTTCCAAAGGATTCTTTTGATTCATACAGATCCTGATATACGTGGGTGTAGGAATGCATTCCAATGGTATGCCCTTCATCCACAATTCTCTTATAATAGTCATAATATTCTTCATCTCTGCCAATTACAAAAAAGGTTGCTTTTACATGATTGGCAGCTAAGATATCCAAAATCTGTCCTGTATAAATGGATGGTCCATCATCAAAGGTCAGATAAACTCTCTTTGCTTCTGTCTTTTCCGACTCGTCCTTTCCTTCCTGTGCATCAGAGTCATCCTCTGTATTCTGAAGTACTCCGGAGGTAACATCCGCATTGGCAAGATTTACTTTGTTATCCGATGAAAATACACCACTTGAAGCATTGGGATTCTCTGTCAAAGCATCTTTGCTGGAACGATACGTCAGATAATCGCCACCATCGGTACTTAACACGTAATCCAGCTTCTGTTCCATCTGGTTCATTTTATATAATAAAAAAATTCCGGATATAATAGGCAAAATAGTCATAGCAAGAAAACCATATATAATTATTTTTTTATAGAGTGCAATTCTTTTCCGCTTTGCAAGCTCTGCTCTTGTTATTTTACCCATAAAATCACCTTACTTTTTACTGCTTTTATATAGTATTTTCGTATTTCATTTATACTATTCAATAATTTTTCTTCTTCTCATTTTTCTAAGCGTAACTCATTATAGAAGATGAAAATTTTTTCGTCAACCCTTGTTTTTTCAATAGTTTTCTCATTTTTTTATTATTTGAATACAATATAGTAAGTGTCGAAAGGAAGTGAAAAAATGCAAATACCATTACTAGATTTTTTTAAAGTAAATTACATTTATCACACAACATCTTGTGAAACGCACTCACTTAAAGACATTTCATTTTCTTTGCACAAAAATGAATTTATTTCATTTGTCGGACCGAGTGGATGTGGAAAAACTACGTTGTTAAATTTAGTCGCAGGCATACTGAGAGCTTCTTCCGGAAGTATTCAAATAAAAGGCAGACCAATTGAAGAATCCGATCTTCATATCGGTTACATGCTGCAAAAGGATCATTTACTGGAATGGAGAACCATTTACAAAAATCTGACCTTAGGTCTGGAAATTCAGCATAAGCTTGACAAATTTCATTTAGATATTATAGATGAGTTGTTAAAAAGCTATGGACTATGGGAATTTAAAGATGCTTATCCCAGGCAGCTGTCGGGAGGTATGCGGCAAAGAGCAGCCTTGATCAGAACCTTAGTTTTGTCACCGGAAATACTTTTGTTGGATGAACCATTTTCGGCATTGGATTATCAGACCAGATTAAATGTATCGGATGATATTGGCTGTATTATCAAGGAAAAAGGAATCAGTACATTACTTGTAACCCACGATCTTGCAGAAGCCATTTCCATGGCAGACAGAGTAATCGTACTTTCTAAGCGTCCGGGAACCATTATCGAAGAGATTCCGATTCACTTAAGTATTGAAAATCGCACGCCGAAATCCGCAAGAAATGCACCGGAATTTAATTCTTATTACAACAGAATCTGGGAGGTTGTCAATCATGAAAACGAAGCTTAACCAAAAAGATGCCCGGCAAAGTGGCTGTGAACCGGTATCTGCAGAACAGCTTGCTTACGTTGCTTCCATAAAAAGGAAGAAACGTTTTGTTCTGATCTGTCAGATAACAATCTTATTGGTATTTTTATTTGTATGGGAAATCACTGCAAGACTTCATATTATAAATGACTTTATTTTTTGTTCCCCATCAAAGCTATTGGATACCTTTTTAAGGATGCTACAGGACGGTTCCTTAATTCATCATATCGGCATCAGTCTTTTTGAAACCCTTATCAGCTTTTTTATTGTCATCATGGGAAGTTTGGTTATCGCAACACTTTTTTGGTGGAATGAAACCATTTCCAAAATTTTAGAGCCCTATCTGGTTGTGTTAAACTCCCTTCCGAAATCGGCACTTGCACCTTTGCTGATCGTATGGCTTGGTGCAAACAAAACAACCATTATCATATGCGCCTGTTCCGTAGCGGTCTTTGGCAGTATATTAAACATTTATACCGGTTTCATGAATGTAGACCCGGATAAAATTAAGCTTATCGATACACTAAAGGGAACCCGTTTACAATCTTTATATCTCGTTGTTCTGCCTAGCAATGTTCCTAATATTATCAGCATTATGAAGGTCAATATCGGACTCTGCCTTGTTGGTGTTATTATCGGAGAATTTCTTGCAGCCAGAGAAGGTCTTGGTTATCTCATCATATATGGCTCTCAGGTCTTCAAAATGAGTAATGTGCTGTTGTCCATTCTCATTCTATGTCTAATCGCCATGGGATTATATGTTGTATTACAACATTTTGAGAAAAAATTAAATGAATATTTTTAAAAAAATAACCGCCAGAGACGAGATACGCTCTGCGAATCTCGCTCTAATCAGCGGTGGTCAAATTCACTCATACTTGAGCCATGCATGTCGGCTTATTGCACATATCGGTTCAATCACAGTAAACTACATTCCAAAAATTCGTTTTGCGACAGGCCTTACGCTTCTTTCAAATCGATTGCTTCCACCGGGCATGCATTTCTGGCAGATTCCACAGATGCATAGATATCATCTGTTATCTTTCCGTTTGCTTCTGCGATTCCTTCCTCATCAAAAGCAAACACTTCCGGACAGGTTGCTACGCATAACCCACAGGATATGCAGCTTTCTTTTATAACATATGCTTTCATTTTTTATACCTTTCATTTTTACGATAGACTTAGTATGGCAGATGTCCATTCCTATTATTCAAAAAATAGTATAAAAAATATTATTCTTGTTATTCAGCAAAAAATACCTTTGTAAATTCTTTTAGTGCTTCATAATCCGATAAAGCTCCAAGCTCCGTTGCAGAATGCATGGCAAGAATCGGCATACCAATATCCCCACATGGGAAGGGTAAATGAGAGGAAGCAATAGGGCCTAATGTGCTTCCACCCGGAATTCCTGTTTTATTGATAGCAATTGTATACGGAATGTTGTATTTTTCACACAGTTGTCGAATCACTGCGGATGTTTCTGCTGTCGTTCCATATTTTTGACCTACACTTCGTTTGATAGAAAAACCATCCCCCAAATAAGATTTATTTTCAGCATCTGATTTCTCATCATAATTCGGATGATATGCATGAGCAACGTCCATAGACAGCAAAAAGCTCTTCTTTATCACTTTTTTCAAATCAAATTCATCAAACAGCACCGTTCCAATTCTGGATAACACCATGGAAAGAAGCTCACTGTCTGCCCCTTGCTTTGATAAACTACCAACCTCTTCATTATCAAATACTGTCATGACAGAAACCGTATTATCATTATTTACCATATTCTCCGTAAAAGCTTCCATTAAGGCTGCAACGGAAGATAGATTATCCAGCCGCGGAGAAGCCAGCATTGACTGATCCAATCCAATCACTGTTGGCTTATCCATATTATAAAGAAAAAGCTCATATTCAATTATATCCTTTTTCTCTACGGAAAGAGTTGTGGCAACTTCATCCAGCAAATCCATATTCTCACTTAACGCGGCAATCGGAACCAGTTCCTTTGCAACATCCAAAGCACCTTTTTTATTCAGCTCCCGATCCATATGAATTGCAAGACTTGGTATAATTGCCAGTGCCTTCTCACTTCTGTATAACATGGTACGCGGACCAAAAGGATTCTCTCCCCTTACAATCACTCGTCCGGCAACTCCTAATGGGCGGTCTAACCATGACTTCTGATACATTCCACCATATATTTCCACATTCCATTTGGTTACATGGTTCCCCTTTAACTGAATACCCGGCTTAATCTGAAAACAGGGATAATCACTATGTGCCATCCCGATTCGAAAAGAAAAATCCTTATTCACCTTATTTCCAACACAAAAAGCCAACCCATTTGTATGATACAGATTCAGATAATACCGTCCACCGGGAACCAGATTCCAGTCTTCATCCATATTAAGCTCCTGATAACCGGCATTTATCAACACATTCTTCATGTGTGAAATGGTATGGGCTGCCGTTACACCCTGTTTTAACAAATCCAATAACGCTTCCATGTCAAACCCCTCTCTGTTTTTTCCTAATTATAATGCAATCTGTCAACTGTGACAATAACTACTCTATTGTTTGGGCTCCTGCATTGCTTTTCCAATCATATATTGCTATAATTTTTATATCTTTATATACATAGGAGAATATTATGCAGTCAATTCAAATACTTGATGTCAAACCCTTTATGCAGGTTTTATTTCAGACAACGGAATTAGATTCTTATGATTTTGTATCCGGCGAAATTCAGACACAGCTTGGCTACCAATTAGACGGACACGTAAATCCGGATTTTTTTTCAGAAGAAGAAGCTGACCGATATCAGCTTACCCATACAGGTTATCTTCCGTGGGTATTGGCAAAGGAAAAAGTTTTCCAGATTATTAAGGGTAAAAAAACACCCTCACAGATGAAGCTTGTTCTTCGTCTATCCCCTTCCCAATCCGAAGAAATTCTACAACAGAGCACAACCTATTCTGCCAACGAGATAGACGGATTTTTTGTCAACATTCTGTTTCAGGAGCAGAAATTAAATGTGATTCTCGGAATTTCCTATAAAATTTTCACTTTAGACAAAAGCTTAGAGGATGTTTTTTCAACCTATTTCATCACATTTTTAAAACACAACCATATAACTTTTCTTTCATGATTTAGTCTGATAGCGAAAAAAGGTCGAATTTAAGGGGTTTTTGAAGCATTTTTATTTTTGTGATTTTTCCAATTTTATTTTGTGATTTTTTTATTTACTCTTCTGGTTTGTTAGCACTCATTAAATTTGAGTGCTAATTTTTTCTTGACTTTTGAAACCTATTGTACTATCATGTCCTTTATAGGATTTCGGAGGCACTTTCCGAGATATCACTTTAATCTAATCAATTATTTACCCCATGATATTATAAAAAGGAGATGTAATTTATGGCAAGAAAGAAAAAAGGAAGCTTATCCATTAACAGTGAAAACATATTTCCAATCATTAAAAAATGGTTATATTCAGACCATGATATTTTCATCAGAGAAGTTGTTTCCAATGCATGTGATGCAGTTACAAAACTTCGTAAACTTACATTAATCGGTGAATACGAAGAAGTCCCTGATTTAAAATATCGTATTGATGTAATTGCCAGTCCAAATGACAAAACCCTTACATTCATCGATAACGGTATTGGTATGACTGCAGAGGAAGTAAATGAATACATTAATCAGATTGCATTTTCAGGTGCAACGGACTTTTTAGAGAAATACAAGGACAAAGCATCCGACGACCAGATTATCGGTCATTTTGGTTTGGGCTTTTATTCCACCTTTATGGTTGCTGATAAAGTAACAATCAATACCCTTTCTTATAAAGAAGATGCAGAACCAGTATTTTGGGAATGTGATGGCGGAACAGACTACACCATGTCAACCGGTAACCGGGACATTCACGGTACAGAGATTACATTATACCTAAATGAAGACAGCTATGAGTTTGCAAATGAATACCGTGTTAAAGAAGTATTGGAGAAATATTGTTCCTTTATGCCTGAAGAGATTTACTTTACAAATGCAGATGCTGCAAAGGAAGAAGTAAAGGATGAGGTAGAAAGTGACAGCACCGAAACAACCGATACAAAGGACGAAAACGGCGAAGCTGCTAAAGACTCTTCGGAAGATACAAAGAAAGAGCCAAAGGAAACACCTATTAATGATACTACTCCACTTTGGACTAAACATCCAAATGACTGTACCGATGATGAATACAAGGAATTTTACCGTAAGGTCTTCTTAGACTTCAAAGAACCTTTATTCTGGATTCATCTAAACATGGATTATCCATTTAATTTGAAAGGTATTTTGTATTTTCCTAAATTTAATTCAGAATATGATACGCTGGAAGGAACCATCAAATTATATAACAATCAGGTATTTATCGCTGATAATATTAAGGAGGTCATTCCTGAATTCCTGATGCTGTTAAAGGGTGTTATCGATTGTCCTGATCTTCCCTTGAATGTATCCCGAAGTGCCCTGCAAAATGATGGATTTGTAAAGAAAATATCCGATTACATTACCAAAAAGGTTGCCGACAAATTAACGGGTATGTTCAAAACAGACCGTGAAGAATATGAAAAATATTGGGATGATCTTAGTCCATTTATCAAATTTGGAGGATTAAAGGACGACAAATTTGATGATAAAATGAAGGATTATATCCTTTACAAGGATATTGATGGCAAATATCTTACATTATCCGAATATCTGGAAGCCGGAAAGGATAAGTATGAAAATACCGTATTCTATACAGACAATGAACAGCTTCAATCCCAGTATATTAACATGTTCCGAGAGCAGGGAATTAACGCAGTTGTATTAAACCATAATATTGACAATCCATACATTACCCATACGGAACAGAAAAATGAAGGTGTCAAATTCACACGAATTGATTCAGACATTACCAACACCTTTAAGGAGGATATCCCGGAAGAGGAACTGAAGGAAACAACGGATCAATTAAGTGATATTTTCAAAAAAGCACTGAATAATGATAAGCTTACCGTAAAGGTAGAAAAACTTAAAAATGCCGCCATTTCATCTATGATAACCATGCCGGAGGAGTCTAGAAGAATGCAGGATATGATGCGTGCTTATGCAATGCCGGGTATGGATCCTAACATGTTTGGCGGAGAACAGCTTACACTTGTATTAAATGCAAATAATCAGCTTGTACAATATGTATTAGACCATCCGGATGGAGAAAATACAAACATGTTCTGTGAACAGTTATATGACCTTGCATTAATTGCTCACAAACCATTAGAAGCGGAAGCAATGACCAAGTTCATTACAAGAAGTAACGAGATTTTGAATATGTTAGCAAAATAAATCCTTAGTAAAAGAGTCTGCTTCTTAACGGAAAAAGATTTATAATGTACCCTCCCTACCGGACAAAATCCGGTTAGGAGGGTTTTTACATGCCATCCTATATTCCATTTAAGACACAACCCGGAACGCATCAAAAACCGTTTCTATATTCATATAACCATATCCTACAATTGGATTCGGATATGTGTTTTCCGGTATTCGAATTGCATTTTTTAAAAACAGACTTTTGATCTGCTCCGCATACAAATATCCAATCTCCGGATGTGCAAGGGCCCATTGAAAAAAAAGCGCCATAATGCCGGCACTCAAAGCCGCAGCTACAGAGGTGCCTGTTCGGTTTACATAATTATTTCGAAGTCCCGGTCCCATAATGGAGATGCCCGGTGCCGCCAGATCAGGAACTACCTGCCCAAAACTGTTATATCCTCTTCCCGCCTCCACATATGCACTTCCGTTTAAATGATTATACGCAGATACTGTCATTGTCAGATTTCCGTTTCCTGGGTTGGTCACAGTATTATCCGGATTCGGTTGAACAAAATAGGTATCCGCTTTCTGAAACTGCCGCAAGGGCAGCCATATATCATATTCTCGTTTTCTTCCTTCATTTGCATAGACTAAAAATCTCCATAAACCCGGTACCGGATTCACAATTCTTACAAAAATCAGCTCATTACCGGTATATGTTTCAATCAACTGATATGCAACATACACCGTTGTATCGGCAAGGAGCAGGCGAACAAATTCCTCCTGACCAAATCTCGGTGGAATTCTCTCTACCCTGTCACCTTGGGGTGAAATCAAACCAAGGGCGAATGTCGTAGGTCTCATTCCCCAGAATTCCAATGTAATTCCCTGCTGCCCTTCTGCCACATTTAATTCAACCTGTTGAACCTCTTCCCCCTCATCAAACCGACCTTGGTAATGTAAACGTGCATTTCCTTCATTTCCTGCCGGCACACTGACCATAATCCCCACATTCTTCAAAAGCTCCTCCAAATATCTTTCTAAAAATGTAACGCCAAAATGCCCTCCATTACTGCTGCCAACACCAATCAGAATGGAAATAGGAGTTTTCCGTTCCCTTGCAAGATTTATCAAAAAAGAAACGGCATAAAGCAAATCCGTTTCCTGATAAGCCGGAACATTTTCCTCTATCCCAAAATATTCTCTTAAATAAGGTTTTGCCTCCTTTAACTTAACGACGGCAATATCACATTCCGGAGCAACACCGGAAAAATCATTTTGTAAATCCCGGTTTCCAGCAGCCACACCTGCAAGAAATGTGCCATGCCCATTTTCGTCTACTGAAGGGACAATTTCTAAAGGGTTTTCGAAATTAAGTGCCTCTTCAATCTTATTTTTCCGATATACGGTTCCGTATAGCACTTCTTTTTCATCACTTTTTTCAAAGCCTTCAACAGTCTGATCCCAAAGTGCCACAATCCGGCTTGTTTTCTTATCATTTTCCAATTTCCAAAACATAGGGTTATTATAATCAATTCCGGTATCTATCACCCCAACAATCACATTTTTCCCATCCAAATTATACTGATTTACGTTTTGAACAGCAGATACGCCAAGAGAATCCAGATTGGAAGTATCCATCAAACCATACAGCTTCGGAATATAAGAATACGGAACAGACTCCAAGTTCATAAGAGGATCCCTTGTCTGTGGTGCATGTAAAATTGAAATTTTATTGGAAATCCTATTCAGGCATCCCTTTTCATAACGGGCACCGGAATCATCCGAAAGAGATAATTCATTTACCATAAGGTCTACATAGTCGTTACTATATATCATTTCCTCACAAGTCATATTGCAAACTCTTTTTATTATCATTCTATTCAATATCTTTCTATTGGCTCGATAGGGATTTCTCAATTATTACCCTGCCAATTGTCTTTTTACTATGATCGGAGTATTTTTATTCCATCATGCGTTGTTCATGTTATCCCCACCGATTGTCCTTCTGCAGAAAAAAAGTCAATCATGACAACTGACATATTCCGGAGATTTCCGGTACATATCATACATGATTGACCTTTTTTAATATATCATTCGTATCTTTTTATTATGCATCCTTTAAAAATGCTTTATATGATTTGTATGCCTCATAAATATCAGCCTTGCTTGTAATCTCCCAAGGAGCATGCATATTCAAAACTGCCACGCCGCTGTCAATGACATTCATTCCATATAAAGATAAAATATATGCAATGGTTCCGCCACCGCCGATGTCTACCTTTCCAAGTTCAGCAGTCTGGAATGCAACATGGTTATCATCCATAATCTTACGTAATTTACCAATATATTCAGCATTTGCATCATTAGAGCCGGATTTACCACGGGAACCGGTAAATTTATTAAATACAACTCCCCGGCCAAAGTAAGCACAGTTTTTCTTCTCAAAAGCACTACCATAGATTGGATCATATGCTGCAGAAACATCCGAAGAAAGCATATAAGAATTAGCCAGACATCGTTTCAGATTCAATTCAGAATAGCCTCCGCATAAATCCATCAGCTCAGCCACAGTATTTTCAAAGAACTTAGACTGCATTCCTGTTGCACCTACCGAACCAATCTCTTCCTTATCTACCAAAAGACAACAAGCAGTTCTCTCTACACTTCCCATATCAAACATAGCCTTTGCCGATGTATAAGCACATACTCTGTCATCCTGTCCGTAACCAATCACCATAGACTCATCCAGACCGGCATCCTTTGCTTTTCCTGCCGGAACAATCTCTAACTCAGCAGAGAGAAAATCTTCTTCCTCTATATCGTATTTTTTCTTAAGAATCGATAATACCATCTTCTTAACCGGTTCTTTTTCTTCCTTTGGTAATGGCTTACTTCCAATCAGAATATCCAATTGCTCACCCTCTACAACCTTTGCCGCTTTTTTATCCATCTGCTCACCGGCAAGATGAATCAACAAATCTGTAACACAGAAAACAGGGTCCTTATCATCCTCTCCTATTACGATATCCACTAATGTTCCGTCTTTCTTTGCAACAACACCATGAATTGCTAAAGGAAGTGTAACCCACTGATACTTTTTAATTCCACCATAATAATGAGTATCCAAATATGCCAGATCTGTATCTTCATACAAAGGATTCTGCTTTACATCCATTCTCGGAGAATCAATATGGGCACCTAATATATTAAGACCCTCGACAAGTGAGTTTTTACCAATCTGGAATAGTGCAATTGCTTTATTCATATTGACAGCATACACCTTGTCTCCTGTCTTTAACTTACTTCCCTGTTTTATTAATTCCTGCAAATCCTGATAGCCACATTCCTTTGCCATGGTAACAACCTGTTTAACACACTCTCGTTCTGTTTTTCCATGATTCAAAAAGCTCTTATACTCCTTACATAGCTTTTCCAAATCCTTGATTTCCTTTTTGTCATATTCCTTCCATGCATTTTTACGTTCCATAATCATTCCTTCTTTCTATTAATCTTCTAATGCTAAAACGCCTCGCATTTCCAGTAAAGGTCCACCGGTACCATTGATATAATCTCCGGTAATTGTAACCCTTCCAATGTTGTCGTCACGAGGAATCTGATACATAATATCCAACATAAATTCCTCAATAATGGCACGCAACGCTCTCGCACCAGTTTTCTTTTCCATCGCCTTTTTTGCAATCTCATGATATGCGCTGTCATCAAAACGAAGATCCACCCCGTCCAATGCCAGTAATTTCTGATATTGTTTCAGGATTGCATTTTTAGGTTCCTTTAATATCTTAACCAGCATATCTTCATCCAGACTTTCTAATGCATAAAGCACAGGCAAACGACCTAAAAATTCCGGAATCATACCAAAATCCCTCAAATCTTCAACAGTAACCTTTTGTAGAAGATTCTTGTCATTATCATACTTGTCCTTTAAATCAGCTTGAAATCCGATAGAGGACTGCTTGTTCAATCTTGCTTTGATAATATCTTCAATATCAGGGAATGCACCTCCACAAATAAATAAAATATTTCTGGTGTTAATGGTTGTTAAAGGAACCATTGCATTCTTACTTCCGGCTCCAACCGGAACCTCTACATCGGCGCCTTCCAATATCTTTAACAATCCCTGCTGAACTGCCTCTCCACTGACATCTCTCGAATTATTGTTTTTCTTCTTTGCAATCTTATCAATCTCGTCAATAAAGACAATTCCCCTTTCCGCTTTTTCTACATCATTATCAGCTGCAGCCAACAATTTAGACAGAACACTTTCCACATCATCACCGATATATCCGGCTTCCGTTAAGGTTGTTGCATCTGTAATTGCCAATGGAACATTCAAAATCCGGGCAATGGTCTTTACAAGATAAGTTTTACCGGAACCGGTAGGCCCTACCATTAACATATTGGATTTTTCAATCTCAATATCATCCATAGTATTGGTCAGGACACGTTTATAGTGATTATATACAGCTACGGAAATTACCTTTTTGGCATACTCCTGTCCAATGACATATTCATCTAACTTTGCCTTCATCTCATGGGGAGCCGGAATAGAATCCAATGTTAATTCCGGTTCTTCTTTTTTGTCTTCTTCCTCAGCTTCCTTTGGTTTTTTCTTCTTGACCTTCTGAGATTTCGGAATATCATCAAAAGGCATGAACTGGTTCATGTTCATATTCGGCATATTGGATAAATCCATGAATTGCATACCACCACCTGAGAAACTATCAAAGGTTTTCTGCATACAATCCTGACATATATTAATGTCATTTGGCATATAGATCAGCTTACCCACCTGAGATTCCGGTCTCCTACACAGGTAACAATATTTTTCGTATTCATCATTCTGATTATCATTTTGTTCTGACATAAAATTCCTCCGTGTATTTTATCTTTTCTGTAAAAACCTACATACATTCTCTATTCATATACGTCATATATTGTACCAAATTTCACAAAAAAATACTAATGTATATTTTTTCATGTTACTGTCAAGTAATCGTTGGCACGATTCTTACCCGGACGCTTTCTTACGCAGTGATGGTTCCTTTCTTTAGTTTTGAAGCCACTTCATTTAGTCTGCCGCTACATTTCTTTGCCAATAATTTTGCTAGATTATTTCCACCTTTTATGGTCCAGCAGGTGTGATTGCCTTATTTCGGTGAAACGGATCTAACTGGAATACTGTGTCAGCTTCGCAGATGTTTTTACCCACTCAGATCCGTCTGCATTCATGATTCTTACAGCTGTTTCCAGCTTTTATAGGAACATGATTTTGCTACCGATTAATATACTCGGTGAAAATACTTTATGGAAAACTCCTTCGGTGTCATTCCAAGGAACTGTTTGAATTCCCTTAGTAAATGAGGTGCATCGGAAAATTTGAGATTTTCTGCCACCGTTGCAAAACTATATTCCGGATATTGTTCAATCATCATTAACACATAAGCCATCCGAATCAAACGGCACATCATTTTAGGACTGCATCCATAATAATTCCAAATAACCCGTTCCATCTGTCGAACCGTATACCCCCGGCTGATTGCAACCGTCTCTACCGCAGCTCTTCCCTTAGATTCAATAATGTGATTCATAGATGATATCATCAAAGGATGTGCTGATTTTGAAAAAAATACATTATCAAATCTACCATTACAATACTCACATTTCAAAAAAAATGTTTTCATACCAAGAAGCTCTGAAGTGAATCGTTGAAATTCCTCTTCATCATATGTTATCTCGTTCTCGTAGGATAGAGCAATTCCAAAATAAGTGTGAAGATCCTTCTGTCGAAATATAAATTGATTCACAATATACGGACACGTATCAGAAAGAACAACAGGTTCCCCTTTTGTTATATCCCACAAAAAATGCAGTTTGCCATCCGGCACCAGAACAAAATCATCATTTCCATGAAACTCATAGCAATACCCTTTCTTATCGGAATAAAGAGGTGCTGTTTTGTATTTGTAGCGATCTTGTCCTATCACAGATTGTAATAATTCCATCCTATCTTCCTCTCTGTCACTTCTAATCCTCTTCCCTCATCACTTCATTACTATACAATGATACCATATTTTATACAATTGTTATTATCACATTCTGCCACATAATGATAAATTTTGTTGATTTTATCAAATTTAACTTACTTAAGGATTTCCATTGATTACTTAATTAAGTTAAGCATTCTGTCAGGTTTTATATATTGTTTTATTATGAGGAATTAAAAAAAATTAATTTTAGGTATTGACAAATTAATCTGAATGGCTATAATAGGAAATTGTTAAGGGCAAAGGTGCTTCGCAAGGATATGCGTGGCACCTTTTTTAATTCTTTCCACGAATAATACAGATGGCCATCACCACCGGAAAGAATTCAAGCTCATATAATCAAATAAAGGGGAGAACCCAAAATAAGACAACGGCGTCTATGATTCTACAACTACAATTTGTAGAATTATCAGACGTCTTTTTATTTCAAAAATTTTTAAGGAGGTGTTCTTTATGGAAGCAAATGATATTTTAAGTGCCATAAGTGAACAAGTATTTGGTGTCTGGTTTTTAATCGGTGCCGCATTAGTATTTTGGATGCAGGCAGGTTTTGCTATGGTAGAAGCAGGTTTTACCAGAGCAAAGAATACCGGTAATATTATTATGAAGAACTTAATGGACTTCTGTATCGGTACTGTAATGTTTATCTTGATTGGTTTCGGATTATTCTTAGGTGAAGATATGTTAGGTGGTTTCATGGGTAAACCAAACTTTGATATCTTTACAAATTACGCAAACTTTGATTGGTCAAATTTTGTATTTAACTTAGTATTCTGTGCAACAACCGCAACAATCGTATCTGGTTCAATGGCAGAACGTACAAAATTCCTTTCTTATTGTGTATACTCAGCCGTTATTTCAGCCGTTATTTATCCGATTGAGGCTCACTGGACATGGGGCGGCGGTTGGTTAGCTCAAATGGGCTTCCACGATTTTGCAGGTTCTAACTGTATTCACATGGTTGGTGGTATCTCAGCATTAATTGGTGCCGCTCTTCTTGGACCTAGAATTGGTAAATTTACAAAGCAGAAGGATGGAAGCATCAAGGTAGGTGCTTTCCCGGGTCATAACATTGCTCTTGGTGCTTTAGGTGTATTCATCCTTTGGTTAGGTTGGTACGGATTCAACGGTGCTGCTGCAACAAGCGTTGAACAGTTAGGTGCCATCTTCGTAACAACTACAATTGCTCCTGCAGTTGCAACTGTTGTATGTATGATCTTTACATGGATTAAATATGGTAAACCTGATGTATCAATGTGTTTAAATGCTTCTTTGGCAGGTCTGGTTGCAATTACAGCTCCTTGTGATGTTGCTGATGCTTTAGGTGCAACCATCATCGGTGCCGTATCCGGTGTCTTAGTTGTATTCGGTGTTTGGTTCTGTGATCATGTCATCCGTGTTGATGATCCGGTTGGTGCCGTAGCAGTTCATATGATGAACGGTATCTGGGGTACTATCGCAGTTGGTTTATTTGCAACTGATACAACTCCTACATATAGCTTAGCAGATGCTAACGGTGTTCCAATGCTTGGTTTATTCTATGGCGGCGGATTCAAATTATTAGGTATTCAGTTATTAGGTATGTTAGCAACAGCTACTTGGACAGCAATTACAATTACGATCACATTCTTAATCATTAAAGCAGTCTTCGGTTTACGTGTTACACCGGAAGAAGAAATCGTTGGTTTGGATGCAACAGAGCATGGTTTGGAAACTGCTTATGCCGGATTCTTAACATATGGCGACCGTATCAGTGGCGCTGCTATGGAAGATGATCTTGCTCCATTCACTCCTGCTGATATCGGTAGTGAAATCGCAGGTTCCGGAATACCGGTTGACGAAGCGGTTCCTGTTCAGGTTGTTGAAAACACAACTCCGGTTGCTTCTGATGTAAAACTTTCTAAGGTGGATATCATCTGTAAGCAGAGCAAGTTCGAGGAACTGAAATACGCATTAAATGCTACCGGCGTAACCGGAATTACCGTTACTCAGGTTCTTGGATGTGGTGCACAGAAGGGTGCTACCAAGTATTACCGTGGAGTTGAGATGGAAATGTCTTTACTTCCTAAGGTAAAGGTAGAGGTTATCGTTAGTAAGGTTCCTGTCTCAGCCGTAGTAAAAGCCGCTAAGAAGGCTCTTTATACAGGCAATATCGGTGATGGTAAGATTTTCGTATACGATGTAGAAAATGTTATCAAGGTAAGAACCGGTGAAGAAGGATTCGCTGCATTACAGGGCGAAAACTAATATCACTCCTTAACAAATTTATATATAGAAAGACCTCCCGGCTTCCCATCCCATAGGATGAACCGGGAGGTTTTTTTCCTCTCTTGACTTACCAGTCCTCCCAATAATCCTCTGCATCACTACCATCAGGCATATCTCCATCCCAGTCGTCCATAAAATCATCATAATCTTCATAGTCGTCACAGTCCGGCATCTCGTATTCTGTAGCTTCTGTTGTTCTCCTATTATAGATATATGGAGCTTCTGTGATGGTTCTCGTAGTAGTTGAATAGGAATCGGTAGATGAAGTCGTAGAATCCCATCTATCTTCTGATTCGTCAGTTGTAGCAGAAGAGCTTTCAGAAGATGAATGACTGCCTGATGAATGTCCGGAATCGGAAGTGCTGTGATTCCAACAGTATTTACTCCCACGCTTTGGTGCATTCTCGCATCCCGGATAACTACACACGGGCGTTAAAAGCATTCCAATCACGCCAATCAATGAAATAATACCAAAAGCCAATAAAATCGAAACAAATACACTGGTTTCTCCTTTGTTATAATTCTTTTTTATCATAGCTTGTCCTCCTCTTCGTATCCTTATTGTAAAACAATTACAGGATTCTTTAAATTTGTTTTCATATCCTGTAACCGTTTGTATTGCTATAATATCATATCCCTGTGACAAGCTATGGCAAACCAGATTAAAATTTTTTTATTTTACAGCCTATTTACTCCCGGAGTTCCCAACCATACGTTACTTTAAGTTCTTTCCTTCATAATTAATAATCCGAATCACACCATTCATTAATTATAAAACCACCGTGCATTCATTCGGTACACGGTGGTTCTTTAAATTTTATCCTGATTTTCTTCTATTGTTTCCATAGATTGCACTTATCTTATATCGTAACTCTTCATCTGTTTCTCTAAAGTATTTCCTCTTGTCTGTCATGAATATTCTTGCGGCTCCGGATTATTCATCTGTCATTTATAATATCTTTTCGATTAAGTAGCCCTTTACAACCTTACTCAATAAAAATATTCCTAAAAAACATACGCAGCAAATAAGCACTAATACAGGTATCTTCACTTCAAATACTCTACTGATTATATAATCATTAATATAAAATGATATCAAATATATAACCGCCGGCAACATGGAATACAACACCTGTATTAACTGACTCTTTGAAATCCAGAACAAAAATGCATAAATCGAGAGTAAAAAAGAAGATATTATAGGTATCACAAAAATTAATAAAATCCATTGTTTAATTGAAAATACAATTGTTATAGAAAACAAAAGGGTAACCATAGCATAATATGATCCAATGCAAAGAATCAAAGTAACATAACAAACCAACAATGAATATATCACTTTTTCCAACCATATATCAGCAGCACTGGTTCCATTTCCAATTAATTGAATTAGAATACCTTCTTTTTTTTCAACACCTATACTCTGACTGAGTACCACACTTCCTACAGCAATAAAAATAGTCGGAACAAGCATGGCAAGATTATTAAAAACTACATTATCTATATTCTTTATAATATAATCACTCTCAATATAAGAAGTTAAAATATAAATATTAGATATTTCAATTAATAACAAATAGAACAAGACCAACCAGATGGTACTTCTAAAAAATAGAACCTTTTCTTTCCAAATAACTGCATTTAAAGTCTTATTATTCACCATCTACCACCTCATCTAAATATATCTCTTCTAAATTCTTTTTTTCCTCCACGATTTCTCTGACAGCAATATCATGTTTCAATAAATAATCTATAATACTTCTACATTGATTTTGTCTAATATGAAGATATATGTTATCTTCGTGAACAGAAAGATTTATATTCTTTTTAGACAATAATTCGACCACATGATCAACCTCTTTTGCTTCATACAATCGAACTCTTAACGATTTAAAATGATTATTTATTATCTCTGATATTTTTCCGTCCAATATGACACTTCCATTCTTCAAGAAAATAATCCTTGTACAAAAATCCTGTAATTCTTTTAAATTGTGAGAGGTAATTATTATACTTTTATTATTTGCTCTTACCCAATCACCTAAAAATTTTATAATTGAGTCATGGCTTTCAATATCTAATCCATCAAAAGGTTCGTCCATTATCAGTACATCCGGATTACAAACCAACATTCTGGCAATAACAACTTTTCGAGACATTCCTTTGGAAAAATTCTTTACAACAATATCTTTTTTCTCATATAATCCTACAAATTTCAGTATATTATATATTTCATTTTTGCTGATTTTTTCATTATACAGTTTTACAAAAAACAAAATATTTTCATACGCTGTCATATTAGGATACAAACCATTATCGTCAAAAATTACCCCTAGTTTTTTCCCCTCAGCAAGTATTATTTGCCCCTTATCTGCCTTAACAATATTGCAAATCATCTTTAGGGTCGAAGTTTTTCCTGCCCCGTTTGGTCCAACATATCCCACAATTTCACCTTCAGATACTGAAAAATTTACATCACACACAACATTTTCATTTTTATAACTTTTACATAATTCTTGTACTTTTAACATTACTACCCTCTTTAGATTTTTATATCTGTGATATGCTTCAATAACTTATTAAAGCCGGATCATTACATTGTTGACTTTGCAGAGCCTTCACCATCAGGTAATTTCATTTGCTCTACCCAAATATAAAATGATTATACCAAAGGATTTTCATATAATAAATACATAGACCGAACCTTACGAAAAAATTCGGTCTATCGCATATATTTGTTCATTATACACATACACAAAAAAACGGTCTGGCAACAACTATTTTGTTTGCCCAAATGTTGCCCAAAAATAAAAATAAAGCCCTGAAAACTTAGTGTTTTCAAGGCTTTCTAGCAGGGGATGAGAGAATCGAACTCCCGCCAAAGGTTTTGGAGACCCCTATCATACCATTTGACCAATCCCCTATATA
>CAKRAK010000025.1 GCA_934294885.1 uncultured Lachnospiraceae bacterium | reverse complement strand
TTGAGGTGAACATGGTAGAAAGAATGTTATACATAAACAGAAACGGAAAGCCCACAAAATAGACCCGCAGATACAGCACTGCATCATCCAGTATGTCGGCAGGGGTTTGCAGTCCACTCATCATCGAGTTGGCAAAGAAAAAGCCAAAAACACCAAGGACTATACTCAGAAGCAAAAAAATAATCAAGGAGGTTGACACAATTGTTTTCATTTTGCCATACTCTCTGGCTCCGAAATAACGGCTCACAAGCACACCGGCTCCAACGCCGGCTCCCAGTGCCACACAAATGAACACATTGGTCAATGCTGCACAGGCACCGACAGCTGCAAGCGCAGAAGAACCAACAAACTGGCCGACAATAATGGAATCGGCCATATTGTATATTTGCTGGAAAAAACTTCCAAGAATCATTGGCATTGCAAAAACAGTCAACGCTTTGAGGGGCGTATCGGTTATCAAATACTCATCTTTCGACATTATCATATTCCTCCATGGTATCTTGTATCGTGGTATCCCATTCATTTACCTTCACAAATTCCAAATTGTTAAATTCATATCAGAATTATACCATAAAAATAACAGCATCGCATATCACTTTCGCAACATACAATGCCGTTATTTTTTCTCCTTATGAAAATTAGTAGAGCAGACGCATTAAAAGGCAAACTCCGTTCGCAGGCGTCTGCGTGCTTCACAAGGATTCCTCCCACCTTCGGCGGGTCCCTCCTTATGAAAATTAGTGGAGCTGGCGGGAATCGAACCCGCGTCCGAAGATTCTTCCATCGTGGCATCTCCCATTACAGTCGCTTTATAGACATTCCCTCAAAATTCTGCCAAACGACAGGCAAAATTTTTCAGTAGCTTCATGATTCTTTTACTATGTCAAAGCTTTCATAGCAAAGTTCCCCACTAGTTTGATGCCTTATCCTAAGCCATGGGTTAACTTAGGTAAGACAGCTGCCACTAGGCAGCGTACGCTAAACTATTGTCTGCGTTTATATTTAGTTCCAAGTTTTTAGATGGTCCTGGTCCATCAATGGCTTCCACAATTTCTAAATCCCCGTCGAAACCAGTACAACCCCTTAAAATGTTGAACTGATTTATATCAAAAAAGATTAATTCTTTTCTGTTGTCTCTTCGGCAGTTGTAGATTCTTCAGAATCTGCTGATTCGTCTGACTGAGTTGTAGCTTCCGATGTATCAGAATCATCACCTGTTCCCAATACTTCATCCACGTTACTCTCATCTACTGTCTCAACATCTTCACCTAATGTATCCTCTACAGCGGAAGTTGCTGCATCCTCTGTTGTTGCATCTTCTTCACTTTGTTTTTCCCCAATGGAGTTTACAATATCAATCTCATCTGAGTAATTCTCTTCAAGATAATTACCAACATATGCTTCTAGTGTTGAATCTCCGACAAACTTTGGCATATTCTTATAAATCTTAATACCTGCCGGTATTCCAATTGCTGCACCCACAATCAAACAAATCACAACGGCTGTTATGATTGTCTTTAATTTACGTTTTCTCTCTATTTCTTTACGATGCTTTTTTAAGTATTTTTTCTCGTCAACTTTTTTCTGGCTCATAAGTTCCTCCTGTTGGATATTCTAACAGTCTTATCTGTTCAGTGCAATATCATATCACATTTTTCAAAAAAATAAAATCTATTTTTTTATTTTACTACATTTGCAGATTTCGAACCTTAAATTCCTTCTCTGCTTCACGTTTCATATCCCGTTTTGCGATATCCTGACGTTTGTCATATAACTTCTTACCCCTTGCCAGTCCAATCTCTACTTTTACAAGACTATCCTTAAAGTATACCTTAAGGGGAACTATTGTATATCCCTTTACCTTTGCCTGACCCATAATTTTATTAATCTCATAACGGTGCAGCAAAAGCTTTCTTGGACGTAATGGGTCTTTATTAAATATATTGCCCTTTTCATATGGAGAAATATGCATCTGGCGAATAATTACTTCTCCGTTTTCTACGGCAATAAATGCTTCCTTAATGCTACACTGTCCCATACGCAAGGACTTTACTTCGGTTCCGTGTAATGAAATTCCTGCTTCATATTTTTCATCTATAAAATAATCATGATACGCTTTTTTATTATTGGCAATCAGCCGTTCCCCTTTTGTTTTAGGCATCTTCATTCTCCTTTGAAAGTTCAAAATCAATAACCCGCAGCAGCTTATCCACTCTGACAACCACTACGTTTACCTGCTGTCCCATACGATAAATCTTTCCGGATTTTTTTCCGATAATTTCCATCGTCTCCTCATTATAGATATAAAAATCATCAGGAATTGTCGCAATTCGAACCATTCCCTCGATTGTATTATAAAGCTCCACATAAAAACCGTATTCGGTTACTCCTGATATGATTCCGTCAAAACATTCCCCTAAATGTTTGCTCATATACTGAACCTTTTTCAGTTTTTCAACTTCCCGTTCTGCTTCCTGAGCACGTCGTTCATCCTTTGAATTGTCTTTTGCAACAACCGGCAAGATGGTTTCATAATGATTCAGGCGTTGTCCCTGTAATCTTCCATGTAAATTATCCTTAATGATCCGATGAATCTGCAAATCCGGATATCTTCTAATCGGCGAGGTAAAATGACAATAATACTTTGCTGCCAGTCCGAAATGTCCGGTACAATCAACAGAATACTGTGCCTGCTGCATAGATCGTAATGTCATTCTGCTAATAAATCCTTCTTCCGGCGTACCTTCTATTTTCTTCAAAAGCTTTTGGAATTCCTTCGGATGAACATTCTCACCGGAGGCTTTAAAATAGTAACCAAAGTTCTTTATAATCTCAGAAAGCCGTTCCACTTTTTCCGGATTCGGAGCCCCATGGACACGATATTCAAAAGGAATATCCTGCCAGAAATAATCCTCAGCGATTGTTTCATTTGCCATCAGCATAAAATCTTCAATAATCTTGTGGGCAGGATTTCTGTCATAAGGTCCAATCTCTATAGGTTCCCCATCTTTTGTCAGAACAATCTTAGATTCCGGAAAATCAAAGTCAATGGAACCCCTTTCCATTCTCCGATTTCTAATGATATCAGACAATTCCTTCATATGAACAAACAATTCAAGCTCATCCCCAAATGCATCCAATATCTGCTTTCCGATTAACTCTTTTCCGTCATTGGTAATGAGTTTTATCTCATTCTCATCATATGCATTTTTCACAGAATAATCCACATCATTGTAGATTTTCCCATTCAAAGCAGCATCCATTTTTAAGATTGCATCTACCTGATTATAACTCATTCTTTTATCGACAGAAATTACCGTTTCCTTAATCTCATGGCTTAATAATTTTCCATCAAAATCTATATTCATAATGCAGGATAATGCCAGCCTGTCCTCACCGGCATTCAGGGAACAGATTCCATTGGATAATTTGTGGGGCAGCATAGGAATAACCCGGTCAACCAGATATACACTGGTTCCTCTGTTTAATGCTTCTCTGTCCAGAGGCGAATATTCCTTCACATAATGAGACACATCCGCAATATGGACACCCAGTTGATAACAGTTCTCACCTTTTGTAAGAGTGATTGCATCATCCAAATCCTTGGCATCCTCTCCGTCAATAGTCACTGTCTTCCAGCTTCGGATATCCATTCTGCCTTCTGTATCATCCTCCGAAACGGATTCCGGGATATGGGATACATATTCCATAACAGAATCATCAAATTCCATCGGCAGACCAAATGCTTTAACAATAGATAAAATATCCGTTCCCGGATCATTTACATGTCCAAGAATCTCTACTACCTTTCCCTCCGGTTTGTGATTCTTATCTCCGTAGGATGTTAATTTTACAACTACTTTATGTCCGGTAACCGCACCCATACTGTTCTTCTTTGAAATAAAAATATCATCTCCGATTTTACGATTATCCGGTATTACAAAACCGAATGACTTATTCTTTTGGAAATAACCTACAAGCTCATCATTCCCATGCTCCAGAATCTGAATCACCTTTGCTTCTTTTCTTTTTCCTGCTGGAGTTCCCGTAATCTGGATCAACACCTTATCATTATGCATTGCACATCCGGTATCCCGTTCTCCGATGAAGTAATCCTCTTCTTCCCCTTCTACCGTTACAAATCCAAATCCTTTTGGATTACCGATAAAGGTACCGATTTTTCTTAATGTAGATAAAGACTGATACTTTCCTCTTTTGTTCAGTAACACCTTTCCCTCTTTAACAAGATCTGCCAGTATGTCACGAAATTCTTCACGGTCATCCGGCTCCACCTGTAACAGGAACGCGAGCTCCTTTTGTTTTAAAGGCTTGTAATTTTTATCATTGATAACAGACAATATTTTTTTCTTTTTTTCATCATAAATGTTCTTGCTCATAAAATCTCCTAATTAAATCGGGCAGCCGGATAGTAACAGAGACAAGATATGCTCTGCAATCTCTGATTAGCAATCGTCAAATGCACCACATGAATATGTGCATTTTCCACATCGCCATAAAAAAAAGCTACCACATGATTATGTAGTAGCTTGGAATACTAATTTAAAAACTTCGAGCTGATCAGCAATGCCAATCCCAAAAATAACACAACACCGATTGCTGTTGCAATTACTTTTGCGTCCTTGCCCTTGTTCTTACCCCAATATGTATCCATAGTTCCGGAACCTGCAAGGCTTCCCAAACCATTATCCTTCGCTTCCTGACATAATACCAATATAACGATTATTACACAAATTATAATAAATGCAATTGTAAGTCCAGTCTTCACAATAACACCTCCTATTCAAAACTCACTGCATCATAGTATAACATAGTCAAAAAATAAAAACAAGAAGAAATTAAAAATAAGAAAACCGACCTTTGAAAGTATGTTTCCCCTCAAAAGTCGGTTTTATACGATACAGGAATATCTTATCGGATAATTAAGCTCTTACCTGTCATTTCTTCCGGCTGTGGTAATCCCATAATCTCTAATAATGTTGGAGCGATATCTGCAAGACATCCACCCTCTCTTAATCTTACGGAATCATCATAATTTACTAAAATGAACGGAACAGGATTTGTTGTATGTGCTGTATGAGGTGCTCCTGTTTCATAATCAATCATCTTCTCGGCATTACCGTGGTCTGCACAGATAAACAATACACCGTCAGCTTTCTTAACAGCTTCCACTGCAGAGCCGACACACTGATCTACACACTCTACTGCTGCTACAGCAGCAGGAATTACACCGGTATGTCCTACCATATCAGGGTTTGCAAAGTTAATAATAATCACATCATATTTTCCTGAAGTAATTGCAGCATTTAATTTTTCTGAAACCTCCGGCGCACTCATCTCAGGCTGCAAATCATAAGTTGCAACAGATGGTGACTTAACAAGGATTCTTTCCTCATCTTTATTTGGCTCCTCTACACCACCATTAAAGAAAAATGTTACATGAGCATATTTTTCTGTCTCTGCAAGTCTTAACTGCTTTAAGTTATTCTGAGCAAGATACTCACCAAGCGTATTGGCAATAGACTGCTTCTTGAATGCAATTATCTTATTAGGAATAGACTCATCATAATCCTTGAAGCATACATATGTTGTATCTTTTCTGCCACCTTTTCTTTCAAAGCCTGTAAAATTATCATCACAAAAAGCTCTGGTAATCTCTCTTGCACGATCCGGACGGAAGTTAAAGAAAATCACACTGTCTCCATCCTTTACCGTAGCCAATGGTTTTCCGTCTTTTTCAATTACAGTAGGCATAACAAACTCATCTGTCTTATCATTTGCGTAAGAATCTGCCACAGCCTGAACCGGATCAGAAGCCTTTACACCTTCACCATAAACCAAAGCTGCGTATGCTTTTTCCACACGATCCCAGTTATTATCACGGTCCATTGCATAATAACGTCCTGAAATACTTGCAACCTGACCTACACCGATTTCATTCATCTTATCCACTAACTGTGCAACATAATCTTTACCTGATGCAGGAGGGGTATCACGTCCATCTAAAAATGGATGAACATATACATTAGAAAGTCCCTCTTTCTTACATAATTCCAAAATTCCATATAAGTGTGTGTTATGACTATGAACACCACCATCAGATAACAATCCCCATAAATGAAGGTCTGACTGATTCTTTTTACAATTATTGATTGCTTCCAATAACGCTTCATTTGTGAAGAAATAACCATCTTCAATTGCCTTTGTAATAGATGTTAAATCCTGATATATAATACGTCCTGCACCGATGTTCATATGACCGACCTCAGAATTACCCATCTGTCCGTCAGGAAGTCCGACAGCAAGACCTGAAGCATTACCCGGAACAAAAGGACATTCCTTCATCAACTGATCCATAACAGGAGTCTTTGCCATAGCGATTGCATTACCCTCTGTCTTTTCATTCAGACCATAGCCATCAAGTACCATTAAAACAACTGGTTTTTTACTCATTTTTATTCTCCTTTTCGTATTCTTCTTTTCCTTTACATTCCTATATTTCATCTGTATTTGACAGAAATAGTTTAACACATATCCTGCAATTTGCAACGAAAAAAGTTATTTTCCACAGAAAATCTTATGACAAAGACTTCTTCAAAACGGAAACAATTTCCCGAATGGATAAATGATTACAATGAATTGTAATATCCGCATATTTTTCATAAAGGGGTCTTCTTTCCTCATAAAGATCCTGAAATGTCTGACCAACCTTAATAGAAACTCCTCTTTGTGTCAGATCTCCGATTCGCACAATCAGTTCATCTAAAGGAAGCTCCAGATACACAACGGTACCGATGGATTTCAAATGCTCCATGGCATCCTTTCCATATATAACACTTCCTCCGGTTGCAATGATCGATTTGTGACAATCTAAAGAAGCATTGACATCATTTTCTATTTTGTTGAAACCATCCAAGCCTACAGAATCTATAATCTCACTAAGCAAAAGCCCGGTCTGCTCCTGAATTACAAGATCAGAATCAACAAAACGATATCCAAAGGATTTTGCCAGCACAACCCCGATTGTACTCTTTCCGCAGCTTGGCATACCAATTAATACAATATTATCCTTCACAGTCTATCTCCAATTCATTCAAACTCTGACAGTTTTCCTTTTGCAAACAGTTTTACGTGTTCCATGACTTCATCATTCGGCTCTAATTTGAATAAATATTTTTTCCCTTGAGCTTCATAATAAAACATAACGATATTCCCACCCTCATAGTCAGAGGTATAATCATAAACCTGCAGCTTCGGGATTCCCTCAAAACGCTTTGAAGTACCCGGTACAATTACACTGATGGTATCTAAATCAAAGCCACGCAGTTCTTTTCTTTTAGCCTTGTTATAGATAACCGCAACCTCAACATGAGTATTGGATAACGTATATTCATACTCTACATGTCTTTCATCCTTCACCATGTTAAAAAATATCATTCCCGCAAGAATACATGCCAAAGCCAGTATAATATGATTCACAATCAGCAGAAAGCCAATTAAAAGAAACATAACCGCAAGGCCTAATCTTGCAAAAAACACATAAGGAGTTTTTACATCAATAATCTGTTCTACATAACTGTCCTTTATCACAAAATTCCTCCATTCAAATAACCCGACAGCAAAGCCATCGGGTTTTTGTTTTACTTACTTAAATATTCATCAATTGCTTTTGCAGCTTTCTTACCGGCTCCCATTGCCAAAATAACTGTTGCGGCACCTGTTACGGTATCACCACCGGCATATACACCATCTTTACTTGTTTTCATTGTCTCTTCATCTACAATGATTCCGCCCCATTTCTGTGTATCCAGACCAGGAGTTGTCTGACGAATCAATGGGTTTGGACTCTGACCGATTGCAATAACAACGGTGTCTACATCAATTACATAATTAGAACCTTCAACCGGCTTAGGGGAACGTCTTCCTGATGCATCAGGCTCACCTAATTCCTGCTTAATAACCTCAATACCGGTTACCCATCCGTTTTCGCCCTTAATTGCACAAGGATTATTTAATAATTTGAAGATAATACCCTCTTCTTTTGCATGATGTACTTCTTCTTTTCTTGCAGGAAGCTCTTCCTCAGAACGACGATAAACGATATATACTTCCTCTGCGCCAAGACGTTTTGCTGTTCTTGCAGCGTCCATGGCAACATTACCGGCACCAACAACGGCAACCCTCTTACCAACCTTGATTGGTGTTGGTGTCTCCGGGAATTTGTATGCTTTCATTAAATTAACTCTGGTCAAAAATTCATTTGCAGAATATACACCGAGTAAATTTTCTCCCGGAATATTCAAAAATCTCGGAAGACCTGCACCGGAACCAACAAAGACTGCCTCATAGCCATCTTCCATTAATTCATCGATTGTAATAGAACGACCAACAATAACGTTTGTCTCAATATCAACGCCAAGATTTTCAACAGTCTCGATTTCCTTTGCCACCAAATCCTTTGGTAAACGGAACTCAGGAATACCATAGCTTAAAACACCACCGGCCTTGTGAAGTGCCTCGAATACAGTTACATCATAACCTTTTTTAATCAATTCACCAGCACATGTAATACCGGAAGGACCTGAACCAACAACGGCAACCTTCTTACCATTCTTTTCAATGGAAATATTAGCAGGCTTTGCATTTGCCATATGATAATCTGCTACAAAACGCTCCAAACGTCCGATTGCAACAGCTTCTCCCTTGATAGCACGAACACACTTACCTTCACACTGGTTTTCCTGTGGACATACACGTCCGCAGATTGCAGGAAGTGCATTTTCACTTGTAATGATATCATAAGCAGCTTCAAAGTCTCCTTCTGCTACCTTTTCAATAAATCCCGGAATCGGTACATTAACCGGACATCCTGTCATACATGGTTTATGTTTACAATTCAGACATCTGGCTGCTTCTTCCATTGCCATTTCTTTTGTATATCCAAGAGCAACTTCCTGAAAATTCTTATTACGAACATTAGGATCCTGTTCAGGCATTACTACCTTTGTCATACTCATATTACGTTCCATTTCTTTATCTCCTTTATCTATCTTAGAATATTAGGCGTTTGCGAAACGCTTTTTCCTTTTTGACTTGTGCAAATTAAATATTGATATAACCCAGGCACGCTTGCGCTTCATCCGCACACAGCGGTACTAAACTTGGGATACGCTAACACTTTCCCTCGTTAAGTACCGGTGTGCTACAAGAGCCTGCTTATATATCATATTTAATTTTGCACAGGTTATATCGGTTGTTAAGCGTTTCTCAATTGCCTATCTTAGAATATAAACACTACAATTATGCTTCTGCCAATTTGCAGTTATGTTCTTCTTCCTTAAACATTCCCTGACGCTTCATACATTCATCGAAATCTACAAGGAATCCGTCAAAATCCGGTCCATCAA
The DNA here is from genome assembly GCA_934294885.1 of uncultured Lachnospiraceae bacterium. Lineage (GTDB taxonomy): Bacteria > Bacillota > Clostridia > Lachnospirales > Lachnospiraceae > CAG-590. The sequence goes on along the minus strand of CAKRAK010000025.1, from coordinate 25,945 downwards.
CACAGGCAAATTTGGTCTCTCCGCCTACTGTTACACGACAACCGCCACACATACCGGTTCCGTCGATCATAATCGGATTTAAAGAAACGGATGTTGGAATATTCAAAGGCTTTGTTACATTAACAACATTCTTCATCATGATAAGCGGTCCAATGGCGATTACTTCATCAAACTTCTCACCCTGATCGATCAAATCCTGCAAAACATTTGTAACAAATCCCTTTGTTCCCAAACTACCATCATCTGTAGCTATATATACATGGTCACAAAATTGTTCAAATTTATCAGCTAAAATAACAAACTCTTCACTACGTCCACCAATAATCACATCAACCTTTACGCCCATTTCATGGAGCTTGCGAAGCTGTGGATATAATGGAGCCGAACCCACACCACCTGCAACACCGATTACATGATTACATTTGTGTAATGGTGCCGGCTGTCCTAATGGTCCTACAAAATCTTCCACATATTCACCCACCTGTTTTTTAGCAAGGAGCTTTGTAGAATAACCAACTACCTGATAAATAATAGTAACTGTATTCTTTTCCCTGTCATAATCTGCAATTGTAAGGGGAACACGTTCACCATCTTCATCAACACGAATAATGATAAACTGACCTGCCTCACATTTTTTTGCAACAAATGGTGCTTCGATTTCCATAAGTTCCACCGCGCTGTTAAGTGTTTCCTTCTTTACAATTTTGTACATGATAATACCTCTTTCCACATTTTTGTATTCATTCGTAAATACATACTTTTTCTATTATATATAATTTTTTCTCATCTGAAAAGTATTTTTTGAGATTTCCTTTATTTCAACGATCCATCCCTTGCACCACCTGATATGTTATGATATATTTTAAATGTTTAAGCATTTTTTCGGAGGCAGTTATGAAAGATAACAACAAAAAATTAATGTATGTGTTTACCATATTGTTTTTACTGGTATTGATATTTATTTCTGTGGCATCTGTCATAACACCGGATGCAAAAAGATCCATAAAAGAAAATCGTTTCCTATTACAATATACTCCGCCTACAAAAGACACGATACTTTCCGGCGAGTGGTTTTCTTCAATAGAAAGCTACTGCAAGGAACAGGTTATACACAGAGACGATTTATTGACCGGCTACTACAATTTTCTGGATCATATCAGCTTGAAAGAACGGCTTGGCTATGTTCACGGTAAGGATGATTATATTCTTCCGGTAAATGAATATGTGGATGATTCCCAATCCAACACGGATACCTATGGACTTAGTCAGGCAAATGCCCTTGAAATATTACAGGACGCTGCTGATACCTACGGCGGCAAGGTTATTTATCTGGATGTACCGTCTAAGAATGTTCTTTACAGCGAGACATATCCTGCATTCTATAACAGAAATGATGAACATGAAGCACTTTTCCGTGAAAAAACAATGGAAAATGTTCAGAAAAAGGGAATTACAGCCATAGAAACCTATGATCTGTTAAAAGCACATAAGGATGAATATATCTATTATGCAACAGACCACCACTATACCGTATTAGGTGCCTATTATGTATATCGGGAATTGTTATCAACCATTAACGATATGGATTCCCAAAGCCTGTCATTTCCGGAATGGAACGACCTGGAACAGGATGAGAATCCGGATCGACTGGTAGGCTCGTATCTCCAAAAGATTGGTGATGGCGGTTCCATCGACTGCGACCATATGACCTTTGCAATTCCAAAGGATATGCCTTCCTATACCCGATATGATAACGGAGAAGAATGCGACACCCCTCTTTATGATAAGAGTGTAAATGATTATGCAACCTTTATGGGAGGTAATATTGCAAATACGGTAGTGGATACCAACAGAACTTCCTTGCCGGACATCTGTTATATCGGTTATTCCTTTACAAACATATTGGAAATGTACAGTGTTTATAATTTTAATAAAGTAGAATCCATTGACCCACGTTATTACGAGGGCGTAATGACCGAATATATATTAGAAAACAAGCCGGATTATATCGTAGTAATTCGTAATGATGTATATGAAAATAATCCAAGCAACAAGAGTAAAGTGAGGTAGTTATGGTCTTTTCCAGTTATATATTTTTATTTATCTTTTTACCGAGTTTAATATTACTGTATTTTATCTTTCCCAAAAAGGGAAGAAATACCCTTCTTCTATTATACAGCTTGGTTTTTTACGGATGGAACAAGCCTTCTTACCTTTTGATCTTATTTTTATCCATTTTCGTAAACTGGCTTGGCGGTTTTCTGATTGCAAGCTATCGAAAAAAGAGTTTTCAGAAGATCATTTTATTCCTAAGCGTTGTATTAAACTGTCTGATTCTTGGATACTTCAAATATACAGACTTTATCATAACAAACTTTAATACGTTGTTTCATACAGAACATCCGTTGAAAAATATTGCCCTTCCTATCGGAATCTCGTTTTTTACATTTCAGGGACTCAGTTACGTGGTAGATGTCTACAGACAAAATGATCTGTATCAGAAAAATCCATTTAATGTAGCACTTTACATCTCCCTCTTTCCACAGCTGGTTGCCGGTCCTATCGTACGTTATGACTCCGTTGCAGCCCAGATTAGCGAACGCTCCGAAAATATTAACAAGATTGTATATGGTCTGGAACGATTTACCATCGGACTTTGCAAAAAGATTATCTTAGCAGATACCTTCGGTATCATTGCCGATTATGTCTTTGACGAAGCAAAATTAGACACCGGACTGGCATGGGTTGGTATGCTTGCCTATACCCTTCAGATTTTCTTTGATTTTAGCGGATACTCCGATATGGCAATTGGTCTTGGTAAAGTATTCGGATTTGATTTTTGCGAAAACTTTAATTATCCGTATATTTCTACCAGCATTACAGAATTTTGGAGAAGATGGCACATGTCATTATCATCCTGGTTCCGGGATTATGTATATATCCCATTAGGCGGCAACCGGGTAGGTCCCTACAGACAGATATTCAATATGTTCGTTGTATGGGCATTAACCGGACTATGGCACGGTGCTGCATGGACATTTATTGTATGGGGATTATATTATTTTGTATTATTATTCATGGAAAAATACATCCTTAAAAATGTTCTGACTAAAATACCTGTTTTCATACGGTATGTAATTACGTTCCTGTTAATCAATATCGGTTGGGTGCTCTTCCGCTCCAATAATCTGACCGCAGCCGTTACTTATATCAAAACACTGTTCTCATTCTCATGGGATAACAACAGTGTAAATGACCTGTGTCGTTATCTGATTAACTACAAAACATTTTGGATTGTCGGTTTTATTGCTATGACACCGGCATTAAAGAAATTATATATCTATTGTAAAACAAAAACCAATAATCATATTCTGTTTCAGGGATTGGAATATGTATTTATCTTTGCATTATTGCTTTTGGATATTTTATACATCATCGCAAGCTCCTATAATGCATTTATCTACTTCCAATTCTAAAGGGAACATTGCCGATTAGCTTATGATATGATACCACAAAAAAAGCCGACACCCAAAAGAGTGCCGGCTAAAATTATATCATTTTCAGATATACAAGGATTTTCCTATCCGGAAAATCAATCACCATTATCAATGTAAAGGATTATTATGCATTTACAACCTGACCAAATTCAGCCTTTAATGATGCACCACCGATTAATCCACCATCAATATCCGGCTTAGCAAGTAATTCTTTTGCATTACCTGCATTCATAGAACCGCCATACTGAATACGAACTGCTTCTGCTGTATCTGTGTCATAAACCTCTGCAATCAAATCACGGATGCCCTTACATACTTCCTGTGCCTGATCTGCTGTAGCTGTCTTACCTGTACCGATAGCCCAGATTGGCTCGTAAGCAATTACAAGCTTCTTAACCTGATCTGCTGTGATTCCGGCTAAATCAGACTTAATCTGAAGACGGATCCAGTCCATAGTAACACCTAATTCTCTCTGCTCTAATGTCTCACCACAGCAAAGGATTGGAGTTAATCCGGCTTCGAAAGCCTTCTTAACCTTCTTGTTTAATAAAACATCATCCTCTTTGAAGTAGTCACGACGCTCAGAATGTCCAAGAATTACATACTTAACACCTGCATCTACTAACATTGCAGCAGAAATCTCACCTGTGTAAGCACCGCTCTCTTCGAAATACATGTTCTCAGCACCAACTGCTACATTGCTTCCCTTTGTTGCTTCAACAACAGGTACAATATCAATTGCAGGAACACAATATACAACATCTACATCATCATTCTTTACTAAATCTTTTAATTCATTAACCAATGCAACTGCCTCACTTGGAGTCTTGTTCATTTTCCAGTTGCCGGCAATAATTCTTCTTCTAGCCATTTTCAATTCTCCTTTAGATTATTTGTCATTTGCTGCTGCTACACCAGGAAGCTCCTTACCCTCTAAGAACTCAAGAGAAGCTCCACCACCTGTAGAAATGTGGCTCATCTTTGGACCATATCCTAAAATATTAACTGCTGCTGCTGAATCACCACCACCAATAATAGTTGTAGCATCTGTCTCAGCCAATGCAGCTGCAACTGCCTTTGTTCCTTTTGCAAGAACAGGGTTCTCAAATACACCCATAGGTCCATTCCAAACAACTGTCTTAGCTGTCTTAGCAGCCTCTGCATATAACTCAATCGTCTTAGGTCCGATATCACAAGCTTCCTTATCAGCTGACATTGCATCTGCAGGGAATACTTCTGTCTCAATACTTGGATCATCAATTGGATTAGGGAAATCATTAATCATAACAGAATCAACAGGAAGTAATAACTTCTTGCCAAGCTTATCAGCCTTAGCCATCATTTCCTTACAGTAATCAATCTTTGTATCATCAACTAATGACTTACCAATCTCGTATCCCTTAGCCTTTAAGAATGTGTATGCCATACCACCACCAATGATTAAAGTATCGCACTTCTCAAGTAAGTTATCGATAACGTTTAACTTGTCAGCAACCTTAGCACCACCTAAAATAGCAACAAATGGGCGAACCGGATTCTCAACTGCATTTCCTAAGAAATCAATCTCCTTCTGCATTAAGTAACCAACTACTGCAGTATCAACAAGACTTGCAACACCAACATTAGAACAATGTGCTCTATGAGCTGTACCGAATGCATCGTTAACAAATACATCACAGATAGAAGCTAAATCCTTGCTGAATGCTTCACCATTCTTTGTCTCTTCAGCACGGAAACGTGTATTCTCTAATAAGATAACGTCTCCATCGTTCATAGCATCAACTGCTGCTCTAACTGTATCATCAACAACTTCTAAGCTTGGAACAAACTTAACTTCTTTGTCTAATAACTCAGAAAGACGAGCTGCTACAGGAGCTAAAGTCTTAGTCTTCTTATCTTCCTCTGTCTTAACCTTACCTAAATGTGAGCAAAGAATAACCTTACCACCATCTGCAATCAACTTCTTAATTGTTGGAAGTGCTGCAACGAGACGATTCTCATCTGTAATCTGTCCATCCTTTAAAGGTACATTGAAATCACATCTGCAAAGTACACGTTTACCCTTTACATTAATATCATCTACTGATTTTTTGTTTAATGACATAACAAAAATCCTCCTATTAAAAATTTTATATATAAGACATGTTGCAAATCTGTCGAGGCATGTCTTTATTGTCGTAGAAGAATCTACGAAACTTTCATAACTATAAACGTCAGACAATCTAAATATTTATTCATATCAGTAAAACCGCAACGTCATATAAAAAAGGGTCCGGTCCACGAAGACCGGACCCTTAAGGTCAATTAAAAATTCAACTGGAATTATGCTAATTCAGCGAAGTACTTAATTGTACGAACCATCTGGCTTGTGTATGAGTTCTCGTTATCATACCAAGAAACTACCTGAACCTCATATAAGTCATCAGCGATCTTAGATACCATTGTCTGAGTAGCATCAAATAATGAACCATATCTCATACCGATAACATCTGAAGATACGATAGGATCTGTGTTGTATCCGAATGACTCAGAAGCAGCAGCTTTCATTGCAGCGTTAATTCCGTCAACTGTTACATCAGCACCCTTAACAACTGCTGTTAAGATTGTAGTAGAACCTGTTGGAACTGGAACTCTCTGTGCAGAACCGATTAACTTACCGTTTAACTCTGGGATAACTAAGCCGATTGCCTTAGCAGCACCTGTTGAGTTAGGAACGATGTTAGCAGCACCTGCTCTTGCTCTTCTTAAATCACCTTTTCTATGTGGTCCATCAAGAATCATCTGGTCACCTGTGTAAGCATGAATTGTAGACATGATACCTGACTGGATTGGAGCGTAATCATTTAATGCCTTAGCCATTGGTGCAAGACAGTTTGTTGTACAAGAAGCTGCAGAAATAATCTGATCATCAGCTGTTAATGTATCCTGGTTAACTGAGAATACGATAGTCTTAAGATCGTTACCAGCTGGAGCTGAAATAACAACCTTCTTAGCACCTGCATTGATATGAGCCATTGACTTATCCTTTGAGCAATAGAAACCTGTACACTCAAGAACTACGTCAACACCAATCTTACCCCAAGGAAGATTGTTAGCATCTGCCTCTTTGTAAATTGTAAGTGTCTTACCATCAACTGTGATTGTGTTAGCTTCATCATCAGCTTCTACTGTATGAAGGTTCTCACCAATCTTACCACAGTAACCACCCTGTGCTGTATCATACTTGAGAAGATCTGCAAGCATTGAAGGCTTTGTTAAATCGTTGATAGCAACTACATCATAACCTTCTGCTCCGAACATCTGTCTGAATGCAAGACGTCCAATACGTCCAAATCCATTGATTGCAACTTTTACTGCCATGAATAAATTCCTCCTAAAGTTTTGAATTATTTAATTGCGGCAACCCTGTTAAATCAGATTACCTTGCACCTATAATACCTTTTTTAATTTGAAATTTCAAGAGGTATTTCTTGAATTATTGCCATTTTTTTCAATCCTAACGGTTATAACAGATAATTTCTATGATAATGTCCATGTTTTTCCTAACCGGACGCTTTCTTTCGCAGTGATGATTTCTTACAAGGACCGTTCCCACTGTCTGCTCCTCGTAGCGGTACTAAATTCGTGCTTCGCACTTATTAAGTACCGACGGGAGCAGATGTCCTTTTCAGAAATCCATCATCTGCTTTCGAAAGCTGTTTTTCTCATTAATTATATGATTTATTTATGTGATAGGAAGAAGGGGTTATTCATCTTTTTCTATTCTTCTACTGCTTACCAACGAATATTTACCAAACTGATATTTTACTATAAGAAACGCATGATATTGGTGGACGTCATTTTTTCCCTGTGATAATATAATCATAGTTTTTGATATTTTTCAAACCATAATCCGGAAGTTTGCAAAACGATTTTTTCTTTGTAGGATGCTAAACATTTCACAAATATCCAATAAATATATAGAAAATAGAAAGAAGGGATAAAATGTTACTTACAGATATGCACGTTCATTCTTGTTTTTCCAGTGATTCCGAAGAAAAACCGGAAAACATTATAGAAACCGCTATTAACAAGGGATTTCAATTTATTTATTTTACAGACCATCATGATACGGATTTTCCGGTGAATCCGGCAGATCCGACTATGACATTTCAGCTGGATTTTGATGCTTATACAAAAAAGATTCTGGAATTAAGGGAACGATACAAAGATAAAATTCAGGTTATGCTTGGTGTGGAACAGGGAATCTGCCCGGAAACGGCTCCGAAGATCAGTGCCATTTCAAATGCTTATCCATTTGACTTTATCATCGGTTCCTCTCATCTTACAAGACTGGATAACGGTGACCCCTATTATCCTTCCTATTATGAAGGAAAAGACAATGTACAAGCTTACAGGGAATACTTCATGTCAGAGGTGGAAAATACAAGAATAACCGATGGCTTTGATATCTACGGTCACTTAGATTATGCAGTCCGCTACTGCCCTGATAAAGAGTTTGTGTATCGGTTTGATGACTACAGGGATATCTTTGAAGTTTTATTAAAAGAGCTGATTGAAAAAGGAAAAGGCATTGAAATCAATACTGCCGGCATTACTAAGATTGGTTTCGCCCATCCCCACATAGAAGCATTAAAGCTCTATCACGAAATGGGCGGAGAAATCATTACCGTAGGAAGTGATGCCCATGTAAAAGAAAATATCGGCTTTGGTTTTGATGTTGCCGAAGATTTATTAACATCTGTAGGCTTCCGTTACTACACAGTCTTTAAAAACCGCAAACCGGAATTTATAAAATTATAGAAATTATCTGAATTCCAAAATGTCTTCTAAAGGTTTTCTTGGTCTTTTGGAAGGCTGTTCATCCGGATAACCAAGGGCGACCGCACCAATCAGTTGTCCGGGAGATTGGATTACCTGCATCATGTCATGATATGCAAAACAGGTATTGGCTATCCATAATGTTCCAAGTCCCAATTGCGTTGCTTTTAAAAGCATGTTCTCTATGGAAGCACCAATAGATAAGGAATCACATATCTCAGAAAGCCTTCTGTCTGTGTCAATCTCCTCATAAGGGGATTGACCATTGGTATTCATTACTATAATCACAACCGGAGCCTGTCTCATAACCTGCAAGGTATGAAAGGCATCCGGCAGACCGAAGGCAGACTTAGGAAGTAAGTTATGCTCTGCCGCTTCTCGATCCAGTCCCTGTTCCATTGCATTTAATAACGTTTCTTTTTCCGCTCCGGTATACACGATATATTTCCATGGCTGGCGGTTTTTCGCAGAAGGTGCAAGCCTTGCTGCCTCTATCAGCTTTTCTATATCCCCTCGCTCTACCATTCGATTCTGATATTTTCTTATACTTCTTCTTTCCTCAAACATTATTATCTCCCTGATATTTATATTATTTTTTCGTCATCCTGCTTTTTCATTATACTGTCATTTTTTCATAAATACAATTTTTTCATAAATACAATTTTTCCATAAGTACATTTTTCCAAAAATACTTCTTGACAAACAATATTATACGTCATATAGTATTAGTCAAGAAATAATATTATAAGGAGGGATAATATGACCTATCAATTAGCAGCACCTCTGCTGGATGCCTGTGTCCTTGCGATTTTAGAGCAGGAAGATGCTTATGGCTACACATTAACGGCACAGGTAAAAGAGATTGTGGATATTTCCGAATCTACACTTTATCCTGTACTTCGCCGACTGCAAAAGGATGCTTATCTGACAACCTACGACAAACCTTTTCAGGGAAGAAACCGCAGATACTACCAGATTACAGATGCCGGCAAAGAAAAATTAACATTCTATAAAGAGGAATGGGAAACTTACAAAAACAATATTGATTCATTATTAGGAGGGAATAAACATGAATAAGACCGAATATCTGAAACGTCTTGAATCCTGCCTGAAGCATTTGCCTAAGGAAGACCGTTTGGATGCGATTCATTATTATGAAGAATATTTTGAGGACATGGGTGTAGATGAAACAACCGACATCACCAGCCGGATTGATCCTCCGGAGGCAATTGCCAGAGAAATTATTAATAACTGCACCGAGAAACGAATTGAAGATCAAAAAGAAAAAGGCGGAATCAAAAACAGTACCCTTGTCATATGGATGATCATTCTCGGAATTTTTGCGTCACCCATTGCAATTCCCCTTGCCATCGTAGCAATTATGTGTCTGTTTGCTATTATTATTGTAATTTTTTCTCTTGTACTGGCGATTGCAGCAGTCAGTGTGGCATTGCTGGTAAGCGGCATTGCAATATTCCTGCTTATGATTCCTGCTCCCGGTTTTGGCGGCAAGATCTTTTGTATCGGATGCGGACTGATATGCCTTGGAGTCGGACTTTTGTTAATGATCGCAACCATTCTTTTCGGAGAAGTATGTATCCGTGGTATTGCAGCATTATTTAAACGTATATTTTTAAGAAAGAAGGTGTCATAATGAAACGATTTATTAAAATAACTACTATCATTTCACTTTGTCTGATACTTGCGGGAATCGGTTTAGCCGGTTGTGGTTTTATGCTGGGAGGAATTCCTGATTTTCAATATAATCTGGATAACCATAAAGTTGATACCAAAAGAAGCTCCGCTAAATTAATCACGGAGGAGCTGGCTTCCTTTGATAACATCAATCTGGATATCATAAATGCTGATATTTCCCTTCACTATGGTGACAATTATTCTATCAGCTACTATACAGATACATTATCCAAAAAAGAGTTCAAGGTTTCAGACGGAACATTAACAGTACATTCCAACGCAGATAGCCAGTCACATATTATTAATTTCACACCATTTTCCATTAATGACTCCTTATCTGATATTGTAATTACGGTACCGAAAAATAAAAAGCTTCAAGATATTACCATTGCCAATAATTCCGGTGATTTTGATTTGTCTGATATTAAATGTGATACCCTTTCATTAGATTTTGACTATGGTGATGTCCGTATTCATAATGTTACGGCAAATGAATCCGATATCACATTACAAAGCGGCGATTTGTCTCTTGAAAAAAGTGATATGGAAAACTGTAATATGGAATTAAGTTACGGTGATGTAACCTTGAAAAAGACTACCATTCAAACCCTTAGCTGTACCTGTAACAGTGGTGACTTTACAGCCGATGATTATCAGTCAGAAGAAAATATCATCACTCTAAACTATGGTGATCTTGACATTACAACATCTACTCTTTCAATGCTGAAAGCAAACTTAGATTCCGGTGACTGCGAACTGAATCTTTCAGGAAATCCGGAGGATTATGAACTGACACTCACTGCATCATCAGGAGACATTCATGTAAATGATTCTGAATATGATAATAATTATATATCCAAATTCAAATCTTCTGCTGCTTCTTCTAAACTGATTCAGGTAAATACAAGCTACGGAGACATTGATGTAGACTTAAAATAATTCTTTTTAACATCCCACATCTAATCGGTGTGGGATGTTTTTGTTATGTAACGTTTAAAAAATTCACATTCCCTGTCATTGCAGTCCTTCGCCTCCGGAAGTCTGCAATTTATATGAAAAACATGTCCGATCTCCTTCTGTTCCTTTTTTCCGTATATTTGTATCTCTGACGGAATCCCTGCTTTTTGCAAACGCTGATACAATACCTTTGACTCTTCCAACAAAAAATCATTCCGGGCAGTGGCAAGAATGCTTGGAGGAAAATCCGCAGTGATATATTTAAAAACGTCTAACATTTCCTTTTCTTCCCCGGAAAGAGATTCGTATGTTTTTCCCAGATATGTTATAAACATGCCATCAGGATTGTTTTTCATTTCCGATTCTGTATCGTATAAGCCACAGTTAAGTCCCAATGCCCGTATTCCCACATCCGGCAGTGCAAAAGAAAATTTAGAAGCAAAATCCGGATTTGTAAAAATCGTGACATAATGACTGACCAACTGACCACCGGCAGAATCTCCCACTAATATCAAGTTGTTTGAATCTATATGATATTCCCTGCCATGCTGCTTTATAAACCACAATACATGATTCAAGTCCTCCAAAGGAGCCGGGAAGCTGCTCTCCGGTGCCAGACGGTAGTTTATATTCACAACAGTAAATCCACTTTTGGCAAGCCTCATACAGTAAAACTGATAAGTCTCTTTCGAACCGTAAACAAATGCACCTCCATGGACATTAATGATTGCAGGCTGTAATCCCGTAACATTCTTTGATACATAGATATCCAGCAAATTTGCATTTTCATTTATGCCCATATCCTCCGATAATTTATCCCGATAAGGAATGTTATCATACCGCTTTATATCCTCCGGCGTGGTTAATCCCTTATCTCTTTTTTGATCGCTGATTGCCCAGTTTTTACGAATATTGGTTACCTCTGCAAAATCCATATATCTATCCTTCCTGATACTTCATTTTAGTAAGATTCCCGGTATTTTTTTCGGATACCAAAAGCAATCCCCATCACCAGTAAAATTCCAATGATAATCCATACCCAGATTGGAACATTCTGAATATTAAAGCAACGGACATGAATCCACATTTCATTAATGGCATCATTTTCCTCGTTATCAAAATACGTCATAATGGAGGAACGACCGATAACATTTGCCGATGGATACTGACCAAACAACTGCCGGTTTAACTGGTCAGAGGTGGTTGTAATCACGTAGTTTTCATCTTCGCTGTCTCCGCTAAAGAAGTATCCAAGGGGATATTGTGCCGTGTCCTCCTCTCCGTCTTCCGCACCATAGCACCAGTCAATATAATCAAATATGCGGTTATCCTCACCGCCTGCGATCACGGATGTGTAGCCAATGTAATACATGTTACGAATTACATTATCCGGTCTTGATACAAAGTTAATAAACGCCTCTGCGGCATGCTGTTTTCTGCTATCCTGTGCCAGACCGTTTTTTAACATAACCCAGCCGTCAAAATAAATATTAGTCGATTCCTCCGGTACCGCAAATGCCAGCGTATAATCGTCCTCATCTGCCTGATCCAAGGTGTACACCGCATCTCCCGACCACTGATAATTTGCAACCACTTTACCGGTAATCATATCGGACTTACCGGAATCTGTCTCAAAGGAATACAGATTATCACTGATTCCCTGTAAATAATCCTCTACCTTTTCAATCATTTCCGGAGATACATCATTCATTTCAGCCTTCAAATTCTCACTGTAATTTTCATCCTGCAAAAATGCATCCGAGGTCAGCAAATCCTTTTTCAATGCTCCCACTGCCGCAAAATAAGAATCCCGCACGTTATCTTTAATGGTAATCTGGCGTTTGTATTTCTCATTTTCCAGTAATGTCCAACTGGATGCTTCCTCCTTGGTCACCACGTCCGGATTATAAACAAATCCGGTCACGCCCCACATATAACCGGCGGCATACTGTGACCATGGATGTCCGTTGATTTCATTTTTTTCAAAAATACTCTGAATATAAGGGGATACTCCATTGGTATAGTAATTATTGGGATTTTCTTTATCAAAGAAGGAATCCGACAGGGGAACCAACTGATCCTGCGCCAATAATTTCATAATCATATATTCCGACGGACAAACCACATCATATACATCCCCTAAGGTCAGCATATTATACAAATCCTCATTCGTACCAAAGGTAGAATATTCCACCTTCACTTTGATACCGTATGTATCCAGATACCACTGCTCAAAATCTTCAATCATGGAATTTTCACCAATGATATCGCCACTTTCTAAGTCGATGGTCTCATCCTCGTCCCAATCGCCCTCGTCAATATATTCTTCCCAGTTACAAACCCGCAACGTAACCTCCGGAACCTGTGTCTTTGCATCCGCATTTCTTTTCGGAACTGCGGATAAGAGGGATGCCAGTAGCATAAAGCACATAATGTACGGAATTATTTTTTTCTTCATCTTACATACCCTCCTGTTTTCTTTGTTTCCGATATACCCGGATATTCATACCCAAAACAATGCATACAACAATGATAAAGATCACTGTGGATAATGCCCAGAGTGCCGTCTTAATGGTTGTTTGGGAACCCTTGGTTGCGTTTACAACGTAGGTACTGATGGTGTCAAACACTGCCGGCTTCGTATAAGTGGAAATAAAATAATCATCTAAGGATAAGGTAATCGCCAAGGCAAATCCGGATAAAATTCCTGAAAAAATCTGAGGAATCACAATCTTTCGTAATGCGGTAAAGGGACTGGCACCAAGGTCAAGGGCAGCCTCATAAATACTTGCATCCATTTGTTTTAACTTCGGTAACACGGAAAGATAAACAAAGGGTGCACAAAGAGTAACATGTCCAATCACAAGAGGCACGTAAGTATCCTTACTGATACCGAATGCCACCACCAGTAAAATACAAATGGAAAATCCGGTTACAACATCTGCATTTACAACCGGAATCTGATTCAGGGTTGACATGACCGAAGCAATCCGCTTCTTTGAATAAAAAGAGCCGATTGCACCGATTGTTCCAAGAATCGTAGCCAGAAATGCTGCTCCAAATGCCAGTAAGATTGTTCCAAAAATCATGTCTCTAAGCTCCAGTGTTGTAAAAAGGGTTACATAGTTATCCATGGAAGGACTTCCTGCTCCACCAATCTGTGTTGCATCTGTAAAGCTATAGACACTTAATATCAGAATCGGTGCATACATAAATATCAATACAAGCAAAATAATAACTGTCTTTATTATCTTCTTCATTATAAGAATGCACCTCCTCTTGAATCATCCTCTTCCAAGGATGAGGTTGACAATGTAAAAATACAAATCATAACAAGCAATACCAAAGCAATCATAGAGCCTCCATGCCAGTTGTATGCAGAGAAATAACTGCCAATCAGACTACCCATAATATAAGTACTGTTATAAAGCATATCCAGAACAACATAATTGGTCATTGCCGGCAAAAATACCATGGCAACACCACTGACAATTCCCGGTACGGAAAGGGGTAATGTAATTTTCAAAAAAGTAGCAATATCACCAGCACCCAAATCCCTTGCTGCCTCAACCAAAGAACGATCTAACTTCTCAATGGTATTGTATATTGGAAGAATCATAAAGGGCAGAAAATCATATGTCATACCAATCACCGAATTAAAAAAAGGATGATAAGCAAGATTTCCCTCCAATATAGTCAGGATTTCCTTTAGTGCTGTAATTCGCAAAGAAAAGTTAATCCACATAGGCATAACAAATACCATAACCATAATCGACTTTGTCTTTAACCGGCTTGCAGCCAGTATGTAAGCAACGGGATAGGCTAACAGCAGACAGACAACGGTAGTTACCAGTGCGATTGCCAGACTGTAGCATAATGTTCCCAGTGTATTGGGATTGGTAAAGAACTGAACAAAATTATCTATAGATAATTTTCCGTTCTTATCCGTAAATGCATAATAGACCAATACAACAAGGGGAAGTATTACAAATAAAATCAGATAAAGCATATAGGGAATCCCTAAGCTTTTTCTGGAAAAAGAAAAACGTTTCATCTCGGGTCCCTCCTGTTATTTTTTCACTGAAAAGCTCATTTTTTCTACCGGCATAATCAAACCTACAAGGTCATCCATATTCCACAAATATTCATCATCCACGATAAAATCCTGACCAAAATCAGTACGGATTACATAACTGTAATGGTCACCTTTATATATCAGGTTACTGATATAACCTTCAACCAGACCCTGTTCTTTATCATCCGTTAATGTAATATCCTGAGGTGCAATGGCAGCGTAAATGGTAATCTTATCCGGGTCAATAACTTCTCCCATAGCATCGATTAATATGCCATCCTCATTTCTTTTACTTCCCTTGATAATTTTCGTTAAGCTGGTACTGAGATGTTTTTTGTTGTACTCCAGCTTATGATTTTTATTAATATCAACAGTGAAAATATTGGTATGGTCTTCTGCAATCATAATATGGATATTGTCTGGTTCTACCTGCATACCGATCGTATCTCCCACCTTTGCACTGTGTACGGTCTGAATTACTACTTCATTTCGTCCGGATTCCACAGTAATTTCATAATGCATGCCCTTAAATACAACAGAAGAAACAGTTCCTGTAATGGTGCCTTCCTCCGGCTTGGTCATGATAACATCCTCCGGGCGGACAACCGCAGTAATTCTGGTACCCTCTTCCACATCATCCACACAGGTAAACTCTGCACCGGCAAACCGTGCTTTTAGCTTTCCGGTCATAATGCCGTTAAAAATATTACTTTCACCGATAAAGTCCGCAACAAATGCATTAATGGGTTCATTATAGATGTCCTCCGGTGTTCCGATCTGCTGAATCTTACCTTCTGACATTACAACAATCTTATCCGACATACTAAGGGCTTCTTCCTGGTCATGGGTTACATAGATAAATGTAATCCCAACCTCATCATGCATTGCCTTCAACTCAATCTGCATTTCCTTACGCATTTTAAGGTCTAATGCTCCCAAGGGTTCATCCAGTAAAAGGATTTCCGGTTCATTTACCAAGGCTCTTGCAATCGCCACACGCTGCTGCTGACCACCGGATAAGGTTGCAACCTTTCTTTTTTCAAAGCCTTCTAAGTCAACCAATTCCAGTACCTTCTTGACCTTCTTCTCTATTACGGATTTCTCCAGTTTCTTCTGCTTTAATCCAAATGCAATATTTTCAAAAATATTCATATGAGGAAATAAGGCATAACGTTGGAAAACCGTATTAATGGGACGCCTATTGGGTGGTAATTCCGCAATATTCTTTCCGTTTAATAAAATCTCCCCTTCCGTAGGGATTTCAAATCCGGCTATCATTCGAAGAGTTGTTGTCTTACCACATCCCGAAGGTCCTAAAAAGGTAACAAATTCTCCCTTCTTTACCTCCAGATTAAAATCACTGACAGCCTCAAAGCCATCCTCATATACTTTTCTGATATGTTTTAATTCAATAATATTCTCGCTCATGTCAATTCCTCTTTCCGTATCATTTTCTGTCTGATTTAAAAATTAGGGGGCGTGCTGACCCAGATCAGCTTCGCCGGACTGCCGGATGTATTCTCAATCTTATGCACCTGATTGGCGGGATAATAAAATGCCTCATTCTTCCTGACCACGTACTTCTTCTCTCCAATGGTAAGAAGGATTTTCCCGGAAATCACAAATCCAAACTCTTCGCCGGAATGTGGGCTGTCTTCATCTAAGCCTTGATGGGGCTTTAACACAACCAGTAACGGCTCCATCTGATTCCCCTGTGCAGTGGGGACAATCCACTGAATACTGTTACCGGCATCGTCGATTTTTTCAAAAAAATCTTTATCCGAAAAAACAATCTGTTCTTCCTTTGAATCCTTGAAAAAATCAGAGGGTGTGGTTCCGAGACATTCTATCAGATCAAATAATGTCACGACAGAGGGTGACACCTGCCCTCGTTCCAACTGGGAGATAAACCCTTTGGTAAGCTCCGTCCGGTCTGCCAATTCCTGCTGGGTTAACCCATTTCTCTTTCTTAGATTTTTAATCTTGTTACCGATTTGCTCATTCACATAATCAATCTGCATTGTTTTCAACCTCTAAACATAATATTCACTATCACTAAACTTTTTGACCAGGATTTATTATACTAATAATAAACAAAATGTCAATTATTTTTGTTACTTTTTTATTCTTTTATGACAGAAAAAACCGTTATCAGAATCAATGTCTGATAACGGTTTTCTAGTTATTATAAATTATATTTATCTCTTCTTTTTACTGCATCTTTGTAAACCTGTTCATCTGTCCTAGCCAAAACAACGATAATCTTCATTATTCCATTTGTCCTCTCAGTCTTATAAACAACTTGAATACCTAAATCCCTAAACTTTATTTTCATAAGATTAGTAAGGTTCATCCCACCTTTATTTCCTAAAGGCTTCCCATAGCCTCCTTCTTCGATTGGTAATGGATTTTTGCTTACTTTTTTAATACCCTTTAACACTTGTATTTGAGCTGAATGATCAAGTTTTTTCATATCTTTTTCTGCATCCTCTAAAAACTCAATACACCATGTCATTCGATATTTATATCCTCCATATCTAAAAGTTCACTATCATCTATTCCAAGATGATTCATTACATCATTAAAAGAAACTGTTTTATTATCTGCATTTTCTTCTATACGTTTATTGGCTTCCAATAAAAGATAATAATCTTCTTCAATCTCTGTCAATCTAGAGTACTCCGCCGGAGATAATATTATTGCTGACGGCTGATTATTTTTTAGAACAATTAATTCTTTTTCAGAATGAAGTCTATCAAATATTTTTGCTGCCTGACCTTTATTAAATTGTGAAATTGGAACAAGACTTTGCAAAAGATTTGCTGCATTTGCCATAGTAAACACCTCCATCCATTTATTTACTTATAAGTATATGCAAATTCTAAAAAAAATCAATACTTTTCTATACTATATTCCAATAAATTCTCATTATAATTTGCTATTATTTTATAAGTAATTTATTTTTTAAAATTTTTAACCTACGGTTACACATCCTTTGACCAAATCATATGCTCTTGTATAACCATCATCATTATATAACCGGTAGCTGCTATTCTTATATCCGACAAATGATAACTGCTCCATATTAATATCTGCTACACATTCCGCAGGTTCAGCAAGAGGAATACATTTATCCTTCCGAACAAACAAGATTACTTCATTTAACGGAATCTGGATAAAATAATGTCCCGGTTCCATCTTTGTCTGTTCCACAATTCCGTCCGGTTTAAAACGTACCAATACCATCTCTTCCGGTAAATATACGCTTCTGCCGATTGCATTTTGTGTATATACCGGTGCAATCATGATTTCATTTCCGATCATAAGCTGGTCTTCCACATGAACCGCAATCCTATCCTCCGGATAAACAAAGGCAAGGGGCTTGAACATCAAATCATCCGTTAAAGCGGCTTTCATATACTCACTGTAAAGATAAGGAATCAGACGATACCGAACACGAATTATATGGCGGAAATCCTCCACATGCTCAAACCGGTAACACTCCTGCTGCCTTGAATCCAGACAGGAATGATTCCGCATAAGAGGGGTAAATACCCCCAGTGCAAGCCATCTTAGCAAAAGATCTCTTGTGGTATTGCATCCAAAGCCTCCCAAATCTGCACCAATATACAAAAATCCGCACATATTTAAAGAGGGTAACATCTTCAGATTTAACAAAATGTGAGACCACCAGGATTTGTTATCGCCTGTCCAGATTCCCCCGTATCGGTGCATTCCGATATAAGAGGAACGGGAAAACAACAGACATCTTTTATCCGGAGACAATTTTTGAAGTGCTTCTCCCGCAGCCCGTGTCATATTGTAGCCGTAAAGATTGTGTACTTCGTCATGACATACCATTTCCCCATTTACCAGATGATACATGGATGCATAATCCTTTGGATTATTGGCAAGACCAGTCATCTGATCCCCTAATGCCCAGACATCCTCAACTTCTTCATCTTTTTCAATAAATTCCTTCATTGCAGCCTTTACATCCCGGATACCTTCCGGTGTGTAGAAAATAGCCGGTTCATTCATATCATTCCAAAAGCCCTCAATTCCGGCATCTGTCAGCACCTTATATTTACTTCCAAACCATTCTCTGACAGCAGGATTTAACACATCCGGGAAATGGGTGTATCCCGGCCATACGGCAGCAACAAAATCACTTCCATCCTTTCTTTTGCAAAAATAATGATTTTTGACACCCTCTTCATAGACATCATAGCCTTTTTCTATCTTAACACCGGCATCAATAATGGGAATCAGCCGGATATTGTCCTTTTTCAAAGCTGCCACATATCCCGAAAAATCTGTAAAGGCATCATTTATCGTGAAATCCTTATATTCATCCATATAATCAATGTCCATGTAAACCATATCGATAGGAATATGATTTTCCCTGTATTTCTTTGCAACCTCCACAAAATCTTCCGGGGTTTTGTAGCCCCAACGGCTCTGTCCGAAACCAAAAGCAAACTTTGGCGGAATATAGCTTCTGCCGATGATTTTTCGAAACTGCTTTACAATATCATATGGACTGTCACCGGTAATTACATAAAAATCCAAGTCTGCCCGGTCACAGGACACAAGGAGTTTATCGTAGTGTGTATAACCAATATCAAAGGTTAGGGCTGCCGGATAATCCATATAGATTCCAAAGGTAACTTTTCCTGAAATAATGATGAAATTATGAGCGGCATATAAGGAGCAGACATCCTCATGATGATGAGGAATATCTGTATTATTGCTAATGTAAATATAGCCTCGCTTATTGATTCCCCGATTGGCTTCTCCAAGACCGTATACGATATCTTCATCGTCCATGTCATATTGAAATGAAAAACCTTTTTCACAATTTATCCTGCCAAATTCTGGAGCATCTTCCTCACTGTCAAAGGATGTGATAATTGCTTCTGTGGGAAATGGGGTTCCGTATGTGTATTTTTTAATCATTTATAAGTCCTCCTAAAAATTTATGTTATTATAAAAAACAAAAGTTTCCTTTATCAAATCACGATTTAGTAAATCGTGATTTGGTATCGTTATATCCAATACTACCGCGTACCAAAAGAATCCGTCCACAACAGCATATATCCACTACGAAAGGCAACCGTCTGAGAAGCTAAATTCGTGACAGAGGCACTGTAAAACGGTATCTGGTCTCTTTTAAGAATTTCGATGGTCAAGTTTCTGACTAAAAGTCTCGCCAAACCATATCCTCTCCACTCTTTATTTACATCAATTCCAACCTCCATGATATTCCCAGAAACTTTAGACGCACCGGCAATTGCAATTATTTTTTCATTCTTCTCAGCACATAAAACAATAGCTGTAGGTGTATTTCCATTTTCATCAAATGCCAGTGAATTCTCAAAGCCTTTTATACCACATAATTGGGATAACTCATTTTCTTCATATAACTTATAAGAAAAACCATCTGTCAAAGGAAGGGGAATCATCTTTTTCACATTTGGAATATAGTGTAACGTCTGTCCAAAAATTAATGTACTTTCATATAATTCATCTCGAACTTTTCCTGCCAATAACTGCTTTCCGATCTCATATTTATCTTCTGAGCAAGAAATGATATTGGCATCTTTTATACTTAAAATTTTTATATAATCTTTTTCTTCTTTCCGATTCTTTACAAAGCAAGTATCATCTGATTCTAACTGATCTATGGAACAATCTATAGAATCAGCAATATATTGGTAAATTGCAGTCTTAATTTCTTCTTGATTTTTCATTTTAAATCTCCAATCCGCTTAAATTCAAAAACCTTTTTATCTCCTTCTTGCAGTATTTCGTATCAACACCTCATACACTCCAAGCAATATACACCCGGTGGCATAGCACAGGATATCTTTCCAATCAAATACAGAACCGACCAAAACACTTAAGAATCGATTATCCTGCCAGCCTAATACTTCCACAATATGGAACATCTGGGAAAATTCTACCAGTGCCGCAAAAATAAATACATACAGCGGCAACAATTTGCATCGCTCCGGTACAAATATTCTTATAAATGTATATATCACAATCACAACCAGCACATCACCAATATAGGGTCTTACAAATGTATCATGCACATATAACGCAATCAACACCTCGATCAGCAACAAAATCACAGTTGCTATTGCATATCCGATTCGCTTCATGTCTTCTCCCCTCTCATAAAGTCGTGGTTTCAGTACCTTTTGCCTCATCACTTCAATTTTTCCGTATTCTTCCGGCATTAGCTGGGTCATAAATTCCCGACATGCTCCGCACGGAGGAATTGCTTTTCCATTTCTTTGCATGAAAATAAGAAATTACCAATCATTATTAAATCCAATCAATTAATAAAATTCTTGATTTCTTTACTGATTTTATCATATTCATAGTCGTGAACATAATGGGGGCAGTCTAATTCTATATAACTTGCATTATCAGAATCTGAAATATATTCTTTCGGAATATCTCTCCACATTTCTTCAGTAAAATCTGTTCCCCCGGAACCGTTAGAAATAAACAATAACATTGGCACATGGGGAATACCGTTTTCTTTTACGATATTCGCATTCTCTTTTACTACTTTGACTTCATCTATCATAGTTTCCGTTGCAGTTTTTTGATAGAATACAGCTCTGTAAATGTCTTTTTCCTTTTCAGACAGAGTTCCATATTTGATAGCATCACTTTCTGCAAGACTTGGCATCCATCTTGTTATACCAAGTGTAGCAGCATAATGTCCAAATTTTATCACAGGGATATTTATATCCATTTCATCATAATAAGCTGGTACAGCCATATCTAAGCCAACGATTGCTTCAACTTCATCAGGATATTTCTGTGCCCAATATAATGCCTCCAAACCCGATAAGGAATGTGGACAAAGTACATATGGTCCATATATGCCTGCCTTATCAAGCGCCATTCTGCTTTCACTCAAAACAGTATCAATATCCCTGTTTTCATCTACTACATCACTAAAACCATAGCCAAATTTTTCCACTACAACAATTTTGTAATCATCACTCAAAAGCGAATACAGTGACTTGAAATCCAATATCGGAGAACAGGTTCCACCGCCTGACATGAACACAAGAGTTTTATCACCTTCACCCTCCGTATATACACTCATATAATGACCATTCACCTCTACAAGTTCACCCAAAGGAACAAGCAAGTCCTTTTCTTTTAAACTACATATTTTATGGCGAACAAAGGATATTATCATAAATAATACGATGATGACTACAATTATAAAGACAACCTTTAACAAATTATTAACTACTTTTTTCATTCTATTATTCCTCCAGATTATTGTATATAGCAGTATTTAAGGTTGTAAAGTTTAGAATTTAAAAAACCAAAAAACCTTTCCACCATAAGGATTCTTCTTACTGAGCAATAATGCAGATACTACATGCAATATCAAAAAACCGCCTCCGATGATTGTCATTATCAAATCAATCCGCGATAAAACCGATACAGAGTTTTCATTATATCCGATATATACCTTTTTATTACCAAAGACAATGCAATTTCCCTCATACCAGAATTCATCCGCACCGTTAACCAAAGAGTCCGTTTTTATCTGTAATACGGTATAGGTTGGCCGGACACCCTTACCGTAACGTGATTGATAGGATCTTACACTATTTCCATTCAGTACTTTCGCATGCTGGGAACTTTGGCGTGAAGTTTGATAAATAACGGTTCCCGTTGTATGATTCGTTTTACAGACATAGTCTGTCACTTGAAACATTCCTGCAGCAAAGAAAATCAACGCAACCACAAGCATTAAAATTTCTGTTGTATAGAAAGCATTTACAGATTTTTCCCTGAACTCTGTCACTTCACTGCTGCTCCATGGTTTTCGATGAAAATTACGAATTGTAACCGGTAACAAACAGACTGCTCCAATTAATCCTATAAGAGAAAAAATCACACATACAAGCACCGGCATCTTTGTACCGATAACCAATGTAGAATTCACTCCCTGTTCGATGGACTCATCCATATATGTAATATTCCCGCATACCAACACCTTTTCATCCTGTTTCAGATGTGATTTATTCCCCGGATAATAGTAATGAAAGAAGATTGTCCCACCATCTTCTCTTGCGCCATCCATTTTCAATACTGCATACCCACTTGTTCCGTTTTTATCCGCACTTGCAACAGTCGCCGGTAGTGCATGTGATGATAATAAAGATAATCGTGGCACACAATAAATTGCAGTTATTACAAATAATATCATACATACAATAACAGCCACCATGTTAAATATATTTTTTTTGTAAGTCATACTTCATCCCCCTGTTACTTTTGGTAGTAAATATTTTAATGTTTAGATATTTTCTTGGAATCATTTTTATGTATTTTATTGTGTTATCATCTTTTTCTATTTTTACTTTTATCAAATGCATAATATATTCTCCATTTTGGAATTAACAACCTTGAATTTATTACTCAAAATCCGGTGAAAATAATTCTAAATCTATATTTTCGCACTTATATCCAACAATTTTTATTTTATTAAGCCCCTTTTTCAAGGATACCTTTTTCGTAACAGACTTCTCCTCACAATTATCCGGAGTACATTCAATTATTGTGGTAACATGTCCATCTTCATCAACATGAACGAGCTTAACAGTTCCTTCCGATAAACTTAGTTTGATTTCAACATTAATATCTTCACTTTCTTCAAGTGTTTCTGTCCATAACGTTTGACGACCATCATACTTTTTCACTTCTAAAGAATAACCATTATCTATCGGATTCAAAACAGAACTTTCTTTTGCATATCTATCTTCTGTTTCCGCAATCTTGTCTGCGTCATAATATTCCTTTTTTGCAAATGTATTACTGCATCCGGTCAATATAACAACCACAAGTCCCAATAATAAAAATATTTTATATTTACTCATATTATGGTTTGCCCCTCCTAAGATTCCAATCTTATAAACTCACAGCCTTTTTATCATTTTCTTTTTCATCACCTGATGTTCAAACTCAACCCACGCTATCTCAACAAATAATAAAATCAGCAAAATAACTACCTGAAATATGACATTATCCATTTTTTCAATAAAATATGCAAAAACCGACATTGTAATAAAAAAATACATTTGTTGTATGTTTCACCCGACAAAAATGTTTTCCACATAACTTATCCTTTCTCCCAATAGCAAAAAAGCAAATGTCAGGATAACCATACAGTTGTTTTGATTATACATTCAATAAATAGATTTTTACAACAACATCTTACACAATTTTGTATCACATTCACATAAAGTACAAGAAGGCGGTGTATTACCACCGTAATACTCCACCTCCTCATAACCGATTTTTCTATTGTCCTTCCACATTGAACCTTATATTCAACGGTTTGATAATCGGAAGTTGTCTTTCTATACATTTTCAAAATCCATATTATCTACTGTTCTTTTGATTTCACCGGCATCCAGATTTCGCAATAATAATTTTCATCCTGATTTCCTTTCGGATAATCACAAGGTGCTGTGTAGTATTCTATATTATACATTCCTGCAATTTCATAATCACTATTCCCAGGAAGCCATTCCTTAAAAATCTCTGTATTCACTTTTTGTAACGCTTCCGGCATAGAGCCTTTACATGGAAATACTGCCCATGTATTTTCAGGAATCACAACTGTTTCAAATTCTTCCGGCAATTCTTTTGCCGGAATATAGTCATCGGCAATCATATATTTAAAAAATCCTTCCGGTGCATCATTATCTAAACAGATTCCATACATACCACATATATACTTGCCTTTTTCCATTTTATAATGGTCTGTCCAAAATTGCGGGCACTCTTTATACCCTTCTTCATTTTTAATAATTTTGACACTTCCTACAACAGTAAATGCCGGTTTTTTCATAATTTTACATTCCATTTCAAATCCACCTTTCATAGATACATGTATTTTTAGAGGAAGGTAGTTTTTGAGTTCACCGTCTCCGGACTTTGCCTGCGCAGGCGTAATACCGTGAAATCTAGTGAAGGCTTTCGTAAAACTGTCTGGAGAATCATAGCCATATTTCATTGCTACATCAATAACCTTAACACCTTCTGTTTGCAAATCCCTGCCGGCAAGTGATAATCTTCTATTTCTTATATATTCGGATACCGTAATTCCACAAAGAATCGAAAACCCTTTTTGAAAATAAAATGGCGAAAGATTAATCTTTGCAGCAATTTTTTCCAGACTAAGTTCATCTGTAAGATGTCCTTCAATATATTTGATTGATGAAGTGATATCGTCCAACCAGTTCATGCTTGTTTACTCCTTCCTACGAAACATATCTTATCTCCAAAGCATATTTTTTTCCCGACATTTTTTGCTCTCTTTTGTCCTTTTTTATTTCCGCTTTTGATTTACCATGCGCCATTGCAACCCAACAGATATTCAGTCGAAGTCCCTGACACTTCAACACTATCTTCTCGCCATAATATCCGGCTTTCTCCTGTTCATTCTTATTTCCAACAATCGCAATATAATTCTTTACATTTTCAAACTTCCCATAATGAGCCATAAAAGAATTAAAACATTACGGTTCATTATAAAAAAACGTATAGGCAATAAAAATAAAAGCTCACGACATCAAACTTTGGGAACCTTATTCATTGTTTTAATTATTATGCTATATGAGCTACGGATACCCGTCAATCTACGGTTTTGATACAATGAAATCAATCCGATTTGGGTAATACCTGCACAGGCAGGCAATCTCATTATAAGACCACCTGCCTGTTGATTATTCTTATTCTGTTTTCTGTATCTCGTCAGCCCGACAAACCGGAATTTTCACACTTCGTCAACTAATGTTTTTTCTTCTCTATAAAGCAAGGTCACAACAAATGCAACAATTATCAAAAT
>CAKRAK010000024.1 GCA_934294885.1 uncultured Lachnospiraceae bacterium | reverse complement strand
GTATAAAAAAACAGAACGAAATGTTCTGTTTTTTTTATACAACAAACCTCCGGTTTGAATTCGAAGGTTCGAAGTCTACGCTCTGTTAAAAAATTAATGGCAGCGTTTACAAGGGGTATAGCCTCTGGAAATCGCTTCCTCTTCTGTTACCTGAATGGGTTCTTTCATTCCGCTGCAACCGGAACGACTATGGTATTTTTTCCCTCCGTGGGTTGGAATCCATACCATATCTGCGGATGAGGATGTCTCTGCGGTTAGGGCTTCCGTGGTTACGACTTCTGTTGTTGCGCCTTTGGAT
This sequence comes from uncultured Lachnospiraceae bacterium, assembly GCA_934294885.1. Classification (GTDB taxonomy): domain Bacteria; phylum Bacillota; class Clostridia; order Lachnospirales; family Lachnospiraceae; genus CAG-590. Next base: position 45,790 of record CAKRAK010000024.1, on the reverse strand, counting down.
TGGATGGCATCGTCTAAATGGTTGCTTCCGTCGCTGTAATCGATGATGACTCCGGGTTGTACATTATAGCAAAATACACAGAATTCAATGGAGTCATCTTCTACGGATTTGGCTTCCATTAAAACTCCTTTTGCTAATAAGTTGTCACCCTCAAAGTAAGGTGTAACTCGATACAGTACGTGATTGTTTGTTTCCTTAATGTAGTCGGTTACCATATTTTCAAATGGCAGCATACCTTCCGTATTCAGATATCTGGTACCGGTTATCAGATTGCTTGTATTATCATTTTCGCCGGTTAATTGAAATCCGATAAGATGGCAGCGGTTGTATAAATAATTGCCGTCTATTAAACCGGGATATTTTTCCTGATTCCAGCCGGATGGCTTTACATTTCCGATTTTTCCTCGTTCTTCTGTGGGCATAAGCTCCGTTCCAATATTAGCAACGCATACGCCACAGCGGCCAAGAGAATCCAAATTGGCATATTCTTCATAGCTTGATGTTGTTAATTCCTCCTCTGAGAAGAAAGGCACATTATCGTTTATGACTTCATATGGGTTTCCATCATATTCCGGGATACTTGAAAAATCAAATTCAACAGCTTCCGATTTGGGGATTGACTTGCTTGCTTTTTCTGTTTTGGATGTTTCCTTTTTTGAAATCAGAGTTCCCTCTGTAGTCAATTCCGCTGTTGGTATGGATGCTGTTTTTTGGGTTTTGGTACAGCCGACAAAACAGCATGCAAACAAGCTCATTAAAATAAGAAACAGAAACTTTTTGTTTTTCGCGGATTCTTTCATCTTCCCCATACCTCCATAGTAATATTTTCATGGGAATTTCCGGTAAAATCTTCCTGAGATATTAAGTGGAATTCTTCATTTAATTCTATGTCAAAATAAAAATCTGCCGGATAGGTCCGGTTCCATTTAAACAGGTATATTTTGTCGATGGAAGAAAGATGATCTTGTACATGCAGATTTTCAACAAAACAAAAATCATCTTTTTTTGCCAGAGACAACATGTTTTCATCAATAGAAATTTTCCAATCAAATAAGGAAGCACTATATGGTGTCGTCCATGTGGTATGATTTGCAGTCAGCTCCTTTATTTTATCAATCAGGTATTTATCCCGGCTTTGCCTTCTTCGGTTAAACATCATCCCCCGGTTATTATCTAAACAAACAATGATATTCAAATAATCCCTTCTTTCCCATAGTATGAATCATCAAATCCTTGTAAAATCTGCAATCATCTGAAATGATCGGTACAGATTGCGGTTGTATAAAATGTATTTCTCAAAGCTCATATAGATTATACCTCTTTGGATTTATAAAAACAATTTATGGGGTGGTTTCCATTAAAATGCAGGCTTTGATTTATCTGTAACCTTGTTTGAAAAAGTATTGATAAATGTTATAATACGTTTAATTAATTACAGGAGGAATAAAGTATGAAATGTCCAAATTGCAATGCTGAGTTATCAGGTGGAAAGTTTTGCGAATACTGCGGGGCACAGCTTACACTTGATATGAAGAAGGAACAGGAGGCTTTGAATAAAGCGGGTTGTCCGAAGTGTGGAAGCTCCAATATAACATTTAGCAGGGAGAAGCAGGGAGAGTATTTAGGAAAAAACGGAAAAACAGTTGTAAGAGCCACAGTTGGACTTTGCAAGGATTGTGGTTATACATGGAATACATCCGGAAACTCCGGGGGAACATCCGGAAAGCCTAAAAATAATATGTTATGGTGGGTATTAGGCTGGATTTTCTTTTTCCCGGCACCGGTTATGATTTTAGTTTGGCGTCAAAAGAATACCTGGCCGACAAAAACGAAGTTGATTGTTACGATAGTGTTCTGGGTATTGTTGTTAGGTATGGGATTATTAAGTGATGAGGACACAACGAGCAAGACAACGGAAGATAATCATTTATATGAAAATGCAGAAGACAAAGATGTAATGAATGGATTCAGGGTGGATAAAATTGGTGAGTATTCTATTTGTTATGAGAATCAAGCAGAATGCACAGAGGAAGCATTGTCTGATTGGGATTATAATTATATAATTAAGAATAAATTCAATTGGTGTATGCTTCTGTATAAGGATAAAAATGAGAATACCAGAGTATATGCGATGAAGAATTTTGTTTGGAAAGGATGAGCAAGATCACTTAACTTTATCATATTACAAAAGGAGCTGGAACATGATACAGGATATTTATCCACATAAATTAAATAATCACTACAATCCAAATGCCCGGGCAGAGGCAGAGGATATATTACTTTGTATTGTAGATGGAGCGATATTGGTACGGAAAGAGGACTTTGACAAAAATGTAATCTGTTATCCACAGGTAAAGGAGCTGCAGATGGTAAAATCCAACAGAGAAAGAGAACCGGGTAAAGAGGTATTTGAGTATCGCTATTTGTTTTCCATTGATGATACCAGATATTTTCTACTGGATATCCCATTGAGGCCAAATGAGATACCGGAGGGATATACGTATGTGGGAGATAGAAGTCTGAGAAAAGAGGGAATTGGTTCAGATGAGTCTCTCTTTGCCGGAATTACCGCAAAGCACTTAGCGGACTGGTATCGGGATACAAGATACTGCGGAAGATGTGGTGGAAAAATGGTTCATTCCTTAAAGGAAAGAGCTATGACCTGTGAAGTCTGTCACTATACGGCATATCCCAGAATCATGCCGGCTGTGATTGTAGGTGTCATCAATGGGGACCGACTGTTGCTTACTAAATATCGTACCGGATTTCAATATAATGCGTTGATTGCAGGATTTACGGAGATTGGAGAGACGGTGGAAGAGACGGTGCAGCGAGAGGTAATGGAGGAAGCCGGAATTAAGGTGAAAAACATCCGATATTACAAGTCTCAGCCATGGGGTTCTGCTAATGATATTCTGCTTGGATTTTATTGTGATGTTGATGGGGATGACAGGATTACAATGGATCCGGAGGAGTTAAAATACGCCCAATGGGTTCAGCGGGAAGAGATTATTTTGCAGCCGGGAGAATTCAGCCTGACCAATGAAATGATGAAGCGTTTCAAAGAAAATCGTATCTGATAGGAATTGGCTTTGATGCCATTTGGAGCATCCTTTCAATAGATAGAGTTTTCTGCTGTAAAGGAAGAATTGAACCGAATTGCTGCAAAACGAAAAAAGGAATGAGAAGAATTCGCAAAAAGAATCTTAACTGTGGAATTTTTTCGGTAAGAGTGTTATAATACTCTACTGGAAAAAATACAGGAGAGTGAAATTATGAATGATATTATACATATTATGGTATGCATAATAATTGGCTATTTAATTGGAGGAATTAATCCTTCTTATATTTTTGCAAAAGTAAAGGGATTTGATATCAGGAGCAAGGGCTCCGGTAATGCCGGTGCGTCCAATGCGATAATAACCATTGGGAAAAAAGCCGGTGTATTTTGTGCATTTTTTGATATTTTTAAAGGCTATATGTCAGTGAAGCTTGGATTGTATATTTATCCATGGATTAAAGTGGCAGGAATGGTTACCGGAGTGTTTTGTATTATCGGACATATTTTGCCGGTATATATGAATTTCCGGGGAGGAAAAGGACTTGCCTCTCTTGCCGGTGTTGTATTGGCATATGATCCCATGGTATTTCTTGGTTTGATTGTAATGGAATTTTTCTTTGTTTTGTTATTTGATTATATTTGTATTGTTCCAATTAGTGGTTCTTTCTTATTTATGATTATTTTAGGGGTTCAGGGCGGACTTTTGTATGGACTTTTATTCCTGCCGGTGGTTATGATTATTATTAGCAGACATTTAGAGAATATCCGTCGGATTCGATATGGTGTTGAAGCAAGAGTCAGTTATCTATGGAATAAGGATGCAGAGGAAATGAGATTGCAAAATAACTGGGATTTGTTAACGGATGAGCAGCGGGATTTGTTTGAATCAAAGGCGTACATCTAATATGGATTAAATCAAGGAGGTAGTGTATGTCGAAGCTTGCAGTTTTATTTCCGGGAATCGGATACAATTGTTTTAAACCCTTATTATATTACAGTAGGAAAGCTGCCTTGGAACAGGATTACGAGATTCTTCAAGTGGAATATCATGATTTGCCGGAGAATGTAAAAGGGAATCCGGAGAAAATGAAGCAGGCGTATGAGATGGCATATGACCAGACGGTAAAACAGCTTGCGGATGTTAAATGGGAAGCGTATACCGATGTATTATTTATTTCCAAAAGTATTGGTACGGTGGTAGCGGCAAAGTATACAACGGAATTTGTAAAATCCGCACATAACGTATATCTTACACCGGTGGAATGGACATTTGATTATATCTCCAATCCGGATTGCTTATGTGTACACGGAACGAGGGATCCGTGGGCAGAGACCGGAAAGATTCAGGAATGTTGTAATGCCATGAACCTGCGGTTAGTCTGTATAGACGAAGGCAATCATTCCTTGGAAACCGGGGATGTAAAAAGGGATATTTCTATTATAGAAGCGGTGATGGGTGCAGTTATAGAATATATAAAAATGGCATGATGGAACGAAGCTGTTAAATGCATGCTCCTACTTTTCCAATGCAGGTATCCGTGGTTATAAAAAATTTAAATAATATAGGGAAGCAGTTAGTATATGAAAGCTGCCAAAGAAGTGAAAACTTCTTTGGCAGCTTTTTTACATCATCGGGTCAATCTGGCAGTTCAGTTCAAAGTGGTTGCGTTTTGTTTTTAATACCCCTTCTTTTTGCAGTTTGGATAATTCTACGGACATGGCAGCCCGTTCCACGCAGAGGAAATCGGCAAGCTTTTGTCTGTCATAGGGAATATCAAAGCTGAGAGAATTGTGTCGTATGGATTCCGTTGAGAGATAAGATAACAGCTTTGCCCGTGTGGTTCGTTTACTGATATGGGTAATCTTGTCATTGAATATCAGTATTTTCTGAGCAAGCACTCCTGTTAAATTACGAATGAGTTTTTGATGGTAATCACAAGAGGATGCACAGGTGGTAAGGATACCACGGACATTCAGCATAATAATTTCACAGTTGGTTTCCGCTACGACGCTGATATTTAATATGGAATTCGGAGTTGCTGCATAGGGCTCGCCAAAAAAATCTCCCGGATTACATCTTGATAAAATATTGCGGTGTCCCCAGACGTCTTCCTGAATGATTAATGTGGAACCGGATACGACCAGTCCCATAGTATCGGTTGTATCACCGGCACGAAAAATATATTCCTTTTCGGATTTCTTTTGTAAGGTTGCATTCAGACAGTTCAGAATAGACAATATTTCTTCCTGCTCCAGTCCCTGAAAAAGTGGCGTTCTTTTCAAAATTGGTAAATATTTCTGCATAAAAAACTCCTTTTTTGTTTGAAATCAAACATAAATGTTTTGCTTATTATAATATGATTTTCTTGCATAGGCAAGGAACAACTTAGCAATACTGATAAATAACAGACGAATGGAGGTTATAATTATGAAGGAACATTCAGAAACAAAGTATAATGGTGTACAGCCTGTAAATACAAAAGAAGAAAGAATCCTGCTTTTAAAGGATTACCTGAAACGAATCAGTGAAGGGGAGGCATTAGAAAGTGTAAGAAAGGATTTTGTCCGGAATTTTAAGGATGTAGATGCTGCTGAGATTATGCGGGCAGAACAGGAAATGCTTGCCGGAGGCATGCCTCTTGTGGAGCTTCAAAAATTATGTGATATTCACGCAGCATTGTTTTATGGAAAGACAAAAGAAGATCAGATTGCAAATGCCGAAAAGGCGGTAAATGCATCGTTGTTTCGAAAGGAAAGGGAATCAAAAACAAGGGAATTATCAGAAATACAAGGGCATCCCTTATGGCTTTTTATGAAAGAAAATGAAGCCTTGCAGGATTTGCTGGAAAAGATTGAAGGTAAGGCGGAATACGCCAATCATGACACTTTGACAGCAGTCCGGGAGGTTGCAATTCATTATGCAAAAAAGGGTGATTTGCTCTATCCTCTGTTAAAGGTAAGGTATGGAATCTCAGGACCGTCTGATGTAATGTGGACGGTAGATGATGAAATCCGGGATGAGCTGGCAGCATTGACAAAAAGGGATAGTGGGGATGAGACGTGGCAAAAAAGATTTTTGGATGTACTTGTAAGAGTACGGGAAATGATCTATAAAGAAAACAATATATTATTTCCGAATTGCGCAGGGAACTTTACGGAATCAGACTGGATTGGAATCTATCATGACCAGAAGGATTATGGAGTGTGCTTCGGTGTCAAGCCAAAGGTGTGGCAGCTTGCAGAGGAAAAGGAGAACAGGAAAGAAAGTAAAGTGACTTCCCAAGAGATTGTATTTGGTGGTGGTCATATGACGGCAGCCCAGTTAGAGGCAATGCTTAATACGATTCCCCTTGAAATTACCTTTGTGGATGGAGATAATATCAATCGGTTTTTCAATGAAGGACCAAAGGATTTTAAACGTCCGCAAATGGCATTGGACAGAGAAGTATTTTCCTGCCATCCTCCAAAGGTAGAGTCAAAGGTTCGACATATTATCGAATCCTTCAGAGCGGGAACTATGGATGAGGTTCCGGTATGGATGGAAAAGAACGGAAAGAATATGCTTGTAAAATATATGGCAGTGAGAAACCATAAGCAGGAATATCTTGGAACGCTGGAACTGGTTCAGGATTTAACCTTTGCAAAGGAATATTTCCTTTCTCACGACAAATAAATTATGTGACATATATATGAAAAGTTAAATTAACTATAGACAAAATTGGAGGAATAAAAATGGATAATCAGATGTTTTGCTTTCAGTGTGAACAGACAGCTTCTTGTGAAGGCTGTATTGGAAGTGTAGGTGTGTGTGGAAAAAGTGCAGATACTGCAAGACTTCAGGATGAATTGACCGGGGCATTAATTGGTCTGGCAAAGGCTACCGATGGAGATGCTCATTTAATACAAAAGGTATATAAGACAATCATTGAGGGGCTGTTTACGACTGTCACCAATGTTAGCTTTGATGATGCTGCAATTTCTGAAATGATTGCAAAGGTTCGAAGAGAAAAGGATCAAATTGTACCGGGATGTGCAGCCTGTGCTACCCCATGCAGCCGCAATAACGAATATGACTTGAACAAAATGTGGAGTGGGAATGAGGATATACGCTCCTTGAAATCCCTGATTTTATTTGGAATCCGCGGTATGGCAGCTTATGCCTATCATGCAGATGTTTTGGGGTATCAGGATGAGGAAGTAAACCGTTTCTTTTGTGAGGCATTATTCCACATTGGGTATGAAGAAAGTCAGGAGGTTCTGCTTCCGGCAGTATTAAAGGTTGGGGAAATGAATCTGAAATGTATGGCATTATTAGACAGAGCCAATACAGAAACCTATGGCACACCGACACCGGTTACAGTACCGTTAAAGGTAGAAAAAGGTCCATTTATTGTTGTGACCGGTCATGATCTAAAGGATCTTCAACTGCTGTTGGAACAGACAAAAGGAAAGGGGATTCATGTATATACCCATGGGGAGATGCTTCCGGCACATGCATATCCGGAATTAAAAAAATATTCTCATTTAAAGGGCAATTTTGGTACGGCATGGCAGAACCAGCAAAAGGAATTTGATAAATTGCCGGCACCAATTTTGTTTACAACAAACTGTCTGATGCCACCGAAGAAAAGCTATGCTGACCGGGTGTTTACAACAGAGGTGGTTGCATTTCCGGGAGCCGTGCATATTGATGATGAGAAGGATTTTACCCCTGTTATTGAAAAGGCATTGGAGTTAGGCGGCTTTTCCGAGAACAAGGAATTTACAGGAATCAATGGCGGAAATCAGGTTACGACCGGATTTGGACATGGGGCAATCTTATCTCATGCAGGAGAAATCGTGGAAGCTGTGAAGGCAGGTGATATCAGACATTTCTTCTTAGTTGCCGGCTGTGATGGTGCTAAGCCCGGCAGAAATTACTATACGGAATTTGTAAAGGAGACACCGGAGGATAGTATCATTTTGACATTAGCCTGTGGAAAATATCGTTTTAACGATTTGGTATTAGGCAGTATTCATGGTCTGCCAAGATTGATGGACATGGGTCAGTGTAATGATGCATACGGTGCCATTCAGGTGGCGGTTGCCCTTGCAGATGCATTTGGTTGTGAGGTTAATGAGCTTCCGTTATCCTTTGTTCTTTCTTGGTATGAGCAAAAGGCAGTTTGTATTCTGTTAACTTTGTTGCATTTGGGAATTAAGAACATCCGATTGGGTCCGTCTCTTCCTGCATTTTTATCGGAAAATGTATTAAATTATCTGGTAGAAAACTATGGAATTGCACCGATTACAAATCCAAAGGATGATCTGAATATCCAATGGAGAGAAGTTTGATGTATTTGTATGAATCGGTTCACGGATCAGCACATCAGACTTGGGAGTATCTATCCGGAATATAAAAATAATAGGATGATTATGTGAACAGACAGCTTTCGAAAGCAGGTGATGGTTCCTTATAAGGACATCTGCTTCCGTCGGTACTTAATAAGTGCGAAGCACGAATTTAGTACCGCTACGAGAAGCAGACAGTGGGAACGGTCCTTGAAAGGAACCATCACTGCGTAAGAAAGCGTCCGGGTAAGAATCGTGCCAACGATTACTTGACAGTAACGATTTTTACTTATCGGTTGCTTTTTCTATGCTTATCATGTAGAATAATCTTTGGTATAAGTCTGCGATATGGGCGGGCGTTTCTACCAACCGCCTCAAATGGTTGACTACCGGTTTTTCGGGAGTTGCCATTATTTTTTTTGGAGGAAATTACTATGTATGATGTGATGATTATCGGAGCCGGCCCGGGGGGTATTTTTACGGCATATGAATTGGTAGAGAAAAAACCGGAGTTAAAAATCGGTGTGTTTGAGATGGGACATGAATTGAAAAAACGTCATTGTCCAATCGACGGAGATAAAGTAAAATCCTGTGTGCACTGTAAAAGCTGCTCTGTTATGAGTGGATTTGGTGGTGCCGGTGCATTTTCAGACGGAAAGTATAATATTACCAATGATTTTGGTGGTACTTTATATGAATATATTGGAAAAAACAAGGCCATTGAATTAATGGAATATGTCGATAAGATTAATCTGAAGTTTGGTGGCGAGGGAACAAAGCTGTATTCCACGACCGGTACAGATATTAAGAAAAAATGTATTCAGAACGGCTTGCATTTGCTGGATGCATCTGTCCGTCATTTGGGAACGGATATCAATTATATTGTACTGGAGCATTTGTATGATTATCTGAAGGATTCCGTGGATTTTCATTTTGATTGTTGTGTAGATAGGGTAGAAAAGCTTGACAACGGTTATGGGATTTATTGTGGTGAACAGTGCTATGACGGAAAGAATTGTGTTATATCCGCAGGACGAAGCGGCAGTAAATGGATGGAAAAGATATGTGAGTCCTTGCATATTGGAACGGAATCCAGCCGCGTGGATTTGGGAGTTCGTGTGGAGCTTCCGGCGGAAGTATTTTCCCATCTGACAGATGAATTGTATGAGAGCAAAATTGTCTACCGAACCGCAAAGTACGGAGATTTTGTAAGAACCTTCTGTATGAATCCTAAGGGTGCGGTTGTGAGTGAGAATACAAATGGAATCATTACGGTAAACGGACATAGCTATGAGGATCCGTCCCGTCAGACCGGAAATACAAACTTTGCTCTTCTTGTTGCCAAACATTTCTCTGAACCGTTTAAGGATTCCAACGGATATGGTGAAAGCATTGCCCGGCTTAGCAATATGCTGGGTGGCGGTGTCATTGTCCAACGCTTTGGTGATTTGATTGCAGGACGCAGAAGTACGGAAAAAAGAATTGAGGAGTCCTTCACAGTGCCTACCATGAAGGCGGCAGCGGGAGATTTAAGTCTGGTGTTACCAAAGCGTATCTTAGACGGAATTATTGAGATGATCTATGCTCTTGATAAGGTTGCACCGGGTACTGCAAATGACGATACCTTACTTTATGGAGTGGAAGTAAAATTCTATAACATGGAAGTGGAGGTAGACGAAAAATTGATGACCTGTCATGAAGGTCTGTATGTCATCGGTGACGGAAGCGGAATTACCCATTCCCTGTCCCATGCATCTGCCAGCGGAATCCATGTGGCAAGGGAAATTCTAGGATGCTAGATTGTGGATTTTATAAGGTTAATTTGGAAAGATTAATATATGGGGTATCATCGAAACCCTTCATTACCTATATGGATTTGTATTCCGATTTAATATAATATATAAGCAGGCTCTTGTAGCACGCCGGTACTTAACGAGGGAAAGCGTTAGCGTATCCCAAGTTTAGTACCGCTGTGTGCGGATGAAGCGCAAGCGTGCCTGCGGTATATATATTAAATCGGAATACAAATCATAAAACAGTAGAAAGGGTTTCGCAAACACCTAAAATTACAACAGGAGAATATTATGAACAAACCTAAATTACATTTTACACCGGAGAAAAACTGGATGAATGATCCTAATGGATTCATATATTACAGAGGGGAATATCATTTATTTTATCAGCATTTCCCATATGATACAAAGTGGGGAACCATGCATTGGGGACACAAAACATCAAAAGATCTGGTACATTGGAAGGACTTGGGGATTGCGTTATATCCCAGCAAAGCCTTTGACCGGAATGGTTGTTTTTCCGGTTCGGCAATCGAAGTTGATGGAGAATTGTATCTGTATTACACCGGTATTATTTACAGCAAATTAAATGAAGATAATATTCATGTGACCGGAGAAAACCTGATTGCATGTCAGGCAATGCTGGTTAGTAAGGATGGCATGCATTTTAATCCGGAGGAGAAGAGGGTGGTGATTCCTACCATAGAGGACCCGGCTCTTGGAGATGCAGCCAACACAAGAGATCCGAAGGTATGGAGAGAAAAGGATACCTTTTATATGGTATTAGGCAGTCAGTACCGGGAGGGTGCAAAAGCCCATGGAGAGGTCTTGATTTATACAAGCCGGGATGGAAAAACATGGCAGTATGCAAATCGGATTACGGACGAAATGCTTGATAGTGATATGTGGGAATGTCCGGATCTTTTCCAATTAGAAAATCGATATGCACTTATTATGTCCCCTGAAAATATAATACAGGATGGTATAAATTATCCCAGTCAGGCAACTATTTCCGGGTTGGACTTTGATCCTGTAACCTGTGAGGGCAGGCTGACTTCAAAACCGGAATTTTTAGATTATGGTCTGGATTTGTATGCCCCTCAGACAACTGTAGATGAGAATGGTAACCGGGTAATGATTGCATGGCTTCGTATGCCGGGTCCCGGTGAAGACGGTACATGGTGTGGTATGTTTACATACCCTCGTATGATTACAGAAAAAAATAATCATTTTTATTTTCCAATCCATCCCAATATAGATGCTTTATTTCAAAGAGAAGTAGAGGTATTTTCCGTGGATGAGCCGGTAAAAATCAGTGTTGAACTGAAGGAAGACAGTGAACTTGATATTGGAGGTTTTTGTATCCGTGTAGAACAGGGTCGAATCTGTACAGACAGAAGCAGAGTATTTCCTACCTCTGCAAATGTATTCAATATGGAATGTCCTGCGGGAACAACCTTCCAAACCCCGGAACTGAAAGACGGTATGCATCTGGATATCTATGTTGACCATCAGGTAATAGAGATTTTCTGCAATTATGGAGAGTATGTATTAACGAATGTTGTGTATCATTTGCAAAATCACATAAAGGTAAAAAATGTAGCTGATATGAAGCTGTTTGGGGTACAGGAATAGATTCGTCGAAAAAGTATTTAATATATCGAAATAAATGGTTCGAATGACAGAATAAAGGTATACGGATGCTGTATAATGGGCTAAGAGATAAAATGGATGAAGCGGAGTATTTCTAAAATTTACCGGAGTCAAAATAGGAGGGATTGTCTATGGATAAAAAGATAGCATTGTTGATTGACGCAGAGAATACAAGTGTGGAATATCTGGATAGTATTATTATGGAGCTAAGGAATTTTGGAACCATTACATATAAACGAATGTACGGAGATTTTACAGCAAAGACTCTGCATAAATGGAATGAAAAATCCTTGGAGTATGCCATTGTGCCGATTCAGCAGCCACGGTATTCTCAGGCAAAAAATGCGGCAGACATTATGCTTGTAATCGATGCAATGGATATTTTATATGATAAAAATGTTGATATATTCTGTATTGTGTCATCAGACAGTGATTTTACTAGACTGGTAAACCGGTTGTGTGATGGTGGTATGGAAGTAATCGGTATGGGAAAAAGTGATGCATCTAAGACATTAAAGGCTGCCTGTACGATTTTCAAAAACCTGGAAGCCATTTATGACGATTTGGACGAAGAGGAAAAACAAACAAAGAACTCCGATGCAGACAGTCCTAAAACAACGGATATTGAGAAGAATATCGTACCTCTTTCCGAGATAAAGCGAAGTATGATGGAGATTGTACGGGAAAATGAAAATCAAGGTAATTCAACCGGTCTTGGCGGGTTGAAGAGTAGTATTCAAAGGTTGTATAAGGATTTTGATGAACGTAATTACGGATATAATTCCATGACAAAATTCATCAGTAACATGAAAGAATTTAACATTACTCAGCAAGGCTCCACAGTCAGGGTTTCCTTAAACAGTGTCAATGTAAGTGAGAAGACAGTTGAGGACTTTATCTTAAAGCAGCTTACGGCAGGTCCCATTGACCTTGGCAGGCTGGGTAGTGAGCTTCATAACGAATTCCCTGATTTTAACGTGAAAAGCTTTGGATATTCCCAGCTTGGAACCTTTTTGCAAAGCATGAAGGGTATCGCAGTGGAGATGAATAAAAAGGGAACCGGCAAGCGGGCAAAATTAGTTACAGGTAAGCAAAAATCATAAAATCTGTCCGGAAAATAATATCTTATAACAGGAATCGAATAGTAATAGATGATTTTTTGGAGTATATATGTTAGAATCTGTCTATGGAGATTGATAGATTTTTATAGGACAGAGGAGGTAATTATGGACTTTAAAAACGAACAAAATATAACGATATTTGAACATCCCCTGATTCAGCACAAGATTTCAATGCTGCGGGATAAGAATACCGGAACCAATGAATTCAGAAAATTGGTTGAAGAGATTGCCATGTTAGAGGGTTATGAAGCATTGGCAGATCTTCCGGTGGAAGATGTTGAGATTGATACCCCATTGGAAACATGTATGACTCCGATGCTGGCAGGCCGGAAGTTAGCGATTGTTCCGATTTTGAGAGCGGGACTTGGAATGGTACAGGGTGTATTATCTCTGGTGCCATCTGCAAAGGTCGGTCATATCGGAATGTACCGGAATGAGGAATCCTTTGAACCGGTGCCTTACTATTGCAAGCTGCCGCATCCCATTGAGGAAAGAACGATTGTTGTTACCGACCCGATGTTGGCAACGGGAGGTTCTGCCATTGATGCGGTTGACCAGATTAAGAAATCCGGTGGTCGGAATATCAAATTTATGTGTATCATTGCAGCCCCGGAAGGTTTGCAGAGATTACATGAAGCACATCCTGACATTCAGATTTATGTTGGACATTTGGATCGCGGATTGAATAAAGATGCATATATTTGTCCGGGCCTTGGTGATGCCGGAGACCGTATCTTTGGAACCAAATAAATGATTGACATCAAAGAAACTCACTTCACTTCTGGGGAGTGAGTTTTTTGATTGTGCGAAGTAAGAAATTATTAAGAAAAAAATTATGGTTTTTTTGCAAGAAAACGATTATAGTAGACCATGGCACTGCTTTGTGCAAAATATAAATGTTTAATATGGGGAATATAGGTATGAAAAACAGAAGACTCAGGCAAATTATATTATTTGTGGTACTGAATCTGGTAACACTCGTTATATTGTTAATTCCGTTACAACAGGGAAAATTTTTTGGTACAAACGGAGACTGGTATAGTCAGCATATAGCCATTGCGGATAGTCTGCGAAAAGCGATGCTTCAAAATAAATGTCTGGTACCTCAGTTTATAAATCTTGGTGGTGGCAGCAGCGTATATGATTTTGCTTATTATGGATTATTGCGTCCGGATGTGCTGATTGCCTGCCTGTTTCCCAATGTGGGAATGCGGTATTTTATTGCTGTATATGCCATACTTGGGGTAATTGCCAGTGTGGATTTATGCTACATATGGCTGCGAATGAAACGGATGGAAAAGCCATTTGCATTGGCAGGGGCATTGTTGCTTGGAACAACAACCTGTTTTGCTCAGGCGCATCATCAGATTATGTTTGTAAATTATATGCCCTTTTTAATTATTGCATTGATTGGTGTTGACCATTTGATTGAAAAAAAACACTACGGGTTACTGACGATTGGCTTGTTTTTTGTATATATACATAGCTTTTACTATTCCATTTCCTGTCTGTTTGTTGCGGCAATTTACTTCTTTTACAAGTTAAGCAGACAGGATTGGATACAGGAACGGATAAAAAAGAAGGCGTACAAAGAAGTATTTGTGATTGTCATGCAATATATCGGAAGAGCTGCGATAGCGGTCATTTTATCCATTGGTATGGCAATGGTACTACTGCTTCCTATGGGGCTTGATATTTTGTCAACAAAAAAGGATGGAGGAAGCTTTACCTCCGATAAAATCCATCTTCTGAATCTGCAAATGAATGGATTGTTATATTCCTCTTATGGTTGTGGTTTTACGATGCTTTCCTTATTTGCATTGATAAGGGGGATTTTTGAAAAAGAAAAACGTTGGCTGTCGGCAGTTTTGCTGGCAGTTATGCTGTGTCCCTGGGCGGCATATATATTGAATGGTTTTTTGTATGCCAGAAGTAAAATATTAATTCCTTTTGGTGTCTTAATAGTCTTTCTGATGGCAGATATGCTGCAAAGCATTTACCATGACAATCGTAAATTCTTTGGGATACCGCTTTTGGTTTGTCTTTGCTTTGCTGCTGTTAACAAATCCAATATTTTTGCCTATGTAGATGTATTTTTATTGGCTGTATGGTTTATTCTCTTACGTTCTCCTTTGCAGGAGAGGATAAAGAAAATCCTGTTTTGGTTCGTTTTGGTGACTCCGGTTTTCTGTTCCATTGGGTTGAATATGAGTGGTTCTTATTTGAGAGAAATCTGCGACCGGTTAAAAATCCGAACCGGTGTAGAATATCTGGATAATTCAGATGAGAGACAGCAGCACTTTACGGAACAGGAAGTGGATTCGGTAGTGACAGATTCACGGTATCGGTTTGATATATTAAGCAATAATTTTGTGAACAGCAATATTTTGGCAAGCAGTAACTGTGGAAGAACTTCCATGTATTCGTCGGTAACAAATGCAGATTATTCCTCTTTTTATTACGATACGATGCATAATGCAATCGGTGCAAACAACCGGGTGGCATTGACCCCTTCCGGCAATCCCTGCTTTTCTTACTTTATGGGTGTCCGATATATTGCAACCGGAAAAAAACAGATTCCGGACGGCTATGAAAGTATATATGAAAAGGACAATTATGTGATTGCAGAAAATGAAAATGTTCTGCCTGTTTGTTACGGAACATCTAATATATTGAAGGAAAGCATGTATCAGCAATTAGATTTCCCGGAAAATATGATTGCGTTATGTCAGAATGTTGTGGTGAAAGAAAAAGGAAATCTTTCTGAGTCCCGGGATGTATATGCGGATAAAAAGGCAAGGCAGGGGATTCAATATAGAAGTCCTGCGGCGTTGTTTACACCTTCATCTTTGCACGATTTTATGACTGTTGGAAAGAAGGGAAATACCACATTAAGATTGAATCATTCCATGAAGGGATATTATTTGATTTTGTCATTTGATATAGACAGAAAAGGCGGAAAAGAAGTTAAAATTGATATTGATGGGGTTGCAAACAAGCTATCCGCAAAGTGGGCACCGTATCCAAACCAGAATAACAAATTTGTATATATCCTTCCGGTTAAGGATGGAACAACAAAATTAAAAGTCCGGGCACAACGGGGAAAATATCATATTAAAAAAATGGGTGCATATCTGATTCAAAAAAATGCAATTAAAAATGATAATGTAATCCTTCCGGAGGAGGAAACTCATGTGATGGATGGAACAACAGTTTATGAAGGCACCATAACTATGGAAGACCGGGGATATTTTGTGACATCTTATCCATATCGAAAGGGCTATCAGGTGCTTGTAGACGGAAAGAAAGCTGCTGTAAAAAAAGTGAATACAACATTTGTGGGAGTTTCGTTAAAGGAAGGAAAACACCGGATTCAGATTCGTTATGTGGCACCGGGTTACGAAATAGGTCTTAAAATTTCTGTATGCTGCGCAGTTCTCTATGGAATGCTCCTTCTCTATGAATGGGTAAGATGGAAGAAAATGGGAGGCAGGCAAACCACCTCTTGACAATTTGATACATTGTGATATCATAATGATATCAACTAGATATGAAATGAGAAAGGGAGGTAGTTGGCATGTCAGAGAAAATTTATACAACAAAAAAGAATGGTATGGCAATGTTGATCTTAGCAATTGTATTGATGCTATGCGGTTTAGGTCTGATTATTGCAGGTGCAATCTGGATGGAGGATACACAGTACGTTTCCTTAGGTGTATTGGCTTTAGTGGTTGGAATTGTGGTTGAATTTTTTGCACCATTTATATTTGCCGGACTTAAGGTGTTAAAACCACAGGAAGCATTGGTTCTTACGTTGTTTGGTGAATATAAGGGAAGCCTGCGGGAATCCGGATTTTATTTTGTCAATCCATTTTGCAGTGCGGTGAATCCTGCGGCAGCAACGAAGCTTGCTCAAAGTGGAGATGCAACCAATAACAGTGCAATTACAGTATCTGCAGAAGGAACTCAGGTAAGTGTAGAAGGAATCGGTAAGAGAATTTCGTTAAAGGCAATGACACTGAATAACGGACGTCAAAAAATTAATGATTGTCTTGGTAATCCTGTTGAGATTGGAATTGCAGTAATATGGAGAGTAACCGATACGGCGAAGGCAGTTTTTAATGTAGATAATTATAAGGAATATCTTTCTTTGCAATGTGATTCAGCTCTTCGTAATATTGTTCGTATTTATCCATATGATGTTGCAACCAATGTTGATACGACGGGTGACGGTCAGGCAGATGAAGGAAGTCTTCGCGGTTCTGCGGAAGTGGTCGCACAAAGAATCAGAGAAGAGATTCAAAGTAAGGTTACAGATGCCGGACTGGAAATTATCGAGGCAAGAATTACATATCTTGCATATGCGCCGGAAATTGCGTCTGTCATGTTACAACGCCAGCAGGCATCTGCGATTATCGATGCCAGAAAAATGATTGTAGATGGTGCGGTAGGTATGGTTGAGATGGCTCTTGACCGCCTGAATGAAAAGCAGTTAGTAGAATTGGACGAGGAACGGAAGGCTGCAATGGTTTCAAATCTGCTTGTGGTATTATGCGGCAACCACGATGCACAGCCAATTGTTAATTCGGGAAGTCTGTATTAATGGCTGAAAAGAAACAGGTTCCCCTTCGCCTTTCAGCAAGTCTGTATGCCGCTATTGCTGCATGGGCTGAGGATGATTTTCGTTCCGTTAATGGTCAGATAGAATATCTTCTGACAGAATGTGTGAAACAACGGAAGAAGGACGGCAGATATGTAGGTCAGGAGATAGATGTATCTCCGGAGTTTGACTTGAAATAGGAGGAGAAGGATATGAATAAACCATACATTAAAGTTTCTCACGTTATTGTGGAGGTAATCAGTTATTTATTTTTATTGGCAGCTATTATTTTTGCAATTGTGAAGGTCTATACAATAAAGGGAGAGATTCCCGCCCATTGGGATTTGAAAGAAAATGGTTATGGTTCGCTAAGAATGATGTTGGGACTTCCGCTTCTTATGCTGTTTGCGAATGCTATGACGTCAGTAGGCATACATTTGATGCCGGAATCCATGTGGAATTCCCCGGTTAAAGTAAAACAGGGTAATAAATTACGCCTTTATTCGGACATGGTCTGGATTATGGTATGGATGATGCTTGTTATAGCTGTATGTACATTGGTCATGACTTTGGGTTATTTCAATTATGCCGTCTTTATGGGAGCATGTACGGCAATGATGATATTGATTTGTCTGGTATGCACAGTCGGAGTGTCAGTCGTTAAGAAACGTAACAAATAAAAAAAACAACCTTTATACAGTCCAAGCACTGCATAAAGGTTGTTTTTTTGTAGTTTTTATTTGCTTATCTTTCCATTTAATAGTAGAATAAACATGTTAGTTTCGTAGATAAGCATAACGAAAAGATTGGTTTGGCAAAAGGAGCAGGAATGAGTATCGTAATCGGAATTTTATTATTTATAATAGGTATGATCGTGTTCTCCTATCTGAATCGGGTGATAGAGATATTGCCGGAAGGAATAGAGGATTATGAGGAGGATATGTCAAAGGAGGAATTAAAGGCAGCTAAGCAAAGACAAAAGGAGCTTAACCGGGATAAGAGAAAAAGACTGGTAAGCCTCAGGTGTAGTTGTCCGGACTGTGGACAGAAGCGAATGTTAAGAGACAGAATTCCGGTTTTTTCGTGGCTTTTTAATGGAAGAAAATGCAGATTCTGTAAAAAGGATATTTCTCCGCGTTATACGATAATAGAACTTCTTGGCGGCATGTTGGCGGTGTTGCCGTTTCTTTATTATGGATTGTCCCTGCAGGGGTTTACAGTATTTTGTGTATACTGCATATTGACGGCCATTGCCATGATTGATTTTGATACCCAATATATTCCGCCGGAATTGAATGTGATTCTGGCGTTACTTGGACTCGTATCCATTGTTACGTTGCCGGGACCGACGTTGGCAGAGCGGGGGATTGGTATCCTTTGTGTAAGTCTGCCGTTATTGATCATTACATTGATTGTACCGGGTGCTTTTGGCGGTGGAGATATTAAGATGATGGCTGCAATCGGTATCCTGTTAGGCTGGAAGGGTACGGTGATGGCGTTCCTCATCGGTCTGTTGTTAGGCGGTGGCTATGGTGTATACGTTCTTCTTACAAAGAAGATGGGTAGAAAAGAACATTTTGCTTTTGGCCCGTTTCTTGCAATCGGAATTGGCATTTCTTTATATGCCGGACTTGGCGTAAGCTGGATGAATCGTTATATAGAATATATTATGGCAGCATTTCAGCCATATTAGAGAGTTGGAGAAGTGATATGAATATAAAAAGTCTGTCTATTAGGGATGTGGAATTCGGAAAGGGAATTACAAAAATCTGTGTTCCTATTGTTGGGAAAACGGACAAAGAGATTTTGGAACAGGCACGGAAGACGATAAAAGAAAAGCCGGATTGCATTGAATTAAGAATTGATTGGTATGAGGATGTGTTCCGGGAGGAAAAGGTCGTTGAATTGTTGAAACAGCTTCGGGCTATTATCGGCAATTGTGTTTTATTATTTACATTTCGTTCTTTGGCAGAGGGCGGAGAAAAAGAAATTACACCGGAGAGCTATTACAGCTTATGTCAGGCTGCATGTGAAAGCGGTCTGATTGACCTGTTGGATGTAGAAGCCTATATGCAGGAAGGCTTACTGAAGAAATTAATACCGGTTGCACATGGCAATCACGTTTATATTGTAGGCAGTAATCATAATTTTGATTTTACGCCAACGCAAGAGGAATTATACAAGAGGCTGTCCCATATGGATGATATGGGGGCGGATATTCCGAAGCTGGCAGTTATGCCGGTGAAAGAACGGGATGTGCTGAATCTGCTTTCCGCAACTCTCCAATATTATGAATTGGGAGGGACGAAGCCGGTAATTACCATGTCGATGAAGAGACTTGGTGGTGTCAGCCGGATTGCAGGAGCAGTAACCGGTTCGGCCCTTACCTTTGCCACAGTGGGAGAGGCTTCCGCACCGGGACAGCTTCCTATTGGACTTATGAGGGATATATTACACTCTTTAGGTGATTAAGCAATGTAAAAGGAAAATATTGGGAGGAGATTTCGCATATATGAATCCGGAAAATAGAAGTATACCACGTAATCCGAATCAAAAAATGTCTGATAAAGAGATTGATGCCTTATTGGAAATGGCGGCGGCTCAGGTAAATGGTTCTGCCAGCCGTGAGAATATCGAATTAAGAAAAAAAGAAGAAAAAAAACAGGCGGAGGCATCCAAAAAACGTATCGAAGAAATACAAAAAAAGGCGGCTGAAGAAGAGCGAAAAAAAGAACAGCTTGCTAAGGAAGAAGTGAAACGAAAAGAGCTTGCAGCCAAAGAAGAGGCGAGAAAGAAAGAAGAAGCAAGAAAAAAAGAGCTTGCAGATAGGGAAGAAGCCAGAAAGAAGGAAGAGGCAAGAAAAAAAGAGCTTGCAGATAAGGAAGAAGCCAGAAAGAAGGAAGAGGCAAGAAAAAAAGAGCTTGCAGATAAGGAAGAAGCCAGAAAGAAGGAAGAAGCAAGAAAAAAAGAGCTTGCAGCCAAGAAAGAAGCCAGAAAGAAAGAAGAGGCAAGAAAAAAAGAACTTGCAGCCAAGGAAGATGCAAGAAAGAAGGAAGAGGCCGGAAGAAAAGAACCGGCGGATACGAAGAAGCCGGAGAAAAAGGAAACACCTGTAAAATCGGAGCAGCATAAGAAGATGCCTGAGAAAACAAAGGAAGATAAGACAGCCCATATAGATATGGATGATGTATATATTACGGAAACAGAGGAAAATCCATACAAAGAAAAATGGACAGTCGGCCGTGTGATTGGAACCTTTTTTGAAACCATATGGACGATTTTCAAGTTGGCAGTAATTGTTCTTGTAGTAACCGTAATCTCAGGATTTTTCCTTTCAAGGGATTTGATGATTCGTGGAAGAAGCGGAGAACGTCTCAGCGTGAAAGGAATGACGGTAGCCGCTAATGTGGCATCGAATAAATCTTTGGCAAAAACAAAGGTGAAAACATGGAAGAAAACCGTAGAGATACAAAAGCGTACCTTAGAAGCGGATGACGGAAAGATTATGGTTGCCCGTTCCTTTACAAAGGGGGGTAACAAATGGGTTGTAGTGTTACATGGCTATAGTGAGACTATGGAGGATGTATATGATATCGCAATGCATTACTCAGAAGAGGGATATAATATACTGATTCCGGATTTGAGAGCCAATGGAGAAAGTGAAGGATCATTTTACGGCATGGGTTGGTTAGACCGGTTGGATGTGATTAACTGGATTGACCTGATTTTAGAGGAAAATCCTTCCGCACAGGTAGCAATACATGGTGTGGATGTCGGTGCAGATACTGCCTTAATGCTTGCAGGAGAGCCGTTAAAAAGCAATATAAAGGTAGTGGTCGCAGAGGGTGCTTATACATCTGCCTGGGAAGTAACGAAAAAAGAGTACAAGTTAAGACATCCAAAGCTGCCGGTATTTCCGTTTTTATATATGATGAATCCGGTAATGAAGGTCTGGGCAGGTTATTCTTTGTGGGAGGCTGATGCAACATCCCAGGTGAAGAAAGCCAAGATTCCGATTCTGCTGATCGATGGAAATAATGATACTTATGTAGATGGTGATATGGCGGAGGAATTGAATCAGGCGGTTGCATCAAAGCATGAAATGATTACAATCGCAAACGGTTCTCACGGAGATTGCAGATATGCAGACAGCGACACCTATTATGATAAAGCCTTGAATTTTGTGAATGGTAATTTGAATTAAGGAATACTTATGTCAGAAAGAAAAAAATATGACAGATTGTCAGAAGAATTACAAAACCGAATAATAGAAGACAGAAAAAATGGTGTAACAAATCCATACAGAACACCAAATGAGGCAGCACTTCGCCGGTTAACGGACTGGGATAAGAATACATTGCTTCGTCCCGCATATGTAAGGGATGTGGAAAAAATTATGCATGTGCCCTATTATAATCGATACGGTGATAAGACACAGGTATTTTCATTTTATAAAAATGATGATATTACAAGACGTGCCCTCCATGTCCAGCTTGTATCAAGAATTGCCCGGAATATTGGCACTTTGTTAGGACTGAATGAGGATCTGATTGAGGCCATTGCCCTTGGTCATGATATCGGACATACACCCTTCGGTCATGCGGGAGAGCGTTATTTAAGCGAATGTTTACAGGAACACACCGGACGATTTTTCAATCATAATGTACATAGTGTGCGGGTGTTGGATGGTATTATGAGACGGAATATCAGCTTACAGACATTAGACGGTATCTTATGTCATAACGGAGAATTTGCAATGCAGGAGTATCGACCGGTGCCGATGGGGGATTTTTCCGATTTTGACCGGAAGTACGAAGCCTGCTATGTTGATGAGAAGAATATTGATGGCCTGGTGCCGTATACGTTAGAGGCGTGTGTTGTAAGAGTTTGCGATATGATCGCTTATCTGGGAAAGGATCGTCAGGATGCCGTGCGGGCAAATCTGATTCCGGACGAAGATATTTTTGAAGAACGGGCATTTGGAAAAAGTAACCCGGAAATTATCAATAATATGATTGTTAATATCGTAGAAAACAGCTATGGAAAAGATTATATCCAATTAGACGATGAATATTATCAGGCGATAAAAGCAACAAAAAAAGAAAATTACAAAAAGATTTATTTTAACGAGGCCGTTGAAAAAACATATAAGGACAGCATCGCACCGATGATGCATCAACTGTATGATAAGCTGTTAAAGGATTTGGAAACCGATACGAAAAGCTCGATTATTTACTCCCATCATGTGGATTATGTGGTGAGAAATTCCAAGGCTTACGGAGGGGAGCATTATCTGGAAGAGACAGAGAAGAACCAGATTGTGGTGGATTATATCGCCAGTATGACGGATGATTACTTTATTGATCTGTTTCAATATCTGTTCCCAAAGAGTTCTTATAAGATAGAATATATTTCATATTTTGATTGAATAACCATTAATGATTCGATTTGTGTGATGGAATTGACGTCTGAGATGTATGGTATGAATTGGCTGCAGAAGCTGCTACGAAAGGATATATTATGAACAAAAAAGAGATAAATGAAATTAAAAAACAATTTACTCCGGAAAATTGCAGTATTACAAGAATTTGCGGATGCTATGTAGATGGAGAGAAAGAAAAAAAAGCCCATTTGGCACAGACCTTTTTAACCTTGACGGAAGAAGAAAATTTCAAATATTTTACATTATTTAAGAATACGATGTCCGGAACATTGGATAAGAATCTTTTGAATATGGAATTTCCTATGGAGCAGGAAAAAGAAGGAGGCACTCAGGAATTTTTACTTCGCCTGAAAAATTCCAAGCTAGAGGATGATGCTTTGTTGGAGGAATTTTATGATAAGGTGATACAGACGTATCATTACGACGAAAATTATTATATTATTCTGATCTATGCTGCCTATGATGTTCCGGGACAGACAAAAGACGGAATTGAAAATGATGATGCTTCGGATTATGTGTATGATTACATTTTATGCAGCATTTGTCCGGTTAAGCTGACAGAAGCGGGACTGGCATATAATGAGCACCATAATACAATTGAAAGTCGCATCCGGGACTGGGTTGTAGGAGCTCCCAATCATGGATTTTTGTTCCCGGCATTTAATAATCGGAATACAGATATACACGGTCTGTTGTATTACACAAAGAATTCCGAAACCATGCAGAGGGATTTTATTGACCAGACATTAGGCTGTGGGGCACCCCTTTCCTATAAGTCCCAGCAGGAAACCTTTCAGGATATCATTGAAAATACATTGGGAACCGCATGTGATTTTGAAACCGTTAAAACCATTCAGGAAAACTTAAATGAATTGGTGGAGGAAAACAAGGATGCGGAGGAACCGGCAGAACTGGATAAGCTGCAGATGAAGAAGCTGTTAGAGGACAGTGGCGTAAAAAAAGAAGTGATGGAGAACTTTGATACAACCTTTGACAGCATTATTTCAGAGGATGAGAAACCGGCATTTGCGGCAGCGAATGTGGCAAGTACAAGAAGCTTTGATATTAAGATGCCGGACGTTGTAATTAAAGTGAAGCCGGAACGAACCGATTTGGTGGAAACCCGTATGATTGACGGTGTTCCATGTATTGTGGTTCAGATCAGCGATACGGTGGAAGTAAACGGAATTAATGTGAAAACAATGGATGTGGAAACAGGAGAAATTATAGATTAGCAATAATCTGTTGAAAATACAAGGAAAGAAGATGACGTTATGTACAAACAGGTATCAAAACTTATTGTGTATCGGGATTTAGGTCAGGATAGTATTTTAATCAAACTGGCGGAGATTTTTGAGGATTTTGATTGGTATAAGGCAAATGTGCTGGGCAGCTCCACTGCGTTAAGTGCATCCAAGGTGGAAGAGTTAAAGGATAAGAAGCACATTAGCAAGGAAAGTCTTATTACAAGAATTTATGAGCAGATGAAGAGATTGTTGGATTTGGCAACGGATTATGGCTTTGATACCAATTTGTGGCACAATTATCTGACCTTTGTAATGATGACCAATGAAAATTCCTTCACTCTTACCAGTGAAAAAATCGGAGCAAATGATGGTAGTGTGAATCATTTTGCCTTAAATGATTTCAAAATTTTTAAAGAATTATTTGATTATAATTTTTATGAAATTGAAAAAGAGTTGGGAATCGATTGTTTTTCTACCATATCGAATTATAAGGCAATTGTTAAAAAGGAGAGAATGTATAACTACAATGTATCTTCTAAAGTACAGGAATTATCAAAACGATTGGAAAAATGTGAGGATGAGCAGGGATTCTTTGAGACCGTCACAAAATTCTATGCGGATTACGGCGTAGGTATGTTTGGACTGAATAAGGCATTTCGTATTTCTAATATAGATAACCGGGTTAATATTTTCCCGATTAATAATACGGAAACGGTTATGCTTAATGATCTGGTGGGATACGAGATACAAAAACAGAAGCTTGTGGAAAACACGGAAGCATTTGTAGCGGGACGTCCTGCTAATAACTGTTTGCTTTTTGGTGATTCCGGAACCGGTAAGTCTACCTGTATTAAGGCGATTATTAATGAATATTATGATCAGGGACTTCGTATGATTGAGATTTATAAGCATCAGTTTAAGGATTTGTCTACTGTGATTTCCATGATTAAAAATAGAAATTACCGCTTTATCATTTATATGGATGATTTATCCTTTGAGGAGTTTGAGATAGAGTATAAGTTTTTGAAGGCTGTTATCGAGGGCGGAGTGGAGACAAAGCCGGACAATGTATTGATTTATGCAACCTCTAACCGACGTCATCTGATCAAAGAGACATGGAATGATAGAAATGATGTGGAACAAAGTCAGGGTATGCATCGTTCTGATACTATGCAGGAGAAGCTTTCTTTGGTAAATCGTTTTGGTGTGACCATTAATTTCTCAAGACCGTCACAAAAAGAATTTTTCAATATTGTTTGTAATCTGGCAAAGCGGAATCCGAATATTCAGTTGTCGGAGGAGGAGCTTTGTGCCCAGGCAAATAAATGGGAATTATCTCATGGAGGTATTTCCGGAAGAACGGCACAGCAATTTATTAATTATTTGGCTGGTCAGTCAGAGTAGGATTTTGGTATGAAGATTGTTTTAGCTGCGTTAAATGCAAAATATGTACATTCCAATCTGGGGGTGCATGATATTGCCGCTTATACAAAAAAACAATGGCAAGATGCCGGAAATTTAGAGCAGATACAATTGCTGATTCGGGAATATACCATTAATCATAATCTGGATCAGATTCTTCAATCTCTGTATGAGGAGAAGGCTGATGTTGTTGCATTTTCCTGTTATATATGGAACATACAGGAAATTCTCATGATAGCAAGGGAGCTTAACAAGGTATCTCCGAAAACCGGTATCTGGCTTGGAGGACCGGAGGTAAGCTATCATGGCAGCGCCTTGCTTGAACAACATCCCTTTATAAATGGGATTATGAAGGGAGAAGGAGAAAAGATCTTTTATCATCTTACAAAGGTATGGAGTGGACAGTATCCGTTACAGGATGTGAAAGGGATTCTATACCGGGATGAGCAGGGAACCATTCTTGAAACGGTTAATGAGAAATTGATGGATTTGGATGAAATTCCATTCATCTATCAGGATCTTTCAAAGTTTGAGAATAAGATATTATATTATGAAACAAGCAGAGGTTGTCCCTTTTCCTGCAGCTATTGTCTGTCTTCCATTGATAAGAGAGTGCGGTTCAGAAGTCTTTTTCTGGTGGAAAAGGAATTACAGTTCTTCCTGGATCAAAAGGTGGAGCAGGTTAAATTTATTGACCGTACATTTAATTGTAAGAAATCCCATGCCCTTGCAATCTGGCGTTATTTGTTGGAGCATGACAATGGCATAACCAATTTTCATTTTGAAGTATCTGCGGATTTAATAGATGAAGAAGAGCTTTCCGTGATAAAACAGATGAGACCGGGGTTAATCCAGTTGGAAATCGGCTTACAGTCAACGAATCAGCAGACCATAAAGGAAATCCGCCGGGTAATGGATATCCCTGCATTAAAGAAAAATATGCTGACCATTCGAAGCTTCCATAATACCCATCAGCATCTGGATCTGATCGCGGGACTGCCTTACGAGGACTTTGACAGATTTCAACAATCCTTTAATGACGCGTATGCTATGAAACCGAATCAGTTACAGCTTGGATTTTTGAAGGTGTTAAAGGGTTCTTATATGGGAGAACAGGTTGATGCTTATGAATTAAAATATCAGGCCAGTCAGCCTTACGAGGTGCTTTCTACAAAGTGGCTTAGCTATGACCGGGTATTACAGCTTAAGCAGGTAGAGGAAATGGTTGAGGTCTATTATAACAGTGACCAGTTTGAACATGTGCTTTCCTATCTGATTTCTCTATGCGATACGCCGTATCGGTTTTATGAGGCGTTAGGCAGATATTATAAGGAACATGAGCTGTTTGGAATCGGTGTGCGCCGGGAGCTGCGATACGTTGTGCTGCGTGATTTCGCCATAGAGTATTTTGCCGGCGGGAAGTCGGGATTTGATCCGGATATATTGGAAGGTCTGCTTACATTTGATTATTATTTGAGGGAAAATGCAAAGAATCGTCCGGTATGGAGAAAAGAACTTCCTATTGATAAGACCGTATACCGGGATTTCTTTATTCACGGTGGCAATGAACAATATCAGTTTAAGGGTGAGGCTTATGATTCTAAGGTTGCAGCCAGAGTGATGCATATAGAACCGGTTTCCGGCTTGGCATTGCCTTGGATATTGGAAGAGAATGAATATACCTGCTGTTTTAAGCCGGATGAGAAGGACAAGCCTTCACAGTATTACTGCCTATATGATTATGATAAGAGAAATGCATTGACGAAGGATGGGTCGGTAGTGATATTGTCAAAATTATAAAAGAACGATAAGAACAGGTGATGAGAATGGGATACGTATATTTTACAAGACATGGTCAGACCATATGGAATGTGGAAAATAAAATTTGTGGTGCAACGGATATTGCATTGACTAAGTTAGGGCATGAGCAGGCAATTGCGTTAGGACAGGAATTAAAGGCACAGATAGATAGTGGGGCACTTCATATTGATGAGATTTTATATTCTCCTCTTGTGAGAGCTGCGGATACGGCTATGCATATTTCAGAGATAACAGGTATTCCTGCGAAAATGGAGCCGCGCCTAAAGGAACAAAATTTTGGTAAGTATGAATCAACTCCCCGGGATGGCAAGGAATTTGCACAGAAGAAGGGCTGCTTTATCAATCATTATGAAGGCGGAGAAACGATGCTTCACCTTGCACAGCGGATTTATAATCTGTTAGATGATCTAAAGGAAGAATCTGACGAAAAGACATATCTGCTGGTTGCACATAATGGTATTTCCAGAGTAATACAATCCTATTTTTATGATATGACCAATGAAGAATATTCTGCCTTTGGTATTAAAAACTGTCAGCTGTTACGATATGAATTTTAGTTCTTACAGGATGGACAAACCTCCCGCAGGGTACATTCGGAACACTTTGGACGTCTGGCAATACACACATTTCTTCCGTGCTGGATGATTTGTATATTGTATAAGATCCATTGTTCCTTTGGCAGAATCTTCATCAGCTCCTGTTCGATTACGACCGGATCATCACTTTTTGTTAACCCAAGCAGCTTGGAAATTCGTTTTACATGGGTGTCAACCACAATGCTCGGTTCGTGAAAGATATTTCCCCTGATAACGTTGGCGGTTTTTCTACCTACACCGTCAAGCGCCGTTAACTCATCGATGCCGGAGGGAACCTCGCCATGGTATTGCTCCAGTAATTTTTTCGAACAGGCAATAATATTCTTAGCTTTGTTTTTGTAAAATCCCGTGGAATAAATATCCCGTTCCAGCTCTGCCTGATCGGCATTGGCAAAGCTTTCTACCGTAGGGTATTTTTGGAATAGCTCCCTTGTAACAATATTCACTCTTGCATCGGTACACTGGGCGCTGAGCATCGTTGCAATCAAAAGCTGAAATGCATTTTCATGGTTCAGATAACAGCGGTATTCGGTTCCGTAGGTTTCATTCAGCAGTTCTATTAGTCTTTTTACATCTGTTTTTTTCTTCCTTGACATGGGATATCCGCTTCCTTTTCCAATTCTTTTTATTCTAATCCGTATCATATTATAATGAAGCGGTAATGTCAAAGCAGATTTTCCACTTATCCGGTCAGAAGCGAAATGTCTGAAAATATCGTTTGAAATCCCACAAAAGTATTGTATAATAAGGAAACGTATGCTTTGTTCTATATTGCAGATTCAAAATGATTTTTCGGAGGATATTATGGCAAAAGAAATGACTGCTCTTGAAAAATATTATAATAAATTCAATGAGGATAAGCGTCTTACCAGCCGCCATGGTCAGGTGGAGTTTTATACGTCCATGGTGTATATTGAAAAATGTCTGGAAAAGCTTTCTGGTTCCAAAGCCAAATCAGAGCTTAAGATTTTGGATGTAGGAGCGGGAACCGGAAGATATTCCATTGCCTTGGCAGATCAGGGATATGACGTGACGGCATTGGAGCTTGTAAAATACAACCTTGGAATCCTTAAGAAAAACGCAGGAGAAAAGGTAAAGGCATATCAGGGAAACGCCATGAAGCTGAAACGATTTGAAGCTGAGACCTTTGACCTGACTCTTGTATTTGGTCCGATGTATCATCTGTATACCTTTGAGGATAAGAAGAAAGCATTACTAGAGGCAAAACGGGTTACAAAGCCGGGAGGCTATATTCTGGTGGCTTATTGCATGAATGAATATTGTGTGATTACGTATGCATTTAAGGAAAATCATATAAAAGAATGTATGGAACAGGGAAAACTGACTCCGGATTTTCATTCCATAGGCACGGAAGAGGGATTGTATGATTATGTCCGCATAGAGGATATTAACCGGCTAAATGATGCAGCAGGTCTTAGCCGTGAACTGATTATTTCTCCGGATGGAGCGTCGGATTATATACGTCCCACATTGAATGGCATGGATGAGGAAAGCTTTCAGATGTATTTACAGTATCATCTGTCTGTTTGTGAGCGTCAGGATT
Source organism: uncultured Lachnospiraceae bacterium (assembly GCA_934294885.1). GTDB lineage: Bacteria > Bacillota > Clostridia > Lachnospirales > Lachnospiraceae > CAG-590. The sequence continues at coordinate 16,138 of CAKRAK010000024.1, read as the reverse complement.
TGATTGGTGCGGGAGCACATACACTGGATATACTAAGAAAAAATGAATAACATTAAGGAATTGTTTGAAGCATAATTGAAATTAAGAAAGAAATGAGGAAAAAATGGTAGATCAACATACTTTTTTGGAAACACTTAACAGTGTAAAGGAAATTATTGCAACTTCTGAAACAATGATGAGCGAAGAGGCAATGCTTGGATATTTTAAGGATATGGATTTGGATGGAAGCCAGAAGGCGATGGTAATCGATTACCTGACAAACCCGGAAAACTACAAGGAAAAAGAAGAGAAAAAACCGGAAGAGGAGACGTCTGAATCCGAGGATGAGCTGAATGTATATCAGATGTATCTGGATGAATTGGAACAGTTGAATACCTACTCGGAGGAGGAGGTAAACGGATTTTATCGGCTGCTGCTTCAGGGAGATGATTCTGTCATCGAAAAAATATCCCATGCATGGCTGGTACGGGTTACGGATATTGCACAACAGTATCTGGAAGAAAAACTGTTATTAGAGGATTTGGTGCAGGAAGGTAATATTGCCCTGTTTATGGAATTGTCCAGACTTTGCGGAAGCATGGAAAAAAATGACCCTGAGGAGTTATTACGTCAGGCGGTGGAACGTGGAATTATGGAATATGCGGCTCAAATCCGGGATGCAAAAGAGATGGAAGACAGCATTGTGGGAAAAATTAATCTGGTGAATGCAGCCAAAACAATTCTTACGGAAGAAAATAATGCAGTTCCGACTTTAAAGGAATTAGCCGAGTATACGAAAATCGCTGAATCAGAATTGGAAGCCTTGCAGGATATAATGGAAGAAGCAAATTCAAAAAAGTAAATGGAGGCAATTATGAATTATCGTACAGACCGTTATGGAAATGACATTTCCATATTAGGATATGGATGCATGCGTTTTACCCAAAGTGGTGGAAAAATTGATATGGATAAGGCTGAAAAAGAGATTATGGCAGCCTATCAGGGTGGAGTAAATTATTACGATACCGCTTATGTATACCCGGGAAGCGAGGTTGCATTGGGTAAAATTCTGGCAAAGAATGGTATTCGTGAGAATGTTAAGATTGCAACGAAGCTTCCTCATTATCTGATTAAAAAGGCAGACAGCATGGACCGGTATTTTGATGAACAGCTTCAACGGTTACAGACGGATTATGTGGATTATTATCTGATGCACATGCTGACAGACATTGCAACATGGGAGAGATTGAAGCAGCTTGGTATTATAGAGTGGTTAGAGGCAAAGAAAAAAAGCGGAGCCATCCGGCAGGTTGGATTTTCTTATCACGGTAATTCGGATATGTTCTGCCAGTTGGTGGATGCATATGATTGGGATTTTTGCCAGATTCAGTATAATTATATGGATGAGAACTCTCAGGCAGGAAGAAAAGGCTTAAATTATGCCAGTCAGAAAGGGCTTCCGGTTATTATCATGGAACCTCTTCGGGGCGGAAGACTGGTAAATAATCTGCCGGAGGATGCCAGAAAGGTATTCGAAAATTATCCGGTAAAATATACACCGGTTCAATGGGCATTGCGCTGGCTGTGGAATCAACCGGAGGTAACCTGTGTTTTATCCGGTATGAATTCCCTTGAAATGGTTGAAGATAACATCCATACAGCGTCCACAGTAGAGGTTGGAGAGCTTCATAAAGAGGAAGAAGAAATGCTGCAGCAGGTGGTTGCAGCCATTAACAAAAAAATAAAGGTGGGATGTACCGGATGCGGTTATTGTATGCCATGTCCTATGGGCGTGGATATTCCGGGAACCTTTGCCGCGTATAATCGTTGTTATTCGGATGGGTTGTACACTGCTTATAAGGAATATCTGATGTGTACCGCCTTGCGCAAGAACAGCTCTGCGGCATCTAAATGTGTAGAATGTGGAAAATGCGAAGGTCATTGCCCACAGCATATTCCGATACGAAAAGAGCTGAAAAATGCCAGACGGAAGCTGGAAACACCAATTTACAAAATTGCACGCTTCTTTGTGAAGCTGTTTAGGGCCTATTAATGGATGTTAAGAAAAGCGTTTGCGTATTCCCAGTTTAGTACTGCTGTGCGGGGATGAAGCGAAAGCGTGCCTGCAATATATCCGTATTAAATTTTGCACAGATGGTATGGGTTACTGAGTGTTTTGCAATTATCTGATGGAAAAGAAGAAAAAGGAGATATGGAAAATGTTAGGAATTATTGGTGCCATGGATGAAGAGGTGGCGAAAATTAAAGAAAACATGGAGAATGTATCCGTAGAAAAAAAAGCCGGTATGGAGTTTTACAAGGGAGAAATCAGTGGACATCCTGTTGTTGTAGTCCGTTCGGGAATCGGTAAGGTAAATGCAGGAATCTGTACACAGATTCTTGTGGACGATTTTTCTGTGGACACAGTAATCAATACAGGAATTGCCGGTTCATTAAATCCGGATATTAACATTGGAGATATTGTTCTTTCGACAGATACGGTAGAGCATGATATGGATGCTGTTAATTTTGGTTACGAGCTTGGTCAGATTCCGAGAATGGATACCTTGTCCTTTGCAGCAGATGAAAAGCTTCGGAGTATTACAAAGCGTGTGTGCGAGAAAGTGATTCCGGAGGTTTCCATATTTGAGGGTCGAATCGTAAGTGGAGACCAGTTTATTTCCGATAAGGAAAAGAAGCAGTGGCTGATTGACAATTTTGCGGGATATTGCACGGAAATGGAGGGCGCTGCCATTGGACATGCGGCGTATCTGAACCATATTCCCTTTCTGATCATCCGGGCAATTTCCGATAAGGCAGATGATTCCGCTACAATGGATTATCCGACCTTTGAGGCAAAGGCAATTGCAAATTCCGTAAAATTACTTCTGGCATTGTGCCGGGAGCTGGCATAAATGTAAGAGGACTACCCGAATATAGACAGACAGGTGTTTGCAAAACGCCCAATAATCGATATCAATTATGAAAATTTAATATGATATATAAGCAGGCTCTTGCAGCACACCGGTACTTAACGAGGAAAAGCGTTTTGCAATTGCCTATTATAAACAGAATTTGAAAGGAGCTTAATATGGAAAAAATAGCAAGCTTTACAGTGAATCATTTGACTTTACTTCCGGGAATTTATGTATCCAGAAAAGATACTGTTGGAAAGGAAATGATAACAACCTTTGATCTGCGTATGACAAGACCGAATTTTGAACCGGTTCTGAACACTGCGGAGGTTCATACGTTAGAACATTTAGGTGCTACATTTTTAAGAAATCACAAGGATTACAAGGATAAAGTGATTTATTTTGGTCCTATGGGCTGCAGAACCGGATTTTATCTTGTGTTGGCAGGAGACTATGAGTCAGAGGATATTGTTGATTTAGTAAAAGAAATGTTTGTATTTATGAAGGATTTTGAAGGAGAGGTTCCGGGGGCCTGTGCAAGGGACTGCGGTAATTATCTGGATATGAATTTGAATATGGCAAAGTATGTTGCAAAGAAATATTATGAGGAAGTACTTTTGAATATTACGGAGGAACGGTTACATTATCCGGCATAGAATATGAAAGAATTTGCAAAGTATTTATCCATAAATAAAAAAACAGGGATTTTATTGCTGTTGCTATTTACAGTGATGGTTATTTTTGTAAAAAATGATACCTTCTTATATAAAGAAACAATAGCAAAAATAATATCCGTTGAAAATGAATTTTCCCACAAAGAGGAAGGCCCGAATGACGAGGAAGAACGGTATTATGATCAGAAAATGACGGCCGTTATTTTGAATGGAAAACATAACGGAAAGAAGCTTACGATTCGTAATACCTATTCCTCTTCCGGTGTAAATGATGAGAAATATACAAAAGGGGATGTTGTGTTTGTATCTCCAAACAGCAGTGTTACATCGGGGACCATTACACAAAAGAAACGGGATACTTATATCGTTACCCTTTTGGGTATTTTTCTGTTTCTACTATTCTTCCTGAATCGGAAGCATGGCATTATGGTCTGTTTTTCCCTGATAATCAATCTGGGTATATTTTTTGTATCTCTTGGAAAATATCAGCAGGGAATGGACATGACAGGGATTGCTTTTGTTATGATGCTTATTTTTAGTGTGCTCACTCTATTGTTCGCAGGTGGTTTTCATAAGAAAACATGGGTTGCAATCGCTGCTTCTCTGGTAACAACGATGATATGTTATGGAATTTATGAAATTACCCTTACCCTGAATGAGAGGCTTCCTTATGAAATGATGGAATATGCAGTGAATCCGGATGATTTATCCGATTTGTTTTTGGTGGGAATTTTAATGGGAAGCTTAGGTGCGGTTATGGATGTTTCTATTTCCATTACATCCGGAGTTCAGGAGATATTGGGAACTTCACCGGATATTTCCTTAAAGGCACTTATAAAATCCATCCGGGAAATGGGATATGATATTATGGGAACCATGATCAATGTGCTGTTGTTTACCTATATCAGTGGGGCGATTCCGCTGGTAGTGATCAAGATTGATAATGGCTATACCTTATATCATTTGATTCATTTTCATTTGATCTTTGAAATTGTTCGTTTTTTGATGGGTGGAATCGGCATTGTCATGGCAATTCCTGTTGCCGGATTTTTTTCTGTAATCGTACTTTACGGAAAGAATCTGAGAAAAAGGAAAAAAACGACAGATCGGGAACAGGAGGCTTAAATGGTTGTTTCGTTATTGATCATACTTTTTGTTTTAATGCTTATTGTCGGAGGAAACAGAGGGATTGACTCGTTCTTTGCATTAATTCGTACCGTTATCGCTCTTGTCATTAGTATTTATCTTATGGCATGGGGGGTGCCGGCAGTTCTTATTACACTGGTAGTTTGCGGTTTTTCTGTGCTGACGGTTTTATATATGCAAAATGGAGTGAATATGAAAATGCATGCGGCCGCCATTTCCGTGGGAATTGTGGTGGTGCTTGTGATTGCTGTGGCAGGCCCTGTACTTTGGAAAGCGGGAGTCAGCGGCTATAATGAGATTGAACAATATGAAGAGATAAGCATGTATCTGTCCGGAAATCTGGATGTGTCCATGAGCATGGTGTCTCTTGCAGCGGTAGTGTTCGGGCTGCTGGGGGCGATTATGGATACGGCGGTTGCCATTACAACAGCGGTAAATGAGGTTTATGAGAATAATAAGAAGCTGACGCAAAAGGAGCTGTTTGTATCGGGCATGCATGTGGGAAAGGATATTCTCGGAACCACGGTTAATACATTGTTCTTCGCCGGCCTGGGAGAAAGTATTATGTTGTCCATCTTGTTTATGAAAAACAATGATTCCCTGGCAGCCATTTTGAATTCAAAGTCCCTGTTTCAGGAAATCTCAGGTCTTTTAATCGGAGCTTCCGGCTGTCTTTTGATTATTCCTCTGAGCAGCCTGATTGTTGCTTATATGTTAAAAAAAGAGGTTACCTCTACAGATAACCTCCGTCAAACTTAATGATTTCCCCCGTCAGATAAAGGGGGCTTTCGTATATGAGTCGAACCATTCTTGCAACCTCTTCGCAGGTGCCCATACGTCCTATTGGGATGTCGTTTTCCAAATTCTTTATTTCTTCGTCTGAAAAACAGTCATTCATTGAGGTATTGATTGTGCCGCAGGCAATGGCATTTACTGTAATGCTGCTTGGTGCCAGTTCCTTAGCCAGTGCCTGAGTGAAAGCATTCAGTCCGCCTTTTGTTGTGCTGTATGCCACCTCGCAGGACGCACCGCTTAATCCCCACATGGATGAAATGTTAATAATATGACCTCTTTTATTACGAACCATGGAAGGAACAATTTCTTTACAGCAGTTAAAGACGGAAGTTAAGTTCGTTTGGATGATTTGATTCCAGTTCTCGATGGTCATATCTGTCAGCAACCCTACATATGAGATGGCTGCATTGTTAATCAACAAATCTATGGTAACGTTCCGGTTGTTAATGTCCTCAATCATGTTTTTGACAAATTGGTAGTTGCCGATGTCGCCGCAATATGCCAGACAGTTAGTCCCTTTTTTCTGAACCTGTTCTTTTGTCTCCAATAAGGCATCCTGATTATGGAAGGAGTTGAGAATTATTGTATCAAAGCGCTCTGCCAGTTCCAAAGCACAGGCCTTTCCGATTCCTCTGGATGCACCGGTGATGAATGCTGAAGTTGTCATATTTGTTCTCCTGTTATCATAAAATAAAGGTTGTAGGTAAATCGTTCTTCGAAAATGCCATACATGGTATGAATCATAGCGGATATTTGTTGTACCGATACGATGAACATATACAGAGATTATACCATGAAATGGTTGAAATGAAAAATGAAATCTGATATACTAAGCTAAATTATGAGTATTTTTAGGAGGCGTCAAAATGGACAAAAAAACAATGATGAAGGTATTTGGAGGAGCATTTTTACGTTCCTTAATTGTTTTGGTTGCGATTGCAATACTTGGTTTCGGAGTGTTTTTCATTATAAAAGTGAATTCGGATAAAAAGAATTTGGCAGATAGTACGGTGGAAAGTTCAGAATATACACCGGAGGAGCTGGCTGCCATGGTAGAACAGGATAATGCAGTGAACAGTGACGGAGCAGCTTCTGAGGAAGCAACAACTACCGAAGAGGTTACAACAGAAGCTCCTACCACAGAAATCCAGAATATCCCTTCAACCGATAAGAATATTCTTGTTCTGAACAGTACCTCTACATCAGGACTTGCCGGTTCATGGGCATCAAAGCTTTCAAGTGCAGGATTCCCGAATGTTGCGGTTGGTAATTATTCAGCATCCAGTGAAGCCACAACAAAAATTTATGTGGCGGAAGAAGGCATGGGTGGAGACCTGGTTTCTTATTTCAGCAGTGATGCAACCATTGTTGTGGGAACAGTAGATGCCTCTTCTTATGCGGTTACAGGAAGCGGTTTGGATCATTATGATATCTATATTGTAATCGGTAATAGTGATACAACTGTACAGTAATTAAGGAGTTTTATGAAAGACAGAGTTGAATTGCTTGGCATTTCTGTAGATGTAGCATCTACGAAGGAAGCGTCTGAGACTACAATTTCATACATAGAAACAGAAGGTAGTAAGGTCGTCTATTTTGTAAATAGTGAGACCTTATTGCTTTTAGAGGGCAATTCCGAGTGGAGAGAAGCGTTGCTTTCCAGTGACTTGATATTGCCGGGAGGAGCCAATATCAATACCGGAATCAATGATGCATTAGGTCATAAAAGAGACCCCTTCTTTTTTGAAAGCTATATGGACGCAGTGTTGGATTATATTACAGAGATGGGATTGGATGCATTTCTTGTAACCGGGTCGGAGCAGCAGTTTCAGTCCGTACAGGCAAATATTCATGAAAAACGCCCATATTTGTATTTGAGTGGTTTTTATAAGACGGATCAGGAACACAGCTATGAGCATGTTGTGAATGAAATCAATTCCGTGGCACCGGATATATTGCTGATGGCGTGTAATGAAAAGGTTCAGCTTGACCTGCTGAGCCAGTATCATGATCTGATGAATACAGGTGTCGTAATCTTTTTGGGCGATTTGCTGTATCATAAGGCGGTTATAGATGAGGAAATTCCTCAAAAGATTGAGAAGATGAACCTAAACAACTTCTACCGTTGGTTAAAAAAAGGCGGAAGAGTAAAGGCATTCGTTAATAATATCAAGATGCACTTCAAATTAAAGCGACATAAGAAGGATTCTGATAATATGTAGGGGCGGATTTGTCTATAGGTATTTTCTATAATAAATTTGTGAAAAATGTGTGCACTTTTATGGTAAAACTATTGTTTATAGCAAAATGAACAAAGAAAATCAAAATAGTTTGTTCAATAATGATATTTCATTTCAAAATCTTTTGCGGTATCATAGCATTATGATTTTAGTCAGAAAGAAATTATACAACTCAAGGAGGAATTTAAAATGGCTAGTTTATCACTCAAAAATATTTACAAGATTTATCCTAACGGATTTAACGCTGTTAAGGATTTCAATCTTGAAATTGAGGACAAAGAATTTATTATTTTTGTAGGACCTTCAGGATGTGGTAAGTCAACAACACTTCGTATGATCGCTGGTCTTGAGGACATCAGTCAGGGTGAATTATGGATTGGTGACAAGATGGTGAATGATGTAGAGCCTAAGGATAGAGATATCGCAATGGTATTCCAGAACTACGCTTTGTACCCACATATGTCAGTATATGAGAACATGGCATTTGGTCTTAAGTTAAGAAAGGTTCCAAAGGAGAGAATTGATAAGCAGGTTCATGAAGCTGCTAAGATTCTTGATATTGAGCACTTACTTGACAGAAAGCCAAAGGCTTTATCAGGTGGTCAGAGACAGCGTGTGGCTATGGGTCGTGCTATTGTCCGTGAGCCAAAGGTATTCTTAATGGATGAGCCTTTATCAAACTTGGATGCTAAACTTCGTGTTCAGATGCGTGTTGAGATTTCTAAGTTACATCAGAGATTACAGACAACAATTATTTACGTAACACATGACCAGACAGAGGCTATGACTCTTGGTACAAGAATCGTAGTTATGAAGGATGGTATTATCCAGCAGGTAGATACACCTCAGAACTTATATGATCACCCAACAAACTTATTCGTTGCCGGATTCATGGGTATGCCACCTATGAACTTCATCGAGTGTAAGGTTGTTAAGTCTGGTGCAGACGTATTGTTAATGTTTGGTTCTCACTCAATTAAGATTCCTGATTCTAAGGCTCAGATCTTAGTAGAGCAGAATTACATTGATAAGGAAGTTGTATTAGGTATTCGTCCAGAGGATATTCATGATGAGCAGTTGTTCATTGAGTCTTCTCCAGAGAGTATCATTGATGCAAGAATTTCTATCTACGAAATGTTAGGTGCTGAAGTATACTTATACTTCACAATCGATCAGTTCGATATTACTGCAAGAGTTAGTGCTCGTACAACAGCTAGACCTGGTGATACAATTCAGTTAGCATTTGACTTAAGCAAGATTCATATATTTGACAAAGAAACAGAGCAGAAGATTTTAGACTAATTTCTCCTTGTGTCTGAAACAAAAGCGGATGTATATGCATCCGCTTTTTTCTATGATATGAAAAATGTTCCTTTCTATTCTTATGAAAATCATTTTAAAAAGCAATCTTTCCAATATTGTTAATAACGTATAAATTTCCTGTTATCAATTGAAAAAAGTGTGAAAATTATGAATATTTACTTTCTTTTTTTGTAAAATTCCGTTAAAATAGAATTTGGTGTATTGTACCATATGAATACCATGAATTGGATAAGGAGTGGAGATATGATTTCAAATCAAATTTTACAAGATACAATTGAGGGAATTAAAGCAATTACAAGAGTGGATTTATGTGTAATGGATGTGGAAGGAAAAGCATTGGCAACAACTCTTCGGGATACAGAAGAATATGAGACATCTGTGTTGGCATTTGTGGATTCGCCGGCAGAAAGCCAGATGCTTTCAGGATATCAGTTTTTTAAAGTGTTTGATGACAATCAGTTAGAATATGTAATCATTGCCAAGGGCGAAGCAGATGATGTTTATATGATCGGAAAGATTGCAACCTTTCAGATTCAAAATTTGTTAGTGGCATATAAGGAGCGTTTCGATAAAGACAATTTCATTAAGAACCTGTTGTTAGATAATTTATTATTGGTAGATATTTATAACAGAGCCAAGAAATTGCACATTGATACCGATGTAAAGCGTATTGTATTCATTATCGAAACAAAGAATGAAAAGGACACCAATGCATTAGAAACAGTTCGTAACATTTTCTCCAGCAAGGCAAAGGATTTTGTGACTGCTGTGGATGAGAAGAATATCATTCTTGTAAAAGAAGTGAAGCCGAATGAAAATTATGATGATATGAGCAAGACTGCAAAGGTGATTGTGGATATGCTTAACACAGAGGCTATGTCATCCGTTCATGTTGCTTATGGTACAATTGTAAATGAGATCAAAGAGGTTTCCCGTTCTTATAAAGAAGCAAAGATGGCGTTGGATGTTGGAAAAATCTTTTATGGTAATCGTAATATCATTGCTTACAGTAATCTTGGCATCGGACGTCTTATTTATCAGCTTCCGATTCCATTATGTAAAATGTTTATTAAGGAGATTTTTGAGGGACGTTCTCCTGATGAATTTGACGAAGAGACCCTTACAACGATTAACAAATTCTTTGAAAACAGCCTGAATGTTTCGGAGACATCAAGACAGCTTTATATACATCGTAATACTCTTGTATATCGTCTGGATAAGCTGCAAAAGAGTACAGGATTGGATCTTCGTGTATTTGAGGATGCCATTACATTTAAGATTGCTTTAATGGTTGTTAAATATATGAAGTATATGGAGTCTTTGGAATATTAATCAACGAAAGAAAGGAACACTGAAATGGTAGTGTTAGATCATGTTACGATGCAATACCCAACCGGGAAAAAGGCCTTGGATGATGTGACTTGTCACATCAATAAGGGAGAGTTTGTCTTTGTTGTTGGTAGTAGTGGTTCAGGTAAAACAACATTAATCAAGCTGCTCTTGAAGGAAATGAAGCCAACAGAGGGTGAGATTTTAGTTGAGGGGAAAGAATATAGTAAACTGAAAAGACGGGATATTCCCAAGTTAAGAAGGAAATTTGGTGTTGTGTTTCAGAATTTCCGCCTGCTAAAGGATCGTACCGTGTTTGAGAATGTTGCGTTTGCACAGCAGGTTGTAGAAAGACCGGCAAAAGAGATTCGTCGAAGTGTACCTGCTATGCTTACTATGGTTGGTCTGGCAGAACAATATAAACAGTATCCAAGGGAGCTGTCCGGCGGTGAGCAGCAGCGTGTTGCCATTGCAAGAGCAATTGTAAATTCTCCGGATATTATTTTGGCGGATGAGCCGACAGGAAATCTGGATCCGGTTAATTCTATGGAGATTATGAGACTGTTGGAAGAGATTAATAAAAAGGGAACGACAGTTATTGTTGTAACCCACAACAAAGAGATTGTGAATCTGATGAAAAAACGTGTTATTACTTTGAAAAAGGGAAAAATCATCAGTGATGAGGAGAAGGGTGAATATATCAATGAAGATTAATACATTAGGTTACAGCATTAAGCAGGGATTTAAAAATATCCGACGTAATTTGTTATTTTCCCTGGCATCCACAGGTACCATTATAGCTTGTCTGTTTTTATTGGGAATCTTCTATGCACTTACCATGAATATGAGAAGTGAGGTACAGAATGTAGAGGATTCATTAACCATTTCCGTATTCTTTGATAAGGGTATAGATGAAGCAAGGATTCAGGATATCGGTAATGAAATCTTGAAGATAAAGAATGTAGATACCATTAATTACATTTCCGCAGAAGTTGCATGGAAAAGTTATATTCAGGATGTATATGGTGGGGATTATGATTATGTTAATTCGGTATTTGGCGGGGATAACCCTCTTGAGAATTCATCTTCCTACGAGCTTACCCTGAAAAATTTAGGAAAACAGGAAGCTACGGTAGAGGAGATTCGTGCCATTAACGGTGTACGAAAGGTAAATTGCAGTAATGAAACCGCAAAAAGTCTGGAATCCTTAAGCAAATTACTGGGATATGCATCATTATCCATCATTATCATTCTTCTGTTTGTATCATTGTTCCTGATTAATAATACCATTACAATTGGTATTTCCGTCAGAAAAGAAGAGATTGCAATTATGAAGCTGATCGGTGCAAAGAATATGTTTGTCAGAGCACCTTTCCTTGTGGAAGGACTGGTAATTGGTCTGGTTGGCTCGGTTGTTCCGATTATCATTCTTTATTTTATGTATGGAGCACTTACAAAATATCTATCAGAGCATTTTCTGATTGTGAAAAATATGTTTACCTTTGTTCCGGCAGGGGAAATATTTAAAGGATTGATTCCCCTTTGCCTTATAATCGGCATCGGAGTTGGATTCTTTGGCAGTCTGATTACAACACATAAGCATTTGAAAGTATAGTCAGGAGGATTTTATGATGATTCGCAAAAGTCAAAAATGTAAAATCGGAAAAACAATTCTAGGTGGTGTGCTTACCTGTTCCCTGATTCTTGGGGGAAGTCTTTCCTACAATAGTGTATGTTATGCAGATCCGGATTCGGATGCGTCTGTAGAGCAGGCGAGAAGGGATCGGGAGGAAGCTGCGGAGCTTCGGGATCAGGCACAAAGAGAGTTGAATACATTAACGGATATCCGTGATGGCATTAAGGACAGAATTGTAGAACTGGATCTGTCTATTACAAAGATGCAGGCGCAGATTACGGAATTGGAAATGGATCAAAAGAAATTAGAGGATTCCATCAAACAGTCAAAGGAGCAATTAGAGGCTGCCCAGGAGGCAGAGCAACAGCAGTATGACTTGATGAAACAGAGAATCCAGATGGTCTACGAGTCCGGTAATAAGGGTTATCTGGATGTACTTCTTTCGGCTACTTCCATGACAGATGTCATGAACAAGGTAGAATATACCAGTCAGGTTTCTTTATATGATTATAATCTGCTGACAGATTTGCAAGATGCCAAAAGCAAGGTTGCAGGCATTAAGCAGAAGCTGGAATTAGATTTGAGTGCAAATGAGAGTCTGCAGGAGCAGGTGTCCTCTGAAAAGGAGAACATGGAAGAGCTTGTAGACCAAAAAAACGAGCAGATGGTTGTATATGATGAATCGATTCAGGAACAAAAGGAAGAATTGGCGAAGTATCAGCAGGCAGTAAATGAGGCGGAATCTATTATTGCAGCGGCAGAACAGGCAGCATTGGCAGAATCCACCGGTACGAGCTATTCAGGCGGTGTGTTTACGTGGCCGGTTCCTTCGTCCCGTAATATTACTTCTTATTTTGGAACAAGAACTTCTCCTACAGCGGGAGCCAGCTCTAACCACAGAGGTATTGATATTGCATGCAGCTCCGGTGCTCCGGTGGTGGCTGCCGCATCCGGTACGGTAATTGTTGCTACTTATAACTATGCAGAAGGCAATTATGTTGCCATTGACCATGGCGGCGGAGTGGTTACTTTGTACATGCATAACTCTTCTCTGGCTGTTTCAGTCGGTCAAGCTGTGAATGCAGGAGATGTAATTGCATATGCCGGTTCAACGGGCGTATCAACAGGACCACATTGTCACTTTGGTGTGCGTGTAAATGGTTCGTATGTAGATCCGTTATCGTATTTACAATAATAATTTTGTGAAAGAAGGCTTAATATGAGAAAAATTTCAGGTAAGAGACTATTGACAGGCATAATGATCGGCGTGATGAGTTTTAGTCTCGTTGGCTGTGGTGTTCCGATGACGACAGCCGGTAATACTTCTACAACCGATAAGTCAACCAAGAAGGAAACCATTTCCGGAAGCGATGTTGTGGAAGAAGGAACCAATAAAGACTTAGAAGAAATTCAGGAAATGATAGATAAATATTTCTATTTTGATTCCGATGATGAGGATATGCAGGCAGGCATCATTAAAGGATACATGGAAAGTCTGGATGATCCCTATTCTGTTTACTATACAAAAGAGGAATATGCACAGTTTTTGGAAAGTACCAACGGAGAATATGTTGGTGTAGGTGTTCAGGTTTCCCAGGATGTAGATACGAAAGCAATTACCGTAGTCGATGTATTTGACGGGCCTGCAAAGGATGCGGGTATTGAAACTGAGGATATTTTAAAAGCAGTGGACGGTGAGGATATCACGGATTTGAACGTAGATGCCGTTGTGGACAAGATCGGCGGAGAAGAGGGAACGGAGGTTTCCATTACTGTATATCGTCCGGCAGATGGTGAAGAACATGAATACACAATGAAACGTCAGAAGGTGGAACGTCCGACGGTTGAATATAAGATGTTAGATAACAACATCGGTTATGTTGCTGTTTCCAGCTTTTATGAAGTAACGGCTGTTCAATATATTGATGCCGTGAAGGATCTTGAGAGCCAGGGTATGGAAGGCTTGATTATCGACTTGAGAAATAATGGTGGCGGATTATTAGACATTGCCGTTGAGATGTTAGACTTTATGCTGCCGGCAGGAAAGATTGTCTATACAGAAGATAAGGATGGAAATGTTACCAGTGAGTATAATTCCACAGATGATGAGAAGTTTGAAAAACCTTTGGTTGTACTGGTAAATGGTTACAGTGCTTCGGCATCAGAGATTTTTGCAGGCGCGATTAAGGATTACGGAACCGGAACATTGGTTGGAACCACAACTTTTGGAAAGGGTATTGTGCAGCGGTTGTTTGAATTGAAGGATGGATCTGCTATTAAGCTTACAATTGCAAAATATTTCACACCGAAGGGGAATGATATTCATAAGGTTGGTATTGAACCGGATGTCGAGGTTGAATTAGATGTAGATGCATATAAGGAGTCCAAAGGGGAAAAGGATAATCAGTTGCAGGCTGCCATTGACGAAATGATGAAGAAGCTTGGTAAGAGCACTTCCGATTCTTCTACGGAGGCTTCCTCTACAGACGATACAACAGATAATACAGACAGCAATACTTCTGATTCAGAAGAGTAGATAAAGGAGATAATATGGAAAGAGAATTAGTAATTGTTCTTGATTTTGGTGGACAGTACAATCAGTTAGTTGCCCGTCGTGTTCGAGAATGTAATGTGTATTGTGAAATTTATTCTTACAAAACAGATATTAACAAGGTTAAAGAAATGAATCCAAAGGGAATCATTTTAACCGGTGGTCCGAACAGTTGTTATGAAGAGGGTGCTCCGACATATTCGAAGGAGCTGTTTGAAATGGGAATTCCTGTTCTTGGTCTTTGTTACGGCGCACAGTTGATGCAGCATGTATTAGGCGGTAAGGTTGAAAAGGCACCGGTCAGAGAATATGGAAAGATAGAGGTTTCGGTAAATCAGGAATCTCCGTTATTTACAAATGTATCAGAAAAAACCATTTGCTGGATGAGTCATAATGATTATATTTCTTCTATTGCACCGGGATTTGAGATCTGTGCAAAGACTGCAGATTGTCCGGTTGCGGCAGCGCAGAATTTGGATAAGCAGTTATTTGCCATTCAGTTCCATCCGGAGGTATTGCACACAGTGGAAGGTATGAAGATGCTTTCCAACTTTGTTTACAATGTGTGTCACTGCGCCGGAGACTGGAAGATGGATGCATTTGTGGAGAATCAGATTCAGGCATTAAGACAGAAGGTTGGAGATGGTAAGGTTTTACTTGCATTATCAGGTGGTGTAGATTCCTCTGTGTTGGCGGCATTGTTATCCCGTGCCATTGGCAAGCAGTTAACCTGCGTATTCGTAGACCATGGTCTTCTCAGAAAAAATGAGGGAGATGAGGTTGAAAATGTATTCGGTAAAAGCGGAACCTTTGACCTTAACTTTGTTCGCGTCAATGCGCAGGAACGTTACTATAAGAAATTAGCCGGAGAAACTGAACCGGAATGCAAGCGTAAGATTATCGGTGAAGAGTTTATCCGTGTATTTGAGGAAGAAGCTAAGAAAATCGGTGCTGTTGATTTCCTTGCTCAGGGTACTATCTATCCGGATGTTGTTGAAAGTGGTTTAGGCGGTGAGTCCGCAGTTATAAAATCTCATCATAATGTGGGCGGTTTGCCTGACTATGTAGATTTCAAGGAAATCGTAGAACCTCTGCGGGATTTGTTTAAGGACGAGGTTCGTAAGGTTGGATTAGAGCTTGGACTTCCGGAATATCTTGTATTCCGTCAGCCATTCCCGGGACCGGGTCTTGGTATCCGTATCATCGGAGATGTGACTGCCGAGAAGGTAAGAATTGTTCAGGATGCAGATTTCATTTACCGTGAGGAAGTGGACAAGGCTGCAAAGGCATATAAGGAGGAGAATGGAAAGGAAGCTCCTTGGATGCCAAACCAGTATTTTGCCGCCCTTACCAATATGCGTTCTGTAGGCGTTATGGGTGATGAGAGAACCTATGATTATGCAGTTGCTTTAAGAGCCGTTAAGACGATTGACTTCATGACCGCAGAAAGTGCAGAGATTCCATTTGCGGTGCTCCAGACAGTGATGAATCGTATCATTAATGAGGTGAAGGGTGTAAACCGTGTATGTTATGACATCTCTTCAAAACCA
>CAKRAK010000023.1 GCA_934294885.1 uncultured Lachnospiraceae bacterium | reverse complement strand
AAGCAGAGAAGGATTCCCTTGTGTTGTGGGATGATTATTTGATTTATGCGGTAGTATTGGAAGAAAATGAAAAGATTGTTGAGGAAATAATGCAAAGGAGAGAAGCAATATGATAGTTGTAATAATAGGAATTGTTTTAGTGGCTGGCGTTTTGTTAGGGTGTGTAGTGAAAGGTTACAATGGTTTGGTGGTACTGAAAAACAGGGTGGAAAATCAAGGGGCACAAATTGATGTGCAATTAAAACGAAGAGCGGATTTGATTCCCAATATGATTGAAACAACAAAGGGATATGCACATTATGAAAAGGACACATTGAGTAGCATTACAAAACTACGGACACGAATTTTATCTACAGATAATATTGAGGACTCCTATCAGGCATCGCAGCAGCTTGGAAAGATAACCGGACAGATAATTGCTGTGGGAGAGCAGTATCCGGATTTGAAAGCAAACACGAATTTTTTGCAATTACAACAGGAACTGTCGGATACGGAGGATCGAATCAGTAAGGCAAGGCAGTTTTATAATGATACGGTAACAAAATACAACGATGCCATTATGGTATTTCCCGATTCGATAATTGCCGGAATGTTTGGCTTCCATCGGATTTCATTATTAGAAGTAAAGGAATCGGAACGGGAAGCGGTTAAGATGGATGGGAGTACTTTTTCCGGGGGACTGGATTAATCTGTTTCTCAGTGGTAAAATAATGTTTTTAAACGAGAGAGGTAACTTATGTACTTTGAATATGGTGATAAAGAAATTTCATATTTGCGGGAAAAGGATAAAAAGCTGGCAGAGGTAATCGATCGGCTGGGATTTATCAAGAGAGAAATCGATACGGACTTATTTTCTTCTGTCATTCACCATATTATCGGACAGCAGATTTCCACAAAGGCACAGGCTACTATCTGGAAAAGAATGGTGGATTCTTTTGAAACCGTTGATGCAGAAAAAATATTATCTGCAGGAACTTTACAATTGCAGTCCTTTGGCATGACATTTAGAAAAGCAGAATATATTACGGATTTTGCTAAAAAGGTACATGATGGAGTCTTCGATTTACGGGCAGTATCGCAAATGTCTGATGAAGAGGCAATTAAAGCGTTGTCCTCTTTGAAAGGAATCGGAGTATGGACGGCAGAGATGATTTTATTGTTTTGTCTGCAGCGTCCGGATATATTAAGCTTTGATGATTTGGCAATTCAAAGGGGATTGCGGATGGTATATCATCACAGAAAAATAGACAGAAAGCTGTTTGAAAAATATCGCAGACGTTTTCGTCCCTATGGCAGTGTTGCAAGTCTTTATCTTTGGGCGGTATCCGGAGGAGCCATACCGGAGATGAGAGACTATGCTCCTAAAAATAAAAAATAATAGGAATCTGATATCGGAGATTCCCGGGTAAAGCTTTGCTCAGAAAGATTTTGTTGACATTTACGTTAGTTTAAACTAACATATGGTTCATATAAACCAAAAAGGAGTTAGGATATGCGTGTAACAGAGCTTGATGAGCAAAAAATTAATAAAATAGGTCATGCTTTTGGCTATTACGATTATGGGAATGAGAAGGGGCTGGTATCCTGTTATCGTAGTCAGGAGGCATCCGCAGTATATATTAACGGATATGTCCGTATGGCAGTAAAAGGTGGACTTCTTCATACAACCAGCGAGAAGGGGGAGGCCTATATTGCCTATAAGCTTCCAGGTCAGAAGATTAGTATGTCCGCGGGATTTGAATTAGTAAAGGCTTTTTTTCAATCCATGAGTTTAGGGGAATTGATTCGTTTTTTTAAGACAGTATCAAAGGGTGGCCCCGATTTAAAAAGCCGAATGGATAAGGAGAAAAAGCCTTATATCTTTGTTGGATTAGTATGTGTGCCGGAAGAATATCAGGGACAGGGATATATGCGTAAGGTCATGGAAATGGCATTTGCGGAAGGTAACCGGTTACAGGTTCCTGTAATTCTGGATACAGATGCCCAGTCAAAATGTAATAAATACATGCACCTTGGTATGGAGTTAGCCGGTACAAGAGATTTAGGGCAGGCCGGTAAGCTGTATGATCTGATAAAATATCCGGATATTTAATTATGCCGGATGGCGGGCAATTCTAGAAACGGAGTAAATATTACGTGAATAAGCAGTATTTTTTCTTTGAGAAAAGATACTGCTAAAAAATAAATAACGAGTTAGCGTTTACTAACCTAAAAGAACAGGAGGATTTGTCATGAAGGACAAAAAACAAAGCGCATTGTCAAGACTAATGGATATGGCAGGAAATCACAAATATTTTTCTTATCTGTCCTGTGTATTGGCAGCAATCAGTGCATGGATAGCATTGGTCCCATTTTTTTATGTATGGCGTATTATCAAGGAAGTTTTGGAAGTACGACCGGATTTTTCAAAAGCAACCCATATTACATCTTATGGATGGCAGGCAGTGGGATTTGCATTGCTTGCAATGGTTTTCTATATCGGAGCATTGATGTGTTCCCACAAGGCGGCCTTTCGTGTGCAGGCCAATATGCGTATCAAGATGATGGAGCATATTATGAAGCTTCCTCTTGGATATGTAGAGGCAGAAGGAACTGGTAAGATTCGAAAAATCGTAATGGATTCTTCCGGTGCAACAGAAACATTTTTAGCACATAATCTTCCGGACAAGGTGATCTCAAGAGCAACACCGATTGGACTCCTTGTTATGATGGCGGTATTTGACTGGAGACTTGGCTTGATCAGTTTAATACCGGTGGTTGTTGCTTTCCTGATCATGGGTTCTATGATGATGGGGCCCAAGATGGCTGAGGATATGAAGCAGTATCAGAATTCTCTGGAAACCATGTCTGCAGAAGCAGTGGAATATGTTCGTGGTGTGCCGGTATTAAAAACCTTTGGACAGACCATTTTCTCATTCAAGCGTTTTAAAGCTGCAATTGATGAATATGAGAAATGGACTTTGGACTATACCAAATCCATGATGATTCCCATGATTGGATTTACTGTATTTTCAAATGGTATCTTTGCAGCTTTGATTGTTGCGGCTTACATATTGGGTGGAAATACCGTTACAGACGAATTTATATTGAATCTTGTATTTTACATTCTGATTACAACTGTGCTTACAACAACCTTGATGAAGGTAGCTTATGCCGGCGAATCACAGATGATTGTGGAAGATGCATTAAACCGAATGGATGAGATTCTGAATAAGGAAGAATTACCGGATGTAACAGGTGGAGAGCAGATAAAGGATGCTTCGTTAAGTCTTAAGGATGTAACCTTTTCTTATGATGAATCTAAGAAAAATGCCATCGACGGCATATCATTAAATGTTCATGCCGGTGACCATATTGCATTTGTTGGACCATCCGGTGGTGGAAAAACAACCCTTGCTTCTTTGATTGCTAGATTCTGGGATGTGAAAGAGGGAAGTATCTCCATTGGAGGAGTGGATGTCCGTAGGATTGATACAAAGGAATTGATGAATCAGGTATCTTATGTGTTTCAGGACAGCAGACTGTTAAAGACAAGTATTTTGGAAAATGTAAGAATGGGAAGACCGGATGCAACAGATGATGAGGTTATGGCAGCTTTGGAAAACGCACAGTGTAATGATATTATCGAAAAGCTTCCTCAGGGTGTGAACACGATTATCGGTTCCAAGGGTACTTATGTGTCCGGTGGTGAGATGCAGCGGTTATCCATTGCCAGAGCATTTCTTAAGAATGCACCGATTTTAATTTTAGATGAAGCGACCGCATTTGCAGATCCGGATAATGAGAAGCTGGTTCAGCTTGCATTTGATAAGCTTTCAAAGGATAAAACCGTGATTATGATTGCCCATCGTTTATCCACAATTACAAATGTAGACTGCATTTATGTATTAAAGGACGGATTGATTGCAGAATCCGGAACACATGAGAAATTACTTGCAGATGGTGGAATTTACACCCATATGTGGAATGAGTATAACAAGTCTGTAAATTGGCAGGTAGGAAAGGCAGGTGCAAAAGAATGATAGAAAAATTAAAGCATAAATATGCATTATCCGAAAATGGTGCAAAGAAAATGATATGGGCATTTGTGGCAGTGACCCTTGCAAATCTTGTTTTGATGGCACCGGTTGGTTTGTTATATCAGCTATCTTCTTATCTGTTAGAGGGAAATGTACCAAAGGATAAGCTTGGTTTCTTTGGGGCGGGAATTATTGCAGCATTTTTCCTGATTGCGTTAACAACTTATTTTCAGTATAAAGCAACCTTTTTCTCTACTTACGTAGAAAGCGGTGTTCGTAGAAGAACACTTGCGGAGAAATTAAGAAGACTTCCTCTTTCCTTCTTTGGGAAAAAGGATTTATCAGACCTGACAAATTCTATTATGTCCGATTGTGCATTGATAGAAACTGCCAGCTCTCATTGGATTCCGGAATTGATTGGTTCTATGATATCCACAACGATCATTGTGATCAGTTTGTTATTCTTTAACTGGAAGATGGCACTGGCGGCTATCTGGGTAATGCCAATTGCATTTATCATTGTATTAACCTCCAGAAAAGGATTAAAGAATGTTCAGAAAAAAACGATGTCTTATAAGCTGACTTGTTTAGATGGAATTCAGGAGGGATTGGAAACCATCAGAGACCTTCGTTCCAACAACATGACAGAAACTTATATGGAGGGATTAATTAAGAAAATTAAGGATGTAGAAAAAAATGCCATCGTATTGGAATTTAAAAATGCGGCATATGTCTGTTCCGCACAGATGATCTTGAAACTCGGAATCGGAACGGTTGCTTTGGTAGGAAGCTTATTACTGGTTAAAGGCGAGATTACAGTGTTGACCTTCTTCCTGTTCTTGCTGGTTGTAACAAGAATGTATGAACCATTACAGATTGCATTGCAGAATTTATCCGCTATTATCAGTCTGGATACTACTTGTGAGAGAATGGATGAAATCTTATCCCATGAGGAACAGACCGGAAAAGAGGCACTTACAAATCAGGGATACGATATTACCTTTGATCATGTAGGATTTTCTTATGAAAGAGGAGAACGGGTTTTAAAGGATGTATCATTTACAGCAAAGCAGGACCAGGTAACCGCATTGATCGGACCGTCCGGCGGAGGAAAGACAACGGTTTCCCGTCTGGCAGCAAGATTCTGGGATTGCCAGAAGGGTACCATCACTGTTGGAGGTATGAACGTATCGGAAATTGAACCGGAATGTCTCTTATCCTTATATTCCATCGTTTTTCAGGATGTAACACTTTTTAACAATACGGTTATGGAAAACATCCGAATCGGTAAAAAGGATGCTACGGATGAAGAAGTAATGGCGGCTGCAAAGCTTGCAAATTGTACTGATTTTATCGAAAAGCTTCCGGATAAATGGAATACCCTAATTGGAGAAAACGGTTCGGAATTATCCGGTGGAGAACGTCAGAGAATATCCATTGCCAGAGCCTTTTTAAAGGATGCACCGATTATTTTAATGGATGAGGCAACTGCATCTTTAGATGTAGATAATGAGTCTGTAATTCAGGAATCCATTTCCAAGCTGATTCAGAATAAGACGGTATTGATTATTGCTCACAGAATGAGAACCGTTGACGGTGTTGACAAGATTGTTGTATTAAAGGATGGAGTGGTAGCCGAACAGGGTACACCGGAAGAATTAAAACAACAAAATGGCTTGTATAAGCATATGATTGATACACAGTTAGAAACAGGACAGTGGAAATACTGTTAAATGTATGAAGGGGCGGGATGACAGAGATATCTCGTTTCTGTTTGTAGGTGACCGTATGTAGCGAATCCGTTCCATATATTTTGAGAATCGTATTGACTATGATTCGAAGTTAGTGTAAACTAACGGTTAAAGAGGTTAGTGTACGCTAACTTCAAAAATGTATAAGGCTTTGCAAAATGAACCATGATATAGAATGTGGAATTATTTTACGGGCTTTAAGAAAATCAATAAAGAAAGGAAAATGAATATGTATTTAGAAATTGAAAAGGTTTATGGTAGAGAAATTCTTGATTCCAGAGGAAATCCTACAGTTGAGGCAGAGGTAACATTAATTGACGGTACCGTTGGTAGAGGAACTGCACCATCCGGAGCATCAACGGGAGAGTTTGAGGCGTTAGAATTAAGAGATGGAGACAAGTCAAGATATCTTGGAAAAGGAACAACAAAGGCAGTGAATAATATCAATACAACAATTGCAGATGTATTGGAAGGAATGGATGCATCAGATATCTATGCAATCGATGCAGCTATGATCAAGGCTGACGGAACAAAAGATAAGTCTAATTTAGGTGCAAATGCAATCCTTGCTGTTTCTATTGCAACAGCAAGAGCAGCTGCTACAGCATTGGACATTCCTTTATATAAATTCTTAGGTGGAATTCAGGGAACAAAATTACCGGTTCCTATGATGAATATCTTAAATGGTGGTGCACATGCAGATTCTGCTGTTGATACACAGGAATTCATGATTATGCCGGTTGGCGCTCCTTCTTTCAAGGAAGCATTAAGATGGTGTGCAGAAGTATTCCATTCTTTAAAGGCATTGATCAAAGAAATGGGAGATGTAACTGCAGTAGGTGATGAAGGTGGTTTTGCTCCAAACAAGCTTACATCAGATGAAGAAGCAATTGAAAAGATTCTTGAGGCAATTAAGGCTGCGGGATTTGAGCCGGGAAAGGATTTCATGATTGCCATGGATGCAGCTTCTTCAGAGTGGAAGTCTGAAAAAGGTATTGGCTATTATAAGCAGCCAAAATCAGGAAAAGAATATACTTCTGAGGAATTAATTGCTCATTGGGAGAGCCTTGTAGATAAGTATCCGATTATTTCCATCGAAGATGGTTTGGATGAGGAAGACTGGGAAGGCTGGAAGAAGATGACAGCACAGATTGGACATAAGGTTCAGTTAGTTGGTGATGATTTATTCGTTACCAATACAGAGAGACTTTCAAAGGGTATTTCTTTAGGTGCTGCAAATTCAATCCTGATTAAGTTAAATCAGATCGGTTCCGTATCAGAGACCTTAGAGGCAATTAAGATGGCTCATAAGGCAGGTTATACTGCAATTTCTTCTCATCGTTCAGGTGAGACAGTAGATACCACCATTGCAGACCTTGCAGTTGCTTTGAATACATGTCAGATTAAGACAGGTGCACCATCCAGATCAGAGCGTGTTGCAAAATACAATCAGCTTCTTAGAATTGAAGAGGAGCTTGGAGATGCAGCATGTTATCCTGGAATGGATGCGTTTAATGTAAAAAAATAATAAATCATAATATACAAATAATGAAATGATTTGAACTGCACCAATCAGATTTTCGGTTGGTGCATGTTCTATGTTATAAATCTAATAAAATAAAGAAGAATTTTCATGTCTAAGGAGGGGTACTGTGATGCTGCAGTGGAAAATATTTATGATTATGGCGTTGGTAGGTCATATACTATGTGGAATATCAGATGGATTTCTTACATATGCTCCAAATGGAAAGGTAGATTTAACAAATTTTAAAGATTATGAAAAGTCAAAGGTTTCCTTTAAGGGAATGCCTCTTAAAAATCTTTCGATTGCCATGGCGTTAGGTGTAGGTGCAATGACCTTTGAGATATTCGGTTACCTGGCAATCTGTGACTGGATTCGTCAATATTCAGAGACTTATTATCTGATTATGTTTGCTGCAACTCTTGTGATGTTTATTAATCTGGCATTACATCATCTGTTCTGTTGTCTGGTGGAATGGTTTTTTGTAAAACTGAATCTGACAGAGGAAGCATTGAATGCTGTCTGGGATTTTTTTAAGACAACATGCTATACCATGTATCTTGGTTATCTGGGTATGCTTGTATTTGCGGTTGCTTTTTTGATTGCGGTTATAACTGGAGTGACATCCCTTCCGGTCTGGGCATGCGTTTTTAATCTGTTGCCTTTGGCAGTTGTAATATTGCCAACAAAGCTTCCGGCGAAGGCAAATATAATTGGTGCGATTATGTTTGCAGGATTGATTTTCCTGATATAGAGATATCACAAACGTATATACTATATTTTGCAAATGCATGTTGCGGAATAAAGAGAAAAGGAAAATATTTCTCTTGACATTGGAGTTAGCATATGCTAACTTATACATGCAAGTTAGTGATAACTAACTTGAATAAATCATACGAAACTCCTTTGACATACTGCTGGTGGGAGTTAACTCCCACGTGTCAAAGAGAGTATAAAATTTTCATGGAGGTATCTTTTTATGGATAAGGTTTATATTATTTTCTGGACACAAGGCGGTAATACAGGAGCAATGGCAGCGACCATTGGAGATGGAGTAAAAGAGGCTGGTAAGGAGCCTGTATTTCTTGCCCCGTTAGAGGCAAATATTGAAGAATTAAAGGCTCTCCCTGCATTTGCAATGGGTTGTCCTGCAATGGGAGCAGAGGTTTTGGAAGAAACAGAGATGGAGCCTTTTGTTGAAGAGGTAGAAGGTATTGTTTCAGGAAAACAGGTTGCATTATTCGGTTCATACGGATGGGGCGATGGACAGTGGATGAGAGACTGGGTTGACCGTATGAATGCTGCGGGGGCAACTGTAATTGACGGAGAGGGTCTTATGGCTCATGAAGCTCCGGATGAAGAAGCGATTGAAGCATGTAAGGCACTTGGCAGAACATTGGCTGCGATCTAAATTATGGGATTTGAAGAAAGCTTAATCCGGAATGCAGCCCCTACCCTTGCAGGAATAAAGGTTGCGAATTTATATAATTT
Organism: uncultured Lachnospiraceae bacterium; assembly: GCA_934294885.1. Lineage (GTDB taxonomy): Bacteria > Bacillota > Clostridia > Lachnospirales > Lachnospiraceae > CAG-590. Next base: position 42,723 of record CAKRAK010000023.1, on the reverse strand, counting down.
CAAATTTGCAGATTTGGGAGAATGTACGAGAATGATTGCCGGGATGAACCGGAAGTTGAATTCCAAGGGCATTTACATAGAATTAATGAAGGGTGAAAATAATTTCTATCTTTTATATGTGTACAGAAGGACGCAGCTTTTAAATTTGTTGAATCGTTGTGAAATTAAGGGCTTTTTGTACGAATTTGGGTATGATGTTTCTTCTGAATTTGTGATAACATCATATTTAAGAACGTTAAAAGAAAGAATTGCTTCTACGGAAGGCTTTCCACATGAAATCGGTGTGTTTTTGGGATATCCTATTGCTGATGTTAAGGAGTTTATTCGACAAAAGGGTGAAGGATGTGCTTTATGTGGTGAGTGGAAGGTTTATTATGATGTGCAGTCCGCTATGTGCTTTTTCTGTAAATTAAAAAAATGTAAGGAAGTATACGTAAGAGTATATAAAGCAGGAAGAAGTCTTTATGATATGACTGTAAATGCATAGCAGGATTGTATCTTAGAAGCATAATAGGAAAAGAGCGATGGTATGATTGTTAAGATTTTAGTCGGATTACTGGTTCCCTTTATCGGAACCTCTCTCGGAGCAATGATGGTTCTGTTTATGAGACATGAGATGAACCGAAAATTGCAGAGGATTCTTACAGGCTTTGCTGCCGGCGTTATGGTATCGGCTTCCTTTTGGAGTTTATTGATACCTGCGGTGGAACAGGCAAGGGAAAGCATGGGGAAGCTTGCAGTAGTACCTGTTGCTTTGGGATTTTGTCTGGGAATGGTATTTCTGTTGTTGATTGACAGTTTTACGCCCCATATGCACTTAGATGAATCTGTAGAAGGACCAAAGAGTGATTTGCGGAAAACAACAATGCTTGTTTTAGCCGTGGTAATTCATAATATACCGGAAGGAATGGCTGTAGGGGTTCTTTATGCAGGATGGATGCAGGAAAATTCCATGGTATCCTTTTCTGCGGCATTGTCATTGGCAATCGGAATTGCCATACAGAATTTTCCGGAAGGCGCAATTATTTCCATGCCTTTGCATGCCAATGGAATGAGCAAGTCAAAGGCATGTGTGCAGGGTATTCTTTCGGGAGCTGTGGAACCGGTTGCAGGTCTGATTACAATTCTATTGGCATCCTTGATCGTTCCCTTTATGCCGGTGCTATTAAGCTTTGCGGCAGGGGCAATGATATATGTCGTAGTAGAAGAACTGATTCCTGAAATGTCAGAAGGAACCCATTTCAATGCGGCTACTATATTTTTTATGCTGGGTTTTGCCGGTATGATGATTTTGGATATTATTTTTGGATAATCGATGCTTCCCGTCCAAGGACGGGGAGCATTTTTTGTTATGGTGTCAAGGAAAATGCATGGATTTATGGGCTGCATTTGACGGCTGATAATCAGAGCGAGATGTCCAGAGTATGTCCCGTCTTTATGTCATATATATAAACAGTGCATAACAGTTGACAACACACTGGAACTGTTATATACTGTTTGCAGATAAGGAGATAATTTTATGCATATTATTTTAAATCACTCATCTATGGTACCAATTTATGAACAGTTAATGGAACAGATCAAGTCGGCAATTATTACCCAAAAACTGAGGGAAGGTGAGGCGTTACCCTCTGTCCGGGCACTTGCAGGGGAACTTCGTATCAGTGCATTAACCGTAAAAAAAGCCTATGACAAATTAGAGGAAGAAGGATTTGTAACAACCGTACATGGGAAAGGAACCTATGTAACTGCTTCCGATAAACAGTTGGCGGTGGAAGCCCGCAGAAAACTTGTGGAATCTGATTTTGAAAAGGCAATTGAAAAAGCAAGACTAATCGGTCTTAGTAAGGAAGAGATTCTGGAAATTGTACAATTATTCATGGAATAAGCTGTGGCAATGATGTTTTTAGAGGAACAGGGGGGTTGATAGATGATTCAGTTAGAAAATGTCAGAAAAGATTATGGAAACTTTCAGTTTGATGTTTCCTTGGAGATTCCGGAGGGAAGAATTACCAGATTGGTTGGGAAAAACGGTGCAGGGAAAAGTACAGCAATTAAACTACTATTAGGGCTTACGAAAATGGACAGCGGAAGAATACAGATTCTTAACCGGGATATTGATGAACTGACGCTGGAAAACAAGCAGAATTTAGGTGCTGCTTTAGCAGAATCGGGATTTAGCTCCCAGTTAATGATAACAGACATTTTGAAAATTCTGGAAAAAATGTATGTATCCTTTGACAAGAATTTCTTCCTGACAAAATGTGAGGAATTGCAATTGCCAATGAAAAAAAGAATTGGAGAGTTTTCAACTGGAATGAGAGCCGTGTTAAAGATGTTGATTGCTATTACACATCAGGCAAAGCTATTGGTTTTAGATGAACCGACAGCCGGATTGGATGTAGATGCCAGAAATCGGGTTCAGGATATGTTGCGTTCCTATATGGCAGAAGATAATAGCAGAAGTATTCTCATTACTTCACATATTGCCTCGGATTTAGAACGTTTGTGTGACGACATTTATTTGATTCATGATGGTAAAATACTATTACATGAAGATATCGATACTTTATTAGAAAAGTATGGTGTATTGAAAGTGGATGAAATGCAATATAAGGAATTAGAGAAAGAATCTGTGCTGCAAAGCTGGAAGGAATACTATGGCTATGCGTGTCTGGTAAAGGACAAACAATTTTACAGAGAGAATTATCCGGAGCTTGTGATGGAAAATGGTGGAATTGATGAATTGATTTTAATGATGACGGGAGGATATCGGTAATGAGAGGATTGTTAGAAAAAGATATTCGTTTGTTGCTACAGAGAAAAAATATGTTATTGCTTTTTATAATTTTGGCTTTTTCCTTAGGAATGTCACAAAGCGGAGCATTTATATTGGGTTATTTGCCATTTTTAATATTGGTTGTTCTGATAAGTACTATTTCTTATGATGAGATTGAAAATGGATATCAATTCCTGATGACATTACCGGTAAACCGTAAGCTTTATGTTCAGGAAAAATATTTGCTCTGCATATTAGGTGCAATAGGTTCTTGGATTGTAGCAGATATTTTATATTTTGTGGCAAAGATGGTAAGAGATGAGGAGATTATATTAAAAGAGGAATTACAAATGACAGTCAGCTTCTTACCTGTGATTTTTTTAATGATGTCTATTATTATACCGCTTCAATTAAAATTTGGAGCAGAAAAGAGCAGAATTGTTTTATTGGGAACCTTAGGGGCTGTAGGTGCTGCTATACATATTTTGATAAAATTGATTGGAAAGGAAAAAATAAGTGCTGTGCTGCAGCAGTTAGATTCTATTCAGGATAAATTAATCGTTGCTGTTGGGATTGGTTTTATGTTGATTGTGATAGTGGTTTCGTTTTTAATAAGCTGTAGAATCATGGACAGAAAAGAACTATAGAAATTTATTGACAATGGATAACGACATCTCCACCCACTTTGGGATTGTTTTTGGATGTGTCATAAAGAAGATATATGAAGGGGCTTAATATGGATAGAAATACATTGGAATTGATTTGTGTGATTGGAATGGGTGTTTTTCTTTTACTATGGGTAATCGGATGTATAATCTGGCTGATATTGGATGTAGAAAAATCCTATCGGGATACTCCGTTTTTATATCATGTTTCCTGCAGCCGGTGTCAATTGAAATTTGATGCAAAAGGGAAAGACTTAAGAGGTATTTTTTATAAACAGAAATCTACGACAAGGACAAAGATAAAACACGGTGCCTTTGTTAATGCCCCTAAATACCAATATTATGCAAGAAAAATATATTGTCCGGACTGTCAGAAGGTACGTTGGTGTCAGGTTGATAATATAGAGGATGCCAGAGCCAACAATATAGGAAACTCTATGAAATTGGTTATAAAAATGTTCATAAGAATGTTTGTGGGCGGTATGATTATCCTGTTGTTATTTCAGATTCCATTGGGTATTTTTCATCTTGCTCTTTCTATTTTATTTGATTTATGGTAGGATATCAAAGTTGAAAATAACTGAAGATGAGAGAAAACAGGAGGAAAATTATGTGGGAAAGTTTTAACAAGCTGTTGGGAATGATTGACGATTTTGTTTGGGGACCGCCCCTTATGGTATTGATTCTTGCCGGGGGACTGCTGCTTACAATTCGTCTGGGACTTTTGCAATTCCGTAAGCTTCCCTTGGCTTTAAGGTGGATGGTTAAGAATGAAGAAGGCGGCGAAGGAGAAGTAACCTCTTTTGGTGCCTTGTGTACGGCATTATCGGCTACAATCGGAACCGGTAATATTGTCGGTGTGGCAACTGCCATTGGTGCAGGTGGCCCAGGTGCATTGTTCTGGATGGAGGTTGCAGCATTACTTGGAATGGCAACAAAGTATTCCGAGGGTTTACTGGCAGTTAAATATCGTGTGGTAGATTCTGAAAATCATGCTTTAGGCGGACCGTTTTATTATATTGAAAAAGGAATGGGAGAAAAATGGAAATGGCTTGCTAAGCTGTTTGCTTTTTTTGGAATCTGTGTTGGTTTAATGGGAATCGGAACCTTTTCTCAGGTAAACGGTATTTCATCTGCGGTAAAGGGATTTTTCGATCCAAAGGGAACATGGACAGTAAATATTCCGTTTATTGGGGAATATTCATGGACAGTTGTAATTGCTTCATTAATCTTAAGTATCTGCGTTGCGTTGGTATTGATCGGTGGTATTCAGAGAATTGCCAGTGTATCACAGGTTATTGTACCATTTATGGCAATTATTTATGTTGTAATTTGTGTGGCACTTTTGATTTTTAACTTTAGAGAGATTCCGACTGCGGTCGTTGTAATTGTTAAGGGTGCATTTAACCCGAAAGCAGTTACCGGTGGTATTGTCGGATCTATGATAGTTGCGATGCAAAAGGGTGTTGCAAGAGGTATTTTCTCTAACGAAGCAGGTCTTGGTTCTGCTCCGATTGCGGCTGCGGCTGCAAAGACAAATGAGCCGGTACGTCAGGGCTTGGTATCTATGACCGGAACATTTATTGATACTGTAGTAATCTGTACCATGACAGGTTTGTCTATTGTATTAACCGGTGCATGGCAGCAGGAAGGCTTAGAGGGTGTTCAGGTTACAACCTATGCATTCCAGCAGGGCTTACCGATCTCCAATCAGGTTGCAGCATTTTTATTGATGTTATGTCTTGTATTTTTTGCATTTACTACCATTCTCGGATGGGATTATTACTCAGAGCGTTGTCTGGAATATTTGTCAAAGGGAAGCAAAAAGACAATTCTTACATACCGTTGGTTGTACATTTTTGCAGTGTTCATTGGCCCGTATATGACCGTAAGTGCGGTATGGACGATTGCGGATATTTTTAATGGCTTGATGGCAATCCCGAATATGATTGCGATTTTCGCGTTAAATGGTGTTGTGGTAAAAGAAACAAAGAATTTCTTTGAACGTCATAAAAACGGAGAAATCAGTGATTGATAAAAAGAATAATCGACAAAGACAGTATTTTGTGGTATGATTCATTCATAAGTGAGTCATATGAGGAAGGTGAGGTACAGCACCATAATACTGTCCTGAAAAGGAATGGTTCAGATGTGGATACTGGACCGTTCCTTTTTTGTGGAAAGGAATGATATACCATGGAGAAAATTTGGGAGTTTTTTGAAAATATAAATGAAATAGTTTATGTGGCAGATATCGATACCCATGAGTTGATATATATGAATAAAAAAACTTTGCAGTTATATAATTTTCATTCGCTGGAAGAGATAAAAGGAAAAAAATGTTATGAGTTGTTGCAAAAAAATAATGTTCCCTGTGCATTTTGCAATAACGGGGAACTGGAAGAAGGAAAATTTGCAGAGTGGCAGTATTATAATCCGATTGTAGACCATTATTACATCCTAAAGGATATATTAGTTATCGATGAAGGCAGACGTTGTCGATTTGAGATTGCGATTGAGAATACGATGCACCGGCAAAAGGATATATTTGAGGAACATCAGAATATGGAGGAGGTTGCCAATGAGGGCATGCGTCTGGCATTGCGGGCGCAAACGCCGGAACAATCATTGAATATTTATTTGGAATACCTTGGCAAGGCATTGGATGGAGACAGAACCTACATATTTGAAAAAAATGAAATGGGAAATGATGATAACACATATGAATGGGTTACTAATGGAGTTACACCGGAGATACAAAATCTCCAGAATCTGGAGCCGGAGTTATGTTCAAATTGGTATCAGCAGTTTCAGGAGGGAAAATGTATTATAATAGAAAACATTGAGGATATAAAAACAAGTGATCCTTTACAGTACGATAATTTAAAACGACAGAATATTAATTCCCTTGTTGTGGTTCCTTTGTATGTAGATAATATCAATGTTGGATTTTACGGAGTGGACAATCCAAAAGGAAAAGAATTAAAGCATATTCAGAATCTGCTACAGACCGTTGGTTACTTTATTGTATCCTGCCTAAAGAGAAGAAATTTATATTCCCAGCTGGAGGCTATGAGCTACAGTGACCAGCTTACAAAGTTTGGAAACCGGTTTGCCATGGAACGATATTTAGAGGAGCATATTGGCAAACACGCCATCGGAGTTGTGTATTGTGACATTACCGGTTTGAAACGGACAAATGATACACTGGGACATAAAGAAGGTGATGCCTTGATTTTAAGAGCTTGCGACAGCATGCGGAAGGTTTTTGGTGCGGAAGGATTATTCCGTATTGGTGGAGATGAACTGGTTGTGTTATGCAAGGAAGATGATGAGGAAAGATTGAAGAAGAAAGCTGCGAAATTAAAACAGGTGGCATTCGAAAATCATGTGATTCTTGCAATTGGCTCAGATGTACAACATATTGCTTCCGGAAACCGTTCCGTATGTAACATGGATAAAGTATTGTTAGTTGCGGAGCAGCTGATGTATCAGGATAAAGCTATGGATTACAAAAGAAACAAAAATAACGAAAGAGACTACAGAGATGGAAAAACAACAAAATAAAAACATGATAATGGTGTGGAATATCTTGGAGAAAATAATAAGAACAATCATGAATGGGATACTTTCTATTTTTCATATTCAGTGGGATGAAGAAAAATGGGATGCATTTTTCCAGTTTGTACGTTTTTGTATTGTAGGAGTAACAAACACACTGGTTTCCTATGGAGTGAATGTAATAACCCTTTTTTTATTGTCCGGATGTCATGTGAGCTATGACTATATAATTGCCAATATTATGGCATTTCTGCTTAGTGTATTATGGGCTTATGAATTAAGCACAAAGTTCGTGTTTGATGTCAGTCATAAGACAAAAAAAGAAAAGGTTCAGACCCTGTTAAAGACATATGCCAGTTATGCGGTAACCGGACTCATTTTGAATAATGTGTTATCTGCCATGTGGATACACGTATTTCATTTTTCTAAATATGTTGCACCGTTATTGAATATTGTTTTTTGTGTTCCATGTAATTTTCTTTTGAATAAATTATGGGCGTACAAGTCATGATTATAGAAAGATTTAGAGTATAATTTCTTATTAGCGATAAATGGATAAGATGGTTTGTGGGATGTAACAGTATACCAGATGCTACCGACAATATACGGAAAAAGTTGCATAAATGGAAAAAAATATATATAATACAAGGGTTAATTAACTATTTGGAGAAAAATATGGATGAAGTATTAAGTAAATTCAAAGGGTGTATTCTTGGGGGCGCGGTTGGCGATGCCTTGGGATATCCGGTTGAATTTTTAAAAATGGATGAGATTTTAGAAGAATATGGGAAGAACGGGATTACATCTCACAAATTATATAATAACAAGGCTTTGATTTCAGATGATACCCAGATGACGATGTATACAGCATGCGGATTGTTAAAAGGGTACACTCGTTTTGTAACCAGAGGAATCATGGGAGACTGGGCGATGTACGTACATCGTGCATATCAGGATTGGAGATATACTCAGTTTAGCAGCTTTGGAAAGCCGGTGCCTTTGGGCTCCTGTTGGCTGTTGAATGTTCAGGATATGTATTCCTGCCGAGCACCGGGTAATACATGTCTCAATGCATTAGAGACAAACCGGTGTGGAAAGACGTATTCCCCTATTAACAACAGTATGGGATGCGGTGGCGTGATGAGAGTGGCACCGGTAGGGCTTTACTTACCGAAACACCTAAAATCAATCGAAGAGGTAGACCAGGTTGGTGCTGAGGTTGCGGCAATCACCCATGGTAATCCTTTGGCATATATACCGGCTGCAGCACTTGTACATATTATAGTAAAAGCATCTACTACACAGGATGATTTGGAAGGTATTATACAGGATGCAAAAACGACCGTGGGAAAATTATATGCAGATAAAGAAGGCGTAGATATTTTTGAACTCTTTATGGATAAAGCGGTAGCACTTGCACATGAAGATATTAATGATTTGGATGCCATTCGTGAACTGGGAGAAGGATGGTTTGGACTAGAGGCTCTTTCTATTGCGGTTTATTGTGCAGTGAAGTATCAGGATGATTTTGTAAAAGCCATTTGTGTAGCGGTAAATCATGATGGGGACAGTGATTCCACCGGGGCGATTACAGGTAATATCTTAGGTGCATATCATGGAGTGGAAGTGATTCCGGATGCGTTTTTGGAGCATTTGGAACTAAAAGAGACTTTGGATACTCTGATTACGGATTTGTATCATGATTGTCCTTTTGAAAATGGTGAAATCAAATCAGACCAATGGAAAGACAAATATATTATGGGTACATATCAGGAGAACCAATAACGATACAAAAAGCCGAAATGATATTTCGGCTTTTTGTATTCCCTATTTCCCGTAAAAAATACAGTAAAATAGAAAATAATGAAAGAGGATGAGTCATAACCTGAATACGGATGGTGGATTTTGTATGGTTTCATCTTACAAAGGAGGAAAAATTGCTATGAATTGTTTACATGTACCTGAAATTTTGTTACCGAATAAGGAAGTTGAACTGTCAAAATGGGCAGTCGTTGCCTGTGATCAATTTACATCCCAAAGGGAATATTGGGAGGAAACAAAACGTATCGTCGCCCAAAGCCCATCTGCCTTGAACCTGATTTTGCCGGAGGTATATCTGGAATCAGAGGATGAAGGACAGAGAGTTAAGCAGATCCATCAGACGATGGACGATTACATGAATCATAACATTTTAACGTCCGCCGGAAAAGGATTTATATTGGTAGAAAGAGGAATCAACAGGGACGATACAAGAAATGGTCTTGTTGTAGCCGTAGATCTGGAAACCTATGAATATAAAAAAGGTGGACATTCGTTAATCAGACCTACGGAAATGACGGTAGAAGAAAGGATTCCTCCAAGACTTCGTGTACGACAGGGAGCATCTTTGGAGATACCTCATATTATGCTTTTGATTGATGATCCGGATTGCTCCGTTATTGAACCGTTGATTGACCGGAAAAAGGAATATACACAGGTGTACGATACCGATTTGATGCAGGGGGGCGGACATATCTCCGGCTGGTTTATTCCGGAAGGAGATGAGACGGACAACATCATGACCCGGATAGAAGCATTGGCAGAACCATCTGCCTTTAAGCGGAAATATCGGCTTGATGAGGATTATCCGGTTGTAAACCTTGCGGTTGGAGACGGTAATCATTCCATGGCAACAGCTAAGGCTGCATGGGAGGAGCTTAAGACACATTTGACGGAAGAAGAACAGCAAAATCATCCTGCACGGTTTTGTCTGTGTGAAATCGTAAATATTCATGATAAATCGTTAGAGGTGGAACCGATTCATCGTGTTGTATTTCATATAGATGAGGGGGATTTGCTGGACTGTGCAAAACACTATTATGAGAAAATGGGTTGCGAGTGCAGAGTGGAGCCGGTAGTTGATTATGAAAAGCCGAGTGCTGACCGGGATGAGCATGATTTTCTTCTTTGCTCTGAGAACGGATGGAAAAAGTTGAGTGTTATTCATCCTAAAGCGGGTGTAGCAGTGGCTACCGTTCAAAGCTTTTTAGATGAGTATCTTAAGGAACACAGGGAAAGTAAAATAGATTACATTCATGGAACAGAAGTTGTAATGAGTCTTGGAATGAAAAAAGGAAATATGGGATTTATTCTTCCGGATGTCAGCAAGGAGGATTTATTTATCGGTGTTATCAAGGATGGTGTCCTTCCACGAAAAACCTTTTCCATGGGAGAGGCAAATGAAAAACGCTATTATATGGAATGTAGAAAAATTTGATGAATCTAACCAGTTTTGACTTTTAAAAAGTAATGAAAAATGCTATAATACATCTATAGTTGTATTTGCAATTTGTAAGTTTTGAGTGAATTGTTTATACAATAGGGAAAGAAGGTGCATAATATGGAAAAACAGCTTATTATTTCTATTGGTCGTGAATTTGGTAGTGGGGGCTACGAGATTGCCAGAAGGTTAGCGGAGCATTATGATATTCCGTTGTATGACCGGGAACTTTTTCGACATGTAGGAGAGAAAAGTACCATTAGCGAAGATATCATCAAACATTTTGATGAAAAACCAGTGCATCCGGTTTTTTATACTTATGGATTGGATGCCAATTATTATCCTTTAGAGCAACAGGTTGCAAATCATATTTTTGATTTTATCAGAACAAAGGCAGAGGTTGAAAAAGAATCCTTCGTTGTTGTAGGCCGGTGTGCGGAATACATATTAAGAGATTGTCCGGGATTGATCAGCATTTTTGTTTTGGGAGATAAGGAGGTGAAGCTTAAGCGGGTTATGGAAGCCTATGGGTTGGATGAAAGAGCCGCTTACAGCCGCATGAGAAAAGAAGATAAGATGAGGAAAACTTATCATAACTTTTATGCTGATGGCAAATGGGGTGATTCCAGAACCTATGATATCTGTGTGAACAGTTCCACACTTGGAATTGACAAGACAGTGAATACCTTAATTGCATATATTGATGAAGCAATCAAATAATACAGCAGGATGCCGGTTGGAACTTTCCAATCGGCATTTTGCTTGACCCTGTCTGACAGCTAGTGTATAATGCAAGACATATGATTTTACGACAATGGGAGAAAAAACATGGATGAGAATACGGTAGAACAGATAAAGATGTTAAAAAAAGAAAAAGATGTTGTAATGCTTGCCCATTATTATGTAGATGGGGATGTTCAGGAAATTGCCGATTATGTTGGTGACTCGTATTATCTTGCAAAAGTTGCGACGAAGGTAAGTGAGAAGAACATCTTGTTTTGTGGTGTCTCTTTTATGGGAGAGTCTGCAAAAATTTTAAATAAAGATAAAAAAGTTGTAATGGCAGATTCGGATGCAGATTGTCCTATGGCTCATATGATCACACCGGAGCGGATTGCGGAAGTGCGGAAGGAATATGATGATGTGGCGGTTGTTGCCTATGTTAATTCCACTGCATTGATCAAGTCGTATTCCGATGTTTGTGTTACATCTTCCAACGCGCTGAAGGTTGTAAAGAAGCTTCCACAGAAAAATATATTTTTTGTTCCCGACAATAATTTGGGACGATACGTGGCACAGCAGCTGCCGGAGAAGCATTTCATATTCAATGACGGATTCTGCCATGTACATAAAAGCATAACTAAGGATGCGGTATTAGAGGCAAAAAAAGCCCGCCCGGATGCAGAGGTGCTTACCCATCCGGAGTGTACAATGGATGTGTTAGAGGTTTCGGACTTTATAGGGAGTACATCAGAGATTATTGATTATGCTACATCATCATCCTCAAAGGAATTTATCATTTGTACAGAGATGGGTGTATTTTATGAACTGATGCAGAAGAATCCTGAAAAGAAATTTTATTCAGTCGGTCATAGGCAGTTTTGTCCGAATATGAAGCTTGTAACCATGGATAAGGTTTTGAAGGCTTTGCAGACAATGGAACCGGAGGTTGTTCTGCCGGATGATATGATGGAGAAAGCATTGAAGCCATTGCAAAAGATGTTAGAACTTGCAGAATAGAAAGAGACGGAAAACAAATGGAATATTGGGATATTTATGATGAGAATAAGCAAAGAACCGGGAGAACCATGCAGCGTAACGACTGGTGTTTAAAGGATGGGGAATATCATCTGACCGTACTGGGCGTTGTTGCAACACCGGATAAGAGATTTTTGATTACAAAGAGAGTTTTAACAAAGGCATGGGCTGCCGGCTGGTGGGAAGTATCAGGCGGTGGTGTTATGGCTGGAGAAGAATCATTAGAAGCCGTTCACAGAGAGGTTCTTGAGGAAACAGGGCTTGATGTATCTAAGGCACAGGGTGGATATCAGTTTTCCTACAAAAGAGAAAATCCGGGAGAAGGAGATAATTATTTTGTAGATATTTATCGTTTTGTGATGGATTTTACGGAAGCAGATGTAAAGCCTCAGGAATCGGAAACGGATGGCTTTAAGCTGGCAACAAAGGCTGAAATCGAAGAATTGGCAAAGCAGGGTATTTTCTTGCATTATGACAGTATAAAACAGGTATTTGATATGTAATAGGAGTTGATTCCTTCCAATGAGGGAATCAATTTTTTTATTTAATATTCTTTTAATACATAGGAAGGTATGATATACTTTACAAAAAAGAGCACGTTAGGTAAAAGAATAAGTGCATGGGAGGATAAAGATGGATATTGTATGTTTAGATTTAGAAGGCGTATTGGTACCTGAGATATGGATTGCTTTTGCTGAGGCAAGTGGAATTCCAGAATTGAAAAGAACTACCAGAGATGAGCCGGATTATGATAAATTAATGAATTGGAGATTAAGCATTTTAAAAGAACATGGGTTAGGCTTGAAGGAGATTCAGGACACGATTGCTACCATTGATCCGATTCCGGGAGCAAAGGAGTTTTTGGATGAATTAAGATCCTTGACTCAGGTTATTATTATCAGTGATACATTTACACAGTTTGCAAAGCCTCTGATGAAAAAATTAGGTTGGCCTACAATTTTCTGTAACTCTTTGGAAGTAGCAGATAATGGAGAGATTACAGGCTTCAAAATGCGTTGTGAAAAGTCAAAGTACACAACCGTAAAGGCTTTACAGTCTATTGGTTATGAGACGATTGCCAGTGGTGACAGCCATAATGATTTAGGTATGATTGAAGCAAGTAAGGCAGGATTTTTATTTAAGAGTACGGATCAGATTAAGAAGGATCATCCGGAACTTCCTGCATACGAGACTTATGATGAGTTGTTAGAGGCAATTAAAAAGGTTCTTGGCTAGATTATATGGGAGTGTATAACGGCTGCTTTGTATTGGGAAAGTATGAGGAGAAGGATATATGGAATTAGAGTTTAAAATGCAGGAATGGAGTTACAGAACTCTTCCGAATAAGATGTATGAACTGGTTCACAATACAGGAGATATTCATAAGCTTGGAACAGGATATCTTACGGATGCGGAATCAGAGATGCTTACAATTTTAAATTATCTGAATTTCGGTGAGAAAACCGGAATTACGGAATCCATGATTGCACAGATTGATAAGGCGATTCGAGATTCGGAGATTACAGGACTGCACGGAGAGCCTTCAACAAAAGAAGAGATTAAATATATGCCGGTTCAGGATTTTGTTGAACAGATGACAACAGTTGTCCGGATTCCGGTCAGTGTAATTTCATATAAGGAGGTAGGAGAGGTTTCAGATTATATTGTGGATTATTATGCACCGGAACAACTGAAAAAGACGAAGCATTTTAATACATTGATAGACAGCAGAAAATATGTTGAGGAATTACAATGTTCTGTCAGAATGACGAATTATTCCGACGATTATTCTGTGATCGAGACCTGGATATAAGATGACTGCAGAACAGTATGAAAGATGGAAAAAGCCTTTTGTGGACAAGCCGGTGAGAATCCGATATTTAATAAGATGTAATCGATTATTAATGGGAATGTGTTATATAATATTCCCATTACTTGTGCTTTTGCAGTGGATGCAGCACAGCTCACGGTGTTTGCCGACAATATTGACCGCGGGAATTTCTTTTTTTTGTGTGTCGATTTTTCGAAAGATATATAATAAAAAACGTCCCTATGAGGCGTTGGAGATTGAACCGTTAATCAAAAAAAAGAAAAAAGGAAATTCTTTTCCCAGCAGACATGTATTTTCTGTTTTTGTAATTGCCATGTGCTGGTTTTGTTATATACCGGTTGTTGGCATTATTCTTATGGTGGCAGGCGTATTTATGGCATGGATCAGAGTGATTGGTGGTGTACATTACCCGATAGATGTCATTGCAGGAGCGTTGCTCGGTTTGATAAGCGGCGTGATCGGTTTGATATTAATTTAGAAAAATATATGGGAGGAAGATAAATGATGAAAGAGTATTCATTAAATACAAAATGTGTACAAGGAGGATATACACCGGGCAACGGAGAGCCAAGACAGATTCCGATTGTACAGTCTACAACCTTTAAGTACGATACCAGCGAGGATATGGGTAAGCTTTTTGATCTGGAGCGGGAGGGATATTTTTATACAAGATTACAAAATCCCACAAATGATTATGTTGCTGCCAAGATTGCCCAGCTGGAGGGAGGAACTGCAGCTATGCTGACCTCTTCCGGTCAGGCAGCAAATTTCTTCGCGTTATTTAACATATGTGAGGCAGGAAGCCATATTGTGGCATCTTCTTCCATTTATGGAGGAACCTTTAATCTGATTTCCGTTACGATGGCAAAGATGGGTATAGAAGTTACCTTTGTTTCGCCGGACAGTACAGAGGATGAGCTGAATGCAGCATTTAAAGAAAATACAAGAGCTATGTTTGGAGAGACGATTGCCAATCCGGCACTTACCGTATTGGACATTGAATTGTTTGCAAAGGTGGCACATGCCCATGGAGTTCCGTTAATTGTAGATAATACATTTCCGACTCCGGTTAACTGTCGTCCGATAGAATGGGGAGCAGATATCGTAACACATTCGACTACGAAATACATGGATGGACATGGTGCCGCTGTTGGTGGTGCAATTGTTGATTCCGGTAATTTTGACTGGATGGCACATGCAGATAAATATCCGGGACTTTGTACTCCGGATGAATCGTACCATGGCATTGTCTATGCAGAACGGTTTGGTAAGGGTGGTGCATTTATTACAAAGTGTACAGCACAGTTGATGAGAGATTTGGGATGTATCCAGTCACCACAGCATGCATTTATTCTGAATTTGGGATTAGAATCATTGCATGTCAGAATGGCAAGACATGTAGAGAATGGATTAGCAGTGGCTGAATTTTTGGAAAAACAGCCGCAGGTTGAAAAAGTTAATTATTCCGGTTTGAAAAGTGACTCATATTATGAAAGAGCAAAGAAGTATCTTCCAAACGGTGGCTGTGGAGTTGTTTCCTTTGAATTAAAGGGTGGAAAGGCGGCAGCGGAGCAGTTTATGAAACGCCTGAAATTAGCAGCGATTGAAACTCATGTTGCAGATGCAAGAACCTGTTGTCTGAATCCGGCAACCTCTACCCACAGACAGATGACAGAGGAACAGCTTTTAGAGGCAGGTATACCGGCAGGTCTTGTTCGTATTTCCTGCGGATTAGAGGATAAAGGGGATTTGATTGCCGACCTTGCGCAGGCTTTGGAAGGAATCAGCGAATAAAAATACAGTGGTATAGCAACAAGACCTGTTTTTACGGTTGTTGCTATACCATTTTTTTTGCGATGATGAGAAAAATTTAATAAAATCTCCAAAACTTACTACTTGAACATATGTTTTGGTTATACTAAAATATAACAGGAAATAGGAGGTGTAAAATGATGGATGGGAAAAATACTTATATTGCGATTGATCTTAAGTCATTTTATGCTTCAGTAGAATGTATGGAAAGAGGATTGGATCCTCTTATGACGAATCTGGTTGTGGCGGATGCCGGCCGGACAGAAAAAACAATATGTCTGGCAGTGTCCCCTTCCCTGAAGGCTTATGGGATACCCGGCAGAGCCCGTTTGTTTGAAGTGGTTCAGACTGTAAACCGGATAAATGCACTTCGAAGAAAGAATACACCGGAGGGAAGTTTTCTTGCAGGCTCTATTGATGCGGATGTTTTGCAGCAGCACCCGGACTATGAGTTGGATTATATAACCGCAATGCCGAGAATGGCATTGTATATTGATTATAGTACAAGGATATATAACATATATTTAAAATACATTGCACCGGAAGACATACATGTATATTCCATAGATGAGGTGTTTATAGACATAACCCATTATTTGAACATATACAAATTAGAACCGGTGGAACTGGCACGAAAAATGATCAATGAGATATACGAGCAGACCGGAATTACAGCAACTGCCGGAATCGGCACGAATTTATATCTTAGTAAAATTGCTATGGATATTGTGGCAAAACATATGAAGCCGGATAAGTACGGCGTAAGAATTGCTAAGCTGGACGAGATGAGTTATCGTATGTTGTTATGGACCCATGAACCTTTGTCAGATTTCTGGCGGGTGGGTTCCGGTTATGTTCGGAAGCTTCATGAACAGGGACTTTATACAATGGGTGATATAGCATTATGTTCCATGGGAAGCGAGGATGACTATTATAATGCGGATTTGCTGTATCGGATGTTTGGTGTGAATGCAGAATTGTTGATTGACCATGCATGGGGATATGAACCGAGTACGATACAGGATATTAAGGCATACAAACCGGAGTACAACAGTGTCGGTTCGGGACAGGTATTACAGGAGCCTTATCCTTTTGAAAAAGGAATGCTGATTGTCAGGGAGATGGCAGATCTTCTTACCCTTGATCTGGTGGAAAAGGGGCTTGTTACCAATCAGATGGTTTTAACCATTGGCTATGATGTGGACAATCTGACCAATCCCGGGACTGCCGGCTCTTATAAAGGTGAAATTACCATTGACCGTTATGGAAGGCGGGTTCCAAAGCATGCCCATGGAACGGTGAACCTGCCGGAATACACATCTTCTACCAGTGTGATAACAGAAGCGGTTTTAGGGTTATATCAGAATATTGTAAATGATAAGCTTTTAATCCGAAGAGTCAATATTACGGCAAATCGAACTGTACCAAGAGATGAGATTCCGGACAAAGAACAGTTTGTCCAGTTGGATCTGTTTGCGGATTATGATATGTCGGGCAGAATAAAGAAGCAGCAGGAACAACATCTTGATAAGGAGCAGAAAATGCAGGAAGCTATGATTGCCATAAAGAAAAAATACGGAAAGAATGCAATATTAAAAGGAACCAATTTAAGTGAAGGTGCTACCGCATTGGAACGGAATCGCCAAATTGGTGGACATAGAGCATAGGTAGCAGGTGATACGGATGAAGGTCGATTATGAAAAATTAAAAAAATATGAGAACATCATTCATTGTGACAGACCGATATTGGATAAACATCCGCCTATGGATCAGATGAAGCGGGCGGCACAGTTTGCTCCGTTTGCCGCATTAACCGGTTATGAACAGGCAATTCATGAAACCCGGAAAAAGTCGGAAGAATTATGGGAAGATGAGTATGAGTTTCACAATGCCTAACATGGAGATAAAAGAGAGGAGAACACAAATGAGTAGTTATAATCCGTCATCCTTAAAAGCGGAAGAATTTATTAATGATGAAGAAATCAGGGCAACTCTGGAATATGCAGAAAAAAATAAGAATAATGTGGAACTGATTGAGGCGATTCTGGAAAAAGCGCGCCCGAAGAAAACAAAGACTGGGTATGTGTGTTCGGGTCTGACTCATCGGGAGGCTTCTGTACTTCTTGCCTGTGAAATGCCGGAACAGATTGAAAAAATGTATGAAATCGCTGAAGATATTAAGCTGGCATTTTACGGAAACCGTATTGTAATTTTTGCACCTCTTTATTTGTCAAATTATTGTGTGAATGGCTGCTTGTATTGCCCATATCATCTGAAGAACAAACATATTGCCAGAAAAAAGTTATCTCAGGAAGAGATTCGCGAGGAAGTAATTGCCTTGCAGGATATGGGACACAAACGTCTTGCCATTGAAGCGGGAGAAGATCCGGTCAATAATCCTATTGAGTATATATTAGATTCTATTCATACAATCTACGATATTCATCATAAAAATGGTGATATCCGCCGTGTGAATGTGAATATTGCGGCAACGACGATAGAAAATTACAGAAAATTAAAAGAGGCCGGAATTGGAACCTATATTCTGTTCCAGGAAACCTATCATAAAGAAAGCTATGAAAATCTGCATCCTACGGGACCGAAGCATGATTATGCTTATCATACAGAAGCCATGGATCGTGCTATGGATGGGGGAATCGATGATGTTGGCCTTGGTGTATTATTTGGACTGGAATTATACAAATATGAATTTGCAGGCTTAATTATGCATGCGGAACACTTAGAGGCTGTACACGGAGTGGGTCCCCATACCATAAGTGTTCCCCGGATAAAGAAAGCGGACGATATCGACCCGGATGCATTTGATAATGGTATTGATGATGATACCTTTATCAAAATTGCTGCGTGTATCAGATTAGCGGTTCCGTACACGGGAATGATTGTATCCACCAGAGAATCGGAGGAGGTTCGCAAAAAAATGTTAAGGGTAGGTGTGTCACAGGTAAGTGGAGGTTCCAGAACCAGTGTAGGCGGTTATGCCGGTTATTCTGAAAATGAACGCCCTCATGACACGGAGCAGTTTGATGTGTCAGACCAGAGAAGTCTGGAGGAGGTTGTTGCATGGCTGATGGAAAACGGACATATTCCTTCTTTTTGCACAGCCTGCTACAGAGAGGGACGAACCGGTGACCGTTTTATGAGCTTGTGTAAGAGTGGTCAGATATTAAATTGCTGTCATCCAAATGCATTAATGACCCTATGTGAATATCTGGAGGATTATGCATCTGAAAAGACAAGGGCACTGGGTGAAAAAATGATCCGTGAGGAATTGCAAAAGATTCCGAAAGAAAAGGTTAGAGAGATAACGGAAAAACATATTTATGACATGCGTCACTCAAATCACCGTGATTTTCGGTTTTGATAAAAGAGGAGGGTTTATATGAATGTGCAGGAGACTTCATCGGCAAATCGACTTCATATTGGTTTCTTTGGAAAAAGAAATGCTGGGAAATCCAGTTTGGTAAATTCCGTAACCAATCAGAATTTATCGGTTGTATCTGATGTTTTGGGAACAACCACAGATCCGGTGCGAAAAACGATGGAGCTGCTTCCGATTGGTCCTGTTGTTATTATTGATACACCGGGTTTTGATGATGAAGGAGATTTGGGAGAGCTTCGAATAAAGAAAACCAAAGAGGTTATGAATGAAATTGATTTTGCGGTGCTGGTAATTGACTGTACAGAGGGAATGTCTCCTTATGAAGAGAATTTTATAAGACTATGTAAGGATAGAAAGCTTCCTTATATGATTGCATATAACAAAAGTGATTTGTTGGATAGCAAGGATTCCTTAAAGGAGAATGAAATCTATGTTAGTGCAACCGCTGGTTTTCAGGTGAAAGAATTAAAGGATTTGCTTGGAAAGCTTGCGACTCCAAAAGAGCATGAAAAAACCTTGATTGCGGATTTTCTTCATCCGGGAGATACTGTTTTTCTTGTGATTCCTGTAGATGAGGGTGCTCCGAAATCCCGAATTATTATGCCTCAGCAGATGGTTCTTCGAGATGTGTTAGATGCAAATGCTTGTGCCATCGCCTGCCAGCCTGAGGAACTTCCTCATATGCTGGAAACGGTCAAAGGCAGGCCGGCAATGGTAATTACGGATTCCCAGGCATTTGGAAGGGTGGCAAAAATGGTTCCTGAAGAAATTCCCCTGACCTCCTTTTCCATTATAATGGCTCGTTACAAAGGGGAATTGGATAAGCTGATAAAAGGTTCAGAGGTGCTTGATCACCTTCAGGATGGTGACAGGGTTTTAATTGCGGAAAGCTGTACCCATCATCGTCAGTGCAATGATATCGGAACTGTTAAAATGCCAACCTGGATTCGTCAGTTTTCCGGAGCAGAACCGGATTTTGATTTTACTTCCGGAAGAGAATTTCCGGAGGATGTTTCTTCCTATAAGTTGGTGATCCATTGCGGCGGATGTATGATAAATGAGACTGCTATGAAAAGCAGGATGAAAATTGCACAGACGTGTCATGTGCCGATATTGAATTACGGAGTTGCCATAGCTAAGATGAATGGTATTCTTGCTAGAAGTTTGGAGCTATTTTTGTAAAATCTGTATAATTTTGGATTTTGGCATAATATTTAACACTACATTTTGTAAATATGTTTAAAAGATTTGTTAAAATGCACTAAATTTTGTGTAGAATGTATTTTGACATTCCGGATAAAATGAAGTATATTATCCATGGTTCATAGATAAAGAACAAAGAAAGAAGATGATGGAATGCATGAGATGACAATTTCTATGGGAACGATTGAGAAAGTAAAACGTTTTGTAGATATTGTATCAGGATATGGAGAACGCATTGATTTGGTTGATGGCAATTATATCGTGAATGCAAAGTCAATCATGAGTATATTTTCTATGGATTTGACATCACCGATTTTAATGAGAGTAAATGCTTCTGAACAACGTTTTAGCGAGATTAGGAATGAACTGACAGAGTATGTAGCATAGATTCTTCCCCCTTAATAAATAATAGAGAAAAGATCATTGCCCTTAGGGTATATGGTCTTTTTTTCTTGCTTTCCTACGCGGCATCATAGTGTGTCAGTTTGCCGGTGTATATTTCAGTTGTGTTTGGGATGCTCAGAAAGTGCATCGGCTTTGGTACTTCTTTTAAAACAGAGGCACCTTCAATATTATGATAGATTAGAATTTCTTTTGCAAATTCGGAACAAAAATAAGTATGGCTGGTTGGCTTGAAATGAATATTGAAAATGGCAAAAAATAATCCTAAATAATTATAGTGATATGAAAATCTGTGTTCGTTCATGTACTGTAAGTGACGCAATATATTTCTGTGGGTTTCTTCGTCGATTGCGACAGACAGTACCATAACCTCGGCCTCTCTGCAAAGCTTAAAAAAACCACCATTTTTGGACTCTCTTACAAATCCTCCCCATAATGGATTGTGAGGGTAACGCCTTCCGAAGGAATACATCTGATTCAAGGTAGGGTCTAAGCTTAATGATACATGATTGTATCTGGCTTTCGTAAAGTACCTTATGACTTTTGCTAGAAAAGTGTCTGTGCGGCTTAAAATAATGAAAAGTCTTCGGTTCTTTAACTGTATCGATGCCATGCTGTGGTTCCCCCTAAAAAATAATCTAAGTATCATATTGAAAAGATTTTTACAATAACTAACATTATACTAAATAATCGCACTTTCGTCTACCGGTAAGCCGGCATTGTTACAGCCGGTGATACAATATTTGCCAAGAGATAAAAAAATTGGTAAAATTTTATGGAACCGGTAAGGGGATTTTTGTATGACAGGAGAGAATGCAATGACGGATTTGGAAAAGGTAAAGGAAATATTTATAAAGGATCGTTTTGCCATGGCTACAACCGGAATAGAGATTGTGGCGGTTGGAAAAAAATATGCAAAATGTAAGTTGGAGATTGAAGAAAAACATGTGAATGCAACGGGACATGTTATGGGTGGTGCAATCTATACTTTGGCGGACTTTGTGTTTGCCATTGCTACAAATTATAATCAGCCGGTTACGGTTACAACTGTCAGCCAGATTAGTTACCTTGGAACACCAAAGGGGAAGGTTCTTTTTGGAGAGAGCAGGCTGCTTAAGGATGGCAGGAGAAACTGTTTTTACGAAATTATGATAACAGATGATGTTGGGACATTGGTTGCATGTGTATCTACCAGCGGAGTGCATTTAGTTAATGATTAAGGAGTAAATATGACAACAGAAGAGATTTTGGAAAAGGTAAGGTTGCAGGAGTTATCTGTTGCCAAGGCACAGGATCTGTTGACGAAACATACAGAACAAAATATTGGATATCAGGATGTTGGATTTGCAAGACTGGATACGGACCGAAAAAAAAGAACAGGTTTTGCGGAAGTAGTGTACTGTGAAGGTAAAACGGTAGAGCAGGTTGTGGAAATATATAAGAAAATTTATGCCGATGAAGGAGAAGTGTTGGGAACCCGTGCTTCGTTGGAACAATATACAGCAATGGAAAAGATATTTCCCGGTGTAGAATATGATTCCATATCCCGGATATTGAAGATTGAAAAGGAAAAAGAAAGGATAGGAAAGGTAGTTGTCTGCTGCGCAGGGACAGCGGATATTTATGCGGCTAGAGAGGCCGCGCTGACTGCATCATTCTTTGGCTGTAACGTAGTAGAGCTATATGATGTGGGTGTATGCGGACTGCACCGACTGCTGGATCAGAGGGTGCATTTTTTGGATGCAAGCTGTATTATCGCGGTAGCGGGAATGGAAGGTGCACTGGCAAGTGTGATTGGTGGACTGGTTTCCTGTCCGGTAATAGCGGTTCCGACTTCGGTAGGGTATGGTGCAAATATGCATGGCATGGCGGCATTATTGACTATGGTTAATTCTTGCTCAAATGGAGTCTCCGTTGTTAATATTGATAATGGATATGGAGCCGGTTATATAGCAACACAGATTAATCGATTGGCATGTGGAGCCGGAAGGGAGTAGATATGAAGGATACGTTATATTTGGAATGTTATTCGGGAATCAGCGGAGATATGATAGTTGCATTACTGCTGGATCTGGGTGCAGATGAAAAGGTATTAAGGGATGTTCTTGCCAGCCTGCCGTTGCAGGGATATACGATTCAAATTAGCAGGGTTAAAAAATCAGGAATTGATGCCAATGATTTTGATGTCCGGTTAGAGGAGAAAAATCATGATCATGATATGGAATATTTGTATGGCCACTACCATGAAGCTGTGGGTTCTTGTGAGCCCCATATGCATAATCATGAGCACAATCACGACCACAAGCATGACCATGACTATGAGCATAATCACGACCACAAGCATGACCACGACTATGAGCACAATTACGACCACAAGCATGACCACGACCATGAGCATAATCACGATCACAAGCATGACCATGACTATGAGCATGATCACGACCACAAGCGTGACCACGACCATGAGCATAATCACGATCACAAGCGTGACCATAACTATGAGTATGATTACCACCATACCCATAATTACTCCCATCAACATCGGGGAATGAAGGAAATCACAGATATTATAAATGCGGGAGTTATGACAGAATCCGCAAAAAAACTGGCATTAAAGATTTTTGATATATTATCAGTTGCGGAATCAAAGGCACATAATGTTCCATATGAGGAAGTGCATTTTCATGAGGTTGGTGCAGTGGATTCTATTGTTGATATTGTGTCTGCGGCAGTGTGTCTGGATAATCTTGGTATAGAGGAAGTAATTGTACCAAGCTTATATGAAGGTGTGGGAACCGTACGATGCATGCATGGAATTTTACCGGTGCCGGTACCTGCTGTTGCCAATATTATTCAAAGTTATGGTATCCCTCTTCAGATTCAGAATATGGAGGGAGAGTACATAACACCTACAGGAGCTGCTGTTGTTGCGGCTATTACGACAAAACAAGTGTTACCAAAGCATTTTCAGATTCATAAAATTGGAATCGGAGCCGGAAAGAGAGATTATGAAGGACCGGGCTTTGTTAGGGGAATGTTAATAGAGGCGAATGATTATGATAAATGATGTGCATGGCAAATATGAAGAGTTAAAACAGATATTAAAACAAATGGATTCCGTTGCGGTTGCCTATTCCGGAGGAGTGGACTCTACTTTTTTGCTAAAGGCAGCAAAAGAGGCTCTAGGTGAGCGAGTTATGGCAATTACCATGAAAATTCATTCCTTTCCTATGGAAGAATATGATTCCTGCATAGAATTCTGCAATAAGGAACAGATTCTGCATCGAACTCTTACCATAAATGAACTGGATATTCCGGGTTTTTCGGACAATCCGCCGAACCGGTGCTATATCTGTAAAAAGGCATTGTTCAGTACGATGCAGAAATTTGCAAAAACTCAGGGGTATGTCACATTGGTAGAAGGATCCAATACAGATGATGATGGAGATTACCGGCCGGGCCTGCAGGCAATAAAGGAGCTTGGTGTGAGAAGCCCGTTAAAACAGGCAGGACTTACAAAGAAGGACATCCGATTGCTTTCAAAGGAATTGGAACTGCCGACGTGGGATAAGCCGTCTCTTGCCTGCTTATCAACCCGGTTTCCGTATGGAGAAAACATTACGGAGGAAAAACTGAGTATGGTAGGTGAGGGGGAACGTTTTTTACATCACCATGGAATTATACAGGCGAGAGTCAGATGCCATGGTTGTCTGGCTCGGATTGAGATAATGCCGGAGGACTTTGATCGGATCATGATAGATGATTTCAGAAAAGAACTTGTGACAAAATTTAAGGCAATCGGATTTTCTTATGTCAGTCTGGATCTGCAGGGATATCGGACCGGCAGTATGAATGAAAATTTGAAGTGACAAAACAATCCGAAAAACATACTCTATAATTAAGAAGTTTTTTGGAGTTGGAATGAAACCGACAATAATAATTGATGCGGGGCATGGCGGGCTTGACAAGGGAGCTGCTTACGACAACAGAGTAGAAAAAGATGATAATCTCCGTCTTGCCTTAGCTGTGGGAGAGCGTCTGACGGCAGACGGTTTCCCGGTGTTTTACATCCGTACAGAGGATGTATATCAGGAACCGGTTAAGAAGGCCCAGATTGCAAATGCCAGTGGAGGGGACTATGCGGTGTCCTTTCACCGGAATGCGGCAAGCACACCAAACCTTTATAATGGAGTACAAACGTTGGTATTTAGCGAGGATAGTGAAGCGGGAAGGTTGGCGCAGGCTGTAAATGATAATATGGTTTTGGTTGGTTTTGATGATCTTGGTGTTGAGGAGCGAAAGGACTTAGCCTTTTTACGGAGAACAAAGATGCCGGCAATTTTAATCGAGGCGGGTTTTATTGATTCTGACAGGGATAATGAATTGTTTGACGATGAATTCAATAATCTGGTGAATGCAATTGTCAGAGGAATTGAGACCACAGTAAAAGAAAATGATTCGGCACCCGGTAGGAACATAAAAAAATATGGTGTTCAGGTGGGCTTGTATCGAAGGTTTGAAAATGCCCAATATGTTCTTGTGAATTTGCTAAGTCAGGGATATGATGCGCAGATTATTGAAAAAAAGCCGTATTTTGCGGTGATTGTGGGAGAGTCTCAAGATTTGGATGGAATCCGGACTACAGAAATGGAGTTGAAAAGAGAAGGATATGATACGTTAATAGTAACAATTTAGTAACAATTTCTTAGGAAAGATTTAAGAAAAAAACAGTAGGGGTTCATTTATCTCTGTGATATACTAAGTAGTAGTTTTGAAATAAGGCTATCGTAATCCCGTTGGCTTTAGACAATGGGTAGTTCACATTACGGATTTGGTAGAGGATATGAGATACATCAGAAGAATTAAAAAGCTTTATAAAAAAGTATATAAAAAGAAATTAAAACGTATCGGCAGATATATAAAAAAACATTTGGGGGATCCGATTTTTTTGTATCCTGCTTTTATTATTTGTGCCAGTTTGCTTTGTGTTCTTGCTACACAGATTTCCCATGGAAGTGCGCTACGTATATGGATGTACCGGATGATGCATGATGAAATAATCGAAAAGGGTGTGGAAGAACCGGTGGGTGTCAAGGCTGAAGATTATGGGACTTTTTTAACAAAGTACAGATTTCAGAGTTTTGATGCAACCAATCCGGGGACGGTAGATCGATCTGCACCTAT
Source organism: uncultured Lachnospiraceae bacterium (assembly GCA_934294885.1). Classification (GTDB taxonomy): domain Bacteria; phylum Bacillota; class Clostridia; order Lachnospirales; family Lachnospiraceae; genus CAG-590. Next base: position 16,869 of record CAKRAK010000023.1, on the reverse strand, counting down.
GGTTGCATTGACCTTTGATGATGGGCCCAGCGAGAATGCAACAGAAAGAATACTCAAGGTTTTAGAAGAAAACTATTCCAGGGCAACTTTTTTTATGGTTGGTACAAATGCAGAAAAATATCCGGAACTGGTAGCGGATATTGCCAGTGCAGGCTGTGAATTAGGAAATCATACCTACGGTCATAAGGATCTGACCAAGCTGGATTCTGCCGGCAGGGAGGAACAGGTAGATTTAGTGAATCGGGCGGTAAATAAAGCAACCGGTTCGGATACAACGGTAATCAGACCTCCTTATGGCAGTTATGATGATGCGGTTCTTGGGGATTTACAGATACCGGTTGTTTTATGGGATTTGGACACAGAGGACTGGAGCAGCAGAAATGCACAAAAGATTGTAGACAATGTGTTGAATCAGGTGCAGGATGGAGATATTGTTTTGATGCACGATATATATGATTCGACTGCTGATGCGGTGGAATTATTGGTTCCGATACTGAAAGAAAAGGGCTTTCAGATTGTTACGGTGAGTGAAATGGCAAAATATAAGGGAAAGGAATTAGAGTGTCATAAAGCATACGGAAAGATTACGGGCGAATCATAATGGTTCGTCCTTTTTTTGTTATGGCGACGCGGAAAGCACATGCATTTATTGGGTGCATTTTACAACTGCGAATCTGAGCGGGTTTATCAGAAGGGGATGAAAAGGGCTCCGTTGATTTTTTCGATAAGTATGATATACTATATCTGCTATTGTTCATGAGCAGATGTCCATATATAGTTTATGTGGAATGAAACATCTGGAATTCATAAAATAACACAAACGGAGAATGGATTATGTATGAAAAAAAAGATATCATATTCAGTGAAAACCTGGGAGTATGTAAGGTCGTAGAAGTAACGAGATTGCCGGCTAAGAATAATGAACAGATTTTATATTATGGTCTGCGTTCAGTTTTTGACAGCAAAAAAGTATCTTATATACCGGTTGAACATCATCAGGTGCTTTTGCGGGATTTGATTTCCTACGAAGAAGCATGTAGTCATAATTTGGAGCAGGAGAGCCTGTCTCCTCAACAGAAGCAGGAAATAGAATACGTAATAGCCATCGGTAGTCACAAATAAAAGTCCTCGTCGCAATTTAGAATATAATGTCAGACAATTTATGCCTCGAACATATTTTTTTGATTTTGCATAATGCACAAAAAAACAACTGTTTTTGAAGCAAATGGATTTCGTTATTATGTTAAGTGGCTTGTGGAAAATAAGTTATACACATACTGAAACGAAAAAAACGTTGAAAAATGGACTTATACACAGAGTTATCCACATTATCCACAAAAAAATAGCTGGTTTACCATAAAAATATGGAATTGGAAATCGAAACTTTGTTTTGGACAATATGACGAAAAAAAGTTTATTTGTAAAAATCATTGACAAAAATAATGTCGAAAAAAGTTGAAAAAAAATCGGAATTGACAGACTTCTTGTGAAAAAACTGTGAAAAAATCAAAAAAATACTTGGGATATCATTGAAAAATATTTGAAATATGATATAATATCCATACAGTCAGCTGATACGGAAAATGCAGAAACTGCAATATGAATTTTTCGTGGGAGATGGGGTAAGGCAGATTGTAATATGACGAGAAGGAGTTGACAGATTATGAAGTACATTATTAGTGGAAAGAATATTGAAGTAACAGAAGGATTAAAGGCATCCGTATATGACAAGTTAGGACGCTTAGAAAAATATTTTAATGAGGATACAGAGGTTCAGGTTACATTTTCTGTGGAGAAAGATCGTCAGAAGATGGAAGTTACGATTCCTATAAAGGGTAATATTATCCGGGCTGAGCAGGTAAGTGATGACATGTATGTTTCTATTGATCTTGTAACAGAAGTATTAGAGAGACAGATTTCAAGACATAAAAAGAAGCTGATTGATCAGGCACAGAGCGCAGCTTTCTTACAAAAATCGTTTATTGAAGAGGATATTCCGGATGATGATGAGATTAACATTATCAGAAGTAAGAAATTTGCCGTAAAGCCTATGGATCCGGAAGAGGCATGTGTTCAGATGGATTTGTTAGGACATAACTTCTTTGTGTTCCGTAATGCAGAGACCGATGAGGTGAATGTTGTTTATAAGCGGAAAGGTAATACATACGGATTAATTGAACCGGAATGTTAAAATGAATCATATATCGTTGCAAGTCATTAGGGTTGTCTTTATTAGGGCGACCCTTTACTTTTGTCGGGAATGATGTTAGAATACTACCCAAATATGTTTAAATAAGGGTGTAAATTCAATGTTTCTATAAGTTGATTTTATGTAATATAGGAAATGAAAGATAGGAGTGTAATATTAGAATGGGAATGTTTGAAAAAGTATTTGGAACACATAGTGAGAAAGAAATCAAAAGAATAACTCCACTTGTGGATCAGATAATGGCATTAGATGAGACAATGGGAGCGCTGAGTGACAGTGAATTGAAGGCAAAGACAGATGAATTTAAAAAACGTCTTGCGGAAGGTGAAACTTTAGATGATTTACTGGTAGAGGCTTTTGCTGTTGTCAGAGAAACTTCTTTCAGAGTACTGGGAAACCGACAGGGGATGAAACATTATCGTGTTCAGTTAATGGGTGGTATTTTACTTCATCAGGGAAGAATTCCGGAGATGCGTACCGGTGAAGGAAAAACATTGGTGTCAACATTGCCGGCTTATTTGAACGCATTGGAAGGTAAAGGTGTACATATCGTTACCGTGAATGATTACCTTGCAAAGCGTGATGCCGAGTGGATGGGAAAGATTCATGAATTTCTTGGATTAACGGTTGGTGTTATTTTGAACGGTATGAGCAATGAAGAAAGACGGGAAGCATATAATTGTGATATTACCTATGTGACGAATAATGAGTTAGGCTTTGATTATTTGAGAGATAATATGGTTATTTATAAGGAACAGCTTGTTCAAAGAGATTTACATTATGCGATTGTGGATGAGGTTGACTCTATTTTAATTGATGAAGCGAGAACACCATTGATTATTTCCGGTCAGAGCGGTAAGTCTACCGAATTATACAGAATGTGTGATTTGCTTGCCCGTAGAATGAAGAGAGGTCAGGGTGACGGCGAACTTTCCAAAATGGATGCGATTATGGGCGTTGACGTGGAAGAGGATGGAGATTTCCTTGTAAATGAAAAAGACAAACAGGTTATTTTGACTAGTCAGGGAGTTAAGGAAATAGAACAGTTTTTCCATATTGATAATCTTGCGGATTCTGACAATTTGGAAATACAGCATAATATTATACTTGCATTACGGGCTCATAACTTAATGCAAAAGGACAGAGATTATATTGTAAAAGATGATGAGGTGTTAATTGTTGACGAGTTTACCGGACGTGTTATGCCGGGACGTCGATTCTCAGACGGACTGCATCAGGCAATTGAAGCAAAAGAGAATGTAAAGGTTCGTAGAGAAAGTAAGACACTGGCCACAATTACGTTCCAGAACTTCTTTAACAAGTACGATAAGAAGGCCGGTATGACCGGTACAGCATTGACCGAGGAAAACGAGTTCAGAGAAATTTACGGCATGGATGTAGTCGAAGTGCCTACTAACCTTCCAATCGCCAGAATTGATGAAAATGATTCTGTGTTCTGTACAAAGAAAGAAAAGTTAAATGCCATTGTAGAGGATATTAATGAGTGTTTCCGTAAGGGGCAGCCGGTTTTAGTAGGTACCATTTCCATTGAATCTTCTGAAGAAGTAAGTCGTTTATTAACTAAGAAACATATTCCTCACAAGGTTTTGAATGCAAAGTTCCATGAGTTAGAGGCGGAAATTGTTGCTGATGCAGGTCAGGTCAATGCAGTTACCATTGCAACGAATATGGCAGGACGTGGTACAGATATCAAGCTTGGTGAAGGTGTAAAGGAATTAGGTGGATTACGTATTATTGGTACGGAACGACATGAATCACGCCGTATTGATAACCAGCTTCGCGGTCGTGCCGGACGTCAGGGTGATCCGGGTAGTTCTAAGTTTTATTTGTCATTAGAAGATGACTTGATGCGTTTGTTTGGTTCGGAGCGTGTTATGAATCTGTATTCCACATTGAATATTCCGGAGGGAGAAGAGATTCAGCATAAGACGATTACGAAGTTTATTGAAAAGGCACAAAAGAAAATTGAAAGTAATAACTTTGCAATCCGTAAAAATCTGTTGGATTATGATCAGGTTAATAATGAACAAAGAGAAGTTATCTATAAAGAACGTCGCCGCGTTTTAGATGGCGAGAATATGAGAGAGGTAATTCTTTCCTTTGTGAATGAAACCGTAGAGGAGATTATCAATCGTAATATATCTTCTGATCTGGATGTGGCTGATTGGGATATAAAGACTTTGAATCAGGAATTGCTGGATGTAATTCCGATTAAGCCGATTGCGCTTTCGGAAGAAGAGAAACAAGGTATGCAGGTAGAGGATTTGATTCAGCAAGTCAAAGAAGCTGCAAATAAGTTATATGAAGAAAAAGAAACGGAATTCCCTGAAATTGAAATGCTCAGGGAGGCAGAACGTGTCATTTTGCTTAAGGTAATTGATCATAAGTGGATGGATCATATTGATGATATGGATCAGATGCGTCAGAGTATTGGACTTCAGGCATATGGACAAAAGGATCCGTTGGTCGCTTACAAATTCACCGGTTACGATATGTTTGAAGAGATGATTGCATCTATAAGAAAGGACACTGTTAAGGCTCTGATGCATATTCGTGTAGAACAGAAGGTTGAACGTGAAGAGGTTGCAAAGGTTACAGGAACCAACAAGGATGATAGCAGTGTAAAGGCTCCGATTCGCCGTAAGACTGCTAAGATAGGAAGAAACGATCCATGTCCATGTGGCTCAGGATTAAAATATAAGATGTGCTGTGGTAAAAATTCATAAGTGTTTGCTGCTTGTGATGGGATAAAATATAGAAAGAGGTGATTCTGTGATAGAAACTGATTCGTATAAGTTTGAACTGGCTCAGTACGAAAGTCCATTACAGGAAGTGAGGGATTCACTTTGACATCCCTATAAAGAAGGACAAAGTGGCGGAGCTGGAGGCTGATATGGAGGCTCCGGATTTCTGGAATGATGTGGAGCATTCCAATGAAGTTATGAAGGTTGTTAAAAATTTAAAAGATACACTGGAGGCTTACGAAAGAGTATCCGATGCCTATGAAGAGGTTGGCGTTTTAATTGAAATGGCAGACGAGGAAAATGATGCGGATTTGCTTCCGGAGATACAGGAAACCCTGACCCGGTTCAAGGAAGAGTTTGAGGCATTGCGGATACAGACATTGCTTTCCGGTGAGTTTGATAAGGATGGGGCGATTCTTACCCTGCATGCAGGTGCGGGTGGAACAGAAAGCTGTGACTGGACGGGAATGCTATATCGTATGTATACCAGATGGGCAGAAAAGAGAGGTTTTCAGATTGAGGTGCTGGATTATCTGGACGGTGAGGAAGCCGGTGTCAAATCTGTAACCATGCAGATTGACGGCGAGAATGCATATGGATACTTAAAGTCCGAAAAAGGTGTTCATCGACTGGTAAGAATTTCGCCATTTAATGCAGCGGGAAAAAGACAGACTTCTTTTTCATCCTGTGATGTTATGCCTAATATTGAAGAGGATGTGTCTGTAGATATAAAAGATGATGATTTGCGGATTGATACTTATCGTTCCAGTGGTGCAGGTGGACAGCATATTAATAAAACTTCATCGGCAATTCGTATTACGCATATTCCCACAGGAATTGTTGTGCAATGTCAGAATCAGCGTTCCCAGCATCAGAATAAGGACAAGGCGATGCAGATGCTTCGCGCAAAACTGTACTTGTTAAAACAACAGGAAAATCAGGAAAGATTGGATGATATTCGAGGGGAAGTATCTGAGAACGGTTTTGGTTCCCAGATTCGGTCTTACGTTATGCAGCCGTATACAATGGTTAAGGATCATAGAACCGGAGAAGAAATAAGCAATGTAAGTGGTGTACTGGATGGTAATATAGAGCCATTTATGAATGCCTACTTGAAGTGGATAAGCTTGAATAAGGAGTAGGGTATGGAAGAATTTAAGTATGTGATTTTTCAACTGGGTGATCAAAAATACGGAATTAATCTTATGTTTATTAATGGTATAGAGCAGGATTATTCTATTATTCCTGTTCCCAATGCACCTAAGGTAATTAAAGGTATTATTAATTTGAGAGGTGAAGTAATACCGGTATATAGTTTGCGTGCCCGGTTTGGTATGCCAACAGGTGTGAACAGCAGTTCAAAAAGTTTGCTGGTGGTGAATCTGGAGGGAAGCTTTGTTGCATTTGAAGTGGATGCGGTAGAAGGCATTGAGGCGATGGATCCAAGGGATATTAATCGGATGCCGTCAATTGCTGCGAATGAGGATACTGCATTTATGGAAGAGGTTCTTCATATAGGTGACGGTATTGTAATTGCAATCAGTGTGGATGAAATATTATCAGATGAAATGATGTCGCAGATAAAAGACATGATTGATAAACAAAAATAAAGAGAAAACGCATTGCGTTATTGAAGGAGGAAATAATGGTTAATATAGCAGTATTAGGTTATGGTACAGTTGGTTCCGGTATTGTTGAAGTAATACGTACAAATCAGGAGATTGTAAACAAAAAATCCGGCAAAGACATTCATGTTAAGTATGTTTTGGATTTAAGAGAATTTGAAGGGGATCCGGTTCAGGATGTTTTGGTTCATGATTTTGATGTGATCTTAAAGGACAAGGATGTTGATGTAATTGCTGAGGCAATGGGTGGCGTAAATCCGGCATATGAATTTACAAAATCCGCATTATTGGCAGGAAAGAGTGTATGTACTTCCAATAAGGAATTGGTAGCAAAACATGGTGCTGAGCTGTTAAGGATTGCAAAAGAAAAAAATGTAAATTATTTCTTTGAGGCCGCTGTAGGTGGAGGTATTCCGATTATCAGACCATTGAATACATGCTTAACTGCTGATGATATTACAGAGATTTCAGGTATTTTGAACGGAACGACTAATTATATCCTGACAGAAATGTCCCAGAAGGGAACTGCATTTGAAGAAGTTTTGGCTCATGCCCAGGAATTAGGTTACGCAGAGAAGAATCCGGAGGCAGACGTAGAGGGATATGATGCATGTCGTAAGATTGCTATTCTTACTTCTCTGGTTGTTGGAAAACAGGTAGATTACGAAGATATTCATACAGAGGGTATTACAAAAATATCTACAGTTGATTTTGAATATGCACGGTCATTGAATGCATCCATCAAATTGCTTGGAATGAGTAAGAAGAAGGATGGAAAATTCTATTCTATGGTTGCACCGGTTATGATTGGAAAGAAGCATCCTTTGATTCATGTAAATGATGTATTTAACGGAATTTTCGTTCATGGTAATGTATTGGATGATGCAATGTTCTATGGAAGAGGTGCAGGAAAGCTTCCGACTGCCAGTGCGGTTGTTGCAGACGTTGTGGATGCAGTAAAGAATTTAGGTACAAATGTTCCGGTAATCTGGGATGAAGATAAGTATGAATTAGGTTCCTTTGGTGATTTTGAAAACAAATTCTTTGTGCGAATGAAGGATAAGGGCTTGGATGATAATCAGATGATGGATATTCTTTCTACATTTGGGGATGTATTATATGTGAAGGCTCCGAATGTTAAGGATGAGCTTGCGTTTATTACAAATCCTATAAAAGAATCCGTTTTTGAAGAAGGAATTAAGAAATTTGACGATGTATACAGTGTAATCAGAGTTGATTTCTGAGAAATTAAATGATAAATGATAAAAGGGCATTTTCTAAATGCTCTTTTTTTGTTATAATTATACAATGCATGTCTGCAAAAGAATAAGCCGAGTGCTGTTTGTTTTGTATTGATCAGGATAACGCATTATGAAGGACTATATTTCGTAGGCAAAGGAGAACAATATGAAAAGAGAAGATTATTTAAGCTGGGATCAGTATTTTATGGGAATTGCGTTGCTTTCTTCAGAACGGAGTAAGGATCCGAATACGCAGGTTGGCGCATGTATCGTGGATAAAAACAATAAAATTTTATCTGTGGGTTATAATGGAATGCCGTCGGGTTGTAAGGATGATGATATGCCATGGGAACGTGTTGGTAAGCCATTGGAAAATAAATATTTCTTTGTTTGTCATGCGGAGTTGAATGCAATTCTGAATTATAGTGGAGGAACATTAGAGGGTGCTACCTGTTATTCTACTTTGTTTCCATGTAATGAATGTGCAAAGGCAATTATTCAAAGTGGAATAAAAGAGATTGTATATCTGTCTGACAAATATGCGGATACGGAATCTACCATGGCATCTAAAATGATGTTTAATATGGCGGGAGTTCGTTTTCGTGCATTCGAGCCAAAGAACCGTAAGGTGAATTTGGAATTATAAAATAAAGTAGAGGTTTAGAAATGGAAATCGCAAAAGTAATTGCAAAAGAATTAGGAATAAAGGTAAGTCAGGTGGAGGCAACAATCAAGTTAATTGATGAAGGTTCCACGATTCCTTTTATTGCCAGATATCGAAAGGAGGTTACGGGATCGTTAAATGACGAGATTCTGCGTGATTTATATGATCGTTTGAATTATCTTCGTAATCTGGAGGAACGAAAGGAAACCGTGCTTGCAAGTATTACCGAACAGGATAAGCTTACACCGGAGCTGGAAAAACAAATTCAGGAGGCTATGACTTTGGTTGCGGTGGAGGATTTATATCGTCCATATAAGCAGAAAAGAAGAACAAGAGCCACAATCGCAAAGGAAAAAGGTCTGGAGGGGCTTGCTAACATTATTTATCTGCAAATGACGCCCCGGTCCATTCAGGAGGAGGCAAAGGCATATTTATCCCGGGATAAGGAAGTGAATTCCGTAGAGGATGCCATTGCCGGAGCACTTGATATTATTGCGGAAAATATTTCTGATGATGCCAAGTATCGTACTTATATTCGAGATATAACCCTCAAAGAGGGTAAGATTGCTACAACAGCCAAAAATCCGGAGGAATCGTCTGTTTATGAAATGTATTACGAGTTTGAAGAACCGATAGCAAAAACTGCCGGATATCGAATATTGGCAATGAATCGTGGTGAAAAGGAAAAAATTCTTCAGGTAAAGATTGTTGCACCGGAAGAAAGGATTCTTGGATATCTGGAAAAACAGATTATTATTAAGGATAATAACAACACTACTGCTTTATTACGGCAGGTGGTCGCGGACAGTTATAAGCGTTTGATTGCCGGCGCTGTAGAAAGAGATATTCGGAATGAACTGACAGAAAAAGCAGAGAATGGTGCCATTACCGTGTTTGGAAAGAATTTAACGCAATTGTTAATGCAGCCACCGGTAGAAGGCAGAGTTGTTCTGGGATGGGATCCCGCATTCCGTACCGGATGCAAGCTGGCGGTTGTGGACGCTACAGGAAAGGTGTTGGATACGGTTGTTGTATATCCAACGGAGCCTCAAAAGAAGATTGCCGAGGCAAAAAGAATTGTTCATAACATGATTAAAAAATATGGTGTCACACTGATTTCCGTTGGAAACGGAACTGCCTCTAGAGAATCTGAGCAGGTTATTGTTGAATTGTTAAAAGAAATACCGGAAAAGGTACAATATGTAATCGTAAATGAGGCAGGTGCTTCTGTGTACTCTGCCAGCAAACTGGCTACAGAGGAATTCCCGAATTTTGATGTGGGACAAAGAAGTGCTGCATCCATAGCAAGAAGATTGCAGGATCCTTTAGCGGAACTGGTAAAAATTGATCCAAAATCCATTGGTGTAGGTCAGTATCAGCATGATATGAACCAGAAAAAACTGGGAGAAGCTTTGGGGGCAGTTGTAGAAGATTGTGTAAATAAAGTTGGAATTGATTTAAATACTGCATCGGTATCCCTGTTGGAATATGTATCAGGAATCAGTAAGGCGATCGCAAAAAATATTGTTCTATACAGAGAGAAAAACGGACGGTTTACAAATCGCCGGGAATTATTACAGGTGCCAAAATTAGGGCCTAAGGCTTTTGAACAATGTGCAGGTTTTATGCGGATTTCAGGGGGAGACAATCCATTGGACAATACAAGCGTTCATCCTGAAAGCTACAAGGCTGCGGAAAAACTGTTGTCAAAGCTTGGGTATTCTCTTATGGACCTTTCCGGTCAGGGCTTAGTTGGATTATCCATGCTAGCCAAAAACAGAGCTCAACTGGCAAAAGATTTGGAGATTGGAGAGGTAACCTTAGATGATATTATTAAGGAATTAGAGAAGCCGGGACGGGATCCGAGAGATGAGATGCAAAAACCGATTTTGCGTACGGATGTCTTGAATATGGAGGATTTGACAGAGGGAATGGTATTAAAGGGTACCGTTCGTAATGTCATAGATTTTGGCGCATTTGTTGATATTGGAGTCCATCAGGATGGATTGGTACATATCTCACAACTTACCAACAAAAAGTTTGTAAAACATCCGTTGGAGGTTGTAAGTGTAGGTGATATTGTCGAGGTTAAGGTGTTGAGTGTTGATTTGAAAAAACAGAGAATACAATTATCTATGATTCTCTAGAAAAGAGGGATGTATGGAAGAAAATAAAAAAAGTTATACATTTTCTGTTCAAATGACGGTAAAGGAAGTCTTTCGGTTTTCTATTCACCATAGCTATTGCAAGGCTTCTGGGATAATCGGACTTTTGATGTCAGTTATATCGATGGTTGTATTACTGGCATGTTTTCATGATTTGGGAGATCGGGAAAAGGCTGTGTTTTTAATTGTGGCACTGTGGTTTACCATACTGGAACCTTTAACAATTTATACAAGGGCGAAGGGACAGGCAAAAAGAAATCCGACTTATAAAAAACCGTTGAATTATACATTGGATCAGGAAGGGATTACAGTGTCCCAGGATGAACAAAGTCAAAGCATAGCATGGAATCAGCTTATGAAGATTGTAGAGACAAAAACACAGTATCTGGTTTACAGCAGCAAAGTACATGCCTTTGTGTTTCCCAAGTCTTCTTTAGGAGACAGCCGGGAAGAAATAAAACAGTTTATGATTGCTTCTACAAGAGATTTTCCTGTGAAGCGTTCTCGGTCTATGAGATAATATATAATTTAAAGGAAGAAAGACGGTAAAATAATGCATGATGAGATGATTTATGAAAGTTTAAGTGCAAAATCAACCTATGAATTTGCAAAGAAATTAGGGGAAAGTGCAAAAGCAGGTGATGTCTTTTGCCTTGTTGGTGACCTGGGTGTTGGAAAGACATTATTTTCCCAGGGCTTTGCAAAGGGAATGGAAATAGATGATTATGTGAATAGTCCGACCTTTACGATTGTTCAGGAATATCGGGATGGAAGGCTTCCCCTGTATCATTTTGATGTTTATCGTATTGAAGAACCGGAAGAGATGGAAGAGGTTGGACTTACGGATATGTTATATGGTGATGGAGTATGTCTGATTGAATGGGCTGATTTGATTGAGGAGCTGTGGCCTGAGACCTATACAAAGGTCATAATCGAGAAGGATTTGGAAAAAGGATTTGATTACCGTAGAATAACAGTAGAGTCTGTTTAAGCAGTTTTGAAAAAACAAGAAGAGGTTAGAATATGAAAATATTAAGTTTGGATAGTTCCGGTTTGGTAGCTTCGACAGCTGTTGTGGAAGATAACAATTTAATTGCAGAATATACTGTAAATTACAAAAAAACACATTCTCAGACATTACTGCCAATGTTGGATGAAATTGTTCGTATGACAGAAACGCAGTTAAAGGATGTGGATGCAATTGCGGTTGCAAAGGGACCGGGTTCATTTACCGGTCTTCGGATTGGTCTTGCGACAGCAAAGGGATTGGCATTGGCTTTGGATAAACCGATAGTGGGAATTCCTACCCTGGAGGGATTGGCTATGAATCTTTGTGAAACGGAGCATCTGGTTTGTCCGTTAATGGATGCAAGAAGAAATCAGGTCTATACGGGAATTTATCGTTTTGACGGAACAGAATTAATGATTGTAAAGGATCAGGTTGCTGTTGCGATTGACGATATCATTACCGCATTGAATCAGATTGGAGAAAAGGTGATCTTTTTGGGAGATGGTGTAGATGTTTATCGTTCCTGCATAGAAGAAAAAATAGCAATTCCGTATCAATTTGCTCCGGCACACTTGAATAAGCAGAGTGCGGGGGCTGTTGGTGTTCGTGGATTGCAATATCTGCAAAAAGGAATGATAGAAGATGCAGATACTTTTGCACCGGAATATTTACGTGTATCCCAAGCGGAACGTGAACGGATGAATAAAGGATTATAGTATGGATCAGATTGAAATTATACCGTTGACAGACTCTTTTTTGTGTGATGTTGTCACAATATCAGAAAAATCCCTTTATGAAACGATAACAGAAAAATTGTTACGCGAATTTTTGCAATATGATTATAATGTATTTTATGTTGCATATGATAAGAACGAATCCGGTATCCTTGGATTTGTGGGTACGTCTTACACGATTGATGAGGGAGAACTGTTGTATATTGCGGTAGACCCTTCCAGCCGGAGACAGGGAATTGGACAAAAATTATTGAACCGGGTATTCTCTGATATGGAGAAAAAAGATATCTGTCGTCTGCTGCTGGAGGTTAGGGAAAGCAATAAAACTGCTCTGGAGTTTTATGAAAAGAATGATTTTCGTACATTAACAGTCAGAAAATCATACTACACACAACCGGAGGAGGACGGAATTATAATGGAAAAAATAATAACACAGTGATGAGGACTGGATTTTTTAGTACAATAAAACAATATTTACCACTGGAATTACAAAAGAAATTTGGCTAACATAGATTTATGGTGAATCTATATCATTTTGTAATAATGCAACTGCCTGTTATCAGAATGAATTAATTTATGGAAAAGAGGAAAAATGGTGATTTGTAATAAGTGTGGTAGAAGATTAAAAGAAGATAATGAAAAAATTATGTTAGAGGATTTTGTTCTGATTAAAAAGGAGTGGGGTTATTTTTCTAAGAAGGATGGTACAGTAACGGAGCTTGTTTTATGTGAAGCATGCTTTGACTGGCTGGAAGGACAGATGGAGATTCCGGTTACGAGGAGAAAACAGATAGAACTATTATAAGGAAAGAGGAAGCGAATGTTAGATGTGTGTTTATTGGGAACGGGAGGTATGATGCCTCTTCCGTATCGGGCTTTGACGTCATTGATGGTACGATATAACGGGATGAATGTTTTGATTGATTGTGGAGAGGGAACCCAGGTTTCCATCAAACAACAGGGGTGGTCTGTGAAGCCGGTTGATGTGATTTGCTTTACTCATTTTCATGCGGATCATATTAGTGGACTGCCGGGCTTATTGCTCACATTGGGAAATGCGGAACGGACGGAGCCGGTTACAATGATTGGTCCTAAGAAACTTGCCAAAGTCGTAAATGCACTTCGGATGATAGCTCCGGAGCTTCCCTTTGATATTCATTTTATTGAGTTGGAAAATGAAAGGGAAAGCTTTATGTTTAATGGGTTGAGGATTAATGCCTTTCGGGTGAATCACAATGTCACCTGTTATGGTTATAGTCTGGAAATAGACAGAGCCGGTAAATTTGATGTTGACAAGGCAAGGGATAATCAGATTCCGATGCCTTATTGGAGCCGGCTGCAAAAGGGTGAAACAATACAATTGGATGGAAAAATATATACACCGGATATGGTGCTTGGACCGTCGAGAAAGGGAATCAAGCTGACATATTGTACCGATACAAGGCCGACAAAGGGGATTGTTGAAAATGCAAGAAAATCCGACCTTTTTATTTGTGAGGGAATGTATGGTGAACCGGGAAAAGAGCAAAAGGCAATTGAACATAAGCACATGACGTTTTATGAAGCGGCGCAGCTGGCAAGAGATGCTGAGGTGAAGGAATTGTGGCTGACTCATTATTCTCCGTCTTTAGTACACCCTATGGAATATAAGGGTGCAGTTCGGAAAATTTTTCCGAATACAGTCATTTCTAAAGACAGAAGAACTACTACATTGACATTTCAGGAGGATGAAGAATGAAGAAAGCAGGTATGAAGGGATTTATATTAATAGTTCTTTGTTTCGTGATTTGCGGTTTGTTTTATTATGTTTACTTAAGCGATAAAGGAAAAAGCAGTCAATCAACTTCTACTTCTTCTGAGGCAGAGCATTTGTTGAATTATGACTTTGATGAGGATTATCCAAAGACGGTAAGGGAAACGGTAAAATTACATAATCGCTTTTTAAAAGCTGCATATAACGGTTCTTTTTCTGATGAAGAATTGGAAAAAATCAATAAAAACATACGACAGTTACTTGACACGGAGTTATTGGATTACAATTCGGAAGAGGTGCAGCTATCAGGACTGAAGGAGGAAATACAATCTTACAAGGATGAAAAAAAGAAATTTGTGAATTTTTCCGTGGAAGAGGGAAGCCAGACCCAGTACAATACGGATGGTGGACAGGAATACGCAAAAATAAAGGTTACCTTGATTATAAAGGTTGAAGGGACTTCTGTTTCGGTGGATGAAGAGTATCTGTTAAGACAGGATGTTTCCGGAAGATGGAAGATTTTAGGCTGGCAGCCGGTGAAGAACAGTACTGATGACAAATCAGAAGATGAAGAATAAATGGAGGCGATTTTAAGTGAAAGATACATATATTTTGGCGATTGAATCCTCTTGTGATGAAACTGCCGCTGCTGTAATGAAAAATGGACGTGAGGAATGTTCCAATGTTATATATTCCCAGATTGATTTGCATACTCTGTATGGGGGTGTTGTGCCGGAGATTGCGTCTCGAAAACACGTTGAGAAGATTAATCAGGTGATAAAGAAGGCGCTGGCTGATGCTGATATGACAATGGAAGATATGGACGCTATTGCTGTAACCTATGGACCGGGACTGGTTGGTGCGTTGTTAGTTGGTGTGGCAGAAGCAAAGGCCATTGCATATGCTGCAAATAAACCATTGGTGGGAGTGCATCACATCAAGGGTCATATTGCGGCTAATTACATAGAAAATAAGGATTTGAAACCACCGTTTTTATGCCTTGTTGTTTCAGGGGGCCATACGCACCTTGTAAAAGTGACAGATTATGATGCTTTTGAAATTATAGGAAAAACAAGAGATGATGCGGCAGGAGAGGCTTTTGACAAGGTTGCCCGGGCAATCGGATTAGGCTATCCGGGAGGACCTAAGGTAGATGCACTGGCTAAGACTGGAAATCCTACTGCTATTGCGTTTCCGCGGGCAAAGGTAGATGATAATGAATATGATTTTAGTTTTAGCGGCTTGAAATCAGCGGTACTGAATTACATTAATCAATGTGAAATGAAAGGGATAGAGATAAATACCGCAGATGTCGCAGCATCCTTCCAGTATGCTGTGATTGATGTATTGACTACCCATGCAATAAAAGCAGCGAAGGAGCTGCACATGGATAAGGTGGCTATTGCAGGCGGAGTGGCTGCTAATTCGTCCTTACGAAAAAGTCTGGAAGAGGCTTGTGAGAGGGAAGGTATGTCATTTTATCATCCATCCCCTGTTTATTGTACGGATAATGCAGCGATGATCGGTGTAGCAGGATACTATGCATACAAAAATGGTGTTCGTCATGGATGGGATTTGAATGCGGTACCGAATTTGAAATTTTAGGGGAGGACCTCAAATGGTTCCTTCTTTACGAAAATATTTTGGTGATATTGACGGATTATAACAGTAAGAGGGGAGGATAGTTTTTGGTTGTACAAAGTCTGACCAACCAAAAGGATTAGAATATTATGAGTAAAGTTGCAGCAATTATTTTAGCAGCCGGAAAAGGCAGCAGGATGAAGTCTGATTGCCCGAAACAATTTATGGAATTGGAGGGGAAACCGGTTTTATACTATTCCTTGAATGTGTTTTCGAGTTGTCCTCAGATAGAAAAAATAGTATTGGTAACCGGAGAAAATGATATTGAATTCTGTAAGAAAGATGTCGTGGAAAAATATAATATCCCGAAGGTTTGCGATATAGTAGCCGGAGGGGAAGAACGTTACTGGTCTGTTCTGAATGGATTAGAGGTGGTAAAAAATTACGATTATGTGTTGATTCATGATGCGGCCAGACCTTGTGTTACCCTTGATATGATTGAAAAATCCATTGATGAAGTGAAAAAGGTCTCTGCCTGTACAGTTGGAGTGCCGGTAAAGGATACCATAAAAATCGTAGATGAAGATGGAATGGGAATCGATACGCCTAAGCGGGATACTTTGTGGCAGATACAAACACCCCAGAGCTTTTCCGTAAAATTATTAACGGCTGCATATGATAGGATGCGAGAACAAAAGGCAACAGATATCACAGATGATACTATGATTGTCGAGCGTTTTGCGGGGGTAAAATCCAAGGTTTTATATGGGGATTATTGTAATATAAAGGTGACTACTCCAGAGGATTTTGAAGTAATAAAAATTTTTTTGGAAAAAAATAAAAAAAGTTGTTGACATAGAGAATGTAAGGTGTTATTATTGTCAATGTCGCTGACGGAGAGCAATAAAAAAACCGTCACATGGAGAGGTATCGAAGTGGTCATAACGAGGCGGTCTTGAAAACCGTTTGCCTTCACGGGCACATGGGTTCGAATCCCATCCTCTCCGCTGTTCCGATTCGTCGGAATGATGCATATGAATATATGTAAGAACAATGAAAATCAAATAAAGATTAAACAACAAAACAACCCTGAAAATTCTAAAAGATTTTCAAGAGAACGTTT
>CAKRAK010000022.1 GCA_934294885.1 uncultured Lachnospiraceae bacterium | reverse complement strand
TGCTTTCCTTTGAAGGAATATTGAGAATGTGTCTGGCATTTGTATTTGTGCTTTCCGTGGGACAGCTTTTAAATTATCTGATTGTATATGCCATTGCAGGAGGTACCATAATGTTCACCTATCATTATGTTGTATGGCCGATGCTTGCCTGTATACCGGTATTTCTGCTGATTGCGGCAAGTGTTCCAAGATTTATGACAGGGAAAATATTTTAATCGTAAATCGCGCCAATGATTACCTGAGCGTAACAAAACGGAGCCATCACTTTATTGCAGTAGAAACTTATGGTATAATTTTTTTATTGGAATGGGGACAAAATAATGATAAAGGCGTATTGATACCGGAACCTGTATTGGGAAAAATATGAATACCGGGGGGATTTACATGAAGATAAAAATTAAGGAATTAAGTTACGATAAAGTGATGGGTTTACCGGAACGGATACACCATAAACCGGTAAGACCCAATCCATTGTTGCGGCAACTGATATTAGCATTATCAAAAGGGGAATTAAAGCAGGTCGGATTTCAATATGAAATGCATGGGATGGAACGCCTTCAAAAGGGTGAACCATGTCTGGTTTTAATGAATCATTCCAGCTTTATTGATTTAAAGATTGCAGAAACCGTTATGAAGGATCATCCTCTTAATATTATCTGTACTTCGGATGGACTTGTGGGAAAAGAAGGTCTGATGCGGCAGGTGGGATGTATTCCTACCAATAAGTTTGTGACAGATGTGCAGATGGTACGGGATATGGCATATGCACTTCATGAGTTGAAAACATCGGTACTGATGTATCCGGAAGCAAGCTATAGTTTTGATGGAACCGCAACGCCTATTCCGGAATCGCTTGGAAAATGTGTCAGAATGTTAAAGGTTCCGGTGGTCATGATTCGTACAAAGGGCGCATTTTTGCGGGACCCGTTATATAATAATTTGCAGCCGCGGAAGGTGAAGGTGTCGGCGGATGTTACCTACTTATTTTCAAAAGAAGACATTGAAAACAGTTCATCAAAGGAGCTTCAGAAAAAATTAGAGGAGTGTTTTACATTTGATAATTTCCGGGAACAGCAACGATGGGGAATCCGGATAAAGGAACGATTTCGAGCCGATTATTTGAATCGTGTTCTGTACAAATGTGCATCCTGCAAAAAGGAAGGTTATATGCATGGAGAAGGAACCACGATAACCTGTAAAGCCTGTGGTGATAAGCATGAACTTACCGAGGATGGATTTTTAAAGAATCTGTCGGGAAATACAACATTTTCACATATTCCAGACTGGTATGAATGGCAAAGAGATGAGGTCAGAAAGCAGCTGCAGGATGGAACATACAAACTGGACATAGATGTAGACATCTATATGTTAAAAGATTTAAAGTGCATTTATAAAGTCGGTGAGGGACACCTGCATCATGATGACCGGGGATTTTATTTGGAAGGTTGTGACGGAAGATTGCAATACGGACAAAAGCCAAAGGCATCTTATAGTCTGTATGCGGATTATTACTGGTATGAAATTGGTGATATGATCTGCATCGGTAATATGAAATGTCTGTATTACTGTTTCCCTAAAAATCAATCGCTTGATGTCGTTGCCAGAACAAGAATAGCCACGGAAGAATTATATAAAATGAATACAGCCGGAAAGCAGAAATAATCGGAAAGCCTTGAACCCATCTTTTGATAGTGTTATAATCACCGAGGATGATTGAAGAATAAAGGAGGCGAATTGTATGGATAGTTGTGATAGTCGAAGTCGAAGTACATATAATGATGGATGTAGACAGAGTTGCTATTACTTCTGTCTGTAGGTGCGTCATTTTGAATATATAGTAAGCCGTAATCCATCATTATGAACGAATTCACAACTGGTATTTGTGTAACAGTAGCATTATGATGGATTTTTTATGCCCTTTTTTAGGGAAGAAGGAGGCTTAAAGTGAGAAGAGAAGTATTAAAAGAACCAATTTATGTAGAAGAAATCGTAAATATTGTTAAGGTATCTCATTCTATGGAAGAGATGCGGGAGCAGCTGCGGGATTATCATGAAAATGATATTGCACAAAGTCTTGAATTTTTAAACCGTGCGGAAAGAAATCTTTTGTACAGTGCTTTGGATGCAAAATGGATGGCAGAGATAATTTCTTATATTGATAATCCGTCAGAATACATTGAAGAAATCGGAATTGATAAATTAGCAGAGATTATTAATGAAATGGATGCCGATGATGCCGTTGACCTCTGGGAGGATATTGATGAAAGTGTCCGGGTGAAGCTGCGTCCCATGATTGATGATGAAATAAAGACGGATATCAAATTAATCAATTCCTATGATGATGATGAAATCGGAAGTCTGATTACAACGAATTATATCTGTATCAGGCAGAATATTACCGTGCGTCAGGCAATGCATGAATTGGTGCAGCAGGCAGGAGAAAATGATAACATATCAACCATTTATGTTGTGGATGATAAGAAATGCTTCTGCGGTGCCATTGATTTAAAGGATTTGATTATTGCAAGAGAAAATGTAGACTTAGATACCCTGATCAGTTATGCTTATCCGTATTTATATGATAATGAAAAGATATCCGACAGTCTGGAAAAGATAAAAGATTATGCGGAAGATTCCCTTCCGGTTTTGAATAAAAAAAGACATATTATCGGTATTATTACATCCCAGGATGTTGTAGAAGCAGTGGATGACGAATTGGGCGAGGATTATGCAAAGCTTGCCGGCTTGTCTGCGGAAGAGGATTTAGAAGAGACCACAAGGGAAAGTATGAAAAAACGTCTGCCGTGGTTAGTTATTCTGCTTTTCCTTGGAATGGGCGTATCTGCGGTAGTCGGTGCTTTTGAAGGTGTTGTTGCAGTATTGCCGGTTGTTATCTGCTTCCAGTCATTGATACTTGATATGGCAGGTAATGTGGGAACCCAGTCTCTTGCGGTTACCATCCGTGTGTTAATGGATGAAAATCTGAATGGAAAAGATAAATTCCGTTTGACTATGAAGGAAATGAAGGTCGGATTTTGTAACGGAGCATTACTTGGAATCCTTGCTTTGGTCTGCCTTGGGATTTACATTGCCCTGTTTAAGGGTTATTCCGTAGGAAATGCATTTTTGATTTCCGGATGTGTGGGAATTTCCCTTCTTGTGGCGATTATTATTTCAAGCCTTGTAGGAACGTTAGTTCCAATCTTTTTTAACAAGATTAAAGTAGATCCGGCTGTGGCTTCCGGACCGCTGATTACAACGGTGAACGATTTGGTTGCGGTTGTAACTTATTATGGACTTGCATGGATATTACTGATTCAATTAATCCATATTGTATAAAATGATAGAAATATTTCTTATATACTGTAAATGATGACAACATTCCGAAGAGAGTGGGGCTTCTATTACCCGGAGGAAGAAGGAAAATAAAGGGGATAACATGCAGATAACAGAAGTGACGGACATAAATTGTCCACAGTTAAAATTCTATAAAGAGCTTTCGGAACGACAGCTTGCAACAATCTATGAGCCGGATGAGGGGGTATTTGTTGCGGAAAGTCCTAAGGTGATTGAACGGGCAATGGATGCAGGTTATGAACCCATATCCTTTCTGGCAGAAAAGGGACAGCTTGGAGAAGCAAAAGGAATCCTTCAACGGGCAGAGGGAGTGCCTGTCTATGTATCTACCGATGAAGTGTTGTCAAAGCTTACCGGTTATCATTTGACAAGGGGAATCTGGTGTGCTATGCGCCGGAGAAAATTACCGTCAATAGAAGATATCTGCCGGGATGCAAAAAGAGTTGTGGTGTTGGAAGAGGTTGTAAATCCGACCAATGTTGGAGCTTTGTTTCGTTGTGCAGCAGCCCTTGGCATGGATGGGATAATCCTGACCGGCGGCTGCAGTGATCCTCTCTACAGAAGGGCAAGTCGTGTCAGCATGGGAACAGTATTTCAGATACCGTGGACGAAGCTGTCAAAGGAGGAAGACATCTGGCCGGAGCAGACAATGGATACCCTTCACCGGCTTCAGTTTAAAACGGCGGCTATGGCATTAAAGGAGGACAGTGTAGGGATTGATGATAGAGCCTTGAATCAGGAGGAAAAGCTGGCAATCATCCTCGGTACGGAAGGTGACGGATTGGCAGGAGATACCATTGCCGACTGTGATTATACGGTCATGATACCGATGACGCACGGAGTGGATTCTTTGAATGTGGCGGCAGCGGGAGCAGTGGCATTCTGGCAGCTTGGCAATAAATCCTCAAATGTGATATAATCTGTTTCATATGAGTATAGTTAGAGTGTTTATGAGAATTTATTGGTGACTGTTACAGGTCAGGGAGGGCAGAATGAATAGTCCGATTAATCTTGCCGAAATCATAATTGTAAATGGTACAGGTGTTTTTTGTTTGTTGAGTTTACTCATGTCTAAACGTGCCAACAAAACATCCAAAAGGGTTGGCGAAGATTTATTTAACACGATGGTTTTAATAAATCTTGCAGCTCTTGTTTTAGAGGCGATTTCTTTTGGGGTAGATGGAAAACCCGGGAAACTGATTTATGTTTTTCAGATTCTGTCGAATGCCTTTTTGATTTTTTCTGTTGTTTTCACAGGATATATGTGGTGTTTATTTGTTGAATTCAAGGTATATCATAGTATGAAGCGTGTCTATAAAAGGGCACGGATATTGATGGTGCCGGTGCTGATCAGCTTAATCTGTGTAGGGTGTGATTGCTTTGGAACAGACCTGTATTTTTCAATCTCCAAAGACAATGTATATATAAGAGGAAGCCTGAGTCTGATGGTGTATCTGTTTGTTACATTTTATTATTTTTACAGTATTGTGATTGTCTACATAGCAAAATACAAGGGCAGCCAGATTCACTTTTTTCCGGTATATACATTCGTACTGCCGTGTGTCATCGGAACGCTGGTGCAGGGGATGAACTACGGAACGGCAATGGGATGGTTTTCCGCTGCAATTGCTCTTTTGCTTCTTGAAATGCAGTTACAGAAGGAAGAATCTTTTGTAGATGATCTGTCCGGATTATATAATCGAAAATATCTGGAATTTTCCTTCCAGCAGATACAGTTAAAGAAAGATTACCGTATCTATGGAATTATGATGGATATAAATTTTTTCAAAAAGATTAATGATACGTTGGGACATACCGTTGGCGATGATGCAATCCGTACAGTAGGAAAACTGCTTTCCCAGTGGGTGGATATATCCGATACGGTTATTCGATTTGCCGGTGATGAGTTTATTATCCTCTGTATTAACAAAACAGAGGATGAGGTTTGTTTGTTGATGGATACAATCCGGAGTAATCTATTAAATTATAACAAAACCGGAAGAAAACCATATGAACTGTCATTTTCCATGGGATATATAAAATATTCAAAGACACACCGGAAACTGGATGATTTTCTTCGGGATATGGATAAGGAGATGTATGAAGATAAGAAAAAATTCCATCAGGGATATGTTAAGAATTAAAGATGAAATTGCTCTTTCTTTATGATACAGTTATCTTATATTCATACAGTAGTAAGTTGGCATTGTGCCATCTATTAGATTAAGGCTTGAAAGTGAGAAGAAAGAGATGAGAAATGGAAGAGTTGTGGTTTGTTTGCTTTTGGAAAGTCCTTGCCGAGGGAGATTGGCTAATTGGATATATTGAGACATGCATGTATAACATGTAAGTAATAATCTTGCAAAATTGTTGTCAGCTTAAGATAGAAGAACCCCTGTACTTTATAGGTGCAGAGGTTCTTTTTTATAGAGTCTGTTTTCGCTAAGATATGAAAGAATTTATTTTTTACGTTATTTGCATATTTCAGATTATTTTGAATTAAATCAGGGGTATTTGTTGCGAAAAGTTTAAATAAAAAAGTTATTGACAAAATATTATCATTGATATATAATCCTAATTAAGATAAGTTCTTAATAAGGAGGAGCGATGGAACGACGTAATACAATCCAAAAAGAGCTTGTATATCATGCAGTGAATGAGATGCGAAGGCACGTAACTGCGGATGAAGTGTATGAATTCGTTAAAAAAAGCTATCCTACAATAGGAAAGGGAACGGTATATCGGAATCTCGGAATCCTGGTGGAAGAAGGAGCGATCCGTAAGGTAGAAGTACCGGATGGACCGGATCGGTTTGACTTCACATTAAAGAATCATTATCACGTCAGATGTGTACGATGTGGAGATGTGCAGGATGTGGATATGGATGTGATACCGGATATAACGGAAAGAATTCATGATACTCATGGAATGGAGTTTCTGAATTATGATATTTTTTTCAAAGGAATCTGCAAATTATGCAGAGAAAAGGAGGAAAAAGGTGGATAAAGCAGAAAACAAGCAGACAATCTGGCGCTGCCCAATATGTGGTTATGAATATGTAGGCGAGGAATTGCCGGAGGATTTCAGTTGTCCGGTATGTAAACAGCCGGCATCTAATTTTGAAAAGAAAGATATGAAAGTGGAGGAAAAAGAAATGGCAACAAACAAGTACGCAGGAACACAGACAGAGAAGAATTTACAGGAAGCATTTGCAGGTGAATCACAGGCAAGAAACAAGTACACATACTTTGCATCTGTAGCAAAGAAGGAAGGATATGAGCAGATGTCTGCATTATTCCTTAAGACTGCAGATAATGAGAAAGAGCATGCAAAAATGTGGTTCAAAGAGTTAGCGGGAATTGGTGATACAAAGGCAAACCTTGCAGCAGCTGCTGAGGGTGAGAACTTTGAGTGGACAGATATGTATGAAGATTTTGCTAAGACAGCAGAGGAAGAAGGCTTCCCTGAGCTTGCAGCAAAATTCAGAGCAGTAGGAGAGATTGAAAAGCATCATGAGGAAAGATATCGTGCTCTTCTTCATAATATTGAGACTGCTCAGGTATTTGAGAAGAGTGAAGTTAAGGTATGGGAGTGCC
Organism: uncultured Lachnospiraceae bacterium; assembly: GCA_934294885.1. Classification (GTDB taxonomy): domain Bacteria; phylum Bacillota; class Clostridia; order Lachnospirales; family Lachnospiraceae; genus CAG-590. Next base: position 46,417 of record CAKRAK010000022.1, on the reverse strand, counting down.
GTAACTGTGGACATATCGTAGTAGGAACAAAGGCTCCTGAAGTATGCCCTGTATGTAATCATCCACAGAGCTACTTTGAGGTTCATGAAGAAAATTACTAGGAGGTAAGCGTATGGAATTAAAGGTTTACAAATGCAGGCATTGTGGCAATATCATCGAGAAGATCAATGACAAGGGTGTTCCTGTAAGCTGTTGCGGAGAACCGATGCAGGAGCTGAGGGCAGGAGTAACCGATGCCGCAGTTGAAAAACATGTACCGATATATACAGTAGATGGTGATGTGATTCATGTAGCGGTGGGTGAGGTAGCTCATCCCATGACAGAGGAACACTTTATTGAGTGGATTGTTGTTACCACGAAAGAGGGTGTATATCGGAAGCAGCTTACACCGGACAGTGAACCGGTGGCAGACTTCAAGCTCTGTGATGGAGAAAAGGTAGAATCCATCTATGCATACTGTAACCTTCATGGTTTATGGAAGTGTTGATCCAAAGTTCTTTGGAGAATAAAGAGAATTGACTAATTTTATATCCTGTGTTATTTTATACATCTAAAACACATGTGGATTTTTCTGGACATGGTCTATTTTTCGCCACATAACCGCTTTTAGCGGTTATGTGGCTTTTTTGTTGTGGCGACGAGGAAAATTTATGCAATGCATTTTACCACCGCTAATCAGAGCGGGATTTGCAGAGCGTATCTCGTCTCTGTTGCAGATATTGATTTGAATTTGGAGAGGAAACTGATGGAACAAACATTTATGAAAGAAAAACCGATTAAACCATTGGTCATATCTATGGCACTTCCCATGGTCATATCCATGCTGGTAAATTCTTTGTATAACATTGTAGACAGTTATTTTGTTGCACAGATTAGTGAAGAAGCCATGACGGCGCTTTCTTTGGTATATCCGGTTCAAAATCTGATCACATCCATTGCGGTTGGATTTTCCATCGGTGTAAATGCCACCATTGCTTTTTATCTTGGTGCCGGTAATCAGAAAAAAGCGGATAAGGCAGCTACAGATGGGATTCTTTTTAATGTTGTGCACGGTGTTTTGCTTTTGGTGGGCTGCTTTCTTTTCATGCCGGCGTTTTTAAGATTTTTTACAGCCAATGAGATGGTTATTTCTTATGGACTGACTTATTCAAGGATTGCATTTTCATTTTCGGTTGTGATTACAGTGGGAATTGCTTTTGAAAAAATTTTCCAGTCGGTAGGACGGATGAAGGTATCCATGATCAGTATGATGGCCGGATGTATTGCGAATATTATATTGGATCCGATACTGATCTTCGGTGTGGGACCTGTTCCGGAAATGGGAATTAAAGGCGCGGCAATTGCAACGGGAGTTGGTCAGGTAATTACATTGATCGCATATTTGTTATTTGCTCATTTTCGCCCCCTGCCTCTTACCATATCCTTTTCAAAGTGGTATTTTGACAAGGGAATCCTGGGACGGTTATACGGAATCGGTATTCCGGCAACCTTTAATATGGCACTGCCTTCTTTTCTGATAACCGCTTTGAATACCATTCTTACCGCATTTTCCGGAACTTATGTGCTGGTATTAGGTGTTTATTATAAGCTACAGACATTTTTATATCTTCCCGCAAACGGAATCATTCAGGGAATCCGTCCTTTAATCGGATATAATTACGGAGCAAAGGAGCAGGAGCGGGTAAAACAAATATATCGTTTTTCCCTGATGTTGATAGTGGGTATCATGGTAATCGGAACCGGGCTTTGCGAGCTTTTGCCAAAACAGTTGATGGGTATGTTTACAAAGAATCCGTCTACGTTACAGTTGGGTGTATCCGCACTTCGTATCATATGTCTGGGATTTATTGTGTCCTCTGTATCTGTTACGTTTTCCGGAACCCTGGAAGGCTTGGGAAAGGGAATTCCTTCCTTCATTATATCTCTTCTCCGGTATGTGGTAATTATAATTCCGGCAGCATTTATCTTAAGCCGGTTTTATGGGGCGAAGGGTGTCTGGATGGCATTTGGAATTGCAGAGCTTTTGACGGCGGTTGTAGCATGGATAATCTTTCGCAGAAATTATGAACACACATAATTCACAGGAATGACAAAAAAGAAACATAAATAGCATCTATTATGAAGTTAACAGTTAAGGAAGTCCCAACTAATTAATAATAGATAAGCATGATAAAAGGCAGCGGGTATCCATACATAGACAGCATCCTATGTATGTCGGATTACCGGCTGCTTTTTATATAAGGAAAGCCGCCATAGAGAAAATGTTATGAAACAGATTCTATATGGCGGCTCATTGTTCTTCCACTAATCAAAGATGGATTTATAATCTTATAAGAAGATATATTTTAATACAAACAGGATTGCTAAAATATACATCAATGGTTTTACTTCTTTTGCCTTACCTGTAAATAAGTGAAGTAATACATAAGAAATTACACCAACAGCGATACCGTCTGAAATACTGTAAAGGATAGGCATTGCCAATAATGCAAGGTAAGCAGGAATTGCTTCGATGGCATTGTCAAAGTGAATATCCTTAACAGCAGTAATCATTAAGAATCCTACAAAGATTAATGCAGGTGCAGTAGCAAAACCGGGAATCGCAATGAAAATCGGACTTAAAATAATTGCAAGTAAGAATAAGATACCTGTAACAACAGATGCTAATCCGGTTCTTGCACCCTCTGAAACTCCGGAAGAGCTCTCTACGAAGGTAGTAGTAGTTGAAGTACCTAATACAGCACCAGCAGAGGTTGCAATGGCATCTGCTAAAAGAGCCTGTTTAATTCTTGGAAGTCTTCCGTTCTCGTCTAACATTTTTGCCTTATCTGCACAACCAATCAGAGTTCCCAATGTGTCAAAGATATCTACAAACAAAAATGAAAACATGATAACGATAAAATCAAGAATATGGAAATTGCTGACCGCATCCTTTGAGAAACACTGTCCAAAGGTTTCACTGATCGCACCAATGTTAAAGTCGCTCCATACCGGTAATACGGAAGTACCTGTGTAAAGACCGGTTGCCTGAGCAAGAATACCGAGAATCCATGTTACAATAATACCGATTAAGATAGAGCCTTTTACATTTTTTACATATAAGATAGAGATTAGTACAAGTCCGATCAATGCAAGTAACGCACAGATTCCCACATTGTGGAAATCTTCCCGGAAGTTAACTAATGTTACTAATGTAGACTCACTGTCAACAACAATCTTACCGTTCTGTAATCCGATAAATGCAACGAATAAACCGATACCAACAGAAACACCCTTCTTTAGCTGTAAAGGAATTGCATTGAAAATGGCTTCACGGATATTGGTTAGTGATAATATAAGGAAGATTAATCCTTCTACAAATACAGCAAGCAAAGCCAACTGCCATGAGTAGCCCATGGAACCACATACGGTATATGCAAAGTATGCATTTAAACCAAGTCCCGGAGCCAGTGCAAAGGGATAGTTTGCAATGAATGCCATGCAAAGTGTACCGATAAAGGCAGCTAATGCAGTAGCAATTAAAATTGCCTGTGGATCCATTCCGGAAGCAGATAAAATAGATGGATTTACAGCAAGGATATAAGCCATTGCCATAAAGGTTGTGAGACCGCCGATTACTTCTGTTTTAACATCGGTGCCGTTTTCTTTCAGTTTGAACATTTTTTCTAACATTCTCTTACCCTCTTTCGTAAAAATATCCCCTATTATAGCATTTAATTTTTATATCTCCAACATAAATATGAAAATTTCGTGAAAAAATAAATGGGAAATATATGTTAAATTTGTACAAATTATGAAGAACGGGTTTCGCAAACGCTGTTGACATAGCAACTGTATTGGCTGTAAACTTAAATAGATGTTCATTGACTACAAATTAGGAAGCTGACAATAACGTTGGAAAATAAGAAGGTATCTATGTAGAGGGCTATGAAGAAAGAGAAGACATTATTACAAATCCTTTTAATCCCGGTACTGTTAATGGTATTGATATTGGGTATATTGCCATATTTATTATTGGTGTTAAGCGGAATTTATTCCAATATAGAAAATAATATCGTCCGTATGGACAGTCATACTGTGGAGAATCGACAGATTGTACTGGAAAATGAAATGATAGAGTATTGGAGCAAGGTTTATAAGGAAAATACTCTGCTTTCTGATGAACTCTCCTCTTTTTTAAAGGAAAGAGATATGAGTCCGGCTGATTTTCTCTCGAATGAGGAAGCACAGCAGGGGTATCTGGAGCAGGTGTTCCCGAAAATGACAGGTGTTGCACAGTATAACACGGCATCCGGTTTGTTTCTGATTCTTGCCAATGATCATTCTGTTCATGATGAGGCAGATTATCGGGGATTTTATCTGCGGGATTTCGATGCCCAGACAAGAGTTTCTTCAAATGCGGATTTGTTGTTGGAGCGGGGCAGTAAGCGGTTGTCTCAAAACAATGCAATTTCCTTAGGCAGTGCATGGTCAGCCGATTTTCATTTCAAGGGAAAAGGGGTTCGTGCCTGTGATGATTTCTTTTATACACCTTACTCTGCTGCGCTGGCTAACAAAAGTGAGGACATGGAAAATCTGGGATACTGGTCGGTTCCTTTCGTTTTAGAAGATGGGGATATGGATGACCACTGGATGATTACATATTCGGTTCCGTTGATTTATGACAATATGGTATACGGTATTCTTGGTGTAGAGATTGGAATTGATTATTTGATGGATTATCTTCCGGTTCAGGATTTGGATAAGGATTCCAATGCCGGATATGGTCTGGCAATTCAACAGGCTGACGGTTCATACAAAACCGTTACCGGAGAGGGTGTTGTATATAATGCAGTGAATAAGGAAGATGGACGATTTCAACTGACCTTAGTCAATAAGGATTTGTATAAGGTGGAGGATGTAACGGTAGGAAAACAGGAGATATATTGTGTATGTAGTCCATTGGAGCTATACAGTAATCATGTTCCTTATGAGGATACGGACTGGATGCTTTGCGGATTTGTTGCGGAGAATTCCATTTATGGTTTTGGTAATGAGTTAAAGGGTAAGCTGTTGATTGTGGCAATCAGTAGTATTATTTTGGCATTTTTCGTTGTTACATTATTGATTCGTTATGTGACGAAACCGGTATACCGGCTTATGGACAGTGTCAGAATGGGTATAGAAGGGATTCATCATTTTCAAACCTCCAATATTATAGAGATAGATGAATTGCATGATGTTGTGGAGAATCTGACGGATACACAAAAGAAGAATGAGGAACAATTATTAGAAGAAAAGGAACGGTACCGGATTGCGGTAGAAAATTCCAGAGATCTGTTCTTTATCTATCGTTGTAAGGATAATATATTGGAAATCGTAAACAGTAAAAATGAAGATGGTGTCTGGGATTGTAATCTCCATCCGGAATATACTGATTATTCTGCAATTCACCCCGATGACCGGGAATCTGTAAGATTATTAATGGATTGTCTCAGCAAGACGATAAATTTGGAAATTCGGTTAAGGGTGTCGGAGGAAGAGCCTTATGAATGGGTGAATCTGACGGGAAGCATACTTCGGGATACGGATGGCAATCTGTCCCGTGTTGTAGGCTGTGTACATAATATTAATAAGACAAAATTATTGGAGGAAGAGCAGAAGAATAAACGGTATTATGATTCCTTAACAACGTTCTACCGTTTGGAATACGGATTGGAGGAGATTAAAAACAGTCCGTATGTGAAGCCAAAAAATGCTCTTGTTTTGCTGGATATATACAGATTTGTTGCAATAGATGAACAATATGGTCTTGTTTTTGGGGATTTGTTAATGGAACAGCTGGCAAAGCAGGTTTATGCAGCGTGTCAGGCTGAAAATCTGGAGCACGTAATCGGTATCCGACCGGGAATGGATCAGTTAATGCTTTGGATTCCGGGAAAAGGTGCAGAGGAAGTCAGAGGATGTATTCAGAGAATCCGGCATGATTTTACCGCACTGATTAAGGAAAGATATTACAGTATTTCATTCTTTTGCGGAATGACGGAAACCGGAATGGTTTTTGACGAGAATTTGGATATTTCCAAAGTTTTGACTGCTTTGCATGTTGCAAACCAAATGAAGAAACCAATTGTGGCATGGAATGAACTGTCAGAACTGCAACAACAGAATCTGTCACCAAACAGCTTCTCCCAGATGGATTCAATTAATCATTTGAGTGAACTAAATATTCCGTTCCTTGCAATGAATTTATTGGACCGGGGAGAAAATATCAGTGCAATTTTAGATTTACTTCTTTATAAGATGAAGGAAAGTTATACCTTTGAAAATGTTATAATCACAAGATTCATGAGAGAGGAGCTTGTTAGTAACGGTACTTACATTTTCAAGGAAACCAATGAAATGCTGCGGAAAAACAAGTCTGTTCTTTGTACGGAAACAACGTATCAGTCTTTTATCAAAGATACAAAAATGCAGGAGCTTGTAGCCGTGTCAAGAGATGATGTGGGAAGAAAGATTTTAGGTGGCTATGGAGAAGGTCCGGGTATTGTATATCACATGATGGATAATATGCAATATTCGGGAAGTATTATATTTGTCGGAATGGCGGAAACATTGTTTGAGGATGAGAATCATAGAAAACAGTTGGAAGAAATTATGGCAATCATTCAGAATAAGATCAATCTGCAACGCCATGACTTATCCGCAAAGGCAAAATCCGACTTCCTTGCACGAATGTCCCATGAAATCCGTACTCCGATGAATGGTATCATTGGTATGACGGCAATTGCTTTAAAGGAGGGACAGACCCGGGAGCGTCAGGTGGACTGCCTTAAAAAAATAGAAAAATCCTCCAACTATCTGTTGGGTCTGTTAAATGATATCCTGGATATGTCGAAGATTGAAAGCGGAAAGATGAACCTTGTTCTGGAAAAGTGTAATTTAAGGGAATTGGTTGACGGATTACAGTCATTGATGGAGTCAAAGTTTCAGGAAAAGCTGCTGCATTATGAGGCGGACATGGATTTAAGACATACCAGCTTTTTATGTGATGGTCTTCGTATTAATCAGGTGCTGGTCAATTTCCTTGGTAATGCAGTTAAGTATTCCAATGTTGGCGGTCACATCAGACTGACAGTAAGGGAACAGATGATTGATGAAGCAAAATCATCCATTCTTTTTTCCGTAGCGGATGATGGAGTTGGAATTGAGAAGGAAAAACAGCCGTTTATATTCCAGCAGTTTGAACAGGCGGATGAATCGGCAAGCGCAAGGCGTCAGGGTACCGGTCTTGGTCTGGCAATCAGTAACCGGTTGATTCATATGATGAATTCAGAGATTCAACTGGACAGTCAGAAAGGAAAAGGCAGTACCTTCAGTTTTACCTTGGAGCTAGAGCCTGTAACCGAGAAGGAAATAGCCACTGGTGTGGAGGGTGATCTTGTAAATCTGAAAGGAAAAAATATTCTGGTGGTAGAAGATAATGAACTGAATATGGAGATTATTAAAACCATATTAGTGGAGTATGGCATGAATGTAGATGAAGCGTATAATGGATTAGAGGCTGTAGAAAAGATGAAGAATACCGCAGCGGATACCTATGACCTGATTCTCATGGATATTATGATGCCGGTTATGGACGGATTGGAAGCAACCAGAAGAATCCGAAGGATAAACAGAGAAGATTGTAAGCGGATTCCGATTGTTGCAATGAGTGCCAATGCATTTGATGAGGATGTAAAACATTCTCTTGCCAGCGGTATGTCCGGACATTTGTCAAAACCGATTGATATAGATAAGATGAGCAAAATGCTGTCAAAATATTTAAGATAAAGGAGAGAAAGATATGGTTATTTCAGATTGTGTAAAGTATGTAGGTGTGGATGATAAGGATATTGATTTATTTGAAAGTCAGTATATTGTACCCAATGGAATTTCGTATAACTCTTACGTGATTTTAGATGAAAAGGTGTGTCTCATGGATACGGTGGACGAGAGAAAAACGGCAGAGTGGGAGCACAACCTATTAGAGGTATTGGATGGCAGAAAGGTAGATTATCTTGTGGTACAGCATTTGGAACCGGATCATGCAGGAAGTATTGAAAGAGCGATTGAGTTATTTCCGGATATGATTTTAGTGGGAAATGCAAAGACATTTTCCATGTTTCCACAGTTTTTTGAAGTAGATATAACAGGTAAGACCATTGTTGTAAAGGAGGGAGATACCCTGTCTTTAGGTTCTCATACCCTTCATTTTGTAATGGCACCAATGGTACACTGGCCGGAGGTTATGGTTACATATGAAAGCAGTGAAAAAATATTGTTTGCGGCAGATGGATTCGGTAAATTCGGTGCTTTGGATACGGAGGAAGACTGGGCGTGTGAGGCAAGACGATATTATTTTAATATTGTAGGTAAATACGGAGCACCGGTACAGACCCTGCTTAAGAAGGCTGCGGCTTTGGACATTGAGACAATCTGTCCGCTACATGGTCCCGTGTTAAAGGAAAATTTAGGATACTATATAGGATTATATGACACATGGAGCAGCTATAAACCGGAGAGCAAGGGTGTATTTATTGCATATGCATCCATTCATGGGAATACTAAAAAAGCGGCTTGCAGACTTGCGGAAATTCTTCGGGAAAAAGGAGAGGAAAAGGTCGTTGTCAGTGATTTGTGCCGTGAGGACATGGCAGAGTGTATAGAGGATGCTTTTCGTTATGACAGAATGATATTGGCTGCGGCAAGCTATGATGGTGGGGTATTCTTACCGATGCATGATTTTCTTACCCATCTGAAATCAAAGGCATATCAGAAGCGTACAGTTGGTATTTTAGAAAATGGATCATGGGGACCAACGGCTGCCCGTACGATAAAGGGATTGTTGGAACAGATGTCAAATATATCTGTGGTAGAACCAACAGTAACCATTAAATCAGTAATGAAAAAGGAAGATGTTCCGGCATTGGAGGCACTTGCAGAGGCTATTATTGAAGCCGGTAAGGAAGCCTGAGTCTTTGTGATAAGGTGATACATTTTGTAACGGCTTTTTATGGGGGATTGAATAGTGGAGAAAAAAGATATAATTAAGGTGCCAATGATATATAAGAAATTTCAACTGGCGGAGGAAATGGCAGTGCCTATTTATATATCAGGGGCTGTGGGATTTGGAAAAACTACTGCCATGGAATATTTTTATCGCAAACAGGCACATCTGGTCTTAAGTGGTGAGTTGGGATATTTCCCGGAAATGCCGGAAATCTCCACTATAAAACAAAGGGTGATTGTTTTTGATGATCTTTCATGGTTGACGGATGAAGAGTCAAAACAATATGTAACTGATATAATAGAAAAAAGAAAAGCCAATGATAAACAAATTGTTTTGATTGGTAGAAGCCCGCTCCCTTCCTGGCTTCGAGTGCTTTCCGTGGCAGAGAGCTTTGTGACTGCGGGGGAGCAGGATTTAATGTTTTCAGATAAAGAAGTAAAACTGTATTTGGAACGTAATGAGATTTTTGCACTGCCGGAAGAGATTTATACAATTCAACAGGATAGCTGTGGTTATCCCCTGTCTCTAAATTTTTTAGTTTATCAAATAAAAAACAGAATGTCTGAGAATATTGAGCCTAAGGAGAATCAAATCGGTTGTGGTTACGGGCTTTCCGATATGCAGCAGACAAAACTGGATTTATATCATTATTACGATTATGCTTTATTTGAAAAATGGAATATTCCTATGAGGGATATGTTATTGGCAATGTGTCAATATTCCCGTTTTTCTATTCCTATGATCGAGATGATTACTTCAGGTAGCAATGTTCCGCAGTTGTTGGAGCAGGCTATGTCTGTGGGGACTTTTTTGACAAAGGTTGATGACGAATTCTATTCTTATCGTTCCCATTTGCAACAGTATTTGAAATGGAAACAATCTGTAACTTATACTTCCGATATGATAAAAGAAAATTATAATCGTGGGGCCCATTATTATGAAATGAATGACCAAATTCCCCTTGCTTTAGAATATTATACAAAAGCACAGAATGAGAAGTGTATTGTGAAATTATTAATTGAAAATGCAGGTAAACATCCCGGAATGGCATATTATTTGGAAACAAGAAAATATTATTTTGCGTTACCGGAAACGACGGTACAAAAATATCCTATATTGATGTGTGGTATGAGTTTGTTGTATGCAATGATTATGCAGCCGGAACAGTCTGATAAATGGTATGACAAATTAGTGGAATATGAAAAAAATACCAGCATTGGGAGCCGGGAACGGAAAGAGGCTGCAGTTCGGATTGCATATCTTGACATCGCATTGCCACAAAGGGGAATTAATGGGTATATTAAAAAAATGATGTCAGGAGCTACACTTTGTATCAATAAAAAAATAAAATTGCCGGAATTTTCTGTAACAGGAAATGCACCGTCGGTTATGAATGGTGGATTAGATTTCTCTGAATGGAGTCGAAATGATAAAGAACTTGCCATTATTTTAAAAAAACCACTAGAAGCAATCCTTGGAAAGAACGGAGTTGGTTTGATTAATATCGCCTTGGCGGAAAGTGGCTTGGAAAGAGGAACAATGGATTCCTATGAGATTATGACAAGGTTGAATAATGGATATCATACCAGTGACGTTAGCGGAAATATAGAAATGTGTTTTGTGGCAACGGGATTAATGATAAAAGAACATCTTCTACAGGGACAGCCGATACAGGCTGCATCAATTTATGATATTTATGTCCAAAAGGCTGTTTCGGAAAATGCCAATCATTTATTGCCTAATCTGCAAACCCTGCATATGTGGATGCGATTACTGGAAGGGGATGTTCAGGAGGCAAAGCAATGGTTAGAAACAGCTCCCAATGATATGCTGGAATTTTGTATTTTAGATCGGTATCAGTACATTTACAAAGTACGAGCCCTGCTTGCATTGGACAAAAAGGAAGAGGCTTTGGCATTAGTAGAACGAATTCACATTTATTTTACGCAATATGAAAGACATTATTATTGGATTGAAAATCAGATGTTAAAATCTATTTTATTATATCGTATGGGAAATGATGATTGGAGGACAGTGTTAGAACAGGCACTATTAAAGGGTCAACACTATCATTTTGTTTCCGTATTTGCTTTAGAGGGAGCAGCATTAAAGCCTTTGCTGGATAAAACAGATTGGGTTTCTGTAAAAAATCTGGAGGAAGGATATTTTAATGAAATTAAGACGCTAAACCAGAGAATTGCTACATATTATCCAAATTATATGCAGGTACAAAATGAATTAGAGGAGCCTTTAACGAAATCAGAAGACCGGATTTTAAAGCTACTGTGTAATGGAATTTCTTCCAAAGAAATTTGTGAACAGTGTCATATTACCTATAATGGCTATAAATTTCATGTACACAATATCTATCGAAAAATGAAGGTTAAAAACAGAGGCGAAGCAGAACGAATGGCCATAAGGCTTGGTATAGACAGGTAGGAGCAGAATTATGAAATGGAAAGATGAGGTTGTGTTGAAAAAAACAAAATCCCAATATACATTTTGTCTTAATAAAATCAAAAAAATTGTGGAAAAAGAGGATGCCTTTATTTGTGAGGCTGTGGAACAGGGCATTACAGACGAACAGGAACTAATCCAATTTGTTATGGAACAAAAAAATGTGGATGAGATTATGGCAGGATTGCAACTGGCGCAATTTGTACTAGACTATTCTGATTATATATCAAATGAAATTGGACATATGGTAATCGAATCATAATTTCCAAAAAACAGCCGAAATACTACCCATCAGGGTAGTAGGCAATAAAAAAAGATGCTGATATAATAATAAGGAGTATCGTTGACATGGGAAAACAGATATTCAAATACACAATTGTATTTTTGGGGGGAGTATTTTTACTGGCGGGTATGCTTGTATTATGTGCAATGATTCCCCAATCGTATATTAGGGAAAATGTAAAAATATCTGGGGAAATGCTTTGTAAGGGAGAATTGTTTGCAAAACGGATTGCAGTGGTGGAAAGCAGTAAAATTGATCGTTATGCAGATTCTATTCTTTTGGGAATTGCATATTCATATGACAACGGGCATCCACTAAAGGCCGTTATGGAGTCAAAGTATTATCATACAGATATCCATAATGAAAATGAAAATCTTTTAACTGCCGTTACAAAGCATCGTGAAGGAAATCAACAATATTTGAGATATTGGCATGGTTCGAATATTATAGTCAGACCATTGCTTGTTATCTGCAACATAAAACAGATTTATATGATAAATGGAGTTGTACTTGCACTGTTATGTGTTATGTTATTTCTTCAGCTATATTGGAAAAAAGCCTGGGTTCCTATGATTGGTATGGCTTTGGGTTTAATCATGACGTCAGTCTGGTTTGTACCTCTTTCTCTGGAATATACCTGGACATATCTTCTTATGTTGGTATTGTCAATGATTGGTATCCATCTGATTTGCTGTAATCATTATCAACAGATAGGAGTTTTTTTTCTTGTTAGCGGGATGGTTACGAATTTCTTTGATTTTCTTACAACAGAAACAATAACGGTTACGGTTCCTTTGCTTTTGATGTTATGGATGGCTGAACAGAAAAACCAACAAAACGAAAAGGCTGCTTTTCGTTTTGCCGGAAAGAACCTTCTTCTTTGGGGGATTGGTTATACCGGGATGTGGATGATGAAGTGGTTGATTGCTTCTATTGTTCTTTCGGAAAATGTTTTGCCTTATGTGGTAGAACATGTGGAGGAACGTATTGGTGGCAATATTGGAGTTGACTCTAACGGATATATATTGGGAGCAATATGGAACAATATAAAATGTTTGTTTCCTTTTGATTATGGTACAATCGGTGCAATTTTAGGAACATTTTTGATTTTATATACTATTTATTTAGCTTATGTATATCATTGTGAAAGGGTAAATGGAAAAAGAATTCTTTTATATGTTTTAATTGGATTCATTCCATATATTCGATATATCGTATTACATAATCATTCTTATCTGCATTGTTTTTTTACATATAGGGCGCAGATAGCAGTGATTCTTGTTGTTATATTGATTCTTGAACAACTAACAGGAGGAAGCTGGTTAAGAAGAAAACGTTGATTCTGTCACAACAGAAGGGAGAGATTATATGAGGGGAAGTATTCAAAAAAGGAGAAAACAGTTCTTTGCATTGTGCCTTGCTTTTGTATTGGCAATTGTGCAAATCGTTCCAATGCGATTGACCGCTGCGGATTACCGTGTTAGTTACATGGATGGGATATATGTTTTGACAAATGCTTCCGGTGATGCGATAGAAGCAGGATTGTTGCTGGATGCTTCTGATAGTATTACCTATGCCAGTAATAGCAGTGCTGTACCTCTGGTTACGATTACATATTATGATTTGGATGGAACAATGATAACAAAGGATAGTGAAGCTGCGACAGATGCTGCCGATAATGACAAAACACGTAATTTGCAGACGTATTCGGGTATTGGTGGAACGCAAATTGCGGATGGTGCATTTAGGGGTTGGAAAGTAATGGGTTCCATACTAGGTTCTAGTGGATATGTGTCGGATATCTCTTTACAGGCTGTTGAATATACAAAATCTAACATTACTTATGAATTAAATGGTGGAACAAATGGAGCAGCAAATCCGGCTGATTATTATGAGGGTAAGGAGAGCATTTCACTTGCTGATGCGGAAAAAACAGGATATGTTTTTTGTGGCTGGTATCTTGATAGTGGTTTTTCTAACCGAATAACCGAGATTTCCAAATCCCAGACCGGAGATCTAACATTATATGCAAAATTTGCTAAAGAATGCCAGATCACCTATGAATTAAATGGAGGAACAAACGGAGAGGAAAATCCAACAACATATATAGAGGGAGAAGGAGTAACAGGCTTTGCGGATGCAAAGAAAGAAGGCTATGAGTTTGCAGGCTGGTACATGGATGCAGAGTATAAAATCAAGATAACTTCAATCGGAACCGAAGAAAAGGGAGATATCACCTTATATGCCAAGTTTATCGCGAACAGAAAAAGAGGAAAGGGTTCTATTACTGTAAATGATGTTTATTATGGAGAAAGCATTAAACCAATTGTAGAATCTGCAACCAATGGAATTCTGAATGTAACAATTGAATATAAGGAAAAATCCGGTGTAGACGGTATATATTCCACAACAGCTCCAACTAAGGCTGGGGAGTATGTTGCAAAAGCAACCTTTGCACAAACAGAGGAGTATTATCAGGTAGTTGCTACGGATGATTTTTCAATTAAAAAGAGAAAAGGTGAGGGAAGTATTTCCGTTGCTGATGTTGGATACGGAAATGTTCCCAATCCGGTGGTAAGTTCATCAACTAATGGAACTCAATCCGTAACAATTTTATATAAGGTCAAAAATGCCTCTGACGATAGTTATACAGAAACAAAGCCAAGTGCAATTGGTATTTATACTGCAAAAGCGATTTTTGCAGAAACAGAAGGATATCAGGCGGTTGTTGCTACTACAGATTTTCATATTGGTTTTATAGAAGCTCCGGAAATACCTTATCAGATTCGTGGTACGGTAGGCGAAAATCAATATTATACTTCGGTTGTTCAAATTATACCGGCTAGCGGCTATTTGATTGCTACCGATTTAGAAGGTTCTTATGAGAGTCAATTAGAGATAACAAGTTCAACAAATAGCTTTTCTGTCTATTTGAAGAAGATTGATACAGGAGAAATGACGGCAGCAATTGAGGTTCCGGAAATCAAGATTGATAAAGAAGCACCTGTTATATCGAATATAACTCCAAATTCAACTGTTTATGGAGATGAAATTGAGGTTGTAGTAACAGATACGCATTTGGATTATGTCCGTGTAAATGAAGATAAGGTTGCTGTTACGGATGGAAAAGCGGTTTTGGAACTTTCTTCTGAAAATGGAGAAAAGGAGTACACAATTCGTTGTATGGATGAAGCCGGAAATAAAAAAGAATGCCATATCGTAGTAGCTGCCGAATGGATGAAATCAAAAACAATACCGGCAGGAAATGTTTATTTATTTAGTAAATATACTTATCAGCTTAGTAATGGAACATGGAAAGTTAATGGTGACAGTACGGTATATTCAGGTAATAATTCAATCTGTGTAGATAATGATGGAGCTTATTCTTTTTCAAATGCAAATGAATGATGCTGAATGCAGATAGAGGATAGAGAGGTATAAGAGCATGGAAAAATCCGGGAAAAAGAAGATAATCATTTGTATTGCGGTATTTGTTGTGGCATTAGCAATGGTTGGAATTATCGTTGCTGTTGTGAAAGGGAAAAAAGAAGAATATCGGATTATAAAAATTTATGAATTAGATGGCGAGGCAACCGTTTCTCGAAAAGATATTGGGGATATGGATGCATATTCTGATATGGTATTGGAATCGGGAGATACGATTGTAATGAAATCCGGAACGATGACACTTCGGTTAGATGATGATAAATTCGTATATGTTGAGCCGGATACCGAATTCCAATTGGAAGCCACCGGAAATGGTTCTGACAGCAAGACATCAATTAAGTTAACTTATGGTGCTATTACAAATGAGATTCAAAATCCATTAAGTTCAAAATCCTCTTACGAAGTAAACACGCCTAATTCTAACATGGCAGTAAGAGGCACCATTTATCGGGTACATACTTATTACGAAAATGATATAAGGTATACGAAGGTTTCAGTATTCGATGGTAAGGTTGGTACACAATTGCGTTACGCAGATGGCACTGTGGCAGATGATTGGGTTATGATACAAAAGGGTAATGAAATTTTAATATATGATGATCAGGAAAAAACAGATTATGTGGGAGATCAAAGCCCTATTGACTATAGTGCATTACCGGAGTCTGTAATCAAAATTTTGTTGAAAATCGCAGAAACCGGTCAGGATGTTGGTATTTCTGTTGATGAATTAAATGAGTTCTTAAATCAGGAATCTGAGGGACCATTTACCGTAACCTTTATGTACAATGGAAAGGTTTTTGGTACACAAGTAGTAAAAAAGGGTCAGAAGGTCAGCGAGCCGGTTCTCTCTCCTGCACAGTCAGGAAAATGGAATTTTGACTTTGGTAAAAAAATAAATGAAGACACAACCATAGAATGGAGATAAGCTATGAATGCAGATGTTTTAAAGGCGATTCCGACCATACAGGAATTTTTCAAAATTGACCCATGTGGAGAGTTAGCAGAAGGTACAAGAGTTCTGTTAGAAGCCATGGAAGAGGTACATATAAAAAAGGGAGATGATATTGTCACCTTTGGTGCGACCTGTGAGGATGGTATGTATATCATTTTAAGCGGAACTACGGATGTTCTTGATAAAGATGGTAATTTGATTAATAGTCTTTCTGTAGGAGATTTTATTGGGGAATTAGGTTTGATTAATGACGATAAAAGAGGGGCAACGGTTCGTGCTTCTTCTGATGTTGTTTGTGCTAATATTTCAAAAAATCTATTTGAAACAATTGCCGGAGCCAATAGAAAGATATATGGAACCTTTATGAATATGTTGTATACAAAAACAACCAAGCTGGTGGCGGAGCAGGAAAGAATGAAGTCTGAATTGGCAGTTGCTACAAAAATTCAGGCAGAATGTCTGGAGAATGACTTCTCTGCCTTTAATGCCTTGACGGATATTGAGTTAAAGGCAGCGATGCGTCCTGCAAAGGAGGTTGGAGGAGACTTCTATGACGTGTTTATGATTGATGAAAATCATATGTGTTTTTTGATTGCAGATGTCTCTGGTAAGGGCGTTCCGGCTGCGTTATTTATGACTGTGGCAAAAACCCATATAAAGAACTATGCAATGTTGAATCTGCCTCTTTCGGAAGTGGCAGAAAGGGCAAATAATCAGCTCTGTTATAAGAATGAGTCGGGGATGTTTGTAACAACCTTTATTTGTGTATTAGATCTTAGGACGGATGATGTAACATTTATTAATGCGGGACATAACAGACCATTTGTTACCACAGAATCAGGAGAATTTGAGATGCTTCCTGCCAAAGCAAACCTGGCACTAGGCATGATGGAGGATATTTCGTATAAAGAGCAGCATTTCAAGCTATCGAAAGGAAATTGCATTTATTTATACACAGACGGAGTTACCGAAGCATTAAATGTTGAACAAGAATTTTTTGGGGATAGAAGGTTAAAAGAGGTATTAAACAAACATATGAAGGAGTCTTGTTGTGTGAACCAATTCGTTGAGGCTATGTATCAGGAAGTGGATACTTTTGCAGCCGGGGAAAAGCAGGCGGATGATATTACCATGGTTTATCTAAGTAGAAAATAGCTGGGGAGAAAGAGAAGATGAAAAAAGTGTTTGGGGATGTTTTTGAATCCTTTATCGTAATGGGACTGGTATTTCTTTTGACAGTAACGAATCTGTTTGCTCCTGTTGATTATATGTTAAGAGACCGGGTCTATCAGATACCAAGAGGAGTGTCCAGTCAGATCAAAATCATTGCCATTGATGAGAAAACATTAGAGGAACTGGGTCCTGTTAATACATGGACAAGGGATTACTATGCCAGATTAATTCAGGTTTTAAATTCAAATGAAGCTGCAAAGCCATCAGTCATCGCTTTCGATATTTTGTTTTCAGGATATTATGGAGAAAATAATACGATATCAGATGGGGACAAGGCTTTTGTAGAAGCTGCAAAGGAAAGTGGAAATATCGTTGCGGTTTCACAATTTCAATATGATGAAAAAACAGAAAAAAACGAGAACGGATTAATGGTATATCCAATTAAGGGGGTATATAATCCCTTTCCGGAATTAAGAGATGTAGTCACCGTAGGTTATTCCAATGTTGCCAAGGATTCGGACGGTAAGGTTCGACGTGTTGATATGACGGAAGAAGTAGATGGAACCTCTTTTTCTATGTTGTCAAAATCCATTTATGATCTATATTGTGAAAAAAACCAACAAACACCAATAACAGTTCCTATAGATAAATACGGAAAGACAATGATTAATTATTCCGGAAAACCGGGAGATTATGAGCATCTTTCTTTTGTAGATGTCTTAAATGGAAAAATAGATTCTAGAGCATTTAAAAATAGTATTGTACTGGTGGGGGCTTATGCTACTGGTATGCAGGATAATTTTGATGTTCCCAATGGACATAGTTCACCGATGTTTGGAGTTGAGATTCATGCAAATATATTACAGTCACTTATGGATAACCGGTTTTCTGTGAATGCAAATCCTGTTGCAGTTGGAATGATTGCCGGATTATTGGCCGGACTGCTTCATTTCATATTTAAACGATCAAAACTCTGGGTTGCTACCGTGCTGTTATTTTTAGCTGTTGGAGTACAGATTGGCATTGGAATGGTACTTAATAATAATGGAAAGTCCAGTAGTCTTTTGTATTTTATAATTGTACTGTTTGTATCCTATATGTATTGTTTGGGAATTCGTTATTTGTTAGAGATTGTGAAACGAAGAAAAGTAATGAATGCCTTTAAAAAATATGTTGCTCCGGAGGTAGTGGAAGAAATCTCTAAAAAAGGAGATTTTACAATTAAGCTGGGAGGAGAAAACAGGGATATTGCCGTGTTGTTTGTAGATATTAGAGGATTCACAACAATGTCGGAAGCATTAGAACCGGAGCAGGTTGTAGCAATCTTAAACAATTATTTGAATCTTACAACGAATGCTATTTTTCGAAATAAGGGAACTCTTGATAAGTTTGTAGGAGATGCTGCCATGGCGGTTTTTAATTCCCCATTTGATTTGGAGGATTATACTTTTAAGGCAGTTTGTGCAGCTATGGATATTGTGGATGGTGCAAAAGCCTTAGAGGAAAAACTGATGAAGGAATTTGGACGAAGTGTGGGATTTGGTGTAGGTGTTAATTGTGGTCCTGCTGTTGTTGGCAATATTGGGTGTGAATTCAGAATGGACTTTACAGCAATCGGTGACACTGTTAATACAGCAGCCAGATTAGAGGCAAATGCCAAACGTGGACAGGTGCTGATTAGTGATACCGTATACGAAAGAGTGAAAGACCGTATTGAGGTAGAAGAAGTGGGAGAGATTCCATTAAAAGGAAAGTCAAAGGGTGTGTTTGTCTATTCTGTTACAAAAGTAAACAGACCATAAAGGATAATACCGGGGAGGTGATGCTTTGAAGATAAAGAATATGTTGATTATCCCACAGGCGGAAAAGCTTACAGAGTATGTGGAGCTGGCGAGAGAGCATGGATATGGATTTGAGTATAATGATTTTTTCGTTCCTGCATTGTTGGATGATGAGGCAGCATTAGAGGAGCGGATAACGTTATATAATAGGCCGGAACACAAAACACAGTTTTCTACTATGCATGGGGCATTTTTTGATGTTGCAATCGCTTCTGATGATCCCAAAATCAGGGAGATATCGGAGTTCAGAGTAGACCAGAGTCTGGAGATTGCTAAGAGATTGGGTGTTTCCGGGGTTGTTTTTCACACGAATTATATTCCTAATTTTTTTGTGGAAAGTTATCTGGATGGCTGGGTAAAGAAAAATGTAGAATTTTGGAGTAAAAAATTAGAGGAATATCCAATGCTGAATATCTATATGGAAAACATGTTTGATATGGGGTGTGAAATGCTGGTGCGCCTTGGAAATGCAATGAAAGACTACTCTAATTTTGGAATCTGCTTTGATTATGCCCATGCCCATGTGTTTGGCGAAGCCCGGGAGATTGAACATTGGGTTAGTCAATTGGCGCCTTATGTTAAACATATACATATTAATGATAATGATTTGTTTCGGGACTTACATTTAGCGGTTGGAGATGGTAAAATCGACTGGCGGAGGTTTAAACAGTATTACGAAAAATATTTTATGGATGCATCTGTTCTGATAGAGGTAGCCGGGTTGTCCAAGTTAAGGCAATCCATAGAATATTTAAGTAAGCTATAAGAGAAAAGGAGTATGCATATGGAGGAGGAAGAGAAGGTTCTGACGGTAAATGCATCTATGGATCATCTGGATGAGGTGATTGCATTTGTGGAAGAACAGTTAGAATCTGCATCATGCCCCTTAAAGGTTCAAGGGCAAATATGTGTTTCTTTTGAAGAATTGTATGTGAATGTCGCTAATTATGCATATGGTGAAGAGAGTGGGGAATGTGTGATTGGCATGAACATATCAACAGTGGGGAATGAGAAAAAGATGGTTTTAACAGTGAAAGACCGGGGAAACCCATTCAATCCTCTGAAAAAAGAGGATCCGGACGTTACGCTTTCTGTCGAGGATCGTCCTATTGGCGGACTAGGTATTTATATGGTCAAGCAAAGTATGGATGATGTTATGTATGAGTATCAGAAGGGCTGGAATGTAATAAAAATTGTAAAAATGTGGCAGATATTATAAGGAGGTAAAGTATGGAAATTATAAAAAAAGAACAGGGAAATGAATTGATTGTAAGTGTTGTGGGCCGTTTGGATACGAATGCAGCACCTAAGCTGGGAGAAGAGATGGAAAAATCCCTTGTAGAAGGTGTGAATCACCTGGTAATTGATATGCGGGAATGTGATTATGTAGCAAGTTCCGGTCTGCGGGTTATTTTAGCAGCACAAAAGAAGATGAATTCTTTACAGGGAACCATGGTTGTTAAGAATGTAGTGGGAGATGTAATGGAAGTATTTGAAATGGTTGGATTTGCAGATATTCTTACATTTGAATAAGAGGAGGATAAGGAATGGATTTTAGCAAAGAAATAGTTAATTTTGTGTCAAAAGATATTGGTGGAATTGTGGTGATTGCAGAGGGTTCCAGCGAGATTGTATATGCGGATGACTTTTTTACAAAAGCATATAATGGCGATATCGTAGGACTTGATGCAGATCAGATTTTCAACTGGATGGATGATTGTCCAAAGCTTTCATTGGATGGACAGGCTGTTGAATGGGAAAATATTGATACAGATAATAAAAAATATTACAAATTTAATTCGGCAATGTTTAACAAGGAAGAAAAAAATTATATAATACATCAGATTTCAGATATCACTGAATATATGAGTCTGAATCGGGATATTACGAAATATATGTCTTTTTTTAAGAAGCTTTCTACTTTCCAATCTGCAATTTTAGAAAAGCTATCAAATTCATACCAGGAATTGTTGCCTATGATTACGGATTATTTTAAAACCAGTAAGGCGTACTTCTTTATTGAACGGGATGAATATATGGAAATTGTAAGTTATGCAAAGATAGGAAAGGTTTTTACAAATGACCGTATTTCAATGTCTGATGATGTTGCTACAGCTTTTGATGATGTTACAGGTGATGTTGCATTAACAGATTTTGGAAAAAACATTCAGGATGTTCTTAAATTAGTGGGTGGAACGGATGATACACAGTATTGTATGTTGTGTAATGGAAATGTTTCAGGACAAAGATTCTCCATTTACCTGAATGTGTGGCCAAACATGGACAGAAGTTCTATGGTAGAAAGTACCTTAGTCAGTGTCATAAAGTTATATGCTGAAAATGCTTTGATGCGGGAAAAATTAATTTACGAAAATGAACATGATCATTTAACCGGATTGTATAACAAAGGAAAGTATTTGGACATGATTGAAGAAGAGTACCCAAATAAATCTTCCATTGCTATTTTTAATTTCGATGTAAATAATCTTAAGAAAATGAATGATGAGTTCGGTCATGAAGCAGGCGACAAATTAATTATTAAGGCAGCAGATAGTATAAGAAAAGTAACAAAGGATAATGTCCATGGTTATCGCATGGGTGGAGATGAGTTTTTGATGGTAGCCTGTGATGTTACAAAGGACGAAGTCGATATGTTAAAACAGCGTTGGGAAGAAGAATTGGAGCGATTGAATCAGTTGTCGGATGACATTCATTGTGTTATGGCATTAGGTCTTGTTTATGGAGACGGAAATTATGATTTATCCAAGCTGCTGGCTGAGGCCGATGAACGGATGTATGAAGATAAGAAGGCAAAAAAGAAACCGGGCGAAGAGATTAGATAGGATAGCGAGGAGAGGAATTTATGAATTTTAATGATTTGATTGAATATGCAAAAGAGGCAGGATGTTCGGATGTGCACATTACAGCAGGAACGGCACTTGCGGTTCGAAAATATGGAAAGCTTAGAATGTTAGAACCGATACCTACGGCTGAGGAATCAGAGGCTATGATTTTGGAGCCTTTATCTATTGAAGATAGAAAGAAGGTATTAAGTGGCGAGGATTTGGATTTTGCGTTAATTACGGAAAGTGGACGGTTAAGAGCCAATATTTATCATCAGAGAAATAATTTAGCAGCAACTTATAGAATTTTAAGGGAATCAATTCCTACTTTTGATGAGTTAGACATTCCGGAAGCAGTGCGTAAGTTGATTAATGAGCCTCGAGGCTTAATTCTTGTTACAGGTCCTACGGGAAGCGGTAAAACGACAACATTGGCATCTATGATTGATCATGTGAATAAAAAAATGGCAAAGCATGTTATGACTGTAGAAGATCCGATTGAATATGTGTATTACCATGCAAAGTCAATGATTCATCAAAGAGAGGTTGGTAGAGACGTTTGTAATTTTGCAACTGCGTTACGTTCTGCACTTCGTGAAGATCCGGATATTATTCTGGTAGGTGAAATGCGTGACTATGAGACAATTAGTGCTGCGATTACAGCAGCAGAAACAGGACATCTTGTGTTATCAACACTACATACAACCAGTGCCCCACAAACAATAGAACGTATTATTGATGCATATCCTCCTCATTCGCAAAATCAGGTGAGAAGTCAATTGTCTAATGTGTTAAAGGGCATTATTACGCAGCAGCTTGTTCCTCGGGATGATGAGGAGGGAATGGTTGTAGCAACGGAGATTTTGATTAATAATGACGCAATTGCAAATCAGATTCGTGAAAATAAAATTCCTCAGATTGTTTCGTCTATTCAATCAGGAGTAATGCAAGGAATGCACACACTAAATATGGATTTAAAACGTCTTGTTAAGGAAAAGAAAATTTCTAAAGCAACAGCATTAAAATATTGTACCAGTGTAAAGGAGTTTGAAAATCTTAGATAATTCCCGATTGGTTATTATGCCATGAATATATAATAGTCCTATTTATCGCATCTTGAAAAGGAGAAAAAATGGAGCTTACAATACTTATGCCTTGTCTGAATGAGGAAAAAACAATTGCATATTGTATTGATGAAGCTTCATTTTTTCTTTCAAAAAGTAGAATATCCGGAGAAATTTTAGTTGTGGATAACGGAAGCTGTGATCAATCAGTGGCAATAGCGAAAGCTAAGGGTGCCAGAGTTATTCATGTAAAGAAAAAAGGTTATGGGGCTGCATTGCGTACCGGAATCAAATCAGCCAGAGGTCATTATATTATTTGCGGAGATTCAGATATGAGTTATGATTATATGGATTGCATAAAAATATATAATAAATTACTGGACGGAAATGATTTGGTGGTTGGAAATCGTTTTAATGACCGTATGGAAAAGGGTGCTATGCCTTTCTTTCATCGGTATTTTGGAGTGCCAATATTGTCCTTTTTAGGCAGATGGAAGTATCATGTTACTGTTAGGGATTTTCATTGCGGGCTGAGAGGATTGAAAAAGGACAGAATGGAAAGGGTACATTTTAAAACATCAGGAATGGAATTCGCGACAGAGATGATTGCTGCTTTCGCTAAGGAGGGCTTACCAATTGTGCAAGTAGATGTTCATTATCGAAAGGATGGACGATGTGGGAAATCTCATTTGAGAACGCTCAGAGATGGAATGAGACACTTGATTTTTATTATGTTTTTATCATGATTTTAAGATGAAATTGAACAGATTTTTAAAATAATTTTTGGACATTTTTTTTAAAATAAAATTTTTGTTTCAAAATCTATAATAATTAGATATAATAAAGAACATGCAACTATTAATTATAATGTAAGGAGTTTTATGTATGGAAGATTATATTTTGAGTTGTTGTTCAACGGCAGATTTATCAAAGGAAGATTTCAAAGAAAAAAATATTCACTATATATGTTTTCATTATGAGTTGGATGGCGTTCCCTATCTGGATGACCTGGGGGAGAGCATGGATATTAATGAGTTTTATAAAAAGATGCAGGAGGGTGCGGATACGAAAACATCTACCATCAATGCAGATGAATTTATAGCATATTTTGAACCCTTCTTACAGGAGGAAAAGGATATTTTGCATTTAACCTTGTCTTCCGGCATTACCAGTGTATTGAATTCTGCTATGATTGCCAAAGAGATGTTGTCTGAAAAATATCCGGATCGTAAGATTTATATTGTGGATTCTCTTGCCGCATCTTCAGGCTATGGATTGTTAATGGATAAGCTGGCAACTCTTCGAGATCAGGGAATGTCTATTGATGAAGTAAGGGATTATGCGGAAGCCAATAAGAGAAAGCTGAATCACTGGTTTTTCTCCAGTGATCTGACATTCTATGTAAAGGGTGGAAGAGTTTCCAAAACGGCAGGCTTTGTAGGTGGTGTCTTAAGTATTTGTCCGTTACTGAACGTGGATGTAGACGGACGGTTGATTCCAAGACAAAAGATTCGTACCAAGAAGAAGGCCATTGGGGAAATTGTTCGAAAGATGGAGACCTTTGCTGAGGACGGACTTGCTTACAGTGGAAAATGTTATATCTCACAATCTGCCTGTTATGAAGATGCAAGAGCAGTTGCGGATTTGATCGAGGAACGATTTCCGAATCTGAATGGTAAGGTTGAGATTAAAAATATCGGTACAACCATTGGAAGTCATACCGGTCCCGGAACGGTAGCATTGTTTTTCTGGGGTCAGGAAAGAATTGACTAATGATACAAATAAGAAGATGAAACGAAACAATCTGAAAATCGAATGCAATAATAAACAATAAAAAATATGAAGCGCATGTATAACGATGTGGATGATTTGCGTTAGTTTTGTATACAATAAAACATAAAAAAACTTGGAGGACAAAATGAAAGAAGAATTTAAACCTTATATTCCTGCAGAAAAGGTAACTGCAGAGCTTACAGTGACATCTGTAATTATGGGTGCATTGTTGGCTGTTATATTTGGAGCGGCGAATGCATATCTTGGATTGCGTGTCGGGATGACAGTTTCCGCATCCATTCCGGCAGCGGTAATATCCATGGGTGTTATCCGTGTGATTATGGGAAGAGATTCCATATTGGAAAATAACATGGTTCAGACCATAGGCTCGGCAGGAGAATCTCTTGCAGCGGGAGCTATTTTTACTTTGCCGGTTTTATTTTTATGGGCAAGAGACGGTGTATCGGAAAAACCGGGACTGTTAACGATTTCATTAATTGCATTATGTGGTGGAGTGCTGGGCGTGTTATTTATGGTGCCTCTTAGAAATGCATTAATTGTAAAAGAACATGGTATCCTTCCTTATCCGGAAGGGACTGCCTGTGCGGAAGTATTGCTTGCGGGAGAAGAAGGTGGAGCAAGTGCGGGAACCGTTTTTGCAGGTATGGGACTGGCTGCTGTATTTAAGCTTGTTGTAGATGGTCTGAAGGTGATTCCGGGCGTAATTTCGGCTCCAATCAAGGCACTGAAAACAGAATTATCCGCAGAAGTATATCCTGCATTGATTGGTGTTGGTTACATTTGCGGAGGAAAAATTGCTTCTTATATGTTTTCAGGAGGTTTGATCGGCTGGTTTGTATTAATTCCGTTAATTGCAACCTTTGGTGGAGATACGGTTTTATATCCGGGAACGGTTTCCATTGGAGAAATGTTTGCGCAAAATGGTGCCAGTGCCATCTGGAGCAGCTATATCCGGTATATTGGAGCAGGTGCGGTGGCAGCAGGTGGTATTATCAGTCTGATCAAATCTCTTCCGTTGATTGTTTCCACCTTTGCGGATGCGGTAAAAGGAATGAAAGGAAGCCACGGAGACAGCCGGATTCGAACCGACAGAGATTTGGACATGCGTTTTATCGGAGCCGCAGTTTTATGTATGATATTGGTAATCTGGCTATTGCCACAGATTCCGGTTACCTTGTTGGGCGCGGTTTTAATTGTAGTATTCGGATTTTTCTTTGGTACGGTATCTTCCCGAATGGTAGGATTAGTGGGAAGCAGTAATAATCCGGTATCCGGCATGGCAATCGCAACATTGCTGATTGCAACCGCCAGCTTAAAGGCAACAGGAGATACGGGAATCCACGGTATGACAGGTGCCATTGCCATCGGTTCCGTTATCTGTATTATTGCAGCTATGGCAGGGGATACTTCCCAGGATTTGAAAACAGGATATATTTTAGGTGCCACACCTATGAAGCAGCAGATTGGTGAATTAATCGGAGCCGTTATTTCTGCAATTTCAATTGGTGGAGTACTTGTATTGTTAGATACTGCATGGAAGTTTGGTTCTCCGGAGCTTGCAGCACCTCAGGCAACTTTAATGAAGATGATTATTGAAGGTGTTATGCAGGGTAACCTGCCATGGGCACTGGTATTTATCGGTGTATTTATCGCAATTGTTGTTGAAGTACTTGGAATCCCTGTACTTCCGGTAGCCATTGGATTATATTTGCCTTTAGAATTAAGTGCAACCATTATGATTGGCGGATTATTACGGATTTATGTGGATAAGAAACATAAGGCTTCCGGTGAAAATAATGAGGCCGGTTCCGGTGTCCTGTTTTGTTCCGGATTAATTGCCGGTGAAGGACTGGTTGGAATTTTATTAGCTCTTCTTGCGGTGTTTGGTGTGGCAGGTAAGATTGACTTGTCGGGTCAGATCAATTTTGGTATACCGGGTGGAATCATTTTGATGATCATCATGATCTTATGTGTTGTAAAATTTGCCGGAAAAAAGGATATTGTAAAGGAATCAGATAAATAAAAGAGTGAGTTATGTCAGGAAAAAAGAAGGAAAATTATTTAGACTATGTTCCCGTGTATAATCCGGATTATACATTTTCCATTGATGAACAGGGGAATGTTACAATTTTTGTAGAGAACAAGGGATTATTTAATCGTATTGCTCAGCTGGTTTTGAAAAAGCCGAAGATATCCCAGATTCATCTGGATGAAATGGGTAATTTTATCTGGCCGTTAATCGATGGGAAAAAGACGATATATGAAATTGCAAGGCTCGTAAAAGAGGAGTTTGGAGAAAAAGCGGAGCCTCTTTATAACAGACTGGTTTCCTATATGAGGAATTTAGAAAATTATAAATTTATTCAAATGATAAAGGAGAACAAATAAGATGAGTATTCGAATTGGAATTATGGGTTATGGTAATCTGGGAAGAGGAATTGAATGTGCAGTGAAGCAAAATGATGATATGGAGCTTGCCGCTGTATTTACCAGAAGAGATCCGGCAACCGTTAAGCTTCTTACAGCAGGAGTTGCCGTTTGTAAGGCAGAGAATGTGACTGATTGGAAGGACAAAATTGATGTTTTGATTTTATGTGGTGGAAGTGCCACAGACTTACCGAAGCAGACACCGGAATATGCAAAGTATTTTAATGTGGTAGACAGCTTTGACACCCATGCAAAGATTCCGGAGCATTTTGCTAATGTAGATGCGGCAGCAAAGGCATCCGGTAAGGTTGGTATTATTTCCGTTGGCTGGGATCCGGGAATGTTTTCATTAAACCGTATGTATGCAAATGCAATTCTTCCAAACGGTAAAGATTATACATTCTGGGGAAAGGGAGTCAGCCAGGGTCATTCAGATGCAATCCGTCGTGTAGAGGGTGTAAAGAATGGAAAGCAGTATACCATTCCTGTGGATTCTGCGTTAGAAGCTGTTCGTAACGGAGAGAATCCGGAGCTTACAACAAGACAAAAGCATACAAGAGAGTGCTTTGTTGTATTGGAAGAGGGAGCAGATGCGGCTAAGGTGGAAGCAGAAATTAAGAATATGCCGAATTATTTTGCCGATTATGATACAACGGTTCATTTCATCAGTGAAGAAGAATTAATTGCAAATCACAGCGGAATTCCTCATGGTGGTTTTGTAATTCGTTCCGGTAAGACCGGCTGGGAAGAAGAAAACAGCCATGTTATTGAGTATAGCTTAAAGCTGGATTCTAATCCGGAATTTACAGCATCTGTAATTGTTGCATACGCAAGAGCTGCGTACCGTCTGTCGCAGGAGGGTGCAACCGGATGTAAGACCGTATTCGATATTGCTCCGGCATACTTAAGTCCCAAAAGCGGGGAAGAGCTTCGTAAGAACTTATTATAATGTATGATATAGAGGGGGCGGCCGCCCGGAAAAGGTGGCTGGCCCCTCTTGTATACTTGCAGTAATCAGTGGTTTCTATGAGGAAGAAATATAAGCATTTGCTTATGGTGAAGATTGAGGGACTAAGTTGGATGACAAGGAAGATTATGGGTTGCGGTGAAAATAAAAAAAGTATAAAAGAGAAAATGGATGCGTGGATTCCCCGGTATCTTCCTGCATCAGTTTTGTTGAAGTTTATGTCATTGACAAGTTATATATATAAAGTGTCGGATGAAATGTCCGGAAGGCATCGGCTATTCAATGATGCGAAGTGGAAGGAACATGGATTTTCGGCAACGGACAAATCCGGCTGTTATATTGAACATCAGAAGCAATTGTCATTTCTTCGGTATGGAAGGCACAGCGACCGACTCAGTAAGGGGTTGTTAGGTGGTGTGCCCTTAACCGGAAGAGAAAATACCTGTGAGGTCATTGCAGTTTATAATTGCCTGTTTTTTCTTTCTAAAAGTACAGAAAAAGGATATAAATGCCAAAAATTTGATATAAGAAAAACGGAAGCCGCTGGTATACTGATAAGAACAGAAGGTTTTCCGGAGCTGTTAGAGCATTTTGAAAGATCGGGAATTGCCCTTGGGGGATATTTTGGAACTTCACCCTTGGCGGTTAAAAACTATCTGATAAATAAGGGCTTTGTTGTTGAAATGCTGACGGGTCGTCAGATTACCGGTGAAAGACTTGCAAACTGGCAGAATAGGGAAAGTGCGGCATATATTTTAACGACTTATAATGATAAGAATCATTTAACCCGGATGATCCATACAGTGTGTATTACAAAGGAAGAGGATGGTTTTGTGATACATAATGATTATGAAGGAACAAAAAGCTATCCGTCTCTTGCAAAGGCGGTATATGGCTATCATTTGGGAAAAGGTAAACCGATTGTTGTGATGTTGGTAAAGGAGGTTACAAATGGGTAAGAGTTTAATCTTGGATTGGGACGAGTATATTAAAACTGCCAGAGATGTTGTGGCAGAGGGCTGCGTGTTATTGGAAAATAAGGATAATACATTGCCTTTGAAGAAGGGGACAAAAGTGTCTGTGTTTGGTCGTATTCAGACCCATTATTATAAAAGCGGAACCGGTTCCGGTGGTATGGTAAATGTTTCAAAGGTAATCGGAATCGTTGATGCACTAAAAGAAAGTGGGACTGTGACTGTAAATGAGGAGTTGTTAAATACATATCTTCGGTGGGAAGAGAGCCACCCATTTGATGAAGGCGAAGGCTGGGGCTGTGAACCATGGTGTCAGGAGGAAATGCCTTTGGATGAGCAGGTTGTTCAAAAGGCGGCAAATGTATCGGATGTTGCTATTGTGATCATTGGAAGAACTGCGGGAGAAGATCAGGATGCCAGTGATACGGAAGGCTCATATCGTTTATCCAAACTGGAATATAACATGTTACAGACAGTAAGAGATCATTTTGACAAAATGGTTGTTTTGTTAAATGTAGGTGGTCTGATCGATATGCAGTTTGTCGACATTTATCAGCCGGATGCGGTTATGTATGTATGGCAGGGTGGAATGATCGGTGGTCTTGGTGTTGCCGATGTACTGCTTGGTAAGAAATCTCCTTCCGGACATCTGACAGACACCATCGCCTATCATGTAGAGGATTATCCTTCTCATAAGAATTTTGGGGATGCCAACCGGAATCTCTATGAGGAAGATATCTATGTGGGTTATCGTTATTTTGAAACCTTTGCAAAGGAAAAGGTAAGATATCCTTTTGGTTACGGACTATCTTATACAAGCTTTGAAATCAACGCATCCGAGGTGTCATTGATCGAAAGTGAAAAACGTATCGGAACCTTCCCTCAGTCCCGGGATGTCATGGCAAAATTATCTGTGGTTAATAATGGAAGTGTGCCGGGGAAAGCCCTTGTACAGGTATATGTAGAGGCACCTCAGGGAAAATTAGGAAAAGCTTCAAGAGTTCTGGCGGACTTCTGGAAATCAGAAGAGCTGCAGCCGGGAGAAGCAGTGGAATCGGTTATTTTGTTTTCTCTCCAAACCATTGCATCTTATGATGACAGTGGCACGACCGGTCACAAGTCCTGCTTTGTATTAGAGGAGGGAACGTATCGTGTTTATGTCGGTGAAGATGTACGAAGTGCAAAAGAGGTTGGTTTCTTTGACATAGAAGATACGATTGTTATTGAAGAACTGGGAGAAGCACTTGCTCCCGTAGAGCAGTTTTCAAGAATGAAGCCGGTTTGGAATGGTAAGAATTTAACTATGGATAATTATGAAGTGGAAATGGAGCCGGTTCCGGTTGCAACCATTGATATGGATGAAACAAGAAAAAATAATATTCCGGATGAGTTATCAGAGGCTTTGCCGGAGGACAGAACCTATCAGTTGTCAGATGTAAAAAAGGGAACCATTACACCGGAACAATTTGTATCCCAGATGACGGATGAGGAACTGACCTGTATTATCCGGGGTGAAGGAATGGGAAGCCCGAGGGTTACGGCAGGAACAGCCGCTGCCTTTGGAGGTGTTTCCGATGATTTGATAAACCGTTTGGGAATCCCGTCTCTTTGCTGCAGTGACGGTCCTTCCGGTATGCGGATTGACTGTGGTGTAAAGGCATTCAGCTTACCGAATGGAACGCTGATTGGTTCCACATTTAACCCGGATTTGGTGGAAGAACTGTATGCATTTACCGGAATGGAAATGCTGAAAAACAGAATTGACTGCCTTTTGGGACCGGGTATGAATATCCACAGACATCCGTTAAACGGACGTAATTTTGAATATTTTTCAGAAGATCCGCTGTTAACCGGTATTATGGGAAATGCAATGGTAAAGGGCCTCCAGCGCCACGGTGCCACAGGAACCTTAAAGCATTTTTGTGCCAATAATCAGGAGCATAGAAGACATTTTGCCGATTCTGTTGTTTCCGAAAGAGCATTGCGGGAGATTTATTTAAAGGGCTTTGAATATGTAGTCCGGGGTGGAGTGGCAGATTCCATTATGACAACCTATGGCCCGGTAAATGGTTTGTGGACAGCAGGAAACTATGATTTAAATACGACGATCTTAAGAAACCAGTGGGGCTACGAAGGGATTGTAATGACCGACTGGTGGGCATCCATTAACGAAAGAGGAAAAGAACAGGATAAAACTAATTTTGCGGCAATGGTTCGGGCTCAGAATGATCTGTACATGGTCTGCCCGGATGGCTCAACCAATGCCAGTGGGGATAATCTGATGGAGGCTTTGCACAATGGAAGCCTTACACGGGCGGAGCTGCAAAGAAGTGCAATGACAATCTGTAAGTTTGCATTGGGCACACCGGCAATGGAACGATTCATGGGGGAAGAAATATCCGTAACGGTTAAGAATCGTCCTCAGGAGGATGAGGATATGGATATTGCGGATGTTAATTTTATAGAGCTTACCGGAGATCTGGTAATGCCCCTTGATACCAAGCCATCCGTAGCGGGAACGAATTACACCATTGCATTAGATGTGAAAACTCAGGGATTGTATGAGATTTCCTTAGTGGGAAGCTCTAAGCTGGGAGAACTGGCGCAGATGCCGTGTACCTTGTTCTTTACCAGTATTCCAATCATGACGTTTACATTCCACGGAACGGACGGAAAGGAAGATTGTATTGTAAGAAATCATGAATTCCGGAATCGTTTTGCGGTGATGCGGTTGTATGTGGCAAGAAACGGATTGGAATTGAAAGAAATCCGTTTCCGCAGAATCCGTGAAGGAAAAACGGTTGAGTAAGGATTCTTTATAAAAATAAAAAACGTCATATGTACAATTGCCGGTATGAAAGCCGGTACGAAGTACATATGACGTTTTTGTTTATAATAAGCCGGAAGCCCGTTCTAAGGCGTCATCTATATGGTTACAGAAATTTTCTTTTCCTACCAGATCAACAAAGCCGTCTTTTTCCATTGTTTTGTATGGCTGCTCATTGACATGGGAGAAAATCAGCTGTACATGATGTTTCTTACAATCTTCATAAAGAATCTCCAAAGAATGCATTGCGGTAGCATCCACCGCAGGAACACCACGCATACGGATAACCAGACATTTTGTGTATTCCTTTAATGTAATATCTGCGATTCTGTCTGCGGCACCGAAGAACATCGGACCACTGATTTCATACACCCGGATGGCATGAGGAACTTCCCTTAATTCAATAGAATCCGGATCTGTTTCATCATCATAGTAGGTCCATCCTTTTACTTCTGTTTCCTCACTCATTCTCTTCATGAATAATACGCAGGCAATCATCATTCCGACCTCGATTGCCACAACCAGATCAAATACTACCGTTAAGATAAATGTTAAGACTAAAACGATAATGTCACTTTTTGGTGCGGTTTTACATAGGTTTACAAAGGTTCTCCAGCCGCACATATTATAGGCAACCATAAACAGGATGGCGGCGATGGTTGGCATCGGAATCAATGCGGCATAAGGCATTAGCACAACCAGTACCAGCATAAGAACAACGGCATGAACCATTCCGGCAATAGGTGTACGTCCACCGTTTTTGATATTGGCAGCAGTTCGTGCGATGGCTCCCGTTGCAGGAATACCGCCAAAGAATGCGGAGCCAAGGTTACCGATACCCTGAGCGATTAATTCCATATTGGAACGATGATGGGAATTGATCATACTGTCAGCAACTACGCAGGATAGCAGGGATTCAATGGCTGCCAGTATGGCAATGGTAAAACCGTCTGACATTTCACTACGAAGAATTTCCATACTGAAATGGGGAACCTGAAATGGTGGAAGACTGCTGCTGATGGTGTACAGGTCGCCAATGGTATTTACAGGAAGGTCAGCCAGCTTTACAATCAAAATGCCGGCGATAACCGCAATCAGAGAACCGGGAATGGTTTTGTTTATAAATGGCCATACAATCAAAATGGCGAGACATATTGCGCCAACAACTACTGCCCATATATTGACTGTGGAAAAATATTGGATGACACATTGCATTTTTTCCATGGTTTCTACCGGTTTGATTCCTTTTCCATAGGTCAGTCCGAAGAAATCCTTTAACTGACCGATTAAAATCGTCACGGCAATTCCCGCAGTAAATCCCGTAACAATGGTATAAGGAATAAATTTGATTAATGCACCAACACGGAATACACCCATCAAAATCAGAAGAACGCCGGCAATAATGGTTGCCATGATCAATCCTTCCATTCCGTTTTTGGCAACGATTCCTGCAACAATGGTTGCAAATGCGGCTGTGGGACCGGCAATCTGAACCCGGCTTCCTCCGAAGAAGGAAATTAAAAAACCTGCCACAATTGCTGTGTAGATACCCTGTTCCGGATTCACACCGGAGGCAAGGGCTAATGCAATGGATAATGGTAATGCGATAATTGCCACGATGATACCGGCGATGATATCCTTTATCAATTGTTCCTTTGTGTACTTTTTCATAACACTGAAAAGCATTGGTTTTAATTTGTCCTGTTTCATTTTTCTCTCCCCTTAAATGAATTGATTTTGCGTAATTGTAAAATTTTCTTTATAAAAAACTCGCTGAGTTCGACATTATAGCACTTTCCAAGAGGAATTTCAAATGCTGATTGGAGTTTTGTAAATTCAATATTTCCCCAATTTAGGACTAGATTTTTTTGTCGATATATGAGAAAATATATCCAGTTACGGCGTTTTATCTATTTCAGCAGGTAGATACATGCCGGGTAATTTTAAAATTTGAAAGGAGTTTCAACATGATTTATTCACAAGAAGTAGAAAACATGTGTCCAGTTGCTCAGGGCGTACATCATGGTTGTGCACCGATTCCAGAGGAAGCAAAGTGGGTACAGGCAAAAGAAGTTAAGGATATTTCCGGCTTAACACATGGTGTTGGCTGGTGTGCACCACAGCAGGGTGCCTGCAAGTTAACATTGAACGTTAAGGAAGGTATTATTCAGGAAGCATTAGTTGAGACAATCGGATGTTCAGGTATGACACATTCAGCAGCTATGTCAGCAGAGATTCTTCCTGGTTTAACTGTTATGGAAGCTTTGAACACAGACTTAGTTTGTGATGCAATTAATACAGCTATGAGAGAGTTATTCCTTCAGATTGTTTACGGACGTTCACAGAGTGCATTCTCTGAGGAAGGACTTCCTATCGGAGCAGGTCTTGAAGATTTAGGTAAAGGACTTCGTTCACAGGTTGGTACGATGTACGGAACATTGAAGAAGGGTCCTCGTTACTTAGAGATGGCTGAGGGTTATGTAACTGCTATCGCATTAGATGCAGAAGACTTAATCATCGGTTATAAGTTCGTTAACCTTGGTAAGATGACTGACTTCATTAAGAAGGGTGATGATCCTAACACCGCTTATGAGAAGTCTTGTGGTCAGTACGGTAGAGTTGCTGATGCAGTTAAGTTAATCGACCCACGTACAGACAAAGAGATTGAGAAATAATAGAAGGAGGTAACGAGAACATGGCATTATTTGAATCATATGAAAGAAGAATTGATAAGATTAATGAAGTATTAGCAAGCTACGGTATTTCCTCTATTGAAGAAGCAGAGAAGATTACTAAGGACGCTGGCTTAGACGTATATAATCAGATTAAAGGAATTCAGCCAATCTGTTTTGAAAACGCTTGTTGGGCATACACAGTAGGTGCAGCAATCGCAATCAAGAAGGGTTGCAGAAGAGCAGCAGACGCAGCAGCAGCAATCGGAGAGGGACTTCAGTCTTTCTGTATTCCTGGTTCTGTAGCTGATACACGTAAGGTAGGTTTAGGACATGGTAACTTAGGTAAGATGTTACTTGAGGAAGAGACAGAGTGCTTCTGTTTCTTAGCAGGACATGAGTCATTCGCAGCTGCTGAGGGTGCAATCGGTATTGCTGAGAAGGCTAACAAAGTTCGTCAGAAACCACTTCGTGTTATCCTGAATGGTTTAGGAAAAGACGCTGCACAGATTATCTCTCGTATTAACGGATTTACATTTGTTGAGACAGAGTATGATCCATATACAAATGAAGTTAAAGAAGTATTCCGTAAGTCTTATTCAGAGGGACTTCGTGCTAAGGTTAACTGTTACGGTGCAAACTCTGTACCAGAAGGTGTTGCTATCATGTGGAAGGAAGGCGTTGACGTATCTATCACAGGTAACTCAACAAACCCTACAAGATTCCAGCATCCAGTTGCAGGTACTTACAAGAAAGAGTGCTTAGAGAAAGGTAAGAAGTATTTCTCAGTTGCATCAGGTGGTGGTACAGGACGTACACTTCACCCAGATAACATGGCAGCAGGTCCTGCTTCTTATGGTATGACAGATACATTAGGTCGTATGCATTCAGACGCTCAGTTCGCAGGTTCTTCATCAGTTCCTGCTCACGTTGAGATGATGGGTCTTATCGGTGCCGGTAACAACCCAATGGTTGGTATGACAGTTGCAGTTGCAGTTTCCATCGAGGAAGCAGCAAAGGCTGGTAAGTTCTAAATAGAATAAGTTATGTATAATCATAAAAATGGCTGGTCAAGCATTGCTTGATACAGCCATTTTTTGTGTCTTATAGTACATTATGATGCCGCTAATATAACCTCTGGTCATCTTCTGATGGCAGATATTCGGCAATATCTTCAATTTTACAGTCTAATATCCTGCAAAGATCATTGATTGTCGTTGTTGTTATTGGTTTGTCTTTTCTTAACTTATCTAGGGTAGCACTGGAGACATGATATTGATTTATAAGTGTATAGGTGGTCTCCTTCGATTTCTTCAATGTATTCCAGAAAGGCTTGTATGATATCATAGTTTAACTCCTTTTCCCTTTCAGAGTACTATGTGCTTATTTACTTGACTATAGTCACTAAAGAGACTACAATTGACAGGTATTTATAAAAATTTGAGGAGGAAACAAATGAGAAGAAAATTTTTATTAGTCGGGGCAGTTTTAGCCCTTGGCTTAAGCATGGTTGGTTGTGGTAAAGATACGGGTAGCACGACAGCAGATGGTACAACGGGGGATGTAACAACAGAGGCTGAAGTGGCATCCGATACAGACACCGAGGAAGCAACAGAGGAAGAAGTAAGCACTTGGTTTAGTGAGAATAGTATTTCATTTACTGAGGGAGAGGTATCCATTCCTGCATATACATATGCACGAAATGAAGATGGTTCCGAAGATGACAGTGTGGAAATGACACAGAAGGATGCAACCTATTCAGAGCCTAGCATTGATGTAAGCGAGCCAGATGCAGATGGAAATGTTACATATACCGTAACGTATAGTGTACGGGGTACTTGGAGTGGCATGATGGCGGCTGGTTCAGGGTTTACGCCAAATGTGTATATAATGAATTATAATTTTGTAGATGCATATACGGGTACAGAATTTCCATGTGCGGACATGACAGATGAGGAGAATTCATACTATACAGATTCTGTTGTTGAAGTTGATGGAAAAGAATATAAGATTTCTGCAGGTAGTTCATTTGAAAGTAATTTTGAAGAAGAACCTAGTTGGTCATATTTTGACAATAATACGAGAGCAAAGGCAACTATCGCATATACATTTGATTTTACAATGGTAGCAGTTGTACCGGCTGAGTATGATGGTCTGATTCTAGCTTTGAATGGGGCTGGTGCAACTGAGAAAGACGACATGGATACAGAGATAAAGGAAGCTCAGCCTCTTGACGGTAATGTTTCAGATTATATCTTTAAGGATGTTTCTTATGGTGATAATTTGTATTGGGGTGATGGATGTTTGACATACCCGGAGGATGCATCGGGAATGCATATAAATTTACATGCTTCTCATATGGAAATTTATTTTACAAATGGAATAGATGAGAATGAACAAGCGAGAATAGAAAAAGATGGTTATGTAAAAATCAGATGGAAAGATGGAACGGAAACACCAGTTACAGGTGAAGTCAGTTATTACTTTGCCGCAGATGACCCTGATAATTCGATAGACTATGTTGTTATTGATTTTAATGAAAATATTATTGATTATAAACGGATACAGTCTGTTATTGTTGGCGATATAGAATTTACAGATGGTGTTTTCTCTAAGTTTAATTAGTTTAACAAAATAACAGGTTGTAAAGCTGGCAGTCATTTTGATGGCTGTCAGTTTTTTGTACCCTTGTGTCCTTGGTATGAACGGGGTAGCTGATAGTGACAACGATGTCCAGATATAACCTGTCGTTGTTTTGTGTTTTTCTTTGGTTGAAGTGTATTTTATATGAGAAGTACTGCGGTTGTTCTGTGTATATTCTTGGGGTGTCCTGTATTTTTCTTTGGTTGAAGTGTATTTGGTGCGAGAAGCACTGAAGTTGTACCGAGCATAAACTGGTGTTGTTCTGAACTGCAAAAGTTGTTCCGCTAAAAACTGGTGGCTGTAATGTGCCATTTTTCTTGCAACTCAGACTATGATTAAGCAAAAATTGAAACGTAAAACTTGATTATGTTATTTGATTAAAATTTCTGAAATCTTAAATGTATTTTTTAGCACCCATGAATTTATATGGTGTATTCTCTGGATTTTCCCAACGCCCAACAAAATATGAAAAGGTATCAAATGATTAAGGAAATCCCAATCTGGGGTAGGCTGTCCTTTCAAGGATACAAATGTACCAAAAGAGGGGGATTATACCTGCGATATATTTGGTGTAGTTAGCGACTTGTGATACGTGGTATTCAGAGTTACATTAGCAACACCATTTATTAAGGTATACATTTATAAACAGTCTAAATTGGGTGGTTATTTATGTTGATAAAGGTGGTCACTTTGGTTAATAAACATTTAGAAAGTGCCACCCACCTTAATAAACAGTATTTGGAAAAAGGAAGGTGCATTATATGGAGTCGAGGGTATATTACTATGCGAGGGTTAGTTCTACGGGACAAAATCTGGCGAGGCAGTTGGACATGTTCAAGGCAATGGGTGCTGATGAAAATAACATCATTACTGACAAGCAGTCAGGTGCCGATTTACAAAGAACGGGGTATTTGTATTTAAAGTATTCTTTATTGCGTAAGGGTGACACGCTCGTTATTTGTTCTTTGGACAGACTCTCAAGGGATAAAAAGGATATACAAAAGGAAGTTCAATATTTTAAGGAAAATGAAATCCGCTTGAAAGTGCTTGATATTCCAACTTCGCTGGTGGATGTTCCAGAGGGTTCTGAGTGGATTATGGATATGGTGCAGAACATACTGCTTGAAGTATTAGGATCATTTGCCGAGCACGAGCGTCTGGAGATAAAAGTTAGGCAGAGGGCTGGCATTGATTCAGCTAAAGCGAAGGGGCAGAAATTTGGTCGTCCTGCTTTGAAATGTCCTGATAATTTCAAAGAGGTTTATGATTTATGGAAGGCTGGTAGCATTACTGCCGTAGAGGGTATGAAGCGTACAGGGTTGAAAAGAAACAAGTTTTATGATTTTATTAAAGAAGTGGAGAATGTAAATGCGGTGTGAAATTATATAGTTGTTAGTGGTATGAATTTTGTTTTGAATATACAATGGGGTATGTCAAGACTTCTTGCTGGTTGATATTGGTCAGCAGGAGGTCTATTTTATTGGGTTTTATAAGAAATGGATGGTCAGAAATGAGGCGATAACCAAGTCGCTGGGATTCTATCAAAATTAAATTTATTATTTTTCAGGAGGTTGAATTATGGAACAGGATTTAGTATTTGATGGAAGGAACATTCCAGTAGCCGA
Organism: uncultured Lachnospiraceae bacterium; assembly: GCA_934294885.1. Taxonomy (GTDB): domain Bacteria; phylum Bacillota; class Clostridia; order Lachnospirales; family Lachnospiraceae; genus CAG-590. The sequence goes on along the minus strand of CAKRAK010000022.1, from coordinate 7,397 downwards.
TGCGGCAAAGATTATGGGAAAAGACCAGCAGTTTATACGGCAGGCGATGATAAACAAGTTATTGCCTATTGGATTAGCGTATAAGAAGGAAGGCTCTACTCAGTATGACTTCTATATAAGTCCAAAGCTGTTTTATGAGTATACGGGGTATCGTGTTTAATTTATATGGCAAATGTTTTTGGGCTTTGAGTGCGATTTTATGAAACAAATTATGAAACATATTTTATATATGCAACCTATCTATTTTTATGATATCATAGCTAATGAGATTAATTATAGTTTGTATAAAAAGATCTGTTGTGCTTAAATGGGTAGAGGGGAGATGCTAAAAATGAAAACAACGCATAATGTGTTTGATTCATGTTCACCAAGAGAGATAAAAAGTACAAATAATGTATTTGGTGATTTCCTTGTAAATGAGGGGTTGTATGATAAGATAGAAATTACAAAGGATAATATTTTTGAACTTGCCGATTTGGCAGATGGGAACGTGAAAATAGATTGTTATTGCCCTAAATGTAGGGAACGCCGAGTGTTTTATAGTAAGGATATTCCATATTATGACTATGATGAACATACTGGTGTGTTTGTTTGTAGTCCTTTGGGAGGTCAAATTGCGTCGTGGCAAAGAATTTTGCAAAAACCTCAGCCTAAATTTGCAGATGCACCAGAAGATCCTTGGGTATGGACTAATAAATCTATGGAAGAAGATACTAGATTAATGGTATTTAAGTTTATATGTGCAATGGATGGTACACATCATATGGATTTTGTGGTTTCTACATGTGGAAATCAGATGATAAAGATTGGTCAGTATCCAACCTATGCAGATTTGTTATTGCCTGAGTTGAAGGAATATAAGAAAGTTATGTCTAAGGAAGATGAGCGAGAGTTAAAAAGAGCTAATGGTTTATATGCATCTGGAATTGGAGTGGGTTCATTTGTATATCTTAGAAGAATATTTGAACGAATTATTGTAACTGCTAGCAAAACTGCAATTAAGGACGGAAAATTTAAGCAAGAAGACTTTGATTCAGCACATGTGGATGAGAAAGTAAAAATGCTGAAAGATTATCTTCCGAAAACATTTGTTAATAATACTGTATTCTATGGAATTATTAGTAAAGGAATACATGAACTGAGCGAAGATGAGTGTATAGAATTTTATCCTGTTATGCAGGCTTTTATAATAATGGTGTTTAGACAATTAGAAAAAATACGAAGAGATGAAGAGGATGAGAAAAATATGGCAGTATCTCTTAGTAAAATTGCGGCAAAAGTAAAGTGAGATTACAATGTCAGTATAGCAATAATAAAAAAGTAGTGACAAGCTTGCGGACTTATGAAATTGATGTTATAGTGGACAAAATTCATCATTGTAGACTGGATAGTATCACATTTATTATAGAAGGAAAATTGTTTAGCTTTGTTGTAGCTATTGGACGAAAAGCCACACTGAAAGCCACACATGCTTGATTTATCTTGAATTTACTGGGTGCATTGATTCCATCGAGGAAGCAGCAAAGGCTGGTAAATTCTAAATAAAAAGTGGATTAAAATCACATAAAACCGCTTAGAATGAGCATTTACAGGGTAAATCAAATTGGATGAAAGTCAGTTTGGTTTGCCCTGTTTTTTTGAGTTGTAAAAGGATATAATTATGGTATAATTAGACCTTAAAGGAGGTGTATATTATGCCACAAATAATTCCAATCAAAGATTTGAAGAATACATCAGAGATATCTGATATGTGTCATAAGACAGAGGAGCCGATTTATATTACGAAAAATGGTTATGGGGATATGGTGATTATGAGTATGGAGAGCTATGAGTCAACCATGAAACAGATTGCCATGTACAGAGATATAGAGATATCTGAAAAGCAGATAGAGGCGGGGCAGGTGAAGGATGCCAGAGTGGCACTTAAAGAAACGAGGACAAAGTATGGCTTATAAATTAAATGTTACAGAGTATGCCGATGGATTGCTTGATAATCTTGTGTATCATTTGATTTATCGTTTAAAGAATGAACAAGCAGCGAAGCATTTGTTAGATTGTATTGACGCTATCTATGATAGGCTGGAGGTTAATCCTTTTCAATTTGCAGAATGTAGAGATTTATATCTTGCTAAGAAAGGGTATCGGGAGGCAATTGTGCCACAGATGAATTATATTGTCATTTTTGATGTGAGAGTAGATGTAGTAAATGTAGTGGGTATTTTTCACCAGTTAGAGAATTATAAAAATAAATTGTAATATACTTGGGCTATTCAGACTAGGTGATTCGTTCTGAATAGCCTTTTTTGTGTTTTGTATAAGATAAACCATATAGAGATTAATAATTACTTATGTTGTTCCGCTAAAAATTGAGATTCAAAATTGTTTTTCCTGTGACAGGATCAGGGATACCTAACAGACACATGATGAGCGCCATTCGTATATATTTTCCGTTCTGAACTTGATCAAAATAAGCGGCTCTTGGATCATCATCCACATCAAGTGAGATTTCGTCAACCCTTGGAAGAGGATGGAGAACCGGCATATCATCTTTAGCCTGTTGCAATTTTTCCTCATTGAGAATATAGACATCCTTTAACCGAGTGTATTCCTCCTCGTTGAAGAAACGTTCCTTCTGGACTCTTGTCATATATAGGACATCTAATTGTGGCAGAGTATTTTCTAAGCTGAAGACCTCATTGTATACGGAATGGGCTGGTTCCAATATATCTGTTTTTATGTAGTCCGGAATACATAATTCTTCCGGTGATATAAAATAGAATCGGTTATCCGGGAAACGTACTAAACTGCTTACCAAAGAATGAACAGTTCGTCCAAATTTAAGATCACCGCAAAATCCAATTGTTAGATTGTTAAGTTTTCCTTTGCGTTGTCGGATAGTCATTAGATCAATCATCGTCTGGGTTGGATGTGCATGTCCGCCATCTCCGGCATTGATAATCGGAATCTTAGAGTACATGGATGCACGGAGGGGGGCACCTTCTTTGGGATGCCGCATTGCTATAATATCTGCATAACAGCTTATCACACGGGTAGTATCGGCTACAGTTTCGCCTTTGGTTGCACTTGATTGGTCGGCACTGGAAAATCCAAGTGTTTGTCCGCCAAGACTTAGCATGGCAGATTCGAAAGACAAACGTGTTCGGGTGCTGGGCTCATAAAAAAGAGTAGCAAGCTGCCTGCCGTCAGCAACGTGACGATACAATGTAGGATTGGATCGGATGCGTTCTGCAAGGTCTAAAATGTCTAAGGTTTCTTTCACGGTTAAGTCCGTAGGGGTGATTAAATGTCTCATATCCATTCTCCTTTAAGTAAGTATTCTTCACGTTTTGCACCAACAGAAATAAAGTTAATCTCTGCATGCAGCATGTCCTCAATTGTTTGAATGTAGTTGCGGGCATTTAAGGGGAGCGCTTTATATGTTCTGCATTTTGAGATATCTTCTTGCCAGCCGGGCAGAGTATAAACAATAGGTGTACAATGATCTAAGTTATCGGTTGGGTCGAACTCTACTAGGGAACCCCTTGTGTCCTTGTATCCTGTGATGATTGGAATTTCCTTCATGGAACTTAATACATCTAATTTGGTAAGAGCAATTTTGTCAGCTTTCTGACATTTTAGACCGTATCGACTTGCTACAGCATCAAAAGGTCCTACACGGCGAGGGCGTCCTGTTGCAGCACCGAATTCACTTCCGGCAATACGAAGATCCTGCTGCCATGCTTCGGAGACTGCATGTTCTGCTATAAAAGGTCCGGCTCCGACACAGGTGGAATAAGCTTTCAGAACACCTACTACATAATCTGCATGTCTGCCGGGGATGCCTGCTCCAATCGGACCATAGGCTGAAATTGTAGAGGAACTGGATGTATATGGAAATATACCGTAGTCAATATCCCTTAAGGCACCAAGCTGAGCCTCTAAAATAACATTTTTGCCTTCGGAAAGTGCATGGTCTATGTAGGAACCGGTATCACATATATACGGATTGAATTTTGTGGCTTGTTCCTGGCACCAGGCAAGAAGTGCAGGGTAGGACATTGGTTCCTGATGATAGCAACCGGAAAACTCTAAGTTCTTTGATTCTAAAATAGTCTTTAGCCGTGCCTGTATCGTTTCGTCATCTAAATGAAGCAGATCTCCGAGACGAAGTGTTTTTTTTCGGTATTTATCACTGTAGGCATAGGCGATTCCTCTTTTGGTTGAGCCGAAAGCAGAGCCGGTTTTTGCAAGACGAGCCTCTTCCAACTCATCTTGAATTCTATGCCAAGGCATGGAAATGGTAGCTTTTTTAGATAGCTTTAAATGATTGGCATCTATGGAGATTCCTCGCTTTTCTATTTGAGTAATTTCCTTTGTAAGATGTTCTAGGTCAATGACCATACCATCTCCAAGTATACATACAACGTTTTTGTGAAGGATTCCGGAAGGAAGGAGATTCAAAATGAATTTTCCCTGATCGGTTACTACCGTATGTCCTGCATTGTTGCCACCCTGATAGCGCACAACAATGTCTGCCTGTTCGGAAAGAAGGTCAATGACCCGTCCTTTTCCCTCGTCGCCCCAATTGATACCTGTTACAGATGTTAGCATAATATAATATCCTCCTTATATAAATAAATATTTTTTGGTTAGCATTACGTGCAGTAGCGGAAGGTTCGATCCGTAAGAATTCTGGCAAAAATAAGTCCGAGAGGAAGAGCTGTAATGATTAAAATAGCAGATGTAAACCATGAAACAGCATCGGTTAAGGACATTATGCCAAAGTTGTATATTGCACGGTATAAGTAAAGTCCGGGAACCATAATAACAATGGATGGAACGGTTAATGATATACGTGGATATCCGTTATATTGCTTGATGGCAGAAGCAAGAAGTCCGGCGGCAAGCGCTCCGACAAATGCCGCAACGGCAGCAGGCATTCCTGTAAAATCAATAAGTTCCAGACGTAATGTGTTAGCAACAGCTCCAATCAGTGCGGCGGTAGCAGCCATAGGAATGGAACTGTTAAACATAATTGAAAAGCCAAATACCCCACAGAAACTGGTGATTAATCTTAAGAGCAGATGGGTTATATTATCAAGATTCAGCTCGGAAAAATCTTCGGGTTGCAGATGCAATAGCAATGCCATGATCCAGGCAAAAACAGTGGCAACCAGTACAATGATAATAGAATAGGTAAGTCTCTCAAGGCCGGAACGAAGATCTAACTTAGCCAAGTCAATTCCGCTTGTAATAAATGGAAATCCGGGTATGATGAAGAGCATGGAACATATATAACCGGCTTCGTGGACAGCGGGAATATGAAATAGCATGATTGCAAGCTTTAGTAACATTGCGTATATCAGACAGGATGCGGATATGGATGCCGCTATATTTAAATACAAGGTAAAGTGATGTTTGATTAGTTTTGTTCGAATCAGATTACCAATACCGGCGGCGATAAAGGCAAGGATCATTTCAATTGGACCGCCACCAAGAAGAAATGTAAAGGCACAACATGCAAGTGCTGCGGCAAGACCTAATTTGGCGGGGGAATATAGTGCATGAATCTGTTCAATCTCATCTAGTCGTTTATGAATCATTTCACCAGTCAAATGTGATTCCTCGTTTGGAAAGTTATCAACGAATTGCTCCATGCGATACAGTTTTGAAGTGTTTACACCGGTATTTGCAATACTGAGTGATTGTGAAACGCAGTCATTACCGTCAAAGCAGTTAAATTCAATCGACATGAGTCCGACGTCAACGGTGCATGTAACTCCCAACTCTTTTGAAAGCTTATTCATGGAAGTCCGGACTCGCCAGGCTCCTGTTCCGCAAGAAAGCATAATTAAACCAACACGACCGATGACGGAGGCTTTCTCGATCAGGTCTGCCTCGGCAATCAGCACATTGCTGTCTGCATTGGTATAGTCATGCCAGGGTATTTCCATATGGTTCTTTTCCATGATGTCAATATAATTAGTCTTTGACATAGCTATTCGCCTCCGTTTTCTCTGCATGATGTTCTAAGTTGGACAAAATTTTGTTTTTTTCTTCTTGTGGGAAAACAGTCATAATGCTCAGCTCCTTCTTGTATTTCTATTTCGATTCGATTATACTATTGGCTTAACAATAAGTAAAAAACATAATTGATATAACTGTTATAATTATTTGATATAATGAGGAGGTTATTTATGAATGTTAACTTTGAATATTATAAAATTTTCTATTATGTTGCGAAGTATCTGAATTTTACAAAGGCAGCACATACATTAGGAAGTAGTCAGCCCAATGTGACAAGGGCGATGAATTGTTTAGAGCAACAAATGGGAACAACATTATTTATAAGAAGTAATCGTGGGGTGCAATTAACTCCGGAGGGAGAGAAGCTTTATGTCCGGGTGTCTGCGGCAATGACACAGATACTTGCAGCAGAAGAGGAGATTACGGAGAGCACAAGTCTTTCACACGGAAGCATTTCAATTGGTGCAAGTGAGACGGCGCTTAATATATTTCTGTTAAACAGGTTAAGGTCTTTTCATATGGTACATCCGGGAGTACGTCTTAAGATTTATAATCATTCTACACCGGAAGCAATCAAGGCTGTGAAGAATGGAACGGTAGATTTCGCAGTTGTATCAACACCAGTATATGTAGAGGAACCACTTAAGATGATTCTGTTGCAGTCATTTAGGGAAATATTAGTTGGTGGAACAACCTTCACGGCACTTGCAAGCCAGGAGTTATCTTTGAAAGAAGTAAAGAATTATCCGTTAATATGTTTGGGAAAAGAGACTATGACGTATAAGTTCTATAAGGATTTGTTCTTGACCCATGGCTTAGAATTGGAACCGGATACCGAAACAGCTACGACCGATCAGATACTGCCATTGGTAAAATGTGAGTTGGGATTGGCATTTTTGCCGGAAATCATGGCACAGGAATCAATAGACAGGAAGGAAATTGTGGAAATCTCCTTGAAAGAGAAAATACCGTCAAGAAATGTATGTCTTGTATATGATGGTACGCACCCGATCAGTTCGGCGGCGCGTCAATTAAGAACGTCAATTATTGAAAAGCGGCAGAGTAATTAATTTAGATGAAAATCAGAGGAAGGTGCCGGCTGAGATGGAAACAAGGTCGCATTGTGAATAAAAATTTTATCTGTTGACAAACAAGTTAGAAAAGACTAACATAATTACATGACCGATATATATGCAAATGGTCATGTGGATTTTGAGAGGAAACAGATATGGAAGATAAAAAAATATGATATTTTAAAGCCGATGGTACTTCCGGTGGGGATGTACCATCTAAATGATAATCCGAGCCTGAATTTTCAATTGAATCGCTTAGTCAATATGGATATGGGTGATCTGGATAAGGTTCGTAAG
>CAKRAK010000021.1 GCA_934294885.1 uncultured Lachnospiraceae bacterium | reverse complement strand
TATAAATTCCATTTGTACAAATAGGAAAAGAACATCTCGGGTTTCGCAAACATCCCATAAGTTTTAGTTAGGAAGGAGCAGAGTATGAATTCATATAAATGTGTTGTAGCATATGAGGGCACCCGATACAATGGATGGCAGAAGCAGGGGAATACCGATAATACGATACAAGGGAAAATAGAACATACCATTGGCAAATTGTTAGATGAAGAAATCGAGATTACCGCATCGGGACGGACAGATGCCGGAGTTCATGCAACGGGTCAGGTGTTCCATTTTCATTGCCGGCAAATTTTGACTACAGATAAGTTTTTAGCAGAAATGAATCAATATCTCCCAAAGGATATCCGGATTTTATCCTGCGAAGTCTGTGATCTCCGCTTCCATGCAAGATTAAACGCAACCGAAAAAACATATCGTTATTATATTGATACCTCTGCTTACGGAAATTTATTTTTAAGAAATACGGCACATCACATTCCGACACCGTTGGATATCGATGCAATGAAAAAGGGCACCGAGTATCTTCTCGGCACCCATGATTTTATCAGCTTTTGCAGCAATAAGAAATTCAAAAAATCCAGTGTTCGTACCATTTATGAAATTCATCTTCGTTATGAACCGGAAAAGGAACTGTTGACCATGGATTATACCGGAAACGGTTTCCTGTATAATATGGTAAGGATTCTCACCGGAACCTTAATCGAAATCGGTTTGGGACTTCGTAAGCCGGAAGACATCCCTTCTATCATCGAAGGGAAAAACCGTGGTCTTGCCGGTCATACTGCTCCGGCAAAAGGACTGTTTCTCATTTCCGTAAAATATTAGTACTGCCCCTGTTCCCATGCATGCAGCAGTTGTTTCAATTCTTCAAAGCTTTCCACATGATTCACTTCATCCCGAAGCTTTGACGAATTAGGAAATCCTGTTGTATACCAGGCTACATGCTTTCTCATCTCATGAATACCGATATACTCTCCCTTATAGTCAACCATCATCTGTGCATGTCTTAGCATTACCTGAACCATTCCGGATAAATCAGGGCGTTCAGGAATATATCCTTTTTCAAAATAAGTTTTCATTTGGGAAAAGATGAAGGGATTTCCTTTTGCTCCCCGCCCGATCATAAATGCATCACAACCGGTTTGTTCTCTCATATCCAAAACATCCTGAGGCGTTGTAATATCTCCATTACCGATTACCGGAATGTGAACCGCTTCCTTTACCTGCCTGATAATATCCCAATCTGCATGACCGGAATAATATTCCTCCCGCAGTCTTCCATGGACGGCAATGGCAGAACCACCGCTTTCCTCAACAATCTTAGCAATCTCCACAGCATTCACATGGTCTTTATCAAAGCCCTTTCGTATCTTAACGGTAACCGGAACCTGAACCGCTTTCACCATCTTTGACACAATCTCGCCAACCAGAAGAGGCTGCTTCATAAGCGCTGAGCCTTCATTATTATTCACTATTTTCGGAACGGGACATCCCATATTAATATCAATAAAATCAAAGCCAAGCTCCTGCACTCTTGCAGCGATATCCGCCATAATATCCGGTTCCGAGCCAAACAGCTGGATTCCGATAGGATGCTCTTCCTTTTCGTACTGCATAAGAGGTGTTGTATTTTTATTATGATATAATATTGCTTTGGCACTGACCATTTCCGTATATAATACATCACAGCCCTGTTCCTTGCATAACAGGCGAAATGGCAGGTCCGTTACGCCTGCCATAGGTGCCAGTATTAACTTATTCTTTAAATCAAACATATTTCCGTATCTTTCTATTGTTTGTGATATAAAAGATTCAAGCCCTTTAAGGTTAAGTTCGAATCATAATAATCAATGCTGTCTGTCTCATCAAAAATAATCTTACCCAGTCCACCGGTGGCTACAACTGTCATTTTATCAAGCTGTGCTTCTTTTTGGATTTTGCGTATAATGTATTCTGTCTGTCCGATATGTCCATATACCAGACCGGACTGCATGGAAGTAATGGTATCTCTTCCAAGAATCCGCTCCGGCTTCTTAATCTCAATCTTAGGAAGCTTTGCTGCATCCTGCCACAATGCATGTGCGGCAATACGGATTCCCGGTGAGGTTACGCCTCCTACCAAAGTTCCGTCCTCTAATATGAGATCATGGGTTGTAGCCGTTCCATAATCAATAACAAGTACAGGTCCACCATACAACTCATAAGCCGCCACTGCATCCACAATACGGTCTGCACCAACCTCTTTCGGATTCGGAAGGGCAATCTTAACTCCGGTTTTAATTCCGGGACCCACTACAATCGGCTGCACATTAAAATATTTGATTAGTCCGTTAATAATATGATGATTCACATCCGGCACAACCGATGCCATAATTGCAGCATCAATATCTGTCCGGGACAAACCTTTACTATGTAATAAATTATAGAAAAAAATCCCATATTCATCCGAGGTTCTTGGAATCTTTGTTGTCATACGAAAAGTTCCAAGTATCTCATCCTGATCAAACAAACCGATTGTTATATTTGTATTTCCAATATCTATTGCTAATAACATATCATTCCTCCGATAAATCTAACGGCTGTCCCAAAAACACAACCTTATAATATAATTCCAGACTCTCTAACAGTTCCCGCCTCGTATTCCGAATATCCTTAATCTTTAGTACACTTCCGATATCATCATATAATATATCATCCTCATGAGCCATGGTAACAAACTCCAGATTCCCCTCTTCATCATATTCCAGAGTCAGGATACCTCCAATATCCTCTGTGTAAAGAACGCACATTGCCTGTAGTTCATCCTGAATCCCCGCCGGCAGGCCATTAAAATCAGGATTCAGATAGTATTTTTCTTCATATTTTGACGATGCACACAAAATAACGCCTTGTGACTGTTTTTCCATTTTATCCGCTAAGCCGGTATCTGCCGACTTTCCTTTCTCTAACATGGAATCTATTTTAGCCCATTCACAAAACGATTGCAACACATTTAAAGATTTGCTATGATATAAAGGATTGAAATCCGGAAAAAGGGTTCAAAACTATTAGAAGAAACGAGGTCTAACAAAACAATTATGTTAAATCAGCATTATATTGATATGTGCGGACAAAAATCCGTAATCAGAGAGTTATTTGCATACGGAAGTGAACGTGCAAAAGAAATCGGTTATGAAAATGTATTTGATTACAGCTTAGGTAATCCCTCTGTAGCTACACCGGAATCCTTTACAAATGAAATGATTCGTTTGTTGCAGACAGAGAATCCGGTCACCTTACACGGATACTCACCAAGTCTTGGAATTGATTCCGTAAGAGAAGCTGTTGCAGCCTCATTGAATGACCGTTTTGATATGAATTACTCCATGAATCATATATTTATGGTAAGCGGTGCCGCAGGTGCCATTGCCCATGCCGCAAGAGCAGTAACGGTTCCGGGAGATGAAATTCTGACATTTGCACCATTTTTCCCTGAATACAATCCTTACATAAATTCTACCGGAGCTGTTTTGAAGGTCGTTCCGGCTGATATTACAACCTTCCAGATTAATTTTGATGCATTTATAAATATGCTGAATGAAAAAGTAATGGCTGTCCTGATCAACACACCAAACAATCCATCCGGCATCGTATATTCCACAGAAACCATTCATCAGCTTGCTATAATCCTTCAGGAAAAGGAAGAGGAATATGGTCATCCAATCTATATTATTTCAGATGAACCGTATCGTGAAATTGTATTTAACGGTGTAGATGCACCATTTATCGCAGCCCATTATAATAATACACTTACCTGCTATTCCTTCAGTAAATCCCTTTCTCTTCCGGGAGAACGAATCGGATACATTGCCGTGAATCCGGCCTGTGAAAATGCGGAATTAATGGTAGATATGTTTGGTCAGATTTCCCGTGGAATCGGTCATAACTGCCCACCTAGTATCATTCAGCTGGCTGTAACCAAGTCTTTATACGAAACCGCTGATTTGTCTGTATACGAGACAAATAAAAATATTCTCTATACAGAGCTTACAAAAATGGGATTTGAATGTGTAGAACCGGGAGGAACCTTCTATATGTTCCCGAAAGCCTTAGAAGATGATGCTGTTGCATTTTCTAACAAGGCAAAGGAATTGGATCTGTTATTAGTTCCAAGTAACTCCTTTGGTGTTCCGGGACATTTCCGTATCAGCTACTGTATTCCTACAGAAAAGGTAGAACGTTCCATTCCTGTATTCCAGAAGCTTGCCGATATGTATTTATAAGCTTCCATTAAGATATGAGTCAGATGTTATCATACCGAAAGAACTGACAACCGTCAGACATTATAATCACAACAAAGGTCAGGCATCTGTTGATATGTACCCTCCTTACCGGTATATCCTGTAAAGAGACTACAGTTCAACAGATGTCTGACCTTTTTCTACAAAAATCTTATTTTAATCCTCCAACGAAGTCTCCTTCTTCTTAGGAGCCGTTCCATTTACCGTATCCATAACAGACATATGATCTTTTATGGACTTGTTGGATGCAAAACGCTTTTTCTTTTGTTGCTTTTCCTTTTTCTTACGTTCCTTTACTTCCTTCATGGTTAGCGCATTCGGGTCATCATGAACTTCCTTCTGTTTTTTCCGAATCTTGTCAAATACCTTCTTTGCAACCACAGAAGAACCGTAAAACAGCAATCCAAAGATAATAAATACCCACAAATACCAGATATTTAAAATGATAACCTCATACCCAAAGGAGAAAAAGAATGTTGCGAACCAGGCAACAAATATTTTTAACCATGAACCTAAATTACTAACAGACAATAACAATGCATTCTTAAAGGTATTGGCAATGGTATTATCAAAATAAGCCAACAACGGGAATACAAATGGTACAATCAGGCACGCTAAAACACCTTCTATCAGCAGCAATACACTATATAGCATCGCCATTCCATCCTGGAAATTACAGATATACATGTACTGTCCCCATAGAATCACAGCTGCCAAAAGCATAATCAGCCATGTAATGGTAGCCTTCTTGAAATTCTTGCTAAATTCCTGAAAATATTCCCTTACAACGGTATAATCATCATGGCGTTGAATCTTATACATCATGGCATACATCGCCGTACAAGCTGCACCAATTGTAAAAACCGGCAATATTGTTAATACAAAGCATAGATTCAGTGCAAAAAGACTTCCGAATATATCCAGTCCTCTTTTCAGCTTAGATTCATTAGGAGCTGCATCCCCTCCCGGGTTATCACTGTCTGCATTCTCGTCTAAAGCATCCAAATCTATATCTTCTGAGTCGATTCTACTTTCCGATGCAGCAGTTCCATCCGAATCACCTTCCGATTCTGCCACCTTTACATCCTCTAAGTGGATTCTACTTTCCGGTATAGCAACTCCATCCGGCTTACCTTCTGATTCTGCTTTCTTTGTATCTTCTGCCTTATTTTCCGGCTCCGGTGCATTCCTATCTTCCGATTCAGCTCTATCTGCCAATTCATTATCATCATTCTTTTGAACCTTAGACAGCTCCGAATCTGTTATTATCTCTTCCTTCAAAACTTAATACTCCTACCTCTCAAACCAGCTGTTTTACAGATATTTCCAAACAACCTTCCATCTTTATCAATCTTCTTAGTATACACCATTATCCTTCATCTTCTGACACATGCCCTTAAAATCTACTGATTTAATGACATCTTCGTCCGGCTCTACATCCTTACATCCGGAAGAAGAAAGCCAACTCTGTTGCAGTGTTGTAATCGAACTGTTCGCTGTCTGCATTGCTGCATAATGAAGAGCATATTCCTTGTAGTCTTCATCCTTTGGATTATCCATACGAACTACCATATAACCCGCATCTGTCTCTATAACATCCGAAATGTCTCCTTCTTTCATATTATCCACTACCTGATTCAGTTTATCCTCATAAGCACCCTGATAATTTCTCTCTTCACCTGAATATGCACTGATTCCATATTCTTCGATTAAATCTTCCAGCTTCTCACCCTTAGCTGCACGCTTCTGCAGCTCTTCTGCCTTTTCCTTCTGTTTTTTTAATTCGTCGTCAGATAAAGATACATTCTCACCATTATCATCTGTTACTGCATTCCCATCTTCATCATACTGAATACTTGGGAACAATGCATAATATACGGTATGAAAATCTATATCCTTAAACTTCTCTGCATTATCCTCATATGCATCGTCAGCCAAATCCTGCTTTGCTTTATCTGTTAATGCCTTAATATATGCCTGTTCTGTAAATAACTGTGTTACCGCAGCCTTATCAATTCCGTACTGAGAAAGAAAATCCTCTCCCATCTTATCAATATAGTTATCTGTATTGGTCGAAATTTCTGCCTTCGCATCATCTGCAACCTCAACGCCATCAGTCTTCTGTGCCAACAAATATTCAACAATCTCTAACTTAATCTCATTGGCAATCTCCGTCTTCATAGAGTCAATCTTATCACTTGTAATATCATCCGGATTCATGCCCTGCATCATCATATACTGTATTGCAAAAAGATTATATTCGCTTAACGTAACATCATAATCATTCAGCGTCATTACAACATTTTTCTTTGCTTCCTCAACGGAAACAGCCTTCTTACCACATCCAACACAGCTTATAAGCATCACACATGCCAGCATAATTGCCGTAATTATTTTCTTACTGTGTCTTGTTTTCTTCTTATTCATATCCATGTTCTATGTCCTTCCATATTTATTCTTACATGCAACTCTTTTTATGATTACATTTCTATCATAAAAAGTCAATATGAAACGGAAAGATTTCACTGTTTTTTCAAAAAACAAAACCGATTCCTCTTTTCAGAAGAATCGGTTTTAAATCATAGTTAAATATGTAATTTAATGTAAAATTACTCCTTAACACCACCAAGAGCAACACCCTCGATAATATACTTAGATAATAACAAATATGCAACAACAATTGGCAAAATAGCACATAACATAGCTGCATAAACCTGACCTAAGTCCGGTGTCTTATCGTTTGCACGAATAGCCTGTGCATACATTGGCAATGTAGATAACTCTCTCTTAGCACCTAATAAGATAGAAGGTGTATATAAGTTATTCCATGATGCAACGAATGCGAAAATAGCCTGTGTTGCCATAGCCGGCTTCATAAGTGGTAATGCAATCTTGTTAAAGATTGAGAACTCACTACATCCATCAATACGGGCTGCCTCAACGATCTCAATAGAAAGACCATTCTCCATGTACTGCTTCATAAAGTAAACAGTGGTAGGAGCTGCGATTGCAGGAAGAATCATTGGTAATACAGTACCATATAAGTGTGTCAACTGACAAATCTTAATCAAACCTACGATAGAAACCTGTGTAGGAATCATCATGATACCGTAAATAACACCCCAGATAAAGTCTCTTCCCTTAAACTGATATACTGTTAATGCATATGCTGTTAAAGTACCGAAATAAATCTGTAATACAGTTGTTGGAACTGTGATGATTAACGAGTTACGGAACGCACCAATCAATGATACAGACTTAACCAACATCTTCTCAGGGTTCATCATGTTCTGGAAGTTCTTAATAAAGTTCGTTCCAGGGATAAACTTGATACCTGTTGAAATCTCTGCATGTGGTAATGTTGCGTTAATAACCAAAATATAGAAAGGAAATATTGCTAAGATACATAAGATAATGCAAATAACCATTCTAAAAATTACTTTTCCTGAAAGTTTTTTCTTTTCTACTGCCATATCGAATATATCCTCCTTCCTACACTGCTTTCTTTGCTGTTAACTTGTAGAAAATCATACTTACAACCAATGTTACGAGGAATAATACAACAGAATAAGCAGATGCACGTCCGAAGTTTTCTGTAGACGCACCAACTGATGCATATTTCTTAATTAACATAACAACTGTAGTTGTCGAAAGTACAGACTTGCTACCCATCTTAACAAGTGGGCCACCTTCATTTAACAACTGTGGAATATCGTACATCTGTAAACCACCGATTGCTGAAGTAACCATTGTATACTGTAAAATAGGTCTTAACAATGGCAATGTAATCTTGAAGAACTGCTGTTTTGATGTAGCACCATCAACCATGGCAGCTTCATATAATGATGGATTAATACCAAGAATACCGGCAATTAATACGATCATTGTATTACCATACCACATCCAGAACTGAATAAAGGCAACGAGCAATAAAGAACCCCAGCCTTTTTCAATAAATCCGTTTGAATTTACCAATCCGACTTTAATTAATGATTTTGTAATTGTACCATTAACATTAAATAACTGATAGAACAACAAAGCTGTAGTTGCTGCAGTAATGATATTAGGCATGTACATCATTACCTTATAAGCACCTGTACCCTTTAACTTGTTATGACTGTCTGTAAACCATGCAGCCAAAACGAGAGCTAATATAATCTGTGGAATAAAGTTTAATATCCACAGAATAATTGTTATCCATAATGAACTCCAGAATTCTCCACCGCCGGCTTCACCAAAGATATAATTGGTATAGTTTCCTAAACCAAAGTGTGTCTCAAAATTGGTTCTACTAATCTTCTGATCATATAATAATGATTTAAAGATGGTATAAAGAAGTGGATAGAACTGGAATATAAAAAATGCTACGAAGAAAGGAATAAGGAAAATAATTCCGTACTTTCCATACTCAACTGTTTTTTTCTTTGCTTGTCTCACACCGTCACTCCCAATCCATTTTATTTTAGGTAAAAAATGCGCCCATGTGCGAATGCACATGAGCGCACAACTTAATAATTAAATATTGTTATTACGATAAACAATCTAATTACTCTACAGTGATGTAGTCAAGAGTTGTCTTAATCTGATCCTTAACGTAATCAACACACTCATCAACTGATGAATACTCACCTGTGTTGTAAGCTTCAGAAGCATGATCAAGAGCAGCGATAACATCGTTATCAATATCAGATGCTGTACATGTAAGAGTCATAGCATTTGAGCTGAATACATCAAGTGCATTCTGTCCGCCAAGGATATCTCTTTCACCAACACCATCAGCAACTAACTTGTCAATAACTTTCTTGTTGTTTACGAAGTCACCCTTGTCAGCGTTAAGTCCGTATAATACGTCCTCATCACAAGTCATCATGTATACAAAGTATGCAGCTAATTCAGGATCTGGTGTATCCTTACCAATCATAAGGAATGTACCACCCCAGTTATAACCTTCTGGTGCAGCACAGATTTTCCACTTACCGAAGTTAGCAGTATCTTCTGTACAAGAAGCTTCCATTGTTCCTAAGAACCATGTACAACCAAAGTAACAGAATACATCACCTTCAGCCATAGAAGCTGTCCAGTTCTCTGTCCATGTGTTAGCCTTGTTTGTGTAATCTCCGTCATATAACTTCTTAGCATTCTCAACATAAGTTGTGATCTCGTCACCTAACTGTAACTTAGAATCATCTGATACCCATGGCTGAGTTCTCTGATTTAAGCAAGCGTACTTGATTTCATCAGCACCTGAAGTCATCTTGTATCCTTTTTCCTTCATCTGATCAGCTACAGCGAAGAAGTTATCCCATCCAGCAACCTTAGAAGCTACTTCATCCGGATCATCTGTTCCAAGAACTTCCTTAGCGATGTCAGCTCTGTAAACTAAACATCCTGGAGTTGCCTGCCATGAAAGTGCCTTTAATGTTCCACCAACACTACCTAATTCCTTTGTGTAAGCATATGCGTTAGCATACATCTCATCTGTAATACCAGCATCAGCGATTGACATTACGTTCTCGTCAGCTGCAAGCATCTTAACGAAACCAGCGTCTGATAAGATTACTGAAGGATAGTTATCTTTATCTGCGTAACCAGCGTTAATACCATCAGCATAAGCCTGATCTGTACCACCAACACCTAAGTTAACGATCTTGATGTGATCAGCAAGTTCCTTATCCATCTTGCTTAATACGTACTCACATTTGCCCTGTCCATCATCATCCCAAAGATATACGTTGATGTCTGAACGACCTTCTGCTGAAGGAGCTTCCATTGTAGCAGCCTCAGTAACTTCAGCTTCTGTAACCTCCTCTGTTGCTTCTGTTGCCTCTGTAGCATCGTTGTTGGCAGCTTCTGTAGTATCACCTGCATTATTAGTTGATCCACAACCTACCATTAAGCTTGCAACCATAGTAGCTGCAAGAAGTCCACTTACTAATTTCTTTCTCATAGACTTTTTTCCTCCCTTTTGAGTTATTAAAATAATAGATTTGCATTTATGTAATTATTATGAAATCTCATAATAATAATGCCATAAGTAATAAATCCACATACGGACTTGTCGTCTGTTCCTATAATATATATCATTTTAACCAATTTTGCAAGTCTTTTTTTCTATTTTTATTGTGAATATTCCATATAGTACCTAAAAATAGCCCATCTTTTTTATTGGTTATTGTGAAAATACTCTAATTTCCACCGCAAATAATCCCTTTTCAGACAAATTGTCTTACAATTTGACCAACAGATTACTGTTCGGATGAGTCAATATTCATAACCTGACGTTTTCTTGCCAGCTCGTCACTCTCTAAATACTCATCATATGTTGTCATTTTATCAATCAATCCGTTAGAAGTAATCTCCATAATACGGTTTGCTGTTGTCTGAATAAACTGATGATCCTGAGATGAGAATAAAAGCACTCCCGGGAATTTAATCAGACCGTTATTCAATGCTGTAATAGATTCCATATCCAAATGGTTGGTAGGCTCGTCCAACACAAGTACATTAGAGCCCATAATCATCATCTTAGAAAGAAGGCAACGCACCTTCTCCCCTCCGGAAAGAACCTTTACCTTTTTCACGCCATCATCTCCGGCAAATAACATTCTTCCCAGAAATCCTCTGACATAAGTAGGATCCTTTTCTTCCGAATACTGGGTCAGCCACTCTACAATTGTCATGTCGTTGTCAAATTCTTTTGTATTATCTTTCGGGAAGTAACCCTGAGATGTAGTAATGCCCCATTTGAAGGTACCTTCATCTGCCTCTTCCTCACCGGTTAAAATCTTAAAGAGCATCGTTGTTGCCAAGGTGTTCGGTCCGACAAAGGCAACCTTGTCCTCCCGTCCGATGGTAAAGGAAATATTATCTAATATCTTTTCTCCATCTACTGTCTTGGTAATGCCTTCAACCGTCAATACTTCATTACCAATCTCACGATTCGGTCTGAAGTCAATATACGGATATTTACGACTGGAAGGACGCATCTCATCCAGTTCGATTTTCTCCAGCGCACGCTTTCTTGAGGTTGCCTGCTTAGACTTCGATGCATTTGCGGAGAATCGCTGGATAAATTCCTGTAATTCCTTTATCTTTTCTTCTTTCTTCTTATTGGCTTCCTTCATCTGCTTGATCATTAACTGGCTGGATTCATACCAGAAATCATAATTACCTGCATATAATTGAATTTTACCATAGTCAATATCCGCAATATGAGTACAAACCTTATTCAAAAAGTAACGGTCATGGGATACAACAATCACAGTATTATCAAAATTAATCAGGAATTCCTCTAACCATGCAATCGCCTCCAAATCCAAATGGTTGGTAGGCTCGTCCAATAACAATACATCCGGATTACCAAACAATGCCTGTGCAAGTAATACCTTAACCTTTAAGGTGTCCTCAAGCTCTGACATTAATTTGTAGTGATTTTCCGTATCAACTCCCAATCCATTCAACAAGGTGGCAGCATCCGATTCCGCTTCCCATCCGTTCATCTCGGCAAATTCGCCTTCCAAAACAGCAGCCCGTTCACCATCTGCATCCGTAAAATCTTCCTTTGCATAAATAGCATCTTTTTCTTTCATTACATCATATAAATGCTGATTACCCATAATTACGGTATCCAAAACCGTAAAGTCATTATACTTGAAATGATCCTGACGTAGAATCGATAACCGCTCCCCGGCATTCATGGTAATATCTCCCTTTGTCGTCTCCAATTCGCCGGACAAGATTTTCAAAAAGGTGGATTTTCCTGCTCCGTTTGCTCCAATTAAGCCATAACAGTTCCCTTCCGTAAACTTAATATTGACATCCTCAAACAGCGCTTTTTTTCCAAAACGCAAAGTAACATTATTTGCACTTATCATTCTTTCTACCTCATTCTTTCTATATATGCATCTTATTCAAACTTTATTCCTGCCAACCGATTCCTTTTTCCGAAAAAATCACATTAATTCCGGATCGATTATCATCGCTACCCGGTCAATTCTGTTTTTGTCCATGGAGATGACCGTAAAGGTAATACCGTCCTTCATGACGGTCTCTCCTTCTACCGGAAGATGATCTAACAATTCTATTACATATCCACCAAGGGAATCATAATCCTCTGATTTTAAAACGATTCCAAGCTGATCCTCCAAATCCGTAAGCTTCATGGAGGCATCCACCTCAAACCGGTTTTCATCTATCTTAGTTACATTCTTCAATTCGTCCATATCGAACTCATCCCGAATCTCACCTACAATTTCCTCCAGCAGATCCTCCAATGTAATCAAACCGACAGCAGATCCATACTCATCCAACACAATTGCCAATGAGATAAACCGACTCCGCATCTCCGCCATAATAGATGATGTCTTCTGATATTCGTAGACAAAAAATGGCTCTCTCATCACATCCCGCACCGAGAAGGTATTCTTCAAGTCCCCATTCTTTCCTTCATAATAAAAGAACAAATCCTTGAAATAAAGAATACCGATTACACTGTCTTTGTTATCATCATATACAGGCAGTCTGGAATAATGGTCTTCTTTAAAGGTCTTGAATACTTCCCCATAATCGGCGTCTACCGACACAACTGCCATGTCCGCTCTCGGAATCATAACATCCTTTGCCTTGGAATCTCCAAAATCCACCACATTATTGATCATGGATTTTTCTTCTTTCTCGATTACGCCGTCTTCCATACTTACATCTACAATCGTCCGAAGTTCTCCTTCTGTCATTGTATTCTGTGCTTTGTCTTTATCAATTCTTAATATGAAGAAAATGATATTCCCCAATCGGTCTACAATCCATATCACAGGTGTAAGGATTACCGTAAGAGGACCGATTACATAAATGTATATCATAGACAGCTTCTCACTGTATAAGGTTGCCAGTGTTTTCGGTGTAATCTCACCAAACAAAAGCACGACCAAAGTAAGAATACCCGTAGAAATTCCAATGTATTCATTACCAAAAAGCTTCGTTGTAAGAGTCGTTGCCAGTGCAGAAGACGAAATATTCACCACATTGTTACCAATTAAAATCGCACTGAGCATCTTTGATGGATTCTCCACAAGCTTTAATACCTTCTTTGCGGCCTTATTCCCTTCTTCCGCCAATGAACGTAAGCGGTGTTTATTCGCCGTTGTCAGGGATGTCTCCGCTGACGAAAAAAAAGCGGAAAGCAAAATCAAAACCACCAGTGCAACAATCTCCATAATATACGAGTCAGGGTCCAATCTCATATCCTCCTAAAAAATAAATTTAATATCATTAAGAACAATTAATTTGTAATTTTACTGAATGAAATATAGATTGTCAAGTCATACTATAGGTGTAACCATTAACAAAGGCAGACACCATCAACGTCTGTCTTGCTATTATTAAAGGAGTTACCATGAGAAGTTCAAAAAAGGAATACGAGGAAGTAGCAAAAAGATGTAGTTCATACACCAAAACTACCACAAGTGAATTATCAAACTGCGTAGACTGTGATTGCGTCAGCTGTTTGAATTGTGAACATTTTGCCAAGGATGAGCACTGTGTTTTGGATTTATATGATTCAATCGCACGTAACCTTAAGTAAACACCTCAGAAAAAAGATACCGGGCAATGGTTTCATCCGCTGTCCGGTATCCGTAATATTAAGACGGCGCAAAAGTTTCTATCTTAATATCCGACCAATTCTTTTCTACATAATCCGTAGAGGTTCCTATATATTTATCCTTCAGACGGTCAATCTCCCGGGTTCTTTTTTCTTCACTCTCGGTAGCATATTCATGATTTGCCACTGCCTTGGCATAGTCTTCCCCATCTTCGGATAACAGCTCCACGACGTAATAACCATAATCAAACCCAATAGGATTACTGGTATCTCCAACAGACATCCCTTCTATCTCTTTTCGGTAAGCAGATGGCATATCCTTTACCTTCAGGTATTTTTCCGCGCCGGTTACAGAGGCATCATAATCCTTTATAACCTCTTTTATATCCTCTCCATCCTGTACTCTGGAGGAAACGGTTTGCGCTGCTTCCTTCATCTTGGAAGCGGTAGCGGAATCTTCCATTATTACATTACCATCCTCATCTAATGTATAATTTCCGTTGGCATCTAACTTTGCCGTCAGAAATGTAACCTGATAGACCTTTACATACGTATCAGACGCTTCATCGCTTTGCTTATCGTCTGTTAACTGTTTCACATATGCATCTGCAAGGGCTTTCATTTCATAAACAGTCTCTATATCCTTCTGACTGATATCGGCACCTTCAAATCTGCCACTGCCGAAATATTCCGTCAGTTTTTTTGCATTATCGGATACCTGCTGCTTCTCCTCCGATGACAGTTTGATTTTATTGTCCTTTGCTTCATTCCAAAGCAAAAGGGTCTCTATAATATCATTCTGAATCTGCTCTTTGCAATAATCTCCATAGTTTAATCCGCCTTCATAATCTGCTTTAAAATCATCAGAGGCCTTCAGATTATAATTCATTCCGTAAATATACCCAAACACTAAGGTCTGTTCATATGACAAGTCATATCCGCATACATGAAACAGTGCTTTCTCCTGTTTTCCACAGCCGGTTACAGAAAAACAGATGATACCTATAAGAATGACCGCAATGCATTTATTGAATCTTTTATTCTTCATTTTTTACTCCCAATATCCGAGGCAGTATCCGAAGCTATAAAATAATCCCATGATATAGCATAAATATATGTATAACATGGGATTATTATTCTTTCTTATACTGTTAGAAAATTAGTTATTAATAAACTTATCCTCTTCGTTATTCCAGCTATATAAGCTACGAATCTGCTTACCAACAACCTCTGATGGATGCTCAGCAGCAAGCTTTCTCATAGCCTTGAAGTGTACCTGACGTCCTGCAGGTGACATATCCAATAAGAATTCTTTTGCAAATGTTCCGTCCTGAATATCTGAAAGAATCTTCTTCATAGCCTTCTTGGTATCCTCTGTAATAATCTTAGGTCCTGTAATATAATCACCATACTCAGCTGTATTGGAAATTGAATATCTCATTCCTTCGAAGCCTGACTGATAAATCAAGTCAACGATTAACTTCATCTCATGGATACATTCAAAGTATGCATTTCTTGGATCATAGCCTGCTTCACAAAGAGTCTCAAAACCAGCCTGCATTAATGCACAAACACCACCGCAAAGTACTGCCTGCTCACCAAATAAGTCTGTCTCTGTCTCTGTACGGAATGTTGTCTCCAATACTCCGGCTCTTGCTCCACCGATTGCCAATGCGTAAGCTAATGCAAGATCCTGAGCCTGACCTGTAGCATCCTGATATACAGCTACAAGACAAGGAGTTCCTTTTCCTGCCTGATACTCTGAACGTACTGTATGTCCCGGTGCCTTTGGTGCGATCATAGTTACATCCACATCCTTAGGTGGTACGATACATCCAAAATGAATATTAAATCCGTGAGCGAACATTAACATGTTACCAGGCTCTAAGTTTGGCTCAATGTCTTTCTTATACATATCAGCCTGTAATTCATCATTAATTAAAATCATGATGATATCAGCCTTCTTAGCAGCTTCTGCAGTTGTATAAACTTCAAATCCCTGAGCTTCTGCCTTTGCCCAAGACTTGCTGCCCTCATATAAACCAATAATTACGTTACAACCTGACTCTTTTGCATTCAATGCATGAGCATGTCCCTGGCTACCATAACCGATTACGGCGATAGTCTTTCCGTCTAACAATGATAAATTACAATCTTCCTGGTAAAAAATCTTAGCATCTGCCATTTCCAGTTCCTCCTAAATATAAAATTTTGTAATATCACCTGCTTACTGCAAGTGTAAGTAAGTGTCATTTATAACAAACTGTAAGTTTTCACAAATCCAACCTATATGAAAGCTTAACAGATTTGTGCATTCTCATATCAAGCCTTAGTTCTGTACACCGCCACGGACAAGACCTGTCAATCCGGTTCTTACAATAGACTCAATCTCAAATCCATCCAGCAAACCGATAAATGCTTCTATCTTATTGGAATTACCTGTCAACTCAATCATCAAAGACTCAACAGACACATCTACAATCTTAGCACGGAATACATCTGTTAATGCGATAATCTGCTGCTTCTCTTCACGACTTGTCTTAACCTTCACCAATACAAGCTCTCTGCATACAGACTCACCGTCTTTTAATTCGATAATCTCAACAACATCCTCTAATTTGTTTAACTGTTTTGCAATCTGTGCCAAAGTCAGTTCGTCTCCGCTGGCTGCTACTGTCATACGGGAATACTTCGGATTCTCTGTCACACCAACAGATAAGCTGTCAATGTTATATCCACGTCTGCTAAACATTCCGGAAACTCTTCCCAGTACACCAGAGGTGTTATCTACCAACAATGATAATACGATTTTTCTCAATTGTTTCTCCACCTTTCACTACAAAATGCGTGAATTCCATCTATTAATGTATTTTCACAAAACTAAGCACATTTTATCAACTATTATATGTTGTGTCAAATGTTTTCACTTCTTTTTTATCAGTTCCTCACTATCCAATAAAATCGTAAACGGTCCGTCATTCAAAAGTTCTACCTTCATATCTGCCCCAAAACTTCCTGTTTGTACAGCCTCCACTTCTTCTTTGCATTTTTTAATAATATATTCATATAATGCATCTGCCTTTTCCGGATTGCCTGCTTTTACAAAGGAAGGACGGTTCCCTTTCCGACAGTCTGCATACAACGTAAACTGGGACACAAGCAAAAGCTCTCCCTTTACATCCGCCAGATTCAAATTGGTTTTACCTTCCTCGTCCGAGAAAATGCGGAGATTTAACATCTTATGAATCATTTTATCCGCAATCTCTTCCGTGTCATCCTCTGCCACTCCGATTAAAACGAGATATCCTTTTCCAATCCTTCCGATTACCTGCTCATCTACCGTTACCTGTGCTTTTGTTACTCTTTGAATTACAAATCTCATATGATTCCTCAACTTTCTCTCTTGATATCATTGTTTTGAAGTATATCATATTTATTCCTGATATTCACATATTTTTATTTTCTGTTATAATAGTGAAACGATATGTATCAGGCTGACAGAATGATAACCAGATGCCTGTATATTTCACAAAACCAAAAAGGCTTTGTCTTATCAGGGGAGGATATAACAAAACAAATGAATGAGGAACAGATTTTAAAGGGAAGGATTCTGGATCTGGCTCAAAAATCCTATCAGCAAAACATCTATACCTACACCCATTTTTTAAGTGTAGACGAACAAACGCTGATTCACGAATGGAGGAATGAGCTTTCCTATACAGATTTTTCCTATTATGGGGGATATGAACCGGCAGACCGGATGGTCTTAGGCTTTGGTTCGGAGAAAGCCCTTGGCTATAAAGGTACCTTTCCCATTGTTGCCATCCGCATTACACCTTTAATTGAAAAATTCGGAGAAGTCCTGTCTCACAGAGACTATCTTGGTGCTTTGATGAATTTAGGCATACAACGGGACACAATTGGGGATATTCTGATTAAGGACAAAACCGCTTATGTATTCTGCCTGGATTCTATGGCAGACTACATTACGGAACATTTATCCTGCATCCGCCACACCAATGTAAAATGTGAGGTGGTAACAGGGGAGATTCCTGCATTAAAACCAACTCTTAAGGACGAATCCTTTCCGGTTTCTTCTTTACGGCTGGATGGAATTATTGCAAACCTTACAAAATGCTCCAGAAAAGAAACCCTTGCTTTTTTTACCGATAAAAAGGTTACCTTAAACGGCACCATTACCGGAAGGAACAGCATTTCCTTAAAAGAGGGGGATGTATTTTCTGTCCGGGGCTACGGAAAATTTATATTTAGGGGCACAGGAGGCAGCACCCGAAAAGGAAAAATTTACGTGCATGTGCAACGATATATTTAAGGGCACTATTGTCATTTTTAAAAATATTCATTAATATACAGTAGAATCTATATAAGGGGTGAGACTATGAAAATTATAATTGCCGGGTGCGGCAAGGTCGGCTATACATTAGCAGAACAATTAAGTGAAGAGGGACATGAAATTACAGTCATCGACTCAAAAGAGGCTAAATTAGAGCATGCCTTATCTTTATTGGATATTCAGGGGATTCAGGGTAATGCTACTATTTTCCGAACACAGGCAGAGGCAGGAATCAAGGAAAGCGATTTGTTGATTGCCGTTACCGGACAGGACGAAATCAATCTGCTTTGCACACTGATTGCCAAAAAATTCGGTAACTGCCATACCATTGCAAGGGTGCGGAATCCGGAATATAACTCAGAAATCAAATATTTAAGCAGAGAGCTTGGGTTATCCATGACAATCAATCCGGAGTATGCCTGCGCCAATAACATTTCCCGGCTGATAGAGGTTCCAAGCGCATTGGACATTTATTCCTTTGCAAAGACGAGAATCCATCTGATTAAGCTGCCGGTTCCGGATAATTCCATTCTGCATTCCATGACAGTATATGAATTTTCCAATAAAATCAGCGAGAACACATTAATCTGTGCAGTAGAAAGAGATAATGAGGTGTTTATTCCCGATGGTAATACCATTCTTCATCAGGGAGACAATATGTTTGTTATCATACCACCAAAGGAGATTCATTCCCTCTTGTCTAAAATTGGAATCAAGGCAAAACCGATTAAGTCCGTTATGATTATCGGTGGCGGAACCATTTCTTATTATCTGGCAAAGCACCTTGAAAATACAAAAATACAGGTTCGTATTGTAGAAAAGGATCTGGACAGATGTGAGACACTAAGCAGTCTGCTTCCAAAAGCCATGATTATTCACGGAGATGCAACCAACCGGGATTTATTACTGGAAGAGGGAATTGCAAATATCGATGCTTTTGTTTCCCTTACGGATATGGACGAAGAAAATCTGGTATTATCTTTGTTCGCCAAAAAAGTAAGCAATGCAAAGGTAATCACAAAAATCGATAAGGTAGATTTTGAAGAAGTAATCGGCGATTTGAAATTAGACGCCATTGCCTGTCCGAAAAAAATCACCGCAAAATCCATTCTCCAATATGTAAGAGCCCTGCAAAACTCATTTGGAAGCAATGTGGAAACACTGTACCGAATATTGGATGATCGAATGGAAGCACTGGAATTCAGTATTAAGCAGAAATCCAAGGTAACCGGTACTCCTTTGATGAATCTGAAATTAAAAAAGAATCTTTTGGTTTGTGCAATTGTACGAAACGGCAAGATCATTACCCCAAGCGGTAAGGATACCATAGAAAACGGAGATACCGTAATCATTGTTACAACCAATAAAGGATTAACCGATATCAAGGATATTTTAGCATAGGAGTTTATATTATGAACATTACAATGATAATCTATATGTTAGGATGGATTTTAAATACCATTGCAGGCCTTATGGTTATCCCTGCCGGGGTATCCATCTACTATCACGAAGGTCATGGCAAATATTTTGTAATTTGTGCTCTTATTATGCTGGTAATTGGTCTTCTGCTTACAAGAAAAAGACCGAAAAACACAAAATTTTATGCAAAGGAAGGTCTGGTCATGACTGCCTTAAGCTGGATTTTGTTATCCTTAACGGGCTGCCTTCCATTTTATTTCAGCGGAGAGATACCAAGCTTTACCAACGCATTATTTGAGACAATATCCGGATTTACGACAACCGGCGCCACAATCCTTCATGAAGTCGAGCCACTGTCCCATTGTATGTTATTCTGGCGAAGTCTGATTCAGTGGATCGGAGGCATGGGAGTTCTTGTATTCCTTCTGGCATTACTGCCATTAACCGGTGGACAGGATCTGTATCTTATGAAAGCAGAAAGTCCGGGTCCCAGCGTAGGAAAACTGGTTCCCAAGGTACAAAAGACCGCATACTATTTGTATGCCATCTATTTCACCTTAACCATGTTGGAAATCATCAGTCTGGTAATTGCAAAAATGCCGGTCTTTGATGCCATCTGTACTTCCTTTACAACAACAAGTACAGGAGGTTTTGCAAACAAGAATGCTTCTTTGGGAGCCTACTCCCCAGCCATACAGTATGTGGTATCCGTATTTTTGTTTTTCTCCGGCTTTAACTATAACTTCTTCTTCCTGTTATGGATCAAACGGTTCAAGGATGCGATTCATATGGAAGAAATCCGCTTATACTGTCTGTTATTTTTTGCATCCATGGCAGCCATTGCCATGAATCTGTTCTTTGCTACAGACTATTCCATGGAGGAAAGCTTCCGTCACAGTTTTATGCAGGTTGGTTCTATTATGACAACTGCCGGATTTTCTTCGGTAAACTTTGATCTATGGCCGGAGCTTTCCAAATGCATTTTGGTCATCTTAATGTTTGTAGGCGGCTGCGCCGGTAGTACCTGCGGTGGAATTAAGGTTTCAAGAGTATTGATATACTGGAAAACCGTAAAAAAAGAACTGCACCAGCTATGCCACAGCCGGAACATCAAGGTCATCCAGATGGATCAAAAGCCGTTGTCCCACAGCGTCTTACGTTCGTCAAATATATTTTTCATTTCATACATCCTGATATTTGTCCTATCCGTACTGCTCATCAGCGTGGACAACTATGACGGAATAACGAACTTAACAGCGGTTGCTTCCGCACTTGGCAACATCGGTCCGGGACTATCCTTAGTCGGTCCGGCAGCCAATTTTGACCTGTATTCAGGATTCTCAAAATATGTACTGATGTTTGATATGCTGGCAGGTCGTCTGGAGCTTTTCCCATTGTTGGTTTTATTATCACCTACAACATGGAAAACCTGTTAAAAATAAACGACAAAACACAAGAACCCCAAAGAGCAGACATTTTCCAGTCTGTCCTTTGGGGTTCTTTTACAACATGAATATAACATTCCTGCCAAAATCCACTTACTCACTAATATGCTCTAAGCCCTGCTCAAAGATATGTTTAATATGCTCATCGTCCAAGGAATAATATACAACCTTACCATCTTTACGATTCTTAACCAGCTTTGCGGATTTTAATACCCTGAGCTGATGAGAAATAGAAGACTGGGTCATTCCCAACAATACAGAAATATCACATACGCACATCTCACTTTCAAACAATGCACATAAAATCCTTGCTCTTGTCGTATCCCCAAACACCTTAAACAGCTCTGCTAAGTCATAAAGTGTCTCTTCCGCCGGCATTACAGCACTTACTCTGTCAACAACATCCTGATGAATTGCATTACATTCACACACCTGAATCTGTTTTGTATCCATGTTATTTTTCCTCCTGTTTGTCCTGAAACGGAAATCCCTTTATCATATCATAATCAACATCTACCGCCATATCAAAATGGGAATCATATTTTTTTGCCCATTTTTCATAGATATCATCAAAATAACTCCGCTGCATCTGCTCCACAATCTCTGCCTTATTTTTCTTGGTCAGCTCTTTATTATTGGACTCTATCATTTTGAAAATATGATAGCCATATCGGCTTTCCACCACAGAACTGACTTCTCCGTCGGACAAGGAAAGAATCTTATCTGCAACAGAGCTGCCGTATTCCTCTACAATATCAGACTTTTTCATCGTGTAAGAGTTGGAATACTGCAAATCATACTTATCTACAATGGATTCATAGGTTACATCATCATCCTTAGCAAGACTTTCCAAAGCTTCATTCGCCTTTTCCAGCTGCAGTGCCTTCTGTTCATCGGTATATTCCTCTACCGAACCATCCTTTTTCACCTTATAACACTCAAACAAAACATCATAGAAGGTTGTCATTCGTGCCTCTTCATCGGAAATTTCAAAATCCGAGTCGGAAATAACCTGTTCATATACCTTTGATGCAATCATGTTCTCTTCCATGACCTTAACAACATCATCCTTTGTAATCTCCGCCTGCTTGATATCAGCCTTCGTCAATCCGGAATAAAAAGCATCCGCCTGCTGCTGAATAGACTCCTTCTCTTCGCTTTTTAAGGAAATCTCCATGTCCTTCGCCTGGGCAACCATTACCTTAATCCGGTTAATATCAGAGATAATATCCTCCAAAGTAACATCCTTCATGCTCTTTTTTCCGTCTTCCGTCTCTAACTCCAGACTCCAGATACCTTCTCCGTATGTCTTTTGATAATCCTCCTGAATGGTTTTGGCATAAATATAAAACTCTCCGTAAGTAATTGCCGCATCTCCGTATTCATAAACGACATTTACCGGTTCTTCCTGTTTTTTTCCGCATCCTGCCAGCATACAGGCGCTAAGCACAACCATAAGTAAACCTATTCTTTTTCTGTATTTCATTCCTGATCCTCCACATAGCCGGAAAAGTCATACAATGACAGCTTATCCCATGCCCGACCTACTAAAACCTGATCCTTGTCAATCTGATATTCATCATACAGGGATTCTACTATATTATCCAGTTCATCCTGCTTTTGATCCTCACGATAGTGTTCCGTAATCTGGTCTGCCAATGCCTGATTGTTTTCTTCAACCATTTTCACAATTGCGTAACAGCTTGCAATATCCAAAACCGGACTGTATTCGCCTTCCTTTAAGGTTGCGGCATATTTATCAAAGGGATCTCCAAAGCTTCCTACCAGATTACTCTCTTCTCCGGAAACCAATTCAACTCCGTATTTTTTGGCAACCTCTTCTACATCTGCACCGGCCTTCAGTTCCTCCAAAGCATCATCTGCATCTGCCTTTTTCTGCTTAATCTCGTCGTCGGATAATAAAATCGGAGACTCTCCATCGGATGCCTTTACATAGCTGCCGTCTTCATTTACCTGAACCTTTGGGAAAAGGAGCATGTAAATCGTACAATACTTCTGCTGTTCCACATCCACATCTTCCACTGCCTGTTCTCCGTATTTCTTGACAATGTAACGTTCCTCGTAGCTTTTTATCACTGTATCCATAGAAATCCCAAGCTGCTTCGTGACAGAACCACCGAGACCACCTATATATTCAACCGCATCATTGTTAATATCATTTTTTTCCTGCTGGGTCAATGTGATTCCTTCGTCCACAGCCTTCATGTAAGTAACCTTTGTATCCAGAATCAGATCAAAAATCTCGTTCTTGTAATATTCCGCAGAAGGCGTTCCGTCCGATGCTGTGGTAGAATCCAAAGTATCGGCAGTCAAGCCTAACCGGGTCACATTCTCAAGACAATACAAATTCACCTCATCCAGATATACCTTCTCATCTCCTATCTCCATAACCAAAATATCCTTTGGCACTTTGTCTTTTCCTGACAGAAGGTATAAGCCGGCTGCCAGCAGGGCTATCAAGATTACTCCTATCACAAACCATATCAGATATTCAATTTTTTTATTTTTTTTCATTTTATTTTCTTCATTTTTCATAGGCATATTGTACTACATTTCTACTTTTCAAGCAACTCACGGATATCTCCGATCAATCCATCCAATTCGTTGATAAAGGTTTTTATGCTCTTTTGTTCCAAATCCGCAACAAATCCTGCCTTCTCTCCCATAACAAGACGTACCTGATTCATATACTTTGTCAAAAATGCTTCCAGCAGTTCGGTCTTTACCCTGACATTTGGCTGCATCTCTATCTTTACCTGATGATTCTTGTACACAATAGAAGAAATTCCCGCTTCATGTGCCTTCGCTTTTATCATTGCAATCTTCAAAAGATTCAACACCTCATAAGTCGGTTCACCAAAACGATCTGTTAGCTCATCTAACATATCTTCATAATCTTCCTGTGTCCAGACACCAGAAATCCGTTTGTATAATTCTAACTTGGTCATCTCATTTTTCACATAAGTAGATGGAATATAAGCATCTATCGGCAGTTCAATACTGGTTGAAAACTCTTCCTCCGTCTTCTCACCCTTCTGCCGCAGCACCTCATCATTTAACATTTTGCAATACAAATCGTAACCTACAGATGCCATATGCCCGGACTGATCCTCACCTAACAGATTACCGGCACCTCTGATTTCCAAATCCCGCATGGCAATCTTAAAGCCGGAACCCAGATCCGTAAATTCCCGAATCGCCTTTAACCGTTTTTCGGCAGTTTCCTTCAGCATTTTGTCCCGTTTGTACATTAAAAATGCATAAGCGGTCTTAGAGGATCTTCCGACACGACCTCTTAACTGATACAACTGGGACAATCCAAAGCTATCCGCATCATGAATAATCATTGTATTAACATTTGCAATATCCAGCCCGGTTTCAATAATGGTAGTCGTTACCAGCACGTCAATTTCCTTGTTAACAAATGCCATCATTACATTTTCCAGTTCCTGTTCCTTCATCTGTCCGTGGGCATAAGAAATTCTGACATCCGGCATCATTTTAGCCAGATCCCCAGTCACATCGGAAATAGTATTCACTCTGTTATATACATAATACACCTGTCCGCCTCTTGATAACTCTCTGGCAATAGCTTCCTTTATGAGTTCCTGATTATATTCCAACACGTAAGTCTGTATTGCCTTTCTGTCTACCGGCGGTTCCTCTAACAAGCTCATATCCCGGATTCCTACCATGCTCATATGGAGGGTACGGGGAATCGGAGTTGCAGACAAGGTCAACACATCTACATCCTTTTTCATCTGCTTGATTTTCTCCTTGTGAGCAACGCCAAAACGCTGTTCCTCATCAATAATCAGCAGACCAAGATTCCGGTAATCCATATCCTTTGATAACAGTCTATGAGTTCCGATGATAATATCCAGCTGTCCCTTCTTTAAATCCTCCAGAGTCTTTTTCTGCTCCTTTGCCGACAGGAAGCGGGACATCATACCAATATGAATGGGATAATCCTGCATCCGCTCCACAAAGGTCTGATAATGCTGTTGTGCCAAAATAGTGGTAGGAACCAGATAAGCAACCTGCTTGCCATCCTGTACAGCTTTAAAGGCTGCACGTATGGCAATCTCCGTTTTTCCGTAACCAACATCCCCACAAATCAGACGATCCATAATTTTATTGCTTTCCATGTCCGCCTTTGTATCCTCGATTGCCTTTAACTGATCCTGGGTTTCCTCAAAAGGAAACAGCTCCTCAAACTCCTTCTGCCACAGGGTATCCTTGGAAAATGCATATCCGGAGGTTGCCTGTCTTGTAGCATACAAGGCAACCAGATCCTTTGCGATTTCTCTTACCTGACCTCTTACTCTGGTCTTTGTTTTATTCCACTCCTGACCTCCTAACTTATTCAGCTTCGGACGTCCACCCTCCTTAGAAGAATATTTTTGTATAAGGTCAAGCTGGGACGCAAGGATAAAGAGCTTAGAGCCTCCTGCATATTCAATGGAAATGTAATCCTTACCGATTCCATCCACTTCAATCTGCTCGATTCCTCGGTAAATTCCAATCCCATGATTCTCATGAACAACGTAATCTCCTACATTCAGATCATCAAAGCTCTTAATCTTCTCACCGGAATACAAGGGTTTTCGCTTCATCCGTGTTCTTGTTTTCTTCTGTCCGAAAATATCTCCTTCCGTCAGAACCACAAGATGTATGGACGGTACCACAAAACCGCTTTTTAACCGCCCGTTGGTAATCATCATTTCCTTCTCGGCAAGAATCCGGTCTCTGTCGCTTTGGAAAAAGCAGTTGATGCCCTGCTGTGCCAATTCCTTTGCCAGCCGCTCTCCTCTTGTTGCCGAAGGGGAAAATAAAACAATTCGGTAATTGTCATTTTTCCAGTTTTTAATATCCTTAAGCAGCATATCAAAGTTATGATGATAGGTCTGCACCATTTTTGTATCAAAGTTGATTCTGGTTTTCGGGACAAATTCTGTTTTCTCCTTCATAAAGAGACTGAATAAAATCGTGTCCCTGCCGGCAAGTCTTCCGATTATGGCCTTGTAATCGTATAAAATATCTGCCTGTCCCGGTAATATATATCCACCCTCTAACCGGCTGACCATACTCTCTCTAAATTCCAGTTGACAGGCCTTCGCCCGTTCTTCAACCTGATAAGGATTGTCTACCAGAAATAAAGTTTCTTTTGGAAGATAATCCATGAAGCTGACTAACGTATCATAAAAATATCCGATGTAGCCATCAATACCCATGGCACTGTGAAACGCATCCAACTCTTCCTTTAGGCTGTTGACTTCCCGGTTGATTCTGGCATAAGCCTCTGTCTTCATGTCGTCTTTTAATTTCTTCCCGTAACTCTTATGCTCCCTTTCAATCCTGCCAAGACCCTTTTGAATCCTGTCTTCATCCAGAATCATCTCGGCAGCGGGATATAATGACAGCGCATCCACATTCTCGATACTTCTCTGACTTTCCACATCAAAGCTTCGGATACTGTCTATCTCATCTCCCCAAAGTTCAATCCGATAAGGACAATCACTGCTCATAGGAAATACATCCAAAATACCACCTCTGACAGCAAATTGACCGACACCGTCTACCCAGTCATTTCTCTCATACCCAAGAGACACCAGATATTTTTTTATGGGATTCAGATCCAACGTATCTCCTACATGAAAGGATAACATATGCTCCGTTATCTCTTCCAAAGGAACCACCTTATTCAACAAACCGTCAATGGATACAACAATGGTAGATGCCGTATGCTCCACAATACTCTTTACTACCTCCATCCGCTGACGCAAAATTGTATGGCCGTGAATATCTGCACTGTAAAACAGTGCATCCTTTCCCGGATAGTAAAGAATATCTTTATCAAAAAAGCTGTATCCGTCCAAAATTTCCTTTGCACGGTCTTCACTATAGGTCACAATCAGTTTCACACGATTTACTCCAAGATTATCCATGGTGTAATATCTTGCAAAGCCATCTGTTCCCATAATTTCTACCGGCATTTTCCCCTTTTGTTTTGCCTGCTCATATTCTGTTCCAAGTTCTGAAAGCCGAAACGGGGCTCTTAACACTTCCATATCATTTCCTCATTCTATTACAATCCTCCGGTTCATCCCGGATTATCCTTCAATTCTTACTGACCATCGCCTGTAGCACGTATGTTGGTCTCGAACATGCGGCTAAAGCCAAGCCATGCGGTTCCCTTGTCATGATTGCCATCCAGCAGCTCAATAAAGCCTTCTAACTTTGCATCTGCATTATCCGCAAAGGACAAGGCCACAGCCTCAATTAATGCCGGCTTCTTCGGAGAACCAAATTCCAATTCTCCGTGATGGGATAAGATGAGGTGCTCCAATTCATCCTTTAACTGTTTCGGAAATCCCTCTATCTGATTCGCCGCACCTTCAATCATCATGGTTCCGGTTACAATGTGACCAATCAGTTGTCCCTCATCGGTGTAATCATTTTCAGGAAAATCAGAAATTTCTTTTATCTTTCCGATGTCATGACAAAGGGCCGCGGTTACAAGAAGATCCCTTCTGACAACCGGATATTGTTTTGCAAAAAAATCACAGATTTTAGCAACAGACAGGCTATGCTCTAGTAAGCCTCCAACAAAGTTATGGTGCATGGTTTTTGCTGCGGAATGCATTTTGAATTTCTCTGCGGTTTCCTTATCCTCCACAAAGAACTTCTCCAGCAAAGCTTTTAAATGAACGTCCTTCACAGAACGAATCATTTCCAGCAGCTCTGCCTGCATATCATCTAAATTTTTCTTAGAGCATGGCATATAATCTCTTGGGTCATATTCTCCCTCTGTTGCCCTTCGGATTCTTTTTACATTAAGCTGCAAAGAACCCTGAAAGCTTGTTACCTGTGCATCTACCTGAATATAGTCCATAGAATCAAAATGATCGATTCCGTTGGACAGATCCCAAACCTTTGCATCTACAGATCCTGTTTTATCATGTAACTGCATAGAATAATAGTTTTTACCGGCTTTTGTCTGTAATGTCTTCTTATCCTTGCATAAATAAATTGAGGAAATCACATCCCCTTCTCGTAATTCTGTTATAAATCTCATGTCATTCTCCTTTTCTGCCAATTATTTGATTATTTTCTTCATTCTTCGGAAGAGAGAAGGTAAACTCACTTCCCGCTCCCTCTGTACTGATTAAATTAATCTGTTCTCCATGTGCCTTTACAATCTCTTTCACAATGGACAGACCAAGGCCGGTTCCCTGTTTGTCCTTACCCCGGGATGAATCCGTTTTATAAAAACGATCAAATACTTTATTCTGCTTATCCTTTTCAATTCCCGGTCCGGAATCCTTAACAGAAATAAATACCTTTTCATTTTTCTCTGTTACCGTTACAACAATACTGCTTCCCCTTGGGCTAAATTTGATTGCATTATCCACAAGATTATAGATTACCTGACCAATTTTCATTTTATCCGCATAAACGGTGGAATCCTTTGCCGGACAATTCAGCCTGAAGTCAATCTGCTTGGCCTCACACTGACCTTCCACAGTATTTCTGGTCTCCCGGATTACATCCACCACATCAAAACGGGTTCGTTTTAATATTGGTCCATATGTATCAAAATCATTTAATTCCAAAAGTCCGGTTGTTAATTTGGTTAATCGTTTTGACTCATTCAACACAATATTTAGGTATCGGTCATACTTATCTACCGGTATGGTTCCGTCCAGCATCGCCTCCAGATATCCTTTAATGGATGTTAAAGGCGAACGGAAATCATGGGAAATATTAGCAATGAAATTCTTTCTGTATTCATCCAGCTTACTAAGCTCGCTTGCCATATATTCCAAAGAGTCGGATAATTCTCCAATCTCATCCTTTCTGTTAACGCCGGTCTTCACGTCAAAGTTTCCTTTTGCAAATTCTCTTGCTGCATAATTAATCTTTCCAATAGGTCTCAAAATCGTACTGGATAAATATGCCAATACAATTCCTACGATCAAAATCGTTACAAACAATGGCATATACATAATATTCTCGATATCTGCCTTTAATGTATCCAGCTCCGTCTGAGAGGTATGTAACACCATATATCCCACCGGATTCTCTTCGTGGTATACCGGAATCCCAATGCTGATCATCTGGGAATCAAACAGCCCATAAAAGTTTCCCACCTTCACAAAGCCTTTTTTCAGATCCAGGGTATCATCCAGTTTTTTCAGATTTTCGGGAATCTTCACTGCTTTTTTTTCCTGTTCCCCGTGGGAAGCGGCAATCAATTTCCCTGCCTCAGAATAAAACCACACACTACTTTGCAGTGTCGTTTCAAATTCATTTAACCAGTTTTTCAACTCCTGAAGATCGGCTTCTCCCGATAGATACGGGGAAATCGCCTGATTGGATAACAAAACCGCCTCTCTGGTCAGGGTATTTTGTTTTTCCGCAACTAAAGCAGTCTGGGTTGCATGGGTCATATAACCTGCCAAAGCAATAAAGATTACAATAATCAATACGACAATAAAGAGAATAATCTTATCAAAAAATGTTCTTTTCAATCCATTGCCCTCTTTCTCATTTCACTTCAAATTTGTATCCGATTCCCCAAACGGTTGCTACCGCCCATTGGCTGCAATCATTTATTTTTTCTCTGATTCGTTTGATATGCACATCTACCGTCCGGGTATCACCTATATAATCATAGCCCCAGATTTTATCCAACAGCTGCTCTCTTGTAAATACCTGATTCGGCTGACTGGCAAGGAAATATAACAGCTCCAACTCCTTTGGCGGCATCTCTATCCGTTCCCCATTATAAATAACGATATATCCGGACAGGCTGACCATCAATCCCGGATAGCGAACCATGTCTTCATTCTTAGGAACCTCCTTCACCGCTTCCTCCACGTCCGTTACAGCGGTTCTTCTTAAAATTGCCTGCACTCTGGCAACCAGCTCATTGGAATCAAAGGGTTTTACCATATAATCATCCGCACCGATTTTAAGTCCCAGCACCTTGTCAAATACTTCTCCTTTTGCCGACAGCATAATAATCGGAACATTGTTGTCCTTCCGAATCTCCCTGCATACATCATATCCATCCATTCCCGGAAGCATAATATCTAACAATATCAAATGGGGACGAAAGGAATCAACCTTCTGCAATGCTGTCTCCCCATCTAACGCAATCTCTGCATCAAAACATTCCTTCACAAGATACAAAGAAATCAATTCCGCAATATTCTCATCATCATCCACAATCAATATTCGTTTTTTCTCCATCCTTTTCTCCCTTCCTGTATGTTATATTCCCGGCAATGCGAAACCCTCAGCAACCTACATTCATATGTACAATATTTAATATCATATACAAGCAGGCTCTGGTAGCACATCGGCACTTAACGAGGAGAAGCGTAAGCGCAGTCCGAGTTTAGTACCGCTATGTGCGGAATGAAGTGCGAGCGTGCCTGCGGTATATGTATATTAAATTTGTACATATGCATCAGAAATTTCCCCGGGTTTCGCAAATCCTAATTGACTTAATTGAATATAGCTGTTTATACCGGTATTACAACTCTACGATGGTGACACCGGCATCTCCTTCTCCGAATTCGCCTAATCGGAATGATTTCACATATTTTTGCTTTCGCAAGTATTCGTGGACACCTTTTCGAAGGGCTCCGGTTCCTTTTCCATGTACAATCCTTACCTGGGATAAATGAGAAAGGCAGGCATCATCCAAATACTTATCCAATTCCATAATGGCTTCATCTACGGTCATGCCCAGAAGATTAATCTCTGGCTTAATGGTTCTTGATTTATTCATGGATGCACCATATTGATTTACCTTTTGCTTTGTCTGCTTTGCACTCTTTGAAGCATCCTCTTTTATGACTTCCACATCAGAAATAGGAACCGTGCTTTGCAAAATTCCCATCTGAATGGTAATCATACCCTTGCCGTTTGGAAGAGATCTGACGATTCCATCTGTGTTCATACTGATAACATGTACGCTGTCTCCCAAATGAAAATCCGACGCCTTGTTTTTAGATTTCCGATTGGAGGTTTTATATTCCAGCTTGCTGTTGACAGACTTTAAGCGGTCACGGATTTCTCCTCTTGCCTTCTCCATATCCTTATTGTTGGCAGATTGGGGTTTCTTTTCCCAATTGTTATATTTACGAATCGACTCGTCCGCAAAGGACTTTGCCTCTTCTAAGATTTCCCTTGCCTCTTCCCTTGCATTTCTTAAGATATCCTGCTTTCGCTGCTCAATATGTTCATTCTTTGATGCCAGACGTTCCTTTAGTTTCTTAATCTCTTCTTTATTTGCAATGATTTCAGCCTGTTCCGCTTCAATTGTTTTCTTAGACTTCTCCAAATCAGCAAGAATCGTCTCCATATCCACAGTGTCATTATCCACCTGAGACATTGCCTGTTCAATAATGGTTTTTGATAATCCCAGCTTTTGCGCAATTGCAAAGGCGTTGGATTTTCCCGGAATTCCAATCAACAAATGATAAGTCGGACTTAACGTCTCTACATCAAACTCACAGCAGGCATTTTCAATTCCCGGAGTTGTCATGGCAAAAGTTTTCAGTTCACTGTAATGGGTTGTTGCCATACACCGGATATCCTCGCTGTGGAGTTGACTTAAAATAGCAATCGCCAAAGCAGAGCCTTCTACCGGATCCGTTCCTCCACCAAGCTCATCAAATAATACAAGGGTGTCTTTGGCAGCATGCCTCATAATATATACTATATTCGTCATATGAGAAGAAAATGTACTTAAGCTTTGCTCAATGCTTTGTTCATCCCCGATATCCGCAAATACATCCTTAAATACCGCAAGCTTGGAGCCTTGAAACGCAGGGATATGCAGACCGGATTGTCCCATCAGTGTAAACAGTCCAAGAGTCTTTAAAGATACCGTTTTACCACCGGTGTTCGGTCCTGTAATGATCAGCATCGAGAAATCATCCCCTAGCCGGATGTCTACCGGTACCACCTTATGTTTTTCCAACAAAGGATGTCTTCCCTGTTTGATTTCTATCATTCCTTTATCGTTTAATAACGGTTCCGTTCCGTTATATGACTTTGCATACTTTGCCTTTGCAAATATAAAATCAAGCTCCGTAAGAAGCTTTACATTTTGAATGATTCCATCCTGACATCCGGCAACCTGCTCGCTTAAATTTGCCAGAATTTTTTCGATCTCTACCATCTCCGCGGCAGCCATTTCCTTTAATTCATTGTTAAGCTGTACTACTGCCATAGGCTCGATAAAAAATGTAGAACCGGTAGCAGACTGATCATGCACCATACCCGGAAACTGGCTTTTATATTCTGATTTTACAGGAATACAATATCTTCCGTTACGCATCGTTACGATGGAATCCTGAAGCATAGACTGACTGTTCTGACCGGTTACAATTCCATTTAACACAGTATGGATTTTCTGATTCACATTTTTCATGTCCCGTCGGATATCCTTTAATGCGGAAGATGCATCATCTGCAATCTCATCCTCCGAAATGATACAACGGTTGATTTCTCTGGCCAGATGTTCTAATGGCATCAGTGATTCAAAATATGGTGTGAGGGAATCCTTTCTGATATCCAGTCCGGATTCCTCCTTATCCTGCACTTTTTCCCCATATTGCTTTGCAACAAGGGTTACCTTTAAAAGCTTGGCAATATCCAGCAATTCCGCAACGGATAAAGAAGCACCTATAGAAATTCTCTTCATCGCTTCCCCAATGGGATATACACCGGAAAAAGAGATGCTTCCATACTGATATACTCTTGCTAAAGCATCCCTTGTTCTTTCCTGATTTTTTTCAATCTCTGCCAGATCCGTGGATGGTTTTAACCGCTCACAAAGTCTCTTACCCTCCGGGCAGGTGGCAAAGCCTGTCAGTTGCTCGACAACTTTATAGTACTCTAATATTCTAAGTGTCCTTTTATTCATATACCTTCCTACCATTCATAATGATGAAGCTGGCCTTCTAATTGGAAATTTTGGAAATGATTCTGCCTTAATGCTTCATATAATACAATTGCCACGGAGTTTGACAAATTCAGGGAACGGATGTCGCTTAACATTGGAATTCTCACACAATTTTCCTTATTCTCCAATAACAATTCCTCCGGAATCCCTGCACTTTCCTTTCCAAACATAATATAACAATCCTCTTCATAATGCACATCCGTATATGTCTGTTTGGATTTTGTGGTTGCCATATATATTTTAGCACCGGGATTTTTAGCAAGGAAATCATTATAATCCACATAAGTATGAACATCCAGCTTATCCCAATAATCCATACCTGCTCTTTTTAACATTTTATCATTAATCATAAAGCCAAGGGGCTCGATCAAATGAAGTCTCACTCCTGTGGCAACGCATGTTCTTCCTATGTTTCCTGTATTTGCCGGAATTTCCGGCTCATGTAATACAATGTTAATCATCTCTATTCCTCTTTTCATTCCATGCTTTGTTTATTTCCCGTTATACAGATTCATCGCCTGATTGGTCTTATCATTTATCATCATAGCCACGGCATCACAGGCATTATCATATCCCTTCTGCATTAAAATCTGTTCCTCATGGGAAAAACGGGATAATACATACTTTGCCAGATTCATTCTTTCAGGCTTCATTCCGACGCCAACCCGGAGTCTTGGAAATTCTTCTGTTTTCAAGTGCTGTATAATATTCTTAATACCATTATGTCCACCGGCACTTCCCTTTTTACGGATTCTCAGCCGCCCTACATCTAAATTAATATCATCATAAATAACAAGGACATCCTCCGGCTGAATCTTGTAATAGGCTGCCACCTGACTGACACTTTCTCCGCTTAGATTCATATAAGTCATAGGTTTCAACAGTATGACACTGACGCCATCTATCACACCTTTTCCATACATTCCCTTATGCTTTAATGTGTCCAGTGCAATTCCGTATTTATCAACCAGTTCATCTATTACCTCAAATCCTACATTATGTCTGGTACCTTCGTATTCTCTCGTAGGATTTCCAAGTCCAACAATCAGTTTCATTCCTTTACCTCTTTATCTATTTTCTACGGGACAAAATCTCCTCTGCCTCTTTTAACTGCTCCGGAGAATTCACACCCTTAATCTCATCCGAATCCTCCACAACCACCGTAGCAACTCTTCCAAGGCCTGCGTTTTTCACAATCTCTATCGTGTCTGTCAGATAATATTCTCCCTGAGCGTTGTTGGAATTTAACTTCGAAAGTGCCTGATTCAATGCTGCAGAATCAAATAAATACATACCGGAATTAATTTCATTTACCTTCTGTTCCTCCGGGGATGCATCCTTTTGCTCTACAATCTTAACAAAATCACCCTTCTCATCCTTAATAATTCTTCCATATCCGGCAGGATCATCCACCTTCGCCGTCAATACAGTAATCGCATTATGGTCTCTGACATGTACCTCCACCAAAGAGGATAATGTCTTTCCTGTAATAAGGGGTGTATCTCCACACAACACCATAGTCAGACCATCTGTTCCAATAAAATCCTGAGCACATTTAACCGCATGACCGGTTCCCAGCTGTTCCTTCTGTAAGCGATAGTTCACCTGCTCGCCAACTGTCTCCCGAACCAAATCTGCCTTATGTCCGACCACAAGACAAATATCAGAAAGCTCTGCTCCTGCCGCATTTGCTGCTTCTATTGAGTACTGAACCATCGGCTTGCCAAGAGCCTTATGAATTACCTTTGGCAAATCGGATTTCATTCTTGTTCCTTTTCCAGCTGCTAATATTACTGCTTTCACTCTTACCATAATTCTATTCTCCTATCTACTTGAAATTTATCTATATATCTCTCCGATATATGCTTCTTTTATATTCCCTTCATTTTCAGATACAACAAACATCACAACAGCCCGTGACAGTATGCCACAGGCTATTTTCGTTTCTTTTATGAGGCTTCTTCCTGTATTAAATCTGCAAATTCTTCCGGCGGAATCGCCTTAGAATAATACCATCCCTGAAGATAGTCACAGCCAATATCAGAAAGTCTGCTTTGTTGTTCTTTTGTCTCAACACCCTCTGCAACAATATGTACCTTTAATTCCTTTAACATACCTACCGTATACCGAAGGGTAATACCTGCCCTCTCATTTTCAAAGGCATCCCATACCATTAATTTGTCCAGCTTAATAATTTTAAACGGAAGCTGATGTATATAACCAATCGTCGCATAACCGGAACCATAATCATCCAGTGCAAAGGAAATTCCCTGATGATACAGCTTTTCGATATTCTCCTGTAGGATAGCAATGGAATTAACTGCCGCCGTCTCGGTTACCTCCAGATTAATCTGACATGGTTTCACTCCGTATTTGTCCATTATTTCATTCAGATGTTCCACAAAATCCTTCTGCATACACTGGACAACGGATACATTAACCTCTATATATTCTATGGTGGTATTCTGAAGATCGTTCTCGGAAATAAATTTGCAGACCTTTTCAAATATCATACTTCCCATCTTCAATATAGAACCATTCCGTTCCGCAATCGGAATAAATACCTCAGGAGAAATATTCCCCAACAAATCGTCACGGATTCGAACCAATGCCTCTGCCGATGTGTAACTCTGTTTCTCAATATTATAAATTGGCTGATAATGCACCTCTAATGTATCCTGTTCAATGGCATAATCAATCGCCTTCTCAATGGCCTTCTCTCTCCTGATTGATTGTAAATCCAAATCCTTCGCATATACAATGCATCCTTTTCCGCTTTTCTTCGCCGATAATACGGAAAAGTCAATCACATCTATAATATCCGCATAAGTATCTCCATCATCCGGCCATGTAATACAGCAGACTGTTGTGGATATCATTGTCGAAACACCTTCTACAATCCAAGGATGCCGAAATCGTTCTTCGATCAAAGAAAGATCCT
Source organism: uncultured Lachnospiraceae bacterium (assembly GCA_934294885.1). Taxonomy (GTDB): domain Bacteria; phylum Bacillota; class Clostridia; order Lachnospirales; family Lachnospiraceae; genus CAG-590. The sequence goes on along the minus strand of CAKRAK010000021.1, from coordinate 18,620 downwards.
GCTTCAAATCACTCTTCTTATGCATTAGCTGCACGGCAAATTGGTCTGAACCATAGCGGTATACATTGCATTTCGGATCCATTTCCCTCAAAAACTGTGCCACCTGAATCAGGAGCATATCCCCGACAGTTACGCCATAGCTTCGATTAATAATCTTAAAATCATCCAAAGCAAGAACAACAATGTCAAAGGCCTTGCGATTATAAATATCTGCCCGAAGCAATTCATCAAACATATTTCGATTCAATACCTTCGTATTAATATCCATCATTACAAATGGATTTTGGATTGCATAATACATAATCAGAAAACCGATTGCTATCACAAAGTCGATAAAAGAAACATCGGTAATCTGCATCTGCAGCATCATCGAAAATACGGATACAACGCCGAGAATTGCCAATATGGTAATCTTTCCGTAGGATATAATACGGACATTCACAATGCAATAAATCAGACTGTATAAAATAGTCACTGCCACCATACCGTTCAAAATAACAATCTGGGAAGTCTCTCTGTACCCATAAACCGCATCAAATACAAACAGATGCTGAGTAAGGAACATTCGAATGATTTCTTCCGTATATATTGCAAACACAAGTACCGTAAAAAACCAGGTCTTCCGATTCCGTTTCAGACTCTTACCGATCCACGACATCAAATATGACATAAAGAATAACACAACACTGTATTGAAGCATATATGTTACATCAACAAGATATCGGCTCCATACAAATCCGGGTTCCCCATAATAATACAGACAAAGCTTCGAAAGCGAATTAAAAACAATGCCAAGCATATGAGCTATCAACATATGGTAAAATATAACGCTTCGCTGAATCCATGCGAAATTTCCAAGGCGCTGAAGGCATATAACCACAACCATAATGACAAATGCGCCTATTTCCAAATCCAAATTCAAATTCATATCAGTTTCCTTCTCTTTCTCCCCTACTCTATATCCATCATCTGGATATTCACATCAACTGTACCGGAAATACCCGGAACAGTGCCGCTATCCGTATACTGCCATATTGCAAATTCATATGGCCAGTCCGGTTCATCTGCGTATTGTGCATACCAGATTGAATTCTGATAAATCTCCTCTAAGTCCAGATATAAAGCATAATACATACGATTGGTATAAACCATTGTCCGATGTCCGGACTCCCGAATCGTATCTAAAAAACCCTTAGCAGCGTCTGTATGCTGTTCCTTTGTTAAATTATTCGTTCTTGCATCCTCCTGCATCGGATCCTCCCGATCCAAAACAATAGGATATGCCAACCCATAATCACCAAGATTATTCAATACAAAGTTGGCTTCTTCTACACCCTCCTCATAGCTGACAGCCTGAGAGTAAAAATAAACACCTACCGGGATTCCGTTCGCTACCGCCTGTTCAATGTTGTAACTATAGTAACTATCTAAAACAAGGCTTCCTCCGGTATATCCACGATAACCGATTCTTATCACTGCAAAATCCACATACTGTGCCACAGTAGCCCAGTCAATCAGACCCTGATGCTCTGATACATCAATTCCAATCTTCCTTCTTCCGCTGTCATCTATATATGTTTTGTAGGCACCGCTGTTATCTAAATTTTCAAAGTCCCAATCATTCCGCTTAATATTTGCACTAATTTTTATCTTCTGCTCATTACCAAACTTGTCTGTTACAATAATATAACTAGCATGCATAAATCGATCATAATTATCCTGACACATTTTCAACATCTCTGCGTTATAATAACCCGGTAATTTGGAGGTGCTCATTTTAAATTCGATTCCATACCCGTAATAGTTCCTCTGACATCCGGAAAGAACGAAAAGTACACAAATACACAACAATACAAACACTATATTTTTCTTCATCTTTTGAGCTCCAATCTCTCTTTTGCTAGTCTAAAACCATATAGAAGTATAATACTATATTTTTATTATTTCTTCAATCATTTTCAGCATTTTCATTGACTTCCAATTTTAATAATGATAAACTATGCGTGTATTTATAAAGTGTTAAATAATACCATCACTTTTAGGGTTTTGGTATTGATATTACCTCTATGATACAATTTTTATAAGGAGGTACAGTCTCATGAACAAAGGTATTGTAAAATGGTTCAATGATCCTAAAGGTTTTGGTTTCATTACTAATAGTGAAACAGGAGAAGATGTTTTTGTTCACTTTTCCGGAATTCAGGCGGAAGGTCACAAAACATTAAAAGATGGTCAGGCAGTAACTTTCGATATCGTTGAAGGTGAAAAGGGTGCACAGGCTGTCAACGTTGTTGTTGAAGCATAATTTCATCCTACATCATGCTTGAAGTCAAAAAAGCTGTCGCTTAAAAGCGGCAGCTTTTTTGTTATGGTGTCCGGAAAATGCACGAATCTCCGTGGTGCATTTGGCGACCGCTAAACGAAGCGTATCCCGTCTCTGTACGACCATTTCCTATAAAAATCGGGCAGACAACTGTCTGCCCGATAAATTCTTCGTATGATTACAGATGCAGAACCCGGTCCTGAATTTCCTGGGTTCTTCCCTGATTCCAGAATTGTGTTCCGATATATCCACAGGTACGTCGTGCCACATTCATCTTATCCTCATCCGTATTGCCACAGTTTGGGCATTTCCAGATTAACTTTCCATCCTCATTTGAGGCAATCTGAATCTCTCCGTCAAAACCGCACACCTGACAATAATCACTCTTTGTATTTAATTCAGCATACATAATATTGTCATAAATATGCTGCATAACCGCTAATACCGCATCAATATTATTCTGCATATTCGGAACCTCCACATAGCTGACCGCTCCACCCGGAGACAGCTTTTGGAACTGCGCCTCAAAGCTTAGCTTATCGAATGCATCAATGGACTCCGTAACATGAACATGATAGCTGTTGGTAATATAATTTTTATCTGTTACACCTTCAATCTTACCAAAACGCTTTTGTAAACATTTTGCAAATTTGTAGGTTGTTGACTCCAAAGGCGTTCCATAGATACTAAAATCAATTTTGGTTTCTGATTTCCATCTTGCACAGGCATCATTCAGGCGTTTCATAACCTCCAATGCAAAAGGTGTGGATTCCGGGTTGGTATGAGAGGAACCTGTCATATATCTGGTACATTCACACAGTCCTGCATAGCCTAACGAAATCGTTGAGTAACCGTTATACAACAGCTTATCAATCGGCTCACCCTTTTCCAGTCTTGCCAAAGCTCCATACTGCCACAATATCGGTGCTACATCAGAAGGGGTTCCCTTTAAACGATTATGCCGGCACATTAAAGCTTCATAACACAAATCCAGACGTTCATCCAGAATCTGCCAGAATTTTTCCATGTCACCATTGGAAGAACATGCAACATCTACAAGATTCAAGGTAACAACACCCTGATTAAATCTTCCGTAATACTTATGTTTTTTAGGAGAATAATCTCCTGCATTGGCTACATTGCCAATCACACCGGCCTCGGTAAAGGTATCCGGTGTCAGGAAAGAACGACATCCCATACACGGATAACAATCCCCATTTTTTAATTCCTTCATTACCTTTTCAGATATATAATCCGGTACCATCCGCTTAGCGGTACATTTCGCTGCAAGCTTTGTCAGATACCAGTATTTGCTGTCTTTTCTTACATTATCTTCCTCCAAAACGTAAATCAGTTTTGGAAACGCCGGGGTAATATATACACCTTTTTCATTCTTAACACCAAGAATTCTCTGTGTCAGCATCTCCTCAATCACAAGTGCCAGATCGTCTCTCGTCCGGCCTTCCGGAACCTCATCCAAATACATAAATACGGTAACAAAAGGAGCCTGACCATTCGTCGTCATTAACGTTATAACCTGATACTGAATCATCTGAACACCACGTTTGATTTCTTCGCGGACACGCAGCTCCGCAATCTTGGCAATCTGATCTGTATTAATATCCATCCCTGCTTCTTCGTATTCTTCCCCAACCATTTTCAGGTATTTTTTACGGCTTACATCTACAAAAGGAGCCAGATGGGCTAATGTAATGCTCTGGCCTCCATACTGGGAGCTGGCAATCTGAGCAATACTTTGAGTTGCGATATTACATGCAGTCGAAAAGCTCTTTGGACGGTCAATCATGGTCTCGCTGATTACCGTGCCGTTCTGGAGCATATCCTCCAGATTTACAAGACAGCAGTTATGCATATGCTGTGCAAAATAATCAGAATCGTGAAAATGAATAATTCCCTCCTCATGAGCCTTTACGATTTTTTCCGGCAAAAGAAAACGTTTTGTAATATCCTTGCTGACCTCTCCTGCCATGTAATCTCTTTGCACACTGTTAACAATCGGATTCTTGTTGGAATTTTCCTGTTTGGCTTCTTCGTTATTACACTCTATCAAACTAAGAATCTGCTCATCCGTAGAATTTGATTTTCGAACCATGGCACGCTTATATCTGTAAGTAATGTATTTTCTGGCAACCTCAAATGCCTGGGTTTCCATAATCTCATTCTCAACTAAATCCTGTATCTCCTCCACACTGAAGGTACGATTCATACTATCACAGGTCAGCGTTACCTTTTTTGCAATCTCACGAATCTGCTCCGGTGTCAGACGGTCTGTTTCCACAACCTCTTTATTCGCTTTCTCCACAGCAGCCACGATTTTCGTAATATCAAAGGCAACCTCTGTACCACTACGTTTAATAATTCTCATATTCATTCCCCTTTACAACTCTGCGGTTTCCGGTTTTACAATGCTTCCGGTCTCCTCCGCTCATGCCGAACCGCAACAATTTGTTGTGTCTCTGCCATTCATTTCCATTCCAAAACACAACATCTTGTGCTATTGTAAATCACTTACCATAAAAAAGCAAGAGCATAATCCTCAAGATTCTCCACCTTATTTTTCCAAAATCCAAACTTTGGCATAAAACGGTGTTTTTCAAAATTATACTATCTAATTATTCAATCAGGTATTCCATTCATGAAACATTTTCAATGTATCTTTTTCATAATCCTGCTGTGACTGACTTTATCCACAATAACATGTAGCACAATAGCATAAATCATGGTAATCAGAACAGAAATCATTAAGTAAAAAATCATTCCCCTGACGGAAGCGGAATTATGGAACTGTAACACTTTAAGGATAATGACATGCTGCAGCAGAAATATCTCATAGGATATGGCAGAAATTTTACAGGTACACCATTCCACCACTTTATTCCTCATCAGCAGCACTCCCAGATTGTAAAGCAGTACCATGATAAAAACCGCCAAAATATGTTCCGCTATGATAGAGTTTACCGGTATCCTTATACAAAAGAAAACAACAGTCAGAACAAAGGAGGCAAGAATCACCCATTTATTCTTCATCCGGTCTATATGTTTAAAGCATAACATGCCAATATAAAAGCTAAACATACAGGAAATCATATTACACCATGGTATTACCTGAAAACAGGTTGCCTGCACCTCCCACAGAAGAAGCCCTGTTAATATAACAAAAAACAAAAAGCGGCAATGATCCATTGCAAGCAGCAACAGGGGATATAACAGATACAGCATAATAATGGCACCTAAAAACCATTCACCAATGAGATAATAATTCAATCCCCGATATGCAAAATACCCATCCATTCCCAGTACAGACAAAATAATTTTCCAGATAGCTCCGCCATAAAATACAGTTCCGGTCTCATAAACACGATCCAGCCAGACAAAGAAAAAGCCAATATAAAATGCAGGAAATATTGTTTTCCATCTTTTTATGTAAAAGCTTTTCAGGGAATCAATCCGTGGATGGTTATAATATAACATCCCCCCTGAGATAGCAAAAAACATCGCTACAAAAAGGTCTCCCCATCCACCATAGGGATGATTATAAAAAACCTTAAACTCACTTTGATTATAAACACAATAATGAAAACATATAATGCCAATAGCACATACCGCACGTATAAAATCTACTCCATATAACCGTTCCTTCATCTCAAATTCGCGCCACTCCTCTTATGTATATTCTCAATCAGACATTAACAAAATACCTGATTTTTATCATTTATGGAATTATATATGTATGCCACAGGCATGCTTATACTTTATCCCTTCCTTTTCTCCGCTCATAATATGAGACCGGCAAATGTTTGCCGGTCCCATCATCCTTAATCCTCTGTTGCAATTTTGTTATACTCTTCCAGTATCAGGTTTTGTATTTTATTTCTTGCTTCCTGATTAATCGGATGAGCGATATCTCTGTAATCCCCATCCGCAGCCTTTCGACTTGGCATAGCGATAAATAATCCCTTCTCGCCTTCTATAACCTTTATGTCGTGCACTGCAAATTCATTATCAAAAGTGATTGCAACAATCGCCTTCATCTTACCTTCGCGAGGTACCTTATTAATTCTGATATCTGTTATCTCCATAGTTACACCCCTTACTCGTAACAACCATTCCCCAATGGTTGTTTCCCTTAATACTTAATATGATATCTCCAGAAAAGAACTATAATGCATATCTGAAATTCTTCTCAACAACGACTTTGATTTCTCCATTCTCAGCCGTGTGAATAGTATTCGGACGTAATGTGTCCCGGCTCTCAACAATACAATTTTCAATGACAGAATTATCCCCAATATGCACGTCATTCAAAATAATTGAGTTACGGATCACACAATTGTTGCCGATATATACTTTCTTAAACAAAACAGAGTTTTCAACCGTACCGTTAATAATACAACCACTGGCAATCAAACTGTTATTCACCACAGCTTCACCATTGTATTTTGCAGGTGGTAAGTCTTCAACCTTAGAATATACATCCGGATACTGACGGAAGAAATAATCTCTGATATCCTTTTTCAGGAAATCCATATTGGTCTTATAATATGACTCGATTGTTCCGATATTTCTCCAATAAGAATCCATCTTATAAGCATAAATCTTCTTAACGCTCTTATATCGAATTAAGATATCCCGTACAAAATCTGTTCTTCCTTCCTTCGCACAAGCCTCTAACAATTCAATCAACTGACGTCTTCTGATTACATATACACCAATAGATGCTGTTGAAGTCTGAGCAACTAACGGTTTTTCCTCAAAATCAACTACCTGCATGTCGTCATTGTATTTAACAATACCGAAACGGCTTACATCATCTTCCTCCGGATTGATGTCCTTACATACAACGGTAATGTCCGCACCCTTTTTAATGTGCTCCTCTAATACTTTGTTATAGTCTAATTTGTAAACTCCATCACCGGATGCAATTACAACATATGGCTCATGACTATCCTTCAGGAAATTGATATTCTGATACAATGCATCTGCCGTACCCTGATACCATAAGCTGTTAGTTGTTGTAATCGTTGGAGTAAATACATACAAGCCACCCTGTTTTCTACCGAAATCCCACCATTTAGCGGAATTCAGATGTTCGTTCAAAGAACGGGAATTGTACTGTGTAAATACAGCAACCTTTTGAATGTTTGAATTTGTCATATTACTCAGGGCAAAATCAATTGCACGATAGCTACCTGTAACCGGCATAGCTGCTACTGCCCGCTTTGCGGATAATTCTCCCATTCCACTGCTGTTACCGCCTGCTAATATAATACCAATCGCTCTCATGCAAGATCACCTACCTTTATCAAACTAGAACCACTCTTCAACAATCCATCAGGATATTCTGATTTTTCTGTAGGTCCGTAAATCGCTGTATTCTTTCCTACCTTAACGCCATCCGGAACTGTAGAATTCTCACCGATTGTAACAAGTCCAAATGCGTAAATCTGAGGCTTATAATCATTCACAGCCTCTTCACCGATTCCCAATTCTACATTCTTACCAATTACAACATTCTCTGCAATAATTGCTTTGTCAACAACAGCGCCTTCACCAATTACGGTATTATTCATAATAATAGAATCCTTAACAACGGCACCCTTCTCAATGGTTACACCGGAACCGATTACACAGTGATGAACCTCACCAAAAATCTCTGTTCCCTCACCAATGATACTTTCTGTTGCCTCCCCGGCTTCATCAATATACTGTGGTGGCAGGATATCACTCTTTGTATAAATCTTCCAGAAGTCTTCATATAAATTAAACTCAGGAATCAGGTCAACCAGCTCCATATTAGCTTCCCAATAAGAACCAAGTGTTCCTACATCCTTCCAATAGCCCTTGAAATCATATGCCACAACCTTAGAACCATGTTCATGGCAATGCGGAATGATATGTTTACCAAAGTCACAAGATGGAACATCCTTAAGCTCTGTCAACGCAGCCTTCAAAACACTCCACTTAAATATGTAAATACCCATAGATGCTTTGTTACTTCTTGGTTTCTCCGGCTTTTCTTCAAACTCCTGAATTACACCGTTACCATCTGTAATTACAACACCAAAACGGCTTGCCTCTTCCATCGGAACCTCGTATGTAGCAAGTGTAATATCAGCATCCATTGATTTATGATAATCTAACATTACCTCATAATCCATCTTATAAATATGGTCACCTGATAAGATCAGTACATATTCAGGATTATAATAATCAATGTACTCTAAGTTCTGATAAATTGCATTCGCAGTACCGGTATACCATGAACTGTCTGCACTCTTCTCATACGGTGGTAATACTGTTACGCCACCAATTGTACGATCCAAATCCCACGGAATACCAATTCCGATGTGCTGATTCAACCGAAGTGGTCGGTATTGTGTCAGAACACCTACTGTATCAATACCTGAATTAATACAGTTACTAAGTGGGAAATCGATAATTTTATATTTTCCACCAAAGGCAACTGCAGGCTTCGCAAGGTTTGATGTCAATACTCCCAGTCTGCTTCCTTGTCCGCCAGCCAAAAGCATGGCAATCATTTCTTTTTTAATCATAGTGTCACCCCTTTACGCAAGAATATGTGTTTAATTATAACATTAAATCGTCAAAAACGAAAGTTTTTTTGTTAAATTTTGCCTATAATTTCAAAACTTTGTTAATTTTATCATTGTTAATTACGGAATTCCTTTGTTTTTTTTATTTTTTTGTCGATTTTTTTTCGCTATTTTGTGCAATCTGTATATATTTTACTTGTCGACATTCATTGTTCTCTCACTCATATCCATCTGTCCTGCCTGTTCCCAAGCCATAGCAGCCTCCATATTCTCCCTGACGGACAGACCATTACTGACAATCAGCCATGCCTTACAATATTGGGCTATAAGCCCCCGGTCATATAACGGATGGATACCAAGCTCCTTATAAGACTGAACGGTTTCATAATGATTCACGGCGGCCGACAGACCAATCAGATAAAAAGGAATGCCCATTGTCCTCGCCTTTTGAGCAAACCGCCTTAAATCCTCCGTAATCGCAATGGTTCCGGAATGAAAGCTTCCGTGCAAAATGATTTTTGTCTCCTGTGAAAGGTTTGGATATTGCATGCCCACAAAAGGATGAATCACCATAATTTCATTCTGACACGGACTAAGATGAATCTGTTTAATCTCCTTTTCGGAAAACAAAACAGATGATCCGGAAGTCTTTGTCCGGGAGCTTTCTTCTGCGTAACAAAATTTCTTTTCCGACGGAAAATAACCAAATATACTATCTTCAATACTGCGTAGTTCATCGGAATAATAAACCGGCATGTTTAACCGGGTTGCAACATGAATTTCCGGCACCGACTTACGATTGCAATAGCTGACATATACGCCCTTTCCATACTTACCCTTTATAAATTCCACCCCATAATAGAAATTTGTAATTCCATTCGCTCTGGAATCCTCTAACACATAGTTACTGGATACTAAGACAATCGGTATATCCGCCCAGGAAAATACATAGCCAAGCACCGCAGCCGCATATTGCAAAGAGTCCGTTCCGTGAGTAATAACAATCCCCTCTAATTCTTTTTGATGCAGAAGCTCTAAAACACAGGAAATCAGTTTTTCCAATTCTTTCCCGGACAGATTCTCACTTAATATGGTATATGGATTCCTTTTAACAAAGGTAATCTCCTCCTTCTGCTTTGACGCATTGCATCGTTCTTTGTATTTTTCCAGCAGCAGATACGGCATATCCTGCCGGGTTCCGATATATCCATCCTGATCCAGCCTGCTTCCGATTGTTCCTCCGGTAAATACAACACCTATTTTCATACTTCAAATCCTCTCTACAATGATAAAAGCGCCAAATTACTCGGCGCCTATCATTTGTTACATCTAACTTGTAATCAGAATATAATCCTATTTTAGTCCAGCTTGAAGGTACGAACTGTTTCTGCAATATTGTCTGCAATGCCCTTTAATGACTGTGCAGAATTTGTAACCTCGTTAAAGCTGTCTGTAACCTCTGCTGTTGCCGCAGAAGTCTCCTCTGTACTTGCTGCATTTTCCTCTGCCACCGCAGATAAGCTTTCCACAACAGATACAATCTCATCTTTTGCTTCATTCAGCTTGTTACTCTGCTGTTCAATCAATGTAATCGCCTTCGCAGATGCATTCACTCCACGAATAACCTCCTGAACGACAGCCATCGTATTCTCTAAATCTTTACTTTGTGCAAGCACAATCTCCTGTACGCTGCTCATGGTCTCTACCGCTTTATCCGAATCGGCCAACAATTCATTTACCATATGGTCAATGGTATCCGTTGCACTTCCGGACTGTTCCGCCAAATGCTGAATCTGATTGGCAACAACCGCAAATCCTCTTCCCTGTTCACCGGCTCTGGCAGCCTCAATCGAAGCATTCAGGGCAAGCAAGGTTGTCTCTTCGGAAATATTACTGATAATGTTTGTTGCTTCCTTAATCTTTTGTGAGGAATCATTGGTACGGGTTGTCTGATTATTAATCATATCCATGGCATCCATAACCTTGGCGTTCACGGAAACCAAAGTTTTCAGGGATTCGGTTGCCTGCTTAACAGCATGCTCCATGTTTCTTGCATTCTCATTCAAATGACCGATTTCTTTTGCTGTGGCCTCTAACATATCACCCATTACGGCAACATTCTCTGTGGCATGCATTGCATCCCTTGCCTGAGCACTTGCTCCTTCGGCAATTTCTCCAACAGCCCGGTCTACACTGTCTACAGTTGATAAAGTTGTCTTTGCATTATGATCCAGAGAACTTGCGGAATTTAACAATTCCTTTGTATTATTATTAATATCCTCAATGATGTATCGCAGTTCATTCTTCATTCCGTCTACATTACGACACAGTTCACCAATCTCATCACTTCTATGAAGATACTTCGGATCAATCTCTAACATCAATCTTCCGGATGCAACTGCCTTAACTGCTGAAGTACCCTGACTGATTGCATCGGAAAACGCATTTGCAACCAATGTACTGATTATAATGTACAAAACAAAAAATACAATACTAATGGCAATTAATACTTTAAAAATCGCCTGATATGTCTTTAATCCGATTGAAAGCGGCATTCCGGCAAATATGATACCAACCGCATCCTTAGTTCCATTTTGGAAAACAGGCATATAATAACCAAAATATTCCGTGTCCCCTACAAGAACATCTTCAGAAAATACAGGTTCTCCTTTTAAAACCTGCTTGGTTATATTCTCCCCAACGGAAGAACCGATAATCTGGTTCCCATCCGAATCCTTGGCTGATGAAACAATTCTTTTATCACCATAACAAAATGTTACATCTACTCCGGAGGCTTCTTTAATGTCATCCAACAACTGCTCGGATTTGGAAATATTATACGCACCCTTCCACACATCTCCGTTCTCAGCCTGAACATAGTCTCCCGAATTCTGCTCATACATAGAATATACCGCGGCCGCAATTCCTTTCAGATTATTTTCCGTATCATTCACAATATTAGACCGGATTACAGTCATTGTAAAAATCATAATAACCACTGCCATAAAAAAAATCGGCATTAGCGACAGTCCATAAATTCGTTTCTTCATAATGCAAGTCCTCTTTTCTGTTGTAATTATACTTTTGTCAATTTTAACAATTTTTTAACGCGGACGCAATACATATTTGTAAATCTGTACAGATTTTTGACATTTATTTTTTCTAATGGTAAAATATTAAAAATTTACCAAAGGAAGGCTAATGCGTATGGGGAAAAAACATTTTAAAAACATTTTTGCGATGGCATTTGCAATTATCTTAGGCTGTGGATGTCTTACCGGCTGCGGCAGTAAAACCTATGATGATGTTGCAACAAATGACGGATATGAAGTATCCTCTGACAGTGGCAATGAACATGCAGAAACAAAAGGAATTCCAAAAGAGGATATCAAGGTTGGTGTGATTCATTTGACGGATCCCGCAGACGGAAGCGGTTACACTTACACACATGATCTGGGTATTCAGGGCATGCAGGATAATCTGGGGCTTACTGATGATCAAATTATCAGAAAAAATAACGTCTCGGATACAGACAAAGCTGCAACCCGCAAGGCCATTCAGGATTGCATTGATGAGGGATGCAACATTATATTTACAACAAGCTGGGGCTATATGGAAACTACTGCCGAGATGGCAGAGGAGTATCCTGATATCTACTTTGCTCATGGAACCGGATATCTTTCTAACGGCAAGAACTTTACAAACTATTTTGGAAGAATCTATCAGGCACGTTACTTATCCGGTATTGCGGCAGGAAAGAAAACACAGACCAATAAGATTGGTTATGTAGCCGCTATGGATATTACAAATTCCGAGGTTACAGGTGGTATTGATGCATTTGCAATGGGTGTTCAGTCAGTAAATCCGGATGCCCAGGTTATCGTTAAGGTTACAAACAGCTGGTTTGATATGGAAAAGGAAGAACAATATGCCAGGGATCTGGTTGCTGCCGGTTGCGATGTACTGGCACAGCATTGTGACACAGAGTTCCCGCAAAAGGTTGCTGCAGAAAACCATATATGGGGTGTTGGTTACAACTCTGACATGAGTCTGAATAATCCGGATGCTACACTTTGCAGTGTTGTCTGGAACTGGTCTGCATACTATACCAGCATGGTTTCCAGCATTATTGACGGAAGCTACGATGGTTCAAATTACTACGGTGGTATGAAGGAGGGACTTGTGGATATCACAGGTCTGTCAGATAAGCTGAACGACGAAGATACCATTGCAGCCATTCAGGATGCAAAAGACAAAATCCTGAGCGGAGCCTTCAATGTTTTTGATGGCATTATAAAAACCAATACCGGAGATACCGTCGGCAAGGAAGGTTCTACATTAGATGATGCAACCATTACCGGTGGAATTAACTGGTATTTCCAAAATGTATCTGTTCTTCAGGAAGACGGCAGTATTACCGACGGTACAGAACCGTTAAGTGCAGACACCGATGAAGCAGAGGAGCAAGGTGATACAGAACAAAGTGATACCGAGCAAAATTAAATCATTTTCTGTAAAAGATATTTTACAGCAGCAAAACAGGGTCCGACACCATTGGCGTCGAACCCTGTTTTTATCTACAGCTTGACGAAATCCACTCCCACAAGAGCATTCATCTTTTCATAAATATCAGGAAATTCCTTCTTTAACCGAACCGGTTTGAAATCAAAATCAACAAAGCAATGTTCAGAATAAGCTTCATTGTGCAAAACCTTATAATCCTCCGAACAAATCTTATAGCTGACAGAAAACTTTACTCCGTGAAAGCTTTCTATCTTCGGAATAATACAAATCGTATCTCCAAACCTTACCGGAGTTTTATAGTTACAGGATACTGACAGAACAGGAATCATAATCCCGGACTTTTCCATACCGGAGTAGTCCAACCCTATCTTTTCCATAAAATCCATTCTGCATTCTTCTAAGAATCTGATATAGTTAGAATGATGAACTACCTGCATCTTGTCCGTCTCGTAATAATTAATTTTTCTTTTAAAGGGTTCTATCTGCATTCTGCCTGCACCCTCCTCATTCTCTAAAATTCCGTAATTTCAAAATCCTCATCAAATTTCATGGTAGCCTGTACATACTCATTACCTTCGCTATCCGTCTTTATATCCGGATCCTTTTTATGCTTTTTCTTAGATGCTGTCTTCTTAACAGGCTCACCGGAATCCACCTGAATGGTGTTTTCCAACTGTGTTTTTTCTTTTTCCTTAACTGCTCTTCCAATAAGACCCTTGTCAACAGGAACAGACGGTTTTACAACCCCATTCTTAATAGAATCCATCTGTTCAGAAGAAATGGTTCCTATTTTTTCTGCCTTCTTAAATCTTGGAATCAACGGAATATCCATTTCATCCTCCGAGTCAGAAGGTCCTTCCGGGATAGCTTCTGCATTTTCTTTGGAAATACTTCCCCCTGCAGCTTCTGATTCTGCCATTTTTTCAGGATTACTTTCTCCCACAGATTCTGCGTCTATCGTTTCTCCGGGATTACTTTCCCCCACAGGTTCCGGCCTCTTCCCCATCTTGCTCATGATTTCTTCATATTCATCATCATCTACATATTCAACTTCGTACTCTTCTCCGTCTTCAAGCTCATCCTCACTTACATAGACAACCTCATAATCCTCATTTTCTTCCGGCTGTGTTGGAACTGCCGGTTGAGAGGAAGCTGCTGCTTGTGGCGATACTACCGTTGTTTGGGGTGTTACTGTCGCTGCCTGGGGTGTTACTGTCGCTGCCTGGGGCGATACCGCTGCTTGGGGTGTTACTACTGTTGCCTGGGGCGAAACTGTTGCCTGCGGTGTTACTGTCGCTGCCTGGGGCGATACTACTCGTTGTGGTGTAGCCGGCTGCATTTGTACAAAGACCGGTTCTCTTCGATTCTCAAAGGTTGTGGCAAAGGGACTGTTACCACCCTTTACATCCTTCACGGTGGCAGCCATACCTTCATTTTTCATCATCTGAACCGTCTGTCTTAATGCATCACGCTCTGCAGTCATCTGTGCAAGAGCTGCCTGTGCCCGATCCGCCTTTTCCTGTGCCTGTCTGGCTTTTTCTTCCTGTTCCTCTACCAGCTCCAGACTTAACTGGACACTTCCATCCTCGTATTCATCTGAATTCATCTTCTCCTTCATACGGGAACGATATAATTCACTGGATAACAACTGTCCAATCTCCAATATCTGCTGGCTTCTTTCTGCCCCATCCATTTCCTGCAGGCTACTCATGAGCTCATTTCTATTACTCTGGATGGTATTCATCTTCTCTTCCATAACCTGCATTACGATCTCATAATCACTGCGGATATTATGGTAAGCAGTCTCTATCATCTCGCCAACCTCTGTCAGCATCTCATCTGTATATATAAGAGAGGCTCCGTAAATTTCATTGGCATTGCTAAGAGAATCTAACTCCTCCTGATTTAGTCTTGATACATCCAATGGTGATACACCGGTTGCACTTTTACTGACACGCACACGGCTGGCAGTCTGCTCTGCCTCTAATATAATCTTCTCAGCCTCTTTTTTTGCCTCGCTTATAATCTTTCCACGTCTGTCATTTACTTCATAATATGTCTTTAATTCAATATCCATCTGTGTTGCAAGCTCAGTTAATAAGGTTTGCATCTCATCCTTGTATATGGAAACCTTTCCCTGACTTAATGGAACGGAAGAAGCTCCATCTAATAGATTCTGCATATTCTGAATTAATTCTTTACTTCTGCTTTTATCTTTAATATTTTCCACCTTTTCACCCTCCTGCCAGATGATAATTTCATTTCAGTTCTGTAAAAACCCCATAATTGCATTGATTATAACAAAGTTTTTACACTTATTCAATTTTTTTGTAACATTTATTTAATCTATGCAGAAAAATATTGAAGATTTTATGAAAAACATTTCTTTGTCCACTGTTTTATGTTATAATGTCGCAAAGTATGGGTTCAGATAATGATAACCTTGTTACATTCTGTTTTCCATACAACTATCAGGAAAGGATGGTTACCCTATGGATGGATTTGATGACTTAGATGATTTAGATGATTTAGAAGAACTTACTCCTGAGGAGTTAGAGCAGGAACGCCGCAGAAAAGCAAATGCGAAAAGACGTCGCATGGAGGCCAGAGAGCTTCGATTGAAAAAAAGACGTCAGCAGGCAATCATTCGCTGCTCCATTTTATTGATTATTGTTATTCTGGTGATTGTTGGAATCGTTAAGATTATTTCCGGTATTGCCGGCAGCCGAAGCAAAAGCAAGGATAAGGAAACGGAAACTACAACGGAGGCCCCAACAGAAGCAGAAATATCCGCAACAATAGATGATTCGATTCTTGCGAAGGATTTACCGGCAACAAGAGAAGATGCCCTTGCAATTATACAGGGATATGCTGATTCGGATAGTGAGTACAAAGATATCTATGATAATGCGGCAGTATTCTCAGATGATTTGCTACGCTATGTTGCAGTTATACCTGAGATGAAGCGTTTTGTAATTGATTATATTGCAAAGATCAGCATTGTATTTGAAGGAAACTTTACTTTAACCGCACCTGTAGATGAGGTTCCGTTATACTTACAGTTTGATGAGCAATGGGGCTATGCAGATTACGGTGACAGTGTTATTGCAATCCGAGGCGCCGGTCCTACCTGCCTTGCAATGGCATATACCTATATCAAGCAGGACGGTTCACAAAATCCAATTAAAATCGGTGATATGGCAATGAATAACGGATACCTGACAGAAGATGGCGGAACTGCCGATGTATTATTTACAGATGGCGCCGCAAATCTGGGTATTAAATCCACCGAATTTGCGATAGATAAGGATGCCATGGTTTCCGCTTTGGAGGAAGGAAAAGTAATTATCTGTGCAGTTAATTCCGGAGACTTTACAAAATCTTCTTCTTACATTGTGATCAAAGGATATAAAGATGGCTTATTCTTAATCAATGATCCAATGAGTGAAGCCCGAAGCAATGTAGGCTGGGATTTCCCAAGATTATCTTCACAGATTGCAAAGATGTGGATAATGGAGGATGGCGGTGATCCTGTTGATCCTTCTGTAACAAGCACGGCAAATGATGATACTTCCGATACCGGAAGCGACAGTGGTGCTGATACAGGTTCAGACAACGGAGCAGATTCCGGTTCTTCCGATAGCGGAGATGCAACCGAATAATACAGCTATCGCAATTATTTGATATAGTTTACAGATAAAAGGGGATGTCGGCAAACGACATCCCCTTCACTTATACATAAGATATTTTACAAATTATATTTGGCAATCAGTTCTTTAATATAATCTTCCTCTTCTTCTAACATATCTGCAATCTCAGCGGTGGTCATTTTCTTCTTTAGAGTGGAACAAATTTGAACCAATTGTTGTTCGGCTCCTTCGGTACGTCCTTGTTTAAGTCCTCTCTTATACACACCTTTTTCAATTGCAGCGGAATCATTTCTTGCATCACACTGCATTCTAATCTTATCATCTTCACTTAGCTTTGCCATGGTATAGATACATTCATCTATGGCTTCATTTTTTTCTGCCAACATACGAATCTCCTCCCAAAATTATATATAATGACATCTCCATATCTATTCGTTACGTTCTATAACATTTCTTTGTACAGTTACTTTATATATGCCGCAAAAAAATCATAACGGTAAACTGGTTTAATTTTGATAAAAAAACGGTTGAATTGAGGTCAAAAAAGACATAGGTTATTGTATACAACAAAAGATACGAAGGAGAAAATTTTATGAGCAAATCACAGCATAACATTGAAAACTATCTTAATTATTGTCAGTATCAAAAGCGGCTTGATTCTAAAACAATAAAGGCATATCGCATCGACTTACAACAATTTTTAAAAGATTGTAACCTTGATATGATTGAGAAAATTACCCCCACACAATTAGAAGCTTATATTTATCAACTGCATCAAAAATACAAACCAAAAACAGTGAAAAGAAAAATTGCATCAATTAAAGCTCTCTTTCACTATTTTCAATACCGGGATATTATCGACAGTAATCCCTTTGATAAATTACAAATAAAATTTCGAGAACCTGTTATCCTGCCAAAAAACATCCCCCTACATACTATGGAAACATTACTTTTCACCGTATATGATCACCGAAAAAAGGCAAACACAGAATATCAAAAAACAAACGCATTACGAGATACAGCAATTATTGAACTTCTCTTCGCTACCGGTATTCGAATTTCAGAACTGTGTTCCCTAAAAGTAAATGATGTAAATCTATATGACGGAACAATCCTGATTCACGGAAAGGGGTACAAGCAAAGAAAAGTTCAGATTGGAAATAATGACGTGGCACATATCCTAAGAGAATATGATATTACATTTTCATCTATGAGAAATGAAAACGTACATTTCTTTGTAAATCAAAACGGAACCACCGTTTCCGATCAGGCAGTCCGACGAATGATAAATAAATATACCTCTCTGGCATCCATCGAACTTCATATTACACCTCATATGTTCCGTCACACATTTGCAACCAGCCTCTTAGAAGCAGATGTTGATATCCGATACATTCAGGAAATGCTCGGTCACAGTTCTATCAATGTCACAGAAATCTACACACATGTAGCAATGTCAAAGCAGAAAGATATCCTGACCAATAAACATCCACGGCGTAATTTCCAGATATGACTTTGGGGGGAGTGATGGATAATATTTAGTTATCT
>CAKRAK010000020.1 GCA_934294885.1 uncultured Lachnospiraceae bacterium | reverse complement strand
GGTCTTACAGTTGCAAGAACCTGGAAGGCGGGGATTATGCTGCAGGCAGGGAATAACCTGATTGAAATTTTCCGGGATAGTGATACACCTCTTCCTCAAGGTGTGATTCGTCATTTTGCCTTTGCTACGGATGATGTGGATGCCTGCGTTAAGGCTGTTAGCGATGCCGGATATGAGGTGTTTGTTCAACCAAAGGATATTGAAATCGCATCCACTCCTGTATTTCCTGCAAGGATTGCATTTTGTAAAGGACCTCTTGGAGAGGAAATCGAATTCTTCCGGGAAAGAGGCTCAGAAGGAGGTTTGCATGCGAATACTTTTTGCTGAGGATGAACTTGCCTTATCTAAGGCATTAACGACCATTTTAAAACGGAATAATTATTCTGTTGATGCCGTTTATGACGGGCAGACGGCATTGGAATATCTGGAGATGGATAATTATGATTGTGCCATTTTAGATATTATGATGCCGAAGCTGGATGGAATTTCGGTATTAAAGGAAATCAGAAAAAAAGGAATGCAGATTCCGGTTATTATGTTAACCGCAAAGTCGGAAGTAGACGATAAGGTGTTGGGATTGGATTCCGGTGCAAATGATTATTTAACCAAGCCTTTTGAGGCAAAGGAGCT
The DNA here is from genome assembly GCA_934294885.1 of uncultured Lachnospiraceae bacterium. Taxonomy (GTDB): domain Bacteria; phylum Bacillota; class Clostridia; order Lachnospirales; family Lachnospiraceae; genus CAG-590. The sequence goes on along the minus strand of CAKRAK010000020.1, from coordinate 55,573 downwards.
TATGGCAAGAATTCGGGCAGTAACAAGAATCCAGACCGTTCAGTCTGATTCGTTGTTAAAGTTTGGTAATCTGACCTTAAATCAGGCTACCTTTGAGCTGTCTTCCCCTGCCGGAAGGATTTCTCTGGCAAATAAGGAATTTCAGATGTTGGAATTATTAATGAGCAACCCCCATCATCTTATATCCGCAGATGGATTTTTTGAGAAAATATGGGGCTACGATAGTGAGGCGGAAATGAACGTAGTCTGGGTATACATTTCTTATCTTCGTAAGAAATTAGAAAAACTGGATGCGGATGTTAAGATCAAGGCAACAAGAAATGTTGGATATTCGCTGGAAGAAAAATAGCACATTGGCTAGTTTACATAATAACAGGACGGAATGAATATGATTAAGAAATTAAGAAAAAAATTAGTGATAATGTCCATGCTTTCGCTGGTATTTGTATTACTGGTAATGGAAGGAACTGTATTTTGCCTGAATTATCATAATATAACCTCCGATGCAGATGAGATATTATCTCTTTTGGAAAACAATGATGGAAGGTTCCCCCAGATGGGACCGGAACATCCGGATGAGAACGCAGATAAGGTGGAACCGGCAGCAGACGAAGCCCCTATGAAAAAAGATGATTTAAAAGATAATAAAATGTCCGGGGAACTGCCTTATGAATCCCGGTATTTTTCTGTTTTGCTAAAACAGGATGGAACGGTTTTGTCTACAGACACCGGAAAAGTTGCATCCATAGATACGGAAACAGCGGTAGAGTCTGCAAAAAAGGTATGGAAAAGTGGTAACAAAAAAGGATATATGGAGGAATATCGCTACAGTGTATGCTCTGGGGAGGATGATGCGATACGGATTATCTTTTTGAATCGGAAAAGAGAGTTATCTAACTTTCAGAATCTGTTAATAACAGGGGTAGAGGTTACTGTATTTGGTTTGCTGGCAGTGTTATTATTGATTGTATGTTTGTCTTCTTATGTCATCAGACCCTTTGTGGAGAATGACAAGAAGCAAAAACGTTTTATTACAGATGCCGGACATGAGCTTAAGACACCTCTTTCCGTTATTCATGCAGATGCAGAGGTGCTGGCAATGGATGTAGGTGAGGACAATGAATGGATTCACGATATTAAAGCCCAGACCAATCGTTTGTCAGATTTGACCAATGATCTGATTTTGTTGGCTCGTATGGAGGAAGGACAACAGAATTTGTCTATGGCAGAGGTTTCCTTATCAGATATCATGAATGAAGCAGTGCAGACCTTTCAGTCCCGTACAAAAGTAAAACATATTACCGTGATTTTGGAATTGACTTCCGGAGTAAAGGTAATGGGGGATGAAAAACATTTATACCGTTTGATATCCATTTTGCTGGACAATGCAGTAAAATACACACCGGAGGGTGGAGAAATTCATATAACCCTGAAATCCGATAAGAAATGGATTCAGTTCTGCGTAAAGAATACGGTGGAGCATATAGAAAAGGATAAAATACAACATTTATTTGAACGGTTTTATCGCACCGATGATTCCAGAAATTCCAAGACCGGTGGCTATGGCTTAGGTCTTTCCATTGCCATGGCAATCGTAACTGCACATCGTGGTAAGATCAGTGCAGAGACTGCCGATGAGAAATCCTTAAGTATCACAGTGAAGCTTCCGGCTGTCCCATCCGGTAAAAAATGATTTTCCAAATAGAATTTGATATTGTCAACGTAAAAATGCAGCAGCTTATAACTGTTGCATTTTTTTTATAGTTTAAAGTTGATTTAAGGTTCGGTTGTTATAGTGGGATACAGAAAAGGAACAGGAGAGTGGAAACAATGGAAAATCAAATGACCTTCAAACGGTACGAGATGAAATTTTTACTAAATCCCGTACAAAAAGAAAAAATATTAGCTTGTATGAATGGACATATGCAGTTAGACCGGTATGGAAGAAGTACGATTCGTAACATTTATTTTGACACAGATAACTACGAATTGATTCGTCATTCCATGGAAAAACCGGTGTACAAAGAAAAAATGCGGATTCGAAGCTATAAGAAGATAAATGAAAACGAGGAAGTCTTTGTTGAACTGAAGAAAAAATATGATCAGGTCGTATATAAACGAAGAATCTTATGTGTGGAGCAGGATGTGAAAAACTATCTATATCACGGAAAATCCATTCAGGATACCTCACAAATCGGAAAGGAAATTCAATATTTTTGGGAATATTATAAAAATCTGTGTCCCAAGGTTTTTTTGTCTTATGACAGAGAAGCGTATTACAGTTTAGACCAAAGTGATTTTCGGGTAACCTTTGATGAAAACATATTATATCGAACCAATGATTTATCCTTGGAAAGCGATGTGTATGGAACTTATATACTGGAAAACGGAATGACATTAATGGAGATTAAAACTGCCGGCGGAATTCCCTTATGGCTGAGTACGGTGTTATCAAAGAATCATATTTACAAAACATCTTATTCCAAATACGGAGCCGCATATATTCAAATGAAAACAATAAAGGAAGCAAAAGGAGGACGAAAATATGCTTAATACAATATTTCAGGGGATTTTTGATACAGAAACAACACAGGTAATTACAGTGGGAGCATTTTTATTATGTGTGGGATGTGCATTGGTAATCGGTATCATATTAGCAGCCAGTTACATGTGGAAGACCCGTTATACAAAAAGCTTTGTTATAACTTTGGCAATGCTTCCTGCAATTGTAGCCATTGTGATTATGATGGTAAACGGAAATGTTGGAACCGGTGTTGCGGTTGCCGGAGCCTTTAGTCTGGTTCGATTCCGTTCCGTTCCGGGAACTGCAAAGGAGATAGGAGCCATATTCTTGGCTATGGGAACCGGTCTGGTGATAGGAATGGGTTATCTCGGCTATGGATTTTTGATTGCTGTTTTAATGGGTGGTATCTCTATGGTGTATAGTCAGATTGGATTTGGCGAGGATAAGAGCGTGGCAAAGTATAAGACTATGAATGTTACCATTCCGGAGGACTTGAATTACACAGAGGTTTTTACAGACATTTTAGAACAATATACCGATGAATATGAGCTTACAAAAGTAAAAACCACAAATTTGGGAAGTATGTTCCGGCTGACCTATGATTTAAAGTTATCAGATGAAAAGGAAGAAAAAAATATGATAGATGCACTTCGTTGCAGAAACGGTAATTTGGAGATTATGATTTCCAGACAGGAAAATATGAGTGTGGAATTATAAAATAAATGTTTGCTTGGAAAGGCAGGGTGATGAAAATGAAACTGAAAAAATTTATAGTAATAGCTTTGGCTGCGGCACTTGTATTAACAGGGTGCAGCAGTAAGACAACATCCAAGTCAAGTACGACATCAGACAGCAAAACGATAGAAAGCACAGATTCAGGAGAATCCACAGAGGATGAGACAGAAATGTTTACTGACCAGGATAAGGAAATCGGTTATGACGAAGAAAACAGTGTGAAAATTACATTAGCAGACGATAAAAGTACATCGGATTCGGATTCTGTTCAGGTGGAGGATAACACTGTAACAATAACAGAAGAAGGTACTTATATCCTGTCCGGTTCTTTATCGGATGGTATGGTAATCGTGGATGTTGATGAAAAAGAAAAGGTTCAGCTGGTATTGAATGGAGTGGATATTACCAGTAAGGAATCCGCAGCAATCTACGTTCGAAGCGCAGATAAAGTGTTTATTACAACGGCGGCTGACTCTGAAAATCAGTTAACCAATGGAGGCACTTACACCGCAATCGACGATAATAATATTGATGCAGTTATTTTTTCAAAGGATGATCTTACCTTAAATGGTGCAGGAACCTTGACGATTAATGCTCAGGCGGGACACGGAATTGTATCAAAGGATGATCTGGTTGTAACCTGTGGAACTTATGATATTACTGCAAAAAAACACGGATTGGCAGGAAAAGACAGTGTAAGAATTGCAGAAGGTATCTTCCGGATTACTTGCGGAAAGGATGGTATCCATGGTGCAAATTCCGACGATACAACTCTTGGCTTTGTCTATATTGCAGGCGGAACCTTTGAGATTGCCGCTGAGGATGATGGAATCCATACGGATTCGGCACTGACCATTGAGGATGGAACCATTCATATTACAGAAAGCTGTGAAGGTTTGGAAGGTGCTGCCATTGATATCAATGGTGGTGAGATTGAAATAACATCTACGGATGACGGAATTAACGCAACCAGTGGAAATAGCAGTGATTCATCGTCCGGTGGAAATGATATGTTTACAGCTCAGGAGGGTGTTTATGTTAAGATATCCGGTGGAAAGCTTTATGTAAATGCATCCGGTGATGGAATTGATTCTAACGGAGACCTTTATGTTACCGGAGGTGAAACTTATGTGTCAGGACCTACCAGTGGTGGTGACGGGGCATTAGATTATAATGGCTCTGCAGAGATAACCGGCGGTATCTTCCTTGCAGCAGGTTCCCTGAATATGGCACAGAATTTTGGAGATACATCTACTCAGGGTGTAATGCTTGTAAATACGGGAAGTCAGGAAGCCGGTAGTACCATTGCTCTGACCGACAGTGACGGAAAAGAATTGATGAACCGGACATCCGATAAAACCTATGAATGTGTTGTCATCAGTTGTCCGGATATTACAAAAGGAAATACCTATACGGTTACAGATGGCAGTTTTTCACAGGAAATAACAATGGAGAATACCGTATACGGTGAAAGCTCTATGGAGAGTGGCAGTATGGGTGGACCTTCCGGCAATGCACCTTTTGATGGGGAACCTTCCGGTGAGGTACCGTCCGGAGAAAAGCCATCCGGGGAAAAGCCATCCGGTGAGATGGGTGACAGACCAAATGATGAAAATGGAAAACCATCCGGTGAAAGATCTGATGCAAATGGAGACAGACCAACTCCACCGGATGCAAAATAAAATGTTAAATGCCTTGTCTTACGGTATCTGATCCAACATGGCATGTCAGGGTTGTTTCTTTTCTGATATAGTGTATAAATGCAAAGGTATTTAAAGATAATGCACCAATCCATGCGGCAATCTCTGCATATGAGGTTGCCGGAAAACCAACAATACCGGAAAAGGCTGCAATGACAAAAATACGAAATGTCATTTCCAATATGCCTGAAATCATTGGAATCATTGGTTTTCCCATGCCTTGGCAACCGCTTCTGAAAATGAATAGGAAGTCCACTGCAAATATCATAAATCCACAATTGATCAGGTATTGTGATGCCAAATCAATCTGCTTCGTACCATTTAACATAAAACCTGCCAGTTCCTTTGAAAAACAGATCATAACAGAGCCAAGAATAATATAGGAGATTAAGGCAATTGTCAGGCAGACCCGAAGTCCGCCTACGATACGATCATATCGTTTTGCACCGTAATTCTGGCTTGTAAAGGATGACATGGTATTTCCTGCCGTACATGCCGGCTGCATAAACAGATTAATATACTTACTGCAAGCGGAATAAGCAGAGGTGTAGATAACACCCATTCCGTTTACAAAATACTGTACAATCATACATCCGATGGCAGTGATGGAATTCATTAATGCCATTGGAATTCCGTTTTGAAGTAATTCCATCATCATTTGTCTGTTCTTCTTAAAGTCTTCCGGAGTAAGCCGGATAATATCAATTTTTCTAAGTTTTCTAAGACAGATAACAGCTGATATAAGCTGGGCGGCAACTGTTACGATTGCAGGACCTTCTACTCCTGATTTCAAGATAAATACAGCTCCATAATCAAAAATAATATTAATGACGGTAGATACAACAATTGCATAAAACGGAGTTTTGCTGTCTCCTAATGCTCGTAAAATGCTGGCGCACAGATTGTAGGCAATATTAACGAACAGCCCTCCGAATATAATATATCCATAGGTAAGACTATCGGATATAATAAGCTCCGGTGTCTGTAGCTTTACCAATATGGTTCTTAAAAAAGTCATACTGATAACCGTCAGGATAATGGTAATCCATGCGGAAAGTATGATAGCGGAAGCAATGGAATGTTTTAAATGCTCCTGGTTGCCTGCTCCGAAAAATTGAGCGGTTTTAATGGTAAATCCATTGGTTAACCCAATGGAAAAACCAATTATTAAAAATGTAAGGGAGGACATATTTCCAACTGCAGCAAGAGGGTTATCCCCTAAACCCTTCCCGACGATGGCAGTATCTGCAATGGTATAAATCTGTTGCAGCATATTTGTTAAAAACATGGGAAAGAAAAATTTTAAAATTTGTGTTTTGTAGTTTCCGTTTGTTAAATCATAAGTCTGTGACATGTAGGGGAACCTCCTTATTCTTGTATTTTAAGTATTGGAAAACATATTCCTATGCTTGGAGAGTATAGGCATTTTTTAGTTATCTTTATATCAAAAATATGGTAAAAATATTCAAAATGTGTTATAACCGAATTAGGAAAATACAATATTTCGGATAGGCAGGTGAATGGGTTTTGAATACAAACAGGGATTTGAATTATCGTCTGTATCTGCAAAGAGAAGAGGGCTTTCAGAGGGTGCCTTTTACCAAAGAATTTGAAAAATACAAGGTGATTGGTTCCGGAGATGTGGAGCAGGTCAAAAAGAATTTTGTGGATATCAAGAAGAATTATTATGTTGGAAAAGGAATGCTTTCCGATGATCCGGTAAAAAATGTGCGGTATCATTTTATTGTCGCCGTTGCCTTAACCTCAAGAGTTTGTGTGGCATACGGCATGCGTCATGACATGGCATATACATTAAGTGACATTTATATTCAAAGGGCAGACAAATGTAATAATGCCGAAGAAATTATAAATATGATAGAGGAGATGCAGCTGGATTATGCAAGAAGAATGAAGGATATCCAGAAGGAAACTGTGATATCCGTTCATATAAGGAAGTGTATTGATTATATTTATGATCATTTATCCGAGAAAATAACAGTGGATGCAGTGGCGGAGTACCTGAAAATTCATCCTACTTATTTGTCTAAGTTATTTTCCAAAGAGGTTGGTATGTCATTTAAGGAATTTATTATGCATGCAAGAGTAAAGGCGGCAAAAAATATGCTGGTTTATTCTGATTTTTCCTATATGGATATTGCCTTGTCCCTTGGTTTTTCCTCCCAAAGTGCATTTATCTCGACCTTTGGAAAACTGACGGGGCTTACACCGGGAAAGTATCGGGCACTTTATCAGGACAATGACAGTGAACCTCTGGTATAATGTCGCAAATCAGAAAAAACATAATCTTGTGATTGATAAAAATACTGTTATAATGAGAAGTAAATAAGATGAAATAAGGTGACAACATGCATATAGAAGAAAAAGCGTTATATCAGGTTTCCTGTTATATTGACAGAAGAGACATGAAATCCTTCGGTGTAACGGCGGAGGACTTTATAAACAGAACCCCATTGGCGGGGCTGTTAATCAAGAAGGCAAGACAGCTGGCAAAGGAGAGTACGGAGTATGAGTGGCCCGGTTGTGGATTTTCCATGGAGATGAAGTTCTTTCCGGATATGATAGAATTGGTGTTTTCTGAGAGAATTGAGGATTTTGTATTTAATCTGGAACAGACAAAAGCGGCGCTTCCGATTAATCAGGCACAGGAGCTGCAAAGAGTGATTACGATGATTCAGATGGCGGAAGAGGAAGCCGATGCAAGAAAAATTATCAGTGATTTTGAAAACAGTATAAAAGAATTGAATCGAGGTTAGTATGGAACAACAGATAAAAAATGTGGTTTTCGATGTTGGAAATGTTTTAATTGACTTTTGCTGGAAAAAGACCTGTGAAATGTTATCTTTTTCCCCTGAAATTGTGGATGCATTTGAAAAATACATGGTGATGTCAGACATATGGGAACAGTTGGATGAGGGCATCATTTCGCAAAAGGACGCCATTGATTATTTTATCCGGAGGATGCCGGAATACGAGAAAGAAATTCTCCTGTTTTGGGAGCATGCAGATACATTTGTGGAAGAATACGATTATTCCTATGACATGATAAAGGAGTTAAAAGAAAAGGGCTATGGGGTCTATTTACTATCCAATTATCCGCTGGAAATGTATCAGCTTCACTGGCATACATTTCGCTTCTTTTCCCTTGTGGATGGTTATATTGTATCCGCAGTTGAAAAATTAAAAAAACCGGATGTAAGGATATACCGGTTGTTGTGTGACCGGTATCAGTTAGATGCTGCACAGTGCCTGTTTTTTGATGATCGTCAGGATAATGTGGATGCTGCCATTGCCGCAGGTATGCAGGCAGTATTATTTACAGGAAAAGAATCGGTAACGGAACAGAAGCTGTAATCGGGAACAGAAGCTTTTATGAATAAGAAATATCCTTCAAAGGCGGAATAAAACTATGTTTGGAAAAAAGAATCGGAAGAAGAATGAAAATTATGACAGAGTGTATCAGCTTCATCAGCAGGCAGAGTTTATTTTTTATGTTGATGACGCTTATCCGGAGACCTACAAAGGGAGCAGCTATATAAAATTGCTGGGAATTGTAGCAAAAGGAACCGCCTTAGTGTCGGATACCTTTTTCCTATATGATTGTAATGGAAGAAAGAAAGCGGATGTTACCATGGAAGAGTTATACGTGGCTACATCCAAGGTGGAGGCAGTTACCGGAGGAGATAAGCCGGTTGCTTTATATCCCAAAGAACAGGATGTGGATTACAAAGCAGGAGATATACTGGTAAAGCTGAAGGAAGAACAATCCGAGTTTGGTACCGCCGTGTGTGGATGAAGCTATCATTTGTTATGCAAAGAAAAGGACAAGGAGATAACACTATGCCAATGATTCAAAATGACTGGGAAGAAAAATTAAAACCGGAATATAAAAAGAGTTATTACAAAAAATTATACGAGACAGTAAATGCGGAATATGCCAGCGGCAGACAGATCTTTCCTCCGGCAGAGGATATATTTAATGCGTTTCATCTGACACCTTTAAAGGATGTTAAATGTGTAATCATCGGACAGGATCCATATCACAATGATGGACAGGCACACGGTTTGTGCTTTAGTGTAAAGCCGGACGTAGAGATTCCGCCATCCTTGGTGAATATTTATAAAGAATTGGAGGCTGATCTAGGCTGTAAGATTCCAAACAACGGATATCTTGTAAAGTGGGCACAACAAGGTGTGTTAATGTTAAACAGCGTTCTGACTGTCCGGGCACATCAGGCAAATTCCCATCAGGGAATTGGATGGGAGCAGTTTACGGATGCTGTTATTGATATTCTAAACCGGGAGGATCGACCGATTGTCTTTTTGCTGTGGGGAAAGCCTGCACAAAATAAGGCGGCAAAATTAAATAATCCCAATCATTTGATCTTAAAGGCTCCCCATCCAAGTCCGTTGTCCGCTTATCGGGGATTTTTTGGATGTAAGCATTTTAGCAAAGCCAATGCATTTCTTGTGGAGCATGGTTTAGAGCCAATCGACTGGCAGATTGAGGATATTTAAGGAGCAGGCAAATGGAATTATACATTGTAAGACATGGACAGACAGTTTGGAATGCCAAAAAGCTATTGCAGGGAAGTATGGATATTGAGTTAAATGAAAATGGAAGACAGTTAGCCGGGCTGACGGGGGAAGCATTGGAAAATGTACATTTTGACAAGATATATTCCTCTCCCCTTATACGTGCTTATGAAACAGCCTGTCTGATTCGTGGACATAGAAATATTCCGATTATTCGTGATGAAAGATTAAAAGAGCTTTCCTTTGGTATCAATGAAGGTAAGGATTTTTCCATGTTATTGCAGGATGAAACCGATCCGTTTCATTATTTTTTTGACCGACCGGATTTATATCGGGCACCGGAGCGCGGGGAGACATTGGAAGCAATTTGTCAACGGGGAAAGGATTTTTTGGAGACTACGGTTGAAAAGGAGTATATGGATTGTGAAAGGATTATGATCGTGGCTCACGGGGCCATGAATAAGGCTTTGATGTGTCATATTAAAAAACACGGAGTCGATAAGTTCTGGAGTGGAGGACTACAGAAAAACTGCAATGTAATCATTGTGAAGCTGGATGAAAATGGGTACTCTGTTCTGGATGAAACAAAGATTTTTTATGAATAAAACCGCAACATTCATTTTACGGAAAAAGGTTGGGGAGTTACTTATGGAAAGAAAGGGATTATCATGGGGTTATTAGATGCAGATGCAGTAGATGATTTGTTACATAGCTCAAGTGTGGATAAGGGAATTGAGAAAACCATTGAGCACTTTATTAATGAAATAGAGATAGACAGCATGTTTATTATTCATTATGAAGAAGGTTTGATGAGTCCGACGATTGAATTTGAATGGGATGATGTATCAGACCGGGAGTTATGTAGTCTGGATGAGTATATCAAGAATATTGAAGCGTGGTATCATTTTGACGAAAGTGAGCTTTTTGTTGCCAGGGCTACCACTGTGCTTTCTTCTGAGGAAAAGAAAATGTATCACGATAATGGATATGAATCCGTGATAGAGTATCGAATGACAAATCATGGAAATGTAATCGGCTACATTGTCGTTGCATGGAATGAGATTAATAATTTTTCCGATGAAATGGTAGAAGATATTCATGTAATGTTTAAGCTGATGAATGAAATGCTTTGCAAAGAATATTTTCAAGAGGTAGTGGGAGAGAGTGAAGGAAGTCTTTTCCGTATGGCATGTACTATGACGAAAACGGCATTTTACATGATCGATCAGGATTACAGAATCTCTTATTGTAATGAATATGCAAGGACAAGATTTCCAAATATTAAAAACGGAGATAACATTTTTTCTTCTCTTTGGGGGGAGAAGACGGTAAAAAACAATCCGTTATATATGTTAGAAGAACAGTCCATGATTCAAAGGGATTTATATCTTCCGTTTTTGGAGGACACATACCGCATCGGTGTTATGAAGGTCAGAAAAACAGACAACAGTTCTGCATATGTTCTGACCTTGCAGGAGGCTTATGATGAGCAGCCGGGAAATTTAAGTCTGATTCAGGGCAAGAAATTTATATTTGCTATGCGGGAGCTGTATAAGGATATGATAGCCGTGGAGATTAGAAAAGACCGGTTTTATGATTTGTTTGTCCATGATGTGAGTCATGCAAAATCCTACAGCAGGGATTTTGTTTTAAAATGGTTATCCAAGATTCATACAGACGACAAGCAGAAGTTTTTGGAATGTTTTGATGTTAATTTCCTGCAAAACGCTTATATGAACGGAGATAGAAAAAAAGAAATCGATTTCCGTTACAGAACCCATGAAGGGGAATATCATTGTATGAACGGACAGATTATATATGAACAGAATACAAATCGTGATATTACGGTGTATATTCTGTTTCAGGATGTGGAGGCTGTCCGAAGCACGAAGATAGAAGAAGAAAAGAAAATGAAGGAATCTATTCTTGCTGCCCGTTCTGCTGCAGAATTAAAGGGACAGATTCTTGCTAATATTTCCCATGAAATCAGAACTCCGATGAGTGGTATTATTAGTATGTCCAGTGTGGCGAGACAGGTTTATAAGGATGAGAATCATTTGTTGGAATGTCTGAATAATATTGATGATTATTCAGAACATATGATGCAGGTTATGGATGAGCTTCTTGAGGTCGTTAAGGTAGACAATGATTCTATTAATATTACAAAGCAGCCATTCCGTTTGGATCATTTCATGAATCGTGTAGAGGTTGCCATGCGGGATAAGGTTAAGAAAAAGAATATTCTGCTTTCCATTGATATTAATTGTCAGTATAATCAGTTGATTGGAGACGAAATACGGTTACAACAGGCAGTATATTATCTGATGAATAATGCAATATCTTATACACCGGTTGCCGGAACCATTTCTTTAAGGGCAAAACAGATGGCATCTGATAAAAAGAAGGTTTATATTCGATTTATTATAGATGACAGTGGAAGTGGTTTGACAGACAAGATGAAAGAGTGTATTTTTGGATTTGCGAATGATTCTTTGGAGTCGGTAGAAGAGCAGCACTTTGATTTATCTTTGGCAGCGAGGTTAATTAATTTAATGGGAGGGCAGATTAGTGTTTCTGTGGATGCTGCAGGAACTCATCTTGATTTTTCACTGCCCTTTGACATTTTGGAGGATCAAAAGAAGTCTGTAAAAAGAAGAAAGTCGGCAATTGCAAGAAATTATTCCGGCAGAAGAATTCTTTTGGCAGAGGATAGTGAGATGAGCCAGGATGCTCTTCGTGCTGTACTGGAGGTTGTCGGTTTTCAGGTTGATGCCGTTGATAATGGTAAAAAGGCAGTCATACAATTTATTTCCCAGCCTGCAGGAACCTATGATGCAATCCTGATGGATGTTCATATGCCATATATGGATGGAAGAGAAGCAACACGCTGTATCCGTATATCGGGAAAAGAGGATGGAGAGACTGTTCCTATCGTTGGATTGATGGCAAATACCTACGATGGAGATGTAGAAGAATCAAAAAGTGCGGGAATGCAAACCCATTTGCCGAAGCCTGTAGATGTGAATACACTATATCAGGTGTTAGATGGTTTATTGCCCGAAAAAGAATAAGTTTACATAATGTATGGAGGAGAAGATGCATGAGTTTCGTTTTAGTTAGTGACGCGACCCTTGATTTACCGGTAGATTTGGTGGAGCAGTTTGATATTAAGGTAGTTCCCATGATGTTTAATCTGGATGGAAAGGAATATTTACATTATCCGGACGAAAGAAATATGTCCAATGCTGATTTTTATCAGGCATTAAAGGATGGAAAAACTTCATCAACCTCTCAGATCAATCCCATGACATATGTGGAATTTATGACCCCTATTTTAGAAGAGGGAAATGATATCCTGTATATATGCTTTACTTCCGGTTTAAGCGGTACTTACCAGTCGGCTTTATTGGCAAAAAATATGCTGGAGGAAGATTTTCCGGAACGAAGGATTGAGGTGGTTGATTCCCTTTGTGCTTCAGCAGGACAGGGATATTTTGTTTATTTGCTGGCACTGGAAAAAGAAAAAGGATTATCCCTTGAGGAATTAACAGATTGGGCATTGAAGCATCGTAACAGAATTGCACATTGGTTTACGGTGGATGATCTGTTTCATTTGCAAAGAGGCGGACGTTTGTCCTTTGCGGAGGCTATGCTTGGAAGTGCCTTGAAAATTAAACCGATTATCAGTGTGGATGAAAATGGTGCTTTGTATACAGAAAATAAAGTTCGTGGAAATAAAAAAGCAGTAGAATATATGATTTCCAAAATCAACAGTGATATAGACGAATCCCAGTTAACGATTTTTGTTGCTCACGGAGATGCAGAAAGCCGTGCAGAGGAATTTAAAAAGAAGATTTTAGAAAAAACTCCGGTGGAGAATATAATTACAACAAAAATTGGACCGATAATAGGTAGTCATACAGGACCCGGTATGCTGGCGGTACTGTTTATGGAAAAGGAATAATAGGAAGGGCATAAAGCCCTTCCCTTTATTTTTTCAAAGCTTTTTCGGCAAAGCTATTATTTACCAGATTATTATAAGGAACGGAGCGGTCTAATTCTCCGGCGCCGGACAGGATGTTTTGCAGCAGATCGAAGCTGCTTTCTTCAAAAATAAGATTATCCTTCCATGTATCCTGTTGATAATATCTGGCTACGATTGTTTCAATTGTCTCCAGATCGAAGTCCTCAAACTGTGGGGCAATGACTTCTGCAATCTGGGCAGGAGTATGGGTATTAACATAGTCCATTCCTTTTTGTAATGCATTGGTAAAGCCCTGAATGGTATCCGGATGCTCATTCAAATATTCCTTTGTAACAGAATATGAGGTGTATGGTACATATCCGGAATCAACACCTAAGGAAGCAACGACATATCCTTCTCCTGCAGCCTCCAGGGCAGTTGCAGATGGCTCGAATTCTACCGTGAAATCTCCCTGACCACCGGAAAAGGCAGCTGCGGTACTGCCAAAGTCAATACTCTGGTTGATGGTAAGGTCTGTTTTTGGATTGATATCATTTTTTTCAAGGATATATTCAAATACCATTTCTGGCATGCCGCCTTTTCTGCCTCCAAGGACATCCTTTCCTTTTAACATATCCCAGCTGAAATCATCAATTGGTTCTCTGGATACTAAAAAGTTGCCGGCACGCTGTGTTAATTGTGCAAAGTTTACGACATAGTTAGAGGCACCTTCTGCATATAAATAAATAGATGATTCTGCACCACAGAAACCAATATCGGTTTCTCCTGCAACTACGGCAGACATAACCTTATCGGCACCGAAACCATTTACCAATTCCAGATCAATGCCCTCATCCTTAAAGTAACCTTTTTCGATTGCAACATACTGAGGTGCATAGAAGATAGAGTGTGCAACCTCTGTTAATGTAACCTTTTGTAAATCCGATTCTTTTTTGCCGCATCCTGTACAGGCAGCAATAAGGAACATAATTGCCATAGAGAATGCTAAGATTCCCTTAAATATTTTTCTTTTAGGCATAAAAACTCCAATTACTTTTTTTATAATATATTCAATTTATTTCACTTTGGTACGCTCTTTTGACGGGCTTTGTTACAAGCAGGTAGCCTTTTTGTCAAAAGCAGAATTGAAAGCATAGAAATTTTTGGCATCTAACTGATCCTGAATCAGGCGCAGACTTTCTCCAAATCTTTGATAGTGAACCATTTCTCTGGCACGAAGGAATTTGATTGCATCATAAACATCCGGATTATCCTTACATAACCGGAGAATGTTGTCATAAGTCAGGCGGGCTTTTTGTTCCGCAGCCATATCTTCATGAAGATCGGCAATGGGATCGCCGGTTGACTGTATCGAATCGGTACTGAAGGGAACTCCGGCTGCATTTTGAGGCCAGATTCCAAGTGTATGATCCACATAATATTGATAGAAACCGGATTTCTCAATTTCATCCATAGTTAAATTCTTCGTGAGCTGGGTGATGATGGTGGATACCATTTCTTCGTGCCCAAGTTCCACTGTACCATGAAGGTGTCTGTATTGAAATCATAAAGGAATATGCGGGGTTAGACTGATGTCGAAATTATCATATGGCCCATTTTTTGGAGAACGTTCTGTTTTTTGGTAGTCAATTCGATCAATAACTTCTGATAACAGGGCGTTCTTATTCTTTGCATCTAATGTATCATATTTTTCCAAAATAGTTTCTATCTTCGGTATCAGATAACTGCGCTTGTTAAGGAATCGTTGCTCTTTTCGGATTTGTTTTTTCACATCAGACAGGCGCAAATCACAATCATCTATTTTGGTCTGAATCGTCTGGCTTCGTTTCATAAAAACTTCTGCAGTATAGACCCCTTGCTCTACTAAGTCATAAGCATTATTTAATTGAGTTTCCAGTATTTCTTTTTCCTTTTCGATTTGCTGTAGGTTATCCTCTAAAATCCCAATATTACTAACCGGAATTGGTCGGGGATTCTTTTCCATAGCTTTCAATTCTTCCAAATAATCCTCTAATGCCTGAATGGTAGCAGCTTCTAAAACGTGTTCGTATGAAGAAATATTAGGACAGCCTTTGGTCTTGCAGATAATCATCGTCCGGCATCGGTCTTGTGGCCGCCTGATCATTTTCCTCCCGCATAATTTACAGTAAACCAAGCCGGCAAGTGGATTCTTAATTTCAAGGGCTGATGCTACCGGCTTGCTGGGATGCCCTTTAAAAATCGCCTGAACGGTTTGAAAAAGTTCATCTTCAATAATTGCTTCATGTAATCCATCATAGATTTCGTAATCATTATTTCTTGGCCGGGATACACGAAGGTTACCGCTGGAGGTACGCTTAATCTGTGCTCGTTCTCCACGTTTCACTTTTCCATTATAAACAACGTTGGTTAAAATATCTTTAATTGTGCTGTAGCTCCATACATTAGTCGGAGCGGGAGCATGCATGGCATTCAAGCGGTCAGCGATGGAAGAGTAACCAATCTTATCATAAGCATACCAAGAATAGATTTGTTGTATGATAGCAGCCTGTTCAGGAATTATCCGGAGAGAGTAACCCTTCTGCTCCGGGAGTTTATAACGCTCGTAACCGTAAGGAGCTTTGTTATATGGCCATTTCCCCTCAATAATAGACTGCTTAATTCCTCGTTGCTGCCTCCGGGTAATTGCCTTATATTCTCTCCGTGATTGAAATAATCCATATTCGAAGAATTCCTCATCATACTCATTGTTTGGATCATATGTTTTTAATGGGGTTACAATCAAGGTATCTGAAAATTTGAATACCTGTGCAATAATACCTTGATCAATGGTATCACCTCTGGCCAGACGTTCCACCTCGACAACAAGAACACCTTTCCATAATTCCTTTTCAACATCAGAAAGGAGCTCCTGCATCTGTGGCCGGGCGGCAATGGTATCTCCGGAAACAACTTCTCGATAGATTTTGCCAATCATGAGATTGTTTTGCTTTGCATAATCCATAAGGATTTTCTCATGACGTTCCAAAGTATCTATACCATTTCGCTCTGCATCCATATCTTTCCGGGATTTACGAAGGTATATGCAGTATGTTCGGTTGTCTGTTGACATAGTATCACCATCCTTTCTGTGTGGGCGATATCGCCCATTTTACAAGCTGGTAGGAATCTAAAGGATTTCATTTTGCTGTTCTAATAAAATTAATAAAGCGCTCATCGACATCCTCTCTATATATTCTCCGGGTTGAAGTTCACTTTTCTCTAACGGCTCTTCAGGCACGATAAAGTCATAATTGGTATAAAAAGTAACGCCGGAATTATCTAAGCACCAAACGGCGACTATTTGATCACCACCGAATTCGGCAATGTCCCCTTTCAATTCCTCTATTAAATCTTCGCATTCATAACTAAGTTTAATTCCATTTGAATTTATAAAAGCCATATTTCAACCTCCAATTTTTTTAATAAATTTAAAACCATTTGCTGTTGTTTTCTTTTTGGTTCCATTTTTGCGGTAAAACCAATCACCTTTCACAACACCTTCTTCAACCACCTCTGTTGCTACCGGGTGTTTTCTACTTCCGGACCATTCTAAAAAAGCACATTCCCATACTTCTTCCGAAGGCTTAGATTCTGTTTTTTTATCTGATTTATAATTTGCAAGCAGATCATCGATTCTATCATCTGTCAAACCTGCTATACTTTCCATATCCAATGAATAAAAGTCTGTTTTGTTATAGTGATTGCTTGTATGATGCCATGAAGAGTATGTTAAACAAACTTCCTTTAATAATTTTACTGGAAGTTTTTTTAATTTCTCTATGGAAAAGGTTAATTCAACTTCCTGTTCTTCTATTGCATCCAAAATATCAGATTTTGCCCACTTACTCAATGGTTTTTCTCCGTTATAATAAGCATCAACTGCATTATTGCTCATAGACCATCCATTATATCCTGCCATAATAAAACCCCTCCTTTTGTAATAGTTATTATTCAACCGGTGACAAACTGTCACCATTTCGTAGACAGTTGAAAATGTTCGATTTTTCAATACTTAAGATATATTCAGTTTCTGCTTTAGAGCCTCCTGGAGAACATTAGAAAAATTAATATTCGCTTGCAATGCTGCTTCATTAAGCCATTCAGGGATAGTTAGAGTTTTCTTAACAGCTTTCTGTGAAAACTCTTTTCGATACCGTAAGGTATCAGCCTGAATTAATGTTACGAAAGACTGATCATCTGTAACAATAGATTGAATTGGTGATGCCTTGGGAATCGGCTTGTTATCAACTTCATAGCCATATAAAACAAGTTCAAGAACATCTTTTGCCATATCCATAGCTTCCTCTAAAGTATCTCCACAGGTGTAACAAGATTCTAAATCATTAAAAACTACGGAATAACCGCCATCTGATTCATGTGTAAATGTTGCAGGGTAAATATATTTCATAATCTGCCTCCTTATATATATTGGATAGCAGGTCTCAATCAAGACCTGCTTAACTGCTTGCATAATTCAGAATACTTCATGTGTCCTCCTTTCTTAACTGTCTTTATTATAGCACGTATATATACGTGCGTCAACAAAAAATACGTACAAACACGTAAAAAATATTTTTAAAAAAATTTATAATGTTCGCAGTTTAATCGTTTATATAAATATCAATATGAAAGGAGGATGCACAAATGCAGAATAAGATAAAATCCCAAAATAATGAAGAAAAAAATAAGTTTGCTATTAGTATGATTGCATTGGCAACCACGATTATCAAATTATTGAGTTCAATCATTAATTTGATCGAAGAAATCTACAAACAGATTTAAAAAAAGACAAGTAAAAATAAAAGGGGCGGATAATATAATCCAGCTCCTTTTATTTTTAATAAATTATTCATCGTCCTCATTATCTTCATCATCTGTAGAATATTCAGAAGTATATACCTCTGTTGCTGATTGAGATTGTCTGAATTCTTCGGCAAGCATTGTTCTGTTAAATTCTGCTGAAGGACATATTTCATTTACAAGAGACTCTAATTCATCCACAGAAACATTAAAGAATTCTTTTCTAAGATTTACTTTATTGACACGTCTATCATCAAGTCTGTGATGAAGTTCTGTTTCCAAACTTGATGCATCATCTGAGAAGATAAAACTGTGTACATCAAATTTGAATGGTACAGATGCGTCACCAAGCTCATTTACTCTGTCTTGAGGGTTGATTCGTCTGGTCATTCCAATCTTAAATACATTCTCTCCAAAGGAGCCTAAGTTACTAATGATATATACATTACCGGCTTTACCATTTTGGAGTTTCGTGATTTCATCTTTTTTAATTGTTACATCAGCAAGTTGTGCTTGCAATTCAAGGATACGGGCTTGCAAGGCTGCGAGTGCATCTCCCTCTGAGGTTTCTGCCTGTTCTTTGAGGGCAGATATTTGATTTTCATATTTAGATTCTTCAAGCTCTACCTTTTTGCGTTCTGCTTCAAGTGCTTTTCGTTCTTCTGCTTCCTGACGCATCTGCTCTTTGATTGCAAGTTGTTCCTGTTTAGCTTGCTCTTTCTTTACATAGTAGTTATATTCAATCTTTGCAGCATTGATAAAAAGGTATTCCATTTCCCCGATAAACTTTGTAAGTGTACCGGCTATTGTCTGATTTCCGTCTGCCGCAATTTTCAAATACTTTGCACAAATATCTTTAATATTTTCAATTGCATTATCCAACTTATCATATTTTAAATTGTATAAGACATTTTGCATTTCGGATTCAAGACCTTTTACAATGAGATCATATATCGTTCTGTTTGCCTTAGTCGTATATCTTGTGGCATATTGTTTACGAAGGTTATCAATTAGCTTATCATTTTCCCTATAAGCTTTCCGTAAGCTTTTTATATCCATACAATGTAATTTTAAAGTAATAGATGGAACAAGAAGTTCGGCATCGTCTATATCTCTTTGATTTATACGACAGTTTTGGTAATCAATATTGGTATCAATAAAGTTGCTTAGAGCATAATCAATACTATTATATATTTCTTTGCTTCGGGCTAATTTTTTAGTTTGGGTTGCCACTGATTTTTGTAACTTTTCATCCTTATTCTGTAATGAACTTATTTCTGTTCGCATCTTATCAATAGTGGCAAGATTTTCATTGATTTCTATATTTAATTGGTCAAGTTTTACTTTTGTTTGCTGATATTCCGTGATACCTAAATCTTTGATGGACTGGTCTAATTGGTTGTTTTGTGCTACTAACTGAGCATTTTTTTGTAATAGCTGATTGTTTTGCTCAATGATAGTCTGGTTAGCCTTCTTCTGCTTATTTTCTTCGTTTGTTTTTAGTAATATCAGTACAAATCCAATTATTCCGGGTATTAAAAAAAACCAAAGACAACACATGACAGCAATAAACCATGTGCTTAGATACCATTTACTTTGTTGATTTTTCATAAGACTTCTCCTTTGGATATAATTTGAGGATTATTATAATAATTCGAATATTTTTTCTTATATTCCTTACAAAATCCTCTATATAAATTTTGTACATTATCACATTAAAATCAAAAAAAATCAATACATTAGAAAAATATAAAAAAAATTTATATTCGGTTAGAATCAATCGTTAATATGTATAGAAATATAAAGGAGGGTCACATATGGGGCAGAAAACAAAGGATAACAAATGGTATAAGGATGAGATTTGCAAGTTAATCAAAGGATTGGAGGATAATAAGAAATTACATTTTCTTTGGACATTTATTAAAAAGTACGTAAGCAAGTAATTACTAAAGGAGCGGGATTAATCCTGCTCCTTTATCTGTTCAGAAACCCTCACCAAATATTCTTTAAAAGAATTACGAAGAGTTTTATCAAGTTTTACATATTCTTTCAAAAAAGCCATGATAACCGGATCATCTGCAACCTCCGCCAGGGCAAGAGCCGATTCATCTTCTTCCGGAACATCCTTAAAAACCGGACCGGTACCATTCCGCAGCCATTCCTCATTTACATTATATGTACGGCAAATAGCAAGAATCATCTGGTCGGTAAGGTTATTTTTCCCATTTTCTAAATGGCTAAGGGCAGCATGCTTGACACCAAGCGGTTCGCCAAACTTTTCGAGTGTCAAATGCAAGTGTTCTTTTCTTAGTTCCTTTAAACGTTCGTTCATGATAATCACCTCATTTCTACTATGAATGTAATCGAAGTATAGCACTCTGGAATTGCTGCGTCAAGAAAAAATGTTACTGAATAACAAAAAGTACTTGACAGATGTTATTGAATAACGTATCATATGTTACACAGTAACAAAAAAGAAACAGGAAAGGAGCGATAGGAAAATGGAAGCAAATGAAAAAGCATCTATTGAAGAGGTAAAGGAAGTAGCTGATATGTTATCAAAATTACCAAATGAAGAAAGAAAAGTAGCAAAGGGTTACATTTCCGCGCTGGTTGATATTCAGGAAATGCGTGATCAGAAAGAAGCTGTGTAACAACTGACAGCCAATATGAATAGGATAATCAAGGAGGTGGTTAACATGGCAGTTGTGAAAACAATGAAGTGGGGCAATTGCACCATCACGATACGAGATGATGCGTATCGTGACTTGACACCGGAAGAGCTGCACGAAAGGCAGGAGAGAATTAAAAAAAACATATTCGCAATTGTTGCAAGAGACGAGAGAGAGAAGCTGGAGCGTCAGATTGCACAAGAAGAGGAGGCAGAAAATGACAGGAGTGAAACACACATATGATGTATTCCGTTCAGACGACGGAATCCTAACAAAGGTAGCAGAAAATGTAGAACGGAAATATTTGAAAGAATATTATGGCTTGCCGGGCGACAAAATTCTATATGCGGCCCGGCATGGGAAAATCTTGCAAGGGAAATTCGGAAAGTACAGGATCCGGCTGCATAGAGGAGATTCACATGAAACGGACAACAGACCAAAAACAATCTGTCATGTGTCTGCTGTTCGGACGAGCAGTGGTTGTCGGTTTGGAGGATGAAAGGAGGATATGCGATATCGCACAAAAAGCAAATGAAGAAAGTAGTTAGATTATTTTACATAAGTTTTTTCGTATTTATGGTGGGGATTATCTGTTGGACAGCAACTGCGCTGGAATCCTATTGGATGCTGGCCTGCTGTACAACCGTAACCGGATTGATTGGAACCGTGGTAACAGATTCTATTCTGCGTAGCTGGGACGCAGACATTGCAGAACTGCTAAAGGAGGAGGAAGAGGATGAAGCAGCCTAAGAGACCGACCAGAGCACAGAAGGAGATTATCAACAATCATAAGTTAAACCCTGGTAATTGGATGGTAGAAAGCGAGACAGAGGATGAGCTGATCGTGAAGTACAAGTTTGGGAAGACAGTTAGAAATTTAAAGAAGAATGAGAACAAATGGAGGACAAGAAAATGATGCCGGGAAGGACAAGGAAACATCTGACGAAAGAGGACAAGGAACGTATAAAACATGATGTAAATGTAAGAGGTGTTAGCCCTGCAGTGGTAGCAGAGTGGTATGGAATTGCGGAATTCACCGTAAGGAAAATTTGTGGAATTATTTAAGAAACAAAAAAGACATCTGAAAAGATGCCTCTCCTGCAATGCATAATATATTAAATCCAATATTTATTATAGCATATGTGCAGGAAACAGGCAAGCAAAATGGCGAAAAAACGTAGATTTTGACTTGCCTTTATGACTCGATTAAGTTATTAACTTCACGAATAAAAGAGGATAAAAATGCACGTAGAAAATAGATATTATATCCGACCGGGAGTGATTGAGGTAGAGCAGGTCCATACCTCCATGTTGGGTAACCATAATAGCCGGAGTGATGGTCAGGGATTAACCGTAGAGGCGGTAAAGAAAATTAATACAAAGAGAGCGGCGAAACAGTTAAGAAGAATTATTGATGCAAACTTTGAACCGGGAGATTTGTATATCACTTGGACATACAAAAAAGGAACCAATAAATCAATAGCAGAGCTGGAAGCGGATTTAAACAAATTGTTGAGATTGATAAAGTATCGATACCGAAAAAGAGGACATCCATTGAAGTGGATAGCAGTGGTCGGAGTAAATGCACCACACATACATATGATACTGAACAATATGGATCAGTATAACTACAGTAAGGAATTCAGAAAGATATGGCAAGGACATATCAAAATAGAATCGCTGTACATAGAAGATGGGCGTTATATGCAGCTTGCAGAATATCTGGTGAAGCATAAGGCGGAAAACGAAAAGAAACTTGGTGTTTCATTAAAACATAAGCAGGCGTACAAAAAAAGCCGGAATTTAATTATTCCAAAAAAGCGGAGGAAAATTATAAACGAAAAAGAAATCATAAAAGCGCCAAGGGTACCAACAGGCTATATGTTAGATACCAATATACAGATGGTATCGGGAATTAGTGATTATACAGGTTACCGATATCGGTACTTTTATTTGTTAAAAAAGATAAGAAAGAGGGAATAAGCATGGAAAAGTACAAAGAATCGCATAATCCTTTAATGCGAGAGGGATTTGCAGTCATGGTAGACGAGAATAAGGGAAGATGGAGAACAGTAGCAATGTTCTCCGGATGGATTGACGCACATAATTACCTGAACCGGAATGTGGGAGCCAACCGGGGAAAGGTCGTTCACGTTATGGAAATTCAAGGAAAAACGGAGGAATAAGCATGAAAGAAACAAAAAAAGAAACCAAGAAAGAAACAAAGACCGGCTTGTATCCAAAATACGGAGAATTTGGTTCTATGGAGGAGCTCAACAGCAAGGCATTAGAACTGAAGGGAGAACCGGAGAAGTTAAAGGAATTAGCCAAAGAAAACGGAATTGATGCAGATATGGTGGACATGTTTCTGGCCGGATATCTGCCGGCATTAATTCCATCACCGGATATAGCAGCGATTGGAAAGTTGGAAGTAGAGGTTGCTGCCTTAAGCGGCAGAAATAAGGAAGTAGGAAGCGGGATTGCAGACTACATGAAGCAAAAAGCGGCAGAGGATGCGACGCTTGCAAGAGCGATTAGAAAAAAGGGAAAGACTTTAGAAGCGATATGCAAAGAAGTATGGGACGAAGCCTCCAGAAGGAAAAAAGGCAATTGTGCATACATTCCACCATTTGAGGTGTTCCAACTGGCAAGAGCCTATTACCTGAAGGAGGAGAAAAAGTAATGAAGAAAAAATTAGTAGAGTGTATGCAGCCTCCCAAATACAAAAAAACGAAGGAGAGATACATAGCGATTGCGAGAATGCCGGCAGATGGGTTGTGTACCGTAGACTACATAGATACAGAGACGGATTCCGTAGAGGTCAGGATATGTCTCACAAAAAAGGAATGGATGAACTATTATCCAGCATATGGTTCGTGGGACAGTAAGGATTGGACCAGTATATGTCCTGGAATACCGCTTCATAAGATTGCAATAAAAAATGAATCTTATGTTAAAAAAATAACCAGTAACCACACAATAATAGCACACCAACACAAAATCCGCTTCCGGCGATTAGAAAAAAAGTACAAGAGAAGGAAAGAGGCGCTGGAAGCAAGGTGTGCATCCGTTCCGGAACTGACTGCGGGGATGAAGGATTGGTTGATCATGAATGTAGGGGTGGAGCACTGGCTTTATTACAAGCGAAAAGGTCGCTATGTTGATTTCGCCTGTACAGCCTGTGGGAACAGCGGGACAGCACTTACAAAAGTAATTACACTGGAAGATTCAGCAAGGCTGAAGTTTGATGCAATTCCGAATCATAATCAGTTTAACATATGTCCGTTATGCGGAGCTTGCGTACAAGCGAAGGCGGCAGGAAAAACAAAAGGTGTTTTTGAAAAAAGAGACTATCGAAACATTATGCAGGTAGTTGGAGAGGATGTGGTTGTCCGTTATTTTGAACCGGTTCGTTATTTTGATGGAGATTGTGAAAATGCGACAGAAAAAACGGAAATCTACGAGGTGGCCAGAAGATGGCTGTTGAATGGAAAACTGCAGACAGATTTTTATAAATATAATCCTTATGCAGGAACTGAATTTTGGGACGACTGTAATCTGTCAGGAAATGCAAACATCGTAATTCATGCCGGCAAAACGTATAGGGTCAACATGGGGGACTTAGCTTTGACTCGTTACAAATATAGCATGTTAGAGAAAGTGTATGCTGGAAATGATTATATGGACGTGGTGGAGTATCTACGAGCATATGATAAATTTCCGCAATTAGAAATGCTGGTCAAATTGGGGATGACGAATTTGGCAAGACATTTGATTGAATCCTTTCAGTGGGAGAAAAGAATTAATCCGGCAGGGAAAAATATTAAACAAATTTTCGGAATTTCGAAAAAGAGATTTGAGGATTTAAAAAAACAGAATGGTGGAATAGCGTTGTTAACAGTATACCAGATGGAGCAGAAATTTGGATTAAAAATGTCAGAGGAGCAGGTTAAAACGATGACTGCTGTTAACTTGGATCAGGACCAGTATGTGTCAATTTTAGCTCACGGAACGTTTGAAAAGGCATACAACTACATCATTAAGCAATCAGGAGTGGAGCCGGAGGCGGTAACGAAGTGTGCCTCTGCTGAAAGACAATTCAGAGCAATGATGATCCGTTACATTGACTATCTTAAAGCCTGTGAAGATAATGAACGACCAATGACGGATCCGCATGAGATATATCCGGCTGATGTAACGGAAGCTCACAACAGGGAAATCCTGTTAAGAAATCAAAACAAAAATGAAATAGAAATGAAAAAGAAAAATAAGGAAAATCCAAACATTAAGAAGGATGCCGCCGGCTATAACAGACAGTACCGTTTTGAAGACAGCGATTATATAATTCGTGCCCCAAAAGACGCTGGAGAGATATTCATGGAAGGCCTGGTACTAAACCACTGCGTTGGAAGGATGGGGTACATAGAATCCATGAATAGGCACGAAACATTAATATTGTTTCTGCGAAAAAAGAACAATAAGAAACAGCCGTATTACACCCTAGAAATCAAAAATGGGGAAATAAGACAGGCATACGGCTATAAAGATAAAAAGCCGGATTGGGATGACGTAAAACCATTTTTGGATGCATTTAAGGCTTCAAAATTAAAAAAACAAAAGATTAAGAATAAAGTAGCGGTAGCGGGATAGGAGGAACATATGTTGGAATTAAAGCAGATGGAAATTACAGACTATGAGGACATCAAGCAGGCAGTCAGACAGAGCATGACCAAGGCGGTTGTGTCCTTCGTAGAAATTGGGTTTTATTTGAAGAAAATTAAGAGCGAGCAGCTGTACTTGAAGGACGGTTACAAGGATATTTGGGAAGCTGCAGAGTCCGAATTTGGATTGAAGCGTAAACAGGCATGGTCTTTCATGAATATTAATGATAAATACTCGGTTGATGGCAACAGTACAGAGCTGTTGCCACAATACGAGGGATTTTCTAAATCCACACTAACTGAAATGCTGACGCTTCCGGAGGCGGATTATGAATTAATAACCAAAGAGACAAAGGTTGAGGATATCCGGGAACTGAAACAGGCAGAGGCAGAACAGGAGAAAGAAGAGGAACAGGTACCGGGTCAGACAAGTATCCTGGACATAATGCCGGATGCAGTGCCGGAAGAGGATAAGAAGCCGGCACTGCCGGAGCTGACGGTAGAAGATGCCATAAAGCGATTATTCCGGCCGAAAGAAATGAGGGTACTACTGAATAATCTGTGTTCTCTTCAAAGAGATTTTGAATCTTATGAATTGGAATATTGGGTTGAATCATTTAATCCGTCAGGAAGCAGGATGGATAAGGTGATGCCGTATTTCATATTTTTCTACAAATATGATGATGGAGTAAAGATTAAAAATATCGTTACGCAAGAAATAATCACATACACATACCAAGCATTTGCGGAATTGGTAAGGAAACTGTATGGTTCCATCGGCTGCATGGCTGATTATTGGAAAAAAGAATATGGTCAACTGGAAGCTGCCGAGTTAAAAAAAAATGCGGTTTCCGAGAAAAAAGAAGAACCGAAAAACAAAGATGTTGTTACTCAAAAGGAAGAAAACAAAGAAATTGTTAGTAAAAAGCCTGCAACGTTAAAGGAAAATGCGGCTTTGGAGGATTCGAATGAAGATAAAGAGACTGCTAATGAAGTGGAAGCTGTTAAGAAACCGGATCAGCAAGACAATATTAATCCAACGGATACACTATCACGGTCAGAAGAAGGAACACCTACAGCAGAAACTTCCGATGAAGTACCGGAGAGAGAAGTCCTTAGTGGAGAAGTTGAAGAAACTGCAGTAGAAAAGCCGGTGGGCGATATCGCACAAAATGAAGTTAAGTATTTAAAGGTTCAAGAGAAATATATTGATGATATAAGGAGCGGGAAGAAGCAATTCACAATCCGTAAAAATGACAAGGACTATAGAGTTGGTCAGATTTATACATTAAGAATTGTGAGATTGGTAAGCGGAATAGAGACAATTCTGACAGATTATAGCACAAAAATAAGAATTACATATATCTTAGATGATTTTGAAGGATTAGCACCTGGATATATAGCTATGGGATATGAGGTGCTGAAATGAAAAGTAAGAGGTCAAGAGCATGTGATTTCACAGTAGAAATAAAAAAGACCATAGTGCAGCGGGACAAGGGAAAGTGTCTGTTCTGCAGATTGGGAAAGTATGGAAAGAGTCAATGTGATTGGATTATGGATCTCATGCATTATATTCCACGTAGTTCCGGAGGCTTAGGAATTCCGGAGAATGGAGTATTAGGATGCAGATACCACCATGATCTGATGGATAACGGAAACAAGGGATATAGACAATGGATGCTGGACGATATGAGAGATTACCTTCGTAGCCAGTATCCGGAATGGAATGAGAATGATTTGTATTATACGAAAGGATGAGAAATATGGAAAAAACAATGAAATTATTAAAGGAAGAGTGGAAATTAGTTTTAATTGTGGCAGCGGGATTATTGGCAGTTATTTTGATGTGTGTATTTGGTATACAGAGTTCACAGAATAAGGCTATTGCGCTTGAAGAGCAGGTAAACATAGCATCATCAGATATTAAGGTACAGGAAAAGCGAAGAGTTGACCTTGTGTATAACCTTGCTGATTGTGTAAAGCAATATGATCAGCATGAGGCAGAAACATTAAAGGCGATAACAGAGAACAGAGGAAAGAGTGGAGATATTGAAAATGTTACTGTATCAATACAAGCTGTAGAAGAAGCATATCCGGAATTAAAATCAAATGAGAACTATAAAGAACTTATGAATGAGTTGTCTATGACTGAAAATCTGATTGCAGAGTGTCGTAGCAATTACAATAAGCAGATTAAAGAATATAAGAGATATGTAAGGAAGTTCCCTACAAGACAGTTCCTTGAATTGCTTGGATATGAAGTACAGGAATATGAATATCTGGATTATAACGCACCCGTTGATGCACCACAGAATTTGTTCAAAGAGGACTAGCTTATGAGATATAGTAAAAAAGGTTTTGATTTCGGTACATTTGAAATAACAAAGCGTGAAATATTGGCTAGTATTTCCATCATTGCAATTATGATTTTATTTGGTATTCTGATTTCTTCTAAAATTTCAGAACACCAAATGGATAAAAATGAAGTTTACAACAAGGCTGTTAAGATAAAAAGTCAAGAAATGTTCCAATATGGAATGGATACAAATGTTGGTAATGCGTTTGTATATGGCGATTTGAAAGCAGTAGATACAGTTACATATCCTGAAATCAGTGGAGAATATATGTATGTAAAAAAAGTCAAAGAAGAGTATACAATGCATACAAGAACCGTAACACATACAGATAGTGAAGGAAACTCTTATACAACGACAGAAACCTATTGGGAATGGGATATAGTTGGTAGTGAAGATATCAAATGTAAAGAGATTTCATTTTGTGGAGTGGATTTTCCGAGTAATAAAATTAGACTGCCTGGTACTGAATATATAGGCACAATTAATGAATCAGGGTGGATAAGATATAAATATTATGGTGTTGGAACTGAGTATAAAGGTACAATTTTTGCTGATTTAAGAAATAAAACAATCCCAGATAATACAAAATTCTATAATAATTATACAATTGATAAAACGATAGAACATTTAGAATCCGAATCCGATTTCCCAATTAGTATTTTTTGGATATTATGGATTATTTTGATTGGTGGAGCTATGTATGGATTTTATTATCTGGACAATAAATGGTTAGAGTAAAGGAGGAACAATATGATATTTAATATAACAGTGTTAAAGAGATTAATGAAAACAGCATATAACGGAGCGGGACTTCTCGTGGCGAATAATAATGGAACAATAATATTGGGAGGCTCATATTGGAGATTGCAAGTATACGAGAATTATTTTCCGAAAAAAGCAAAGGCATCATTGGTAGAGCTGATCGGGCAGCTGCCAATGATGGGAGAGAGCTTCAGGTGTACCAAAGACGGAAATCAGATGGAAGTACCGGGAGAAGATTTAGAGGAGATTGCAAACGAAATGGACTGGTCAAATCCATATGAAAAAACAAAAGTACTGTTGGAGTCAACGCTAAGATATGTAAGACCGTATCAAAATAAAAAAACTGACACTATATTTTTAGATGAAGTGTTTTCGCAACTGCTGGACGGCAATACAGAACCGGGAGAGGATTGTTCCATTAATGGACCGTGTAAAAGGAATGAAAGTGAATATAACAGAGTATTTTTCTCATCTGACACCTGCATTTTGGAAGCATATACAATTGTTCCTAAAGCAGAGCATGGGATGGATCCGAAGACGTCACAGCTGGCAAAAGCCATGTTGGAATTTGCAAATATGGATTTACCGAAATAGGCACAATCTGTGTAAATCATCACAGTAGCTATAAATGATGGATTGCCCTCTCCGGAGGGCAGAAAGGGGAAAATGCACATTAATAAACATGATGTCAAATTATGTCGAATAAAGCAGAATAATGCGAACTTTGGTAATTGAATATAGACGGTTGGAGTTATACAATTTCTCTATCATAAAAGATTGGAGGAATCACAGATGAAATGTTTGCGATGTAATGTTGAAATGAGGCACTATAAGTTTAATGGGGATTTGAAAATATATGGGAAGGAGTATAATCCGGGAAATGGATATGCTGATAGACAGAATCCGCATAATCCACATAGCATATATGAATGTCCTGATTGTGGTTACATGGAACTAAGTTCTAAGTATTGCGAAAATGAAGATATTTAAAAAAATACCAACCGTCAATATTGATGGTTGGTATTTTTTTGCGAAAAATTCAAAAATAATCGAAAATAGGGGATGATGGAATTACAGACTCATTTCGCCAAGATGAGGAGAAGCAACAGTAGTATTAGCAACTTCAAAAACTCATCGGCTTGGGGAGTTTCGTTATAATTCATGGTACCCTCCTTTCGCATGTGACAACAGTTACTCGAATAACGGTACTTCGACGATTTGGGCACTGTCTAAGTAACATACACGAGAAAATGTCTAAGTAACACACACTAGAAATGGGTAAATCATCATCCCCTAGATACTACACTTTCATTATAACGCCATTTCTAAGAAATGGCAATGATTTATATAAATCTAAAGTTCAATATAGAGAATCTATATATGAAAGAAAGGAGAAAGAATATGATGGTGAGAGAGTATATAGAAGCTGCAAGAGAGAGGGGAAAAGAATGAAGGACGTCAATATATACATATACACGCAATTCCATGGAACACTGTCCAATGGCAGCGGGAAAGCCCATATTATTTGGGAAACTATGATAAAGGATGAAAAAGGAAAAGAGATTCCCTTTACTAAAAAAAGACAGTTTGAATACAAAGATGTAACGAAGAATAGGTTAGAGCTTTTAGCATTAAAAGAAGCCTTGCTCAAAATGAGAAAGAAAAGCCGGATAACCATCTATATGGATTCCCAGTATGTAGTGAGTGCAATTAGCAACGGATGGCTGGACACATGGGCTGAATCCGGATTTATAAAGAAAGGGAAAGCCATTAGGCATGCGGAACTGTGGAGAGATATTGAAACGGAGATAGAGAAGCACGAGGTATTATTAATTCAGGGGAAGACGGAATACACGAAAATACAGGAATTCGAATTGAAGGGAGAAGGCGTATGACATGTCCTGTATGCAGAGGAAAGACGAAGGTAGTAGATGTTACAACAACAGGGGATTGTAATTACAGAAGGAGAAAATGCTTGAAATGTAATTACATAAGTCACACAAAAGAGGTTGATTGTAGCGACAAGGAGTATGTAGGAAGATGGAAAATGACAGATCAATAGAGAACCGGATGGAAGAACTAAGAGAATATGTGTGTGATCATCTGTGCATACACGCAGTAGAGGATTCTGATTATTTGCTGGTACGATGTGAAGAATGTAGATTAAAGGAATTGACGGAGTTATGATGTGCGATATCGCACAATTGGAGGAAAATCATGAAACATATATTAAATCAATATATAGATTTGATTAAGGAAAAAGACGAGATTAAAAAAAGAATAAAGCGACTGGAATTTAAGATTGTAAAGATTAATGAAGAGGGGAATGTCAAGGATGCAGTGCATGGTGGAGCGGGTGGCTTACAAACATTCCATATTGATGGATTCCCTGTCGCAGATGAAGAGGAAGCATTATATCTCTGGCGAAAGAATATAAGACTTCTGAAGCAGCGAGAACAAGAAATAAGTGAAAAACTAATAGAGGTGGACGAGTATTTAAATACATTGAATGACAGTAGAATGAGGCGGATGATTACGAAGAGATATATTGAAGGTAAGAAATGGCATCAGGTAGCAAGAGAGATGGGAGAGCAGTACTCAGAAGACTCTTGCCAAAAACAAATGGAAAGATTTTTGAAAGAGATTAATAAAAAATAAAAGTTTGTCGGAAATGTCGGTTAAAGCTGTGTTATAGTTAACCTAGAAAAGATATATCCAATGAATGTCTTTTTAATAATTTACCCCCCCTTCCATAGACGGAAACACGAGAGAGCAGGCATATAGCCTGCTCTTTTTGTAGGAGAAAGAGTATGGCAAAGACCTTCAGAGCAGATAGAGACGGAGTGCATAGAGGTGCATTTGAGAAAAATAAAAAGAAAATATATCAAACGCAAACAGTGTGTGGAATTTGTGGAAGAGAGGTGGACATGTCTCTTAAGTATCCGCATCCGCTATCCAAGTGTATCGATCATATAATTCCGGTTTCAAAAGGTGGTCATCCAAGTGATATAGACAATCTTCAATTAGCACACTGGACTTGCAACCGAAAAAAATCAGATAAACTAATAGAATCAAGAGGGACAGCCACCAGTAATGGCAGCGAAATAATAAGTAATAGGATATTGCCGCAATCAATGGACTGGACAGAGTACAGAGGATAGGGGCATACCTCCCCCCTCCGGTACCCGTCGGTGGTTCACGCCGTCACTGCGAAAATTTTCTCACGATTTTTAAAAAGGAGCTAGAAATGGAAGATTACAGAGGAATAAAATACCTTCGGAATAAATTGAACAATAAGAAAACAAGAGTTGATTTGAGATATAACTACTATGAGATGAAGAATAAGGTAATATCGTATAACGAAAACATACCACTGGAATTGCAGCAGATGTTAAAAGCAACACTTGGATGGTGTGCGAAGTCAGTGGATGCAATTGCTGATAGATTGATTTTTAGGGAATTTAGAAATGATAATTTTGACATAAATGTAATCTTCAACATGAATAATCCGGATACATTGTTTGATTCAGCCATACTGTCGGCATTAATATCATCCTGTTGTTTTATCTACATCTCAGGGGATGAAAATGATTATCCTCGATTACAGGTAATTGATGGATCGAATGCAACAGGTATTATGGATCCAATCACAGGCATGTTAAAAGAAGGCTACGCAGTTCTCGAAAGGGATATAGAAACAAAGAATCCTACACTGGAAGCATATTTTGTAACAGGCCGGACAGATTACGTGAGAAAGGGGGAAGAAACGGAAAGCATCTCAAATGATGCACCGTATCCGCTTTTGGTACCAATTATCTTTCGCCCGGACGCTAAAAGACCATTTGGACATTCAAGAATAAGCCGGTCATGTATGGCAATTATGCAATCTGCATTAAGAACCATCAAACGGTCAGAAATATCGGCAGAATTTTACTCATTCCCTCAAAAATATGCAATCGGAATTGCAGATGATTTGGAAATGGATAAATGGAGGGCAACGGTAACATCAATGCTGACATTTACGAAAGATGAAAATGGTGATAGACCAACAGTGGGACAGTTCCAACAGCAGAGCATGGAACCGTATATTAATCAGTTAAGAATGTTTGCTGCATTATTTGCAGGAGAAACGGGATTGACAGTTGATGATCTTGGTTTTGTATCTGATAACCCATCCAGTCAGGAGGCAATTAAGGCTTCACACGAAAATCTTCGTTTAGTTGCAAGGAAAGCACAACGGACATTCGGAACCGGTTTCCTGAATGCCGGATACTTGGCGGTATGTTTGAGAGATGATTATCCATATCAGAGAAGGCAAATTTATCTTACATCTCCAATATGGGAGCCAGTATTCGAACCGGACGCATCGATGATTAGTTCAATCGGGGATGGAGCAATTAAGTTAAACCAGGCGGTACCGGGGTATTTTAACAAAGATAATTTACGTGATATAACCGGTATTGCTGCAAGTGAATTAGAACCAATTCAAAATGGAACAGAAGACAAATGAGGTGGAATAGATGGATGACATAGTTCCAGAGCTCTACAACAGAATAAAAGATGAGTTTTATGGTCTGATTTCTTTGGATGAAGAGATTCAGGCCATTTTTAATGGAAAAAAAGAGTCAAATTTTTCTGATTTGGCGCTGATGTCAAGAAGAATTGGAGATTATGCGGCAAAAAGTATGTCAGATTGTTGTTCCAAGGAGAATCTTCCAGATGGAACCTTGT
This sequence comes from uncultured Lachnospiraceae bacterium, assembly GCA_934294885.1. Lineage (GTDB taxonomy): Bacteria > Bacillota > Clostridia > Lachnospirales > Lachnospiraceae > CAG-590. The sequence goes on along the minus strand of CAKRAK010000020.1, from coordinate 22,071 downwards.
ATTGGAATATTCTGGAACGAACATTAATACCGCTGATGATGGAAGTGCACCAGATTATAAATGAATTGGCATTCCGAGTACAAGATCAGATTGATAAAAAACAAAAAATAGGAATTAAGCCACAGAAAGCAGACTTTCCGGAAGAAAGAATCAGAAGCGTTATGAATATGATTTCAAACTTGAACGTAGAGGAGAAGTTAAATGACAGACTTGGAGAAGACAACACAGATATTACATAGGGCATTAGGTAATATTTCCAACAGCATGATTGATAATTATATTCAAAAAAATGTAGAATTCCGAGCAGAATCCGGACTTAGTGAAAAAATTATCAGAACATCATCCGGTCACTGCTGTGAATGGTGTGATAAGGTAGCAGGCACATATAAGTATCCTGATGTTCCGAAGGATGTCTACAGAAGGCACGATAATTGTGATTGTACTTTGGAATATGTGGATGGAAAGATAAGACAAGATGTTTGGACAAAAAGATTGAATAATAAATTGGAAAGAGATAGAATAAAAAAAGACAGATATGTTAAGTTGAGAATAAACTTATTTAATAAACATGATCCGTTGTATATGGAATCATATTTGATTGAAGAAGAACCACCATTTGAAGATGTTAATTGTCATGGAAATCCAAATAGTGTTGAAGTATGGATTAATGGAAAAGCTACAATTATGAATGCGATGGAATTTGCTGAATATATACGAAAAAATGGAAAATTTAACGGTCAAGATTTGCGTTTTGTTTCATGTTCAGTTGGTAAAGGAGAGAATAGTTTTGCGCAACAATTATCGAAGGAATTAGGAATTGTTGTAAAAGCACCAGATGATGACGCATATTATGATACAGAGGATGGAGTTATAAAAATAGGTTCCCCATTTCGTAATATTGGTAAATGGAGAACATTTAAGAATGGAGTTGAAATATAATGAAATCAATAGGATGTTTTTCGGAAATGAGTGTTTTTGAAGATAACGGCTCAATTTATGATTATATGTGTGACAGGGTTGACTATAATAAAAAAATAGTGGCAAATTACTTGCGTGGAAATAAAAGAAAGGCAGTATGCTTTAAATATGCAATTGATTGTATTTCAGGAAAGCAGATTAGTTCAGGTATTGTTGTAAGAACTGATGGAGAATATATTTGGTGTGATTTTCTGGCATATTATGTTGAAAATTACAATATATCATTACCGAAAGAGTTTATAAGTAAAATTTATAATTCAATGAAAAATGTTTAGGAGACAATATGGACCAACAAAGAAAAGGTCGTCAAACTCCTACACAATCAATTGTCCTGCCATACGAAAAGACATATGGTAATGACGCAATTGACATATACAACACCACAGGAAGAACAGCGCAGGAGTGGCAGGAGCTTCTCTGTTATGACATCCTTGCTGTAAATGAAGATGGTCTGTGGGTACATACAAAGGCTGGTTACTCGGTACCAAGACGGAATGGAAAAAATGAAGTTGTGGTAATGAGGGAAATGTGGGGCCTGCAGCATGGAGAAAGAATCCTACATACAGCACACAGGACAACAACGAGTCATGCAGCCTGGGAAAGATTGTGTGGGTTGCTTGACAAGGCAAAGATAGAATACAAATCAATAAAGGCTTCTGGAAGAGAATGTATATACATTAAAGGAAGTGATGCAAGGGTCGAATTCCGAACCAGATCATCAAAGGGTGGTCTTGGTGAAGGATTCGACCTTTTGATTATAGATGAGGCACAGGAATATACAGATGACCAGGAAAGCGCTCTGAAATATGTGGTATCGGATTCAAAGAATCCACAGACTATATTCTGTGGAACACCTCCAACTGCAGTCAGTACCGGTACAGTATTTTTAAAATACAGAAATACAACGCTATCAGGTGGTACAGCAAATGGATACTGGGCAGAATGGTCAGTACAGGAGGAATCAGATGTATATGACAGGGATTTGTGGTATGAGTGCAACCCATCCCTTGGCACTGTTCTGACAGAACGTGCCGTTTTAGATGAAATCACATCAGATTTGTTGGATTTTAACATTCAAAGATTGGGATTGTGGATTAAATTTAATTTAAAATCAGCAATCAGCAAGGCAGAATGGGAATCATTAAAGGCGATGAAGCTTCCTAAACTAAAAGGTCCGATGTTTGTAGGAATAAAGTATGGACGAGATGGAAAGAATGTGGCAATGTCAATTGCAATCAGGACAGAGGATGATAAGATTTTCATAGAAACAATAGACTGCCGGGAGATTCGTGCCGGAAATACATGGATTCTGATATTCTTATCAAAGGTTCATGCACATAAAGTGATTATAGATGGTGCCAATGGTCAGCAGTTACTAGCAGACGATATGAAAAAGGAAAAAATGAAAGCACCGGTGCTTCCAACTGTAAAAGAAATTATTCTTGCAAATTCTGCCTTTGAGCAGGGAATTTGCCAGAACAAAATTGTACACATGAATCAACCATCATTGGCACAGGCAGCAAGTAATTGTGAAAAAAGAGCAATTGGTACCAATGGTGGATTTGGGTATAAGTCGCAGCGGGAAGATATAGAGATTGCATTATTGGATTCTGCAATCTATGCATACTGGGGATGCAGTGAATACAAACCAAAGAAAAAACAAAAAGTTGGGTATTAATGGAGAACCGAAAGGTTCTTTTTTTAATATAAAAAAATACCTGTACAGCAAGGGGAAATGCTGGGAAAGGAGAAGAAAATGGCAGATTTCACAGTCATTGAAACACAGGAGCAGTTAGACAGTATTATTAAGGACAGACTAAAAAGGGAACAGGAATCTAATCAGAAGAAGTATGAAGGTTACTTGTCTCCGGATGAGTTTAAGAATAAGACTGCTGACATGGAAAAACAAATTGGAGACTTGACAGAAAATCTGAATGAAGCAAATGGAAAAGTAGCCAATTTTGAAAAGCAAATTGCAGAAAAAAATACCAAAATCAAGGCATACGAGACTGCATCGGTTAAAAGCAGGATAGCCCATGAGACCGGATTATCTTATGACGCAATTGATTTTTTAAGAGGAGAGGATGAGGATTCCATTCGCAAGAGTGCAGAATCGTTGAAATCACTTGTAGGAGTAAGAAGAACTGCTCCCTTGGCAAATCCTGAAGGAATGGATGGAGATGATAAGGATGCGGCACTTCGTAAAACGTTAAGAAGCTTGAAAGGAGAATAATAATTATGGCAGGAACATTAACTAAGGGAACAATGTTTGCCCCAGAAACAGTAAAAGATTTATATGCAAAGGTAGCAGGAAAGAGTTCGTTGGCAAAGTTAGCAGCAAGTATTCCGGTAGCATTTAACGGAAACGAAATATTCACATTCAGCATGGATGATGAAGTGAATATTGTTGCAGAAGGTGGTAAGAAGGATGCCGGTAGCATTAAGGTGGAACCGGTCACAATTGTACCAATTAAGGTAGAGTATGGTGCAAGAATTACAGATGAGTTTATGTATGCATCAGAAGAAAAACAGCTGGAAATTTTAAAGGCATTTAATGAAGGTTATGCAAAGAAGGTAGCACGTGCGTTGGATATCATGGCGATCCATGGTTTGAATCCTCGTACTAAGACGGAATCAGCTCTAATTGGAAATAACTGTTTTGACAAAGTTGGGATCACCAAGATTAAGTATGATGCTACTACGATTGAGGATAATATCGAGGCTGCAATTGCAGCAATCGGTGAGCAGTATGATGTAAGTGGTGCTGCTGTTGCAAAGGAATTTTCAAGCACATTAGCATCATTAACAGTTAATGGTGTGAAGCAGTATCCGGAGCTTGGCTGGGGTGCTAATCCTGGTGTGGTAAAAGGACTTCCTTTTGATGTCAATTCAACAGTATCATTCAACAATTCGGATGATAAGGCATTATTTGGTGACTTTAGTGCATTTAAGTGGGGATTCGCAAAGGAGATTCCAATGGAAGTGATCCAGTATGGTGATCCTGATCAGAGCGGTGAAGACTTAAAGGCACACAACCAGGTATACTTACGCTGTGAGACATACATCGGTTGGGGTATCCTTGATAAGAACGCATTTGCTCTTATTAACGCACAGGAGTAAGCCTATGAAGTACCAGAATACAATTACTGGTGCTGTGATTGACATTAAGTCGGAGATAACAGAAGGACCATGGCAGGCAGTAGAAAAGCCTGCCATTTCCTCAAATAAAAAAGCACCAGCAAAACGAAAGGCAGTGAAAGAGAAAGATGAATAATTTCGCCACAATAGAAGATGTGACAACTCTATGGAGACCTGTTACGGAATCAGAGAGACAAAGAATAGAGGCCTTATTACCGGTTGTAGCAAGTAGCCTTCGTTATGAAGCTGATAAGGTTGGGAAAGACCTCGATAAGATGATGGAAGAAAAACCGATTTTGGTTGATGTGGTGAAATCAGTAACGGTGGATGTTGTTGCAAGAACCATTATGACATCAACAGATTCAGAGCCGATGACGCAAATGTCAGAATCAGCCGGAGGTTATTCCATGTCCGGAACATTCCTTGTCCCGGGAGGTGGATTATTCATCAAAAAATCGGAGTTAGCCAGAATTGGACTGCGTAGACAGAGATTAGGAGCGATTGAATTAAGTGGGAATGATTAAAGGAATCGATATTATTCTGTACAAAAAGGAACAGATTGGAGAAGATGCTTTTAATGCGCCGATTTACGAGGAAAAACCGGTCACGGTACATAATGTGCTTGTTGGAGAACCTACAGAGCAGGAGGTTGTAGACGCAATGAGCCTATATGGGAAAAAGGCAGTATACACCCTGTCCATTCCAAAGGGTGACACACATGATTGGAGTAATCAGACGGTTGAATTTTTTGGTAGAAGGTGGAAAACGATCGGATTTCCGAAAGAATTCATTGAGCACATGGTTCCTTTAGATTGGAATAAAAAGGTTAGGGTTGAGGCCTATGAGTAAAATTACAGTTAAATTGAACAGAAATGGCGTAAGGCAGTTGCTTAAAAGTCATGAAATGAAAATCGCTGTGGGCGATATCGCCCAAAATATAGCAGCTAGAGCAGGAGAGGGGTACGAATCTGATATTAAATATATGGGAACCCGTGTCATTGCATCAGCGTATACAGCGGATGAGAGGGCGATGAAAGATAACAAAAAGAATGATACGCTGCGGAAGGCGGTGAAGTAATGATTGAACAGGCTGTAATAAAGGAATTGGATAGAGCAATCGAAAGTATCAGATCATATGGAGAAACTCCGCAAAATAAGCCGGCAGAATATCTTTTGGTTGAGAAAAATGATTGTAATATGGAAGATCAGATATGGCACTCTGTCATAGAGGTTCAATCAATCAGTAAAAAATCTAAATCACGTGCAAGTTATATAAATGATCAGGTTATACGATTATTAAGAAATTTTTGTAATGAAAATATTGCAGCCTGTGAGTTGGAGACTTCATATAGTTCAACAAAAACTGCAACAAAAGAATACTGCTTCAAGGCGGTATTCAACATAACACACTATCAGGAGGATTAAGAAATGGAATCAAAAAATGTATCAGCAGCAGCTCCAAGAGTAACTGGAGCAATATTTGTAGCACCAAAGGGAACAGACTTGCCAACGGATGCCAAGTCAAAATTGCCAGAGGCGTATAAGGAATTAGGTTATGTATCTGATTCAGGCTTAGTAAACTCTAATTCTCCATCTACAACAGATGTGAAAGAGTGGGGTGGGTTGGTAGTAATGTCTACGCTGACAGACAAACCAGATACATTCAAGTTTAAATTAATCGAGGTACTTTCAGTAGAGGTATTAAAAACTGTATATGGTTCAGCAAATGTTACAGAGGAAAAAGGTAAAATTACCATTAAGGCAAAGGCAGAAGATCCAGAAAATATGGTATGGGTATTCGATATGATGTTATCCGGAAAGAAATTAAAAAGAATTGTTGTATCAGATGGAAAAATTACAACGATTGGTGACATCGAGTATACAAAAGCTAATGCTTCAGGATTTGACTTGACGGTAGCAGCATATCCAGATGCTGATAATAGTACGCATACGGAATATATTGAAAAAACTGCAGTTGAACAGTCTACAGTTGAACAGTCTAATGAAAATTCAGTTCAGGAGGGTGAGTTATGAAACAGGAAGTAAAAACAAGTAGTGGATTTCAGTGTGAAATTGACAAAAGTGTGTTAGATGATATGGAAATTTTGGATTTATTATTAGAAGTAGAAGATGATCCTAATAATTCCATCATTTATTTTAACAGGATTCTAAAAAAAATGATGGATAAAGAAACGAGAGCTCGTCTTTATGATCATATTCGTGAAGACAATGGAAGAGTACCGGTGTCAAAATTCACTGAAGAATTTAATGAGATTTTCAAGGCATTAAAGGATGGAAAAAAATCTTAGCCCTTGTTTACATGACATATAATTATCCGGAAGAATTGGAATGTGATATGGCTCAGTTTTATGGAATCCATGATTATAGGGATTTCAAACTGGGCCATATTTCTGTTTTAGCCTGTGGCTTACCGGAGGAATCAAGAGTAATAAGGAAAATGACTAATCATCCATATAGTGTCAACACATATTTACTGGCCCATATGGTGGATAGGCTATCGCTCATATGGTGGTCCAAAACAGTGGATGCAGAGAATGACATTAACAGACCAAGGATGATGATTGACTTATTGAATGGAGTAGAAGAGGTTAGAGAATTTGAATCCATGACAATTGAAGAATATGAGCAAACAAGGGCTGAGATAATGAGGAGTTAGTTATGGCGGAAGGAATTGAATTAGCGAAAGCATATGTTCAAGTGATTCCGACTACGAAGGGGATAAAAGGAAAACTAACAAAAGAATTAAATGATGCAGGAGATAAAGCAGGAAGCAGTGCCGGTTCGAAAATAGGCAGTGGCTTGTTAGCCGGGTTTGCGGCAGTAGGAAAAGCGGCATTGGCAGGTGTTACAGCTGCATCTGTGGCAGTTGGTGCATTGGCAAAACAATCGGTACAGGCATACAGCGAATATGAACAGTTAGTGGGTGGCGTTGAAACGCTCTTTGGGGAAATATCTACTACAACAGATGCTTCAACCACTGTAATAGCAAATGCGAGTAATGCATGGAAAACAGCCGGAATGGATGCCAATACTTATATGGAGACAGCAACCAGTTTTGCCGCTTCCTTAATGGCATCACTTGAAAATGATGGAGCCGCCGCCGCCGCTGCTGCAGATCAGGCGGTAACCGATATGGCTGATAATGCGAATAAAATGGGTACCTCAATGGAATCCATTCAAAATGCATATCAGGGCTTTGCGAAACAAAACTATACTATGTTGGACAACCTGAAGTTGGGGTACGGCGGCACGAAAGAGGAAATGCAGCGTCTACTATCAGATGCACAAAAAATAACAGGTGTGAAATATGACCTTAATAATCTTTCTGACGTATATGAGGCAATTCATGTTGTTCAGAAAGAATTAGGTATTTCAGGAATCACTGCAGAAGAAGCAGCTGAAGCTGTTAAAAACGGTACAATGACTGAGCAGGAAGCTTTTGAAGCAATGGGAACAACTGCAAAAGAAGCTTCAACAACCATTCAGGGTTCATTGGCTATGACAAGTGCTGCATGGTCTAATCTTGTAACCGGAATGGGAGATAGTAATGCAGATATTTCCGCTTTGGTAGGTAATTTAGTGGAAAGCGTGGGTGTGGCGTTAGACAATGTATTGCCTGTTGTAAAAACCTCATTAACCAGCATTGGTTCGATGATTGGAGAATTAGCACCGGTGATTGCACAGGAACTTCCGGGATTAGTTGAAGAGATTGCTCCCGGATTATTGGAAGCTGCTGCAACGGTTGTTACTACATTAATTCAGGGAATTGTAGAAACAGGACCTAGTTTAGTTAATTCAGCTGCAGAAATTATTACAGATTTTACTCAGAAAATCATTACATTATTACCAGACATTTTAAATGCCGGAATTGAGATGCTCGTTGCGTTGGCGGATGGAATTGTGCAATCGTTACCGGAATTGTTACCTACAATTGTCGACGTGGTGATACAGCTAATACAGACCTTCACAGATAATATTGAGTTGATCACAGAAACAGGAATTACAATATTGAATGCATTAGTGGATGGTCTGATTACAGCAATTCCGGAATTAATCGATGCATTACCGGAAATCATAATTTCTCTTACGGAAGGGTTACTGGCTGAAAAGGAGCAAATAATGGAAGCCGGAACGACACTATTGACGACATTAGTGGATGCAATTCCTCAGGTGATAGATGCATTAGTAGAGGCACTTCCAGAAATTATAACCGGAATCATAATGGCATTAATTGAAGCAACACCTGAACTGACGTTGGCGGCAATTGATTTGTTTATGGCTCTGGTAAAAGCTATACCGGAAGTTATAGTTGCTCTGTTGGTTGCATTACCGGAAATTATTGGAGCGATAGTTGAAACTCTGATAGAAGAGGCTCCTGCAATACAGGAAGCAGGGGTTGAAGCAATGAAACAGCTGGTAGATGGTATTAATAAAAAAATAACAGATGTAATTTCGAAGACCACAGAAGTAGGTACTGCGATAAAGGAGACCATCGGAGCTATCAAGGGTCGCATAAAAGAAATCGGTGGGGAGATTATCGGAAAATTAAAAGATGGAATAAATAACAAAATTTCCGACGTAAAATCCAAAGCCGGAGAAGTTGTTGATGGAATAAAAACAAAGCTCAATGAAGGCTTGTCCTCAATTCAATCAATTGGTAGTGATTTGATTACCGGATTATGGAACGGCATAAATGATAAGGTTGAATGGATAAAGAAAAAAATACAAGGTTTTGCACAAACAGTAATCGACTCTATCAAAGACATATTTGGAGTCCATTCTCCTTCTGTAGTATTTGCTGAAATTGGAGGTTATTTAACGGAAGGACTTTCATTGGGAATAAGTAAGAGTTCAATTAAGGCTGTAGATTCTGCAAGGCTTATGGCATCAGATGTAATAGATGCAGTTGCCGGAGTTAATACTGCGTTTAATGTAGGGAACTATGGAACACCTGCCGGTTCCTTGACTATGATCGATTATGACAGATTCTCCAAAATGATAAAGGATTCAGAAAAAGAATATGTTATAAAGCTAGATGAACGTGTACTGGGTAGGTTTGTGAGGAAGTGTGTATGATAGATGTTTTTTATATAAACAGTAAAAATGAAAAACTGAATCTAAGAGGCCCCGATTTTATTATTACAAATAATAATGACCTTGGAAATTGGGAGTGGACGTATGAGGTATCCAATGGCGTAATTAAACAATTTGAAAAAAAGTTCAAGGAAAAGTCATTACAATTATTAGTCAAAGGAAAAACAAAGGATGCCTGTAGTCGATTAATGAATGCCTTATATGAAAAGACAGAAATAGATATTTGTACAAAAACACCCGGTAAATTATATGTAGGAGATTACTATCTTGAATGTTACTTGATTAGCAAGGACATTGATAATTCTATCATTGGCAAAAATGCGTTGGAAACATTGAAAATCATGCCGGTAGGAAAAGTATGGTTGAAAAAACAGCAATTTCATCTTTCACATACAGATGAACCAATTCAATCCGGACATGGTTATCCGCACGATTACCCATATGGTTACAGCATCGGTACCGGTCATTCCGCAACCGTAACAAATGAAGGCTTTACAGATTCTAACATGATCATAACAATATACGGTTATGCTTACCACCCGGAGATTCTGATTAACGGTCACTCGTATAAACTAAATTGCATTATAGACAGCAACCAAAAGGCTGTGATTAATACCAGAGACAGAACTATTCGGTTGATTAATCTGCAGTCTGGAATCGTTAAAAATGCATTTATGTTTCGGGAGCAATCGAGCAATATATTTGAAAAAATATCTCCGGGTGAACACACGGTATTCTGGAACACAAATTTTAATTTCGATATAACGATGCTGGTTGAAAGGAGTGAGCCTGAATGGTTGTAATCTGCACAGACAGAAACCGGATTGAAACCGGCACGCTGCATAATTTTTACATCGATTATGATGAAACTGAAACAATGGATTTCCAAATCACCACAGATATAGCCAACAAAGAGCTGGAAGGTAAAAGCCTTTGGTACATTGATGGAACCGGTTACGGTGGAATCGTGGATTATATTGATAAAGATTCCGGAGCGGGAGAGTTGAATTACCGAGGAAAGAACATTCGCGGAATTCTGAAAAATAAGATAATAGAGCCTCCTAAAGGGTCTGATTACAGAATCGTTTCAGGCCATGTGTCCGACATCATCAATCAACTGCTCCGGGAATTTGGGTTATATGGCTTGTTTAAATTTGCTCCGGAAGAGGAACAGGTGGAATCTTTTAAATTTAGTAGATACACGGATTTCTATTCCGGAATAGTGGCACTGCTGTATCAGGTATCAGGAATACTGGCCATTACGATTGATAAGGGGACGATATGGTTAAGCAAATCGAACAGAGTAGATTACTCGAATGAGATGGAATATACCGGAAACAATATCAATTTCAAAATGACAAGAGGCTTTAACCCGGTTAACCATTTGATATGCCTGGGTAGTGGCGAACTGAAGGACAGACTTGTGATTCATCTATATGTAGATGGGGATGGGGACATCGTGGACAAGCAGTATTATTTTGGTTTGGACGAAGTCGTCGAAGTGTATGAGTACACCAGCGAGGGTTCCTATGAGAAATTAAAAAAAGAGGGAATCGATAAGCTGGGTGAATTAAGGAGCACAGATGCATTTGAGGTGTCAGACGTTGAGGATAAGCGGTTAAAAGTCGGAGATATTATCGGGGCTTATGACGAGGAAACAAACTACAGAATCAAGCGGGAAATCGTAGATATCATTGCTAATATATCCGATGATTCCATTGAATTGCAGTATAAGGTAGGAGGAGATGAGCCTGCAGCTGCAGGTATTCCATCTGATCTTGTAGAAGAATATGAGTTGCCGACCGCCTCCCATAAAATTCTAGGTGGCGTTAAAGTGGGTGACACCTTAGAAATTAATAATGGAAGGGTGGATTGCCCGGCTATTATTGAATTGAATGTGCTAAAAGAACAATTAACCCGGTTATGTGAATAGAAAGGAGTGGTGATATGCAATACAAATTACCAATTGCCTCTGCCGATACACTCGGCGGCGTAAAAATCGGTTCCACCTTAGAAATTAATCAGGATGGAACGGTGGATGTCAAAGGCATAAATGAGCTTCAGGAAGCCTATGAGGAGTCTATTTCTTCCGTGGCAGCGGGAAAGACCGTAATTGCTTCCGCGATTACCGAAAAGGGTGTTCCAACAGAAGCGGGGGATTCTTTTCAGGGAATGGCGGCAAATATTGGCAAGATATCTTCCGGAGGAGCTTCAGGAATATTCAAAATGTGGGCTGGCGCCGGTGTAGGAATTGGAGGGATGATAAGTGGAAGTTAAAGAATATATAGTTGCTGAAACAAGCAAAGAAGAGTTGGCAAGGCTGATAACGGAGTTTTTTGGTGAAGATTACGGAACTATCGTGCAGGGGTCAGATTGGACGAATGTCTATAGAAAGGACTTTCCTCTTTTCTCATTCGAATTGCCTTGTAAGACAAGTGGTAGCAATACTTTGTACGCAGGGACGAGGCAAGATGAAGAATCTGCATGGACTGATTTAGGACATGTTATCGGGAGCTGCATAAAGATTAGATTCTACAAAGAGGAAGGTTTGTACATTTATATGACCGGAATTACAAGGGATAACACGGAATATGCCGGGTGTGTATCATTAATCAAAAGTTCGTGCTTCATATACAATGGAACAGTTTATTACGGATACAGACAATACTTCTCCCCAGCGACCATTAATGTAGACAATTATCTATCGTTAGCACCATTTTTTAATCCGCACGAGACGAAGGATAATCCAGATTACACAAATATATACATAGGTGCTATGAGACCTTACACAACTAGCAATTATTACCTCATTTATGTAATCGATGGGGTGAAGTATGCAAAAGTTGGTAATAGTATTTTTATTAAAATAGAGGAGTGAGAGGATGGACATTATTACAGGATCAACAGGAACCAATCATGTAACGTCGGCTGATGACAGAGCGTTGCATGCCGGAGTCGCTGGATTAGGAAACTATGTACTTAATATAGGAAATAAATTAGCAGCTAACATTAATTCTTCAAACATTGTCCGGATTGGAAGTGGTGACATACTGCTGAATGGATGCCATGCCCGGATTCGGTATGGAGATTACGAGGACGTATCCTTCAATTCAACAGGCTCCGATGGAATGAAGAGGATTGACCTGATCGTTGCAAGGTACAAAAGGGTTGGAAATATTGAATCGGTAACATTAGAAGTGATTGAAGGAACACCATCAGCCAATCCGGTAGCCCCTACAGATGAATACGTTGGAAAAAGTATAGTGGAGAATGAAACGATAGCGGACATGGTTTTATACGAGGTAACAATAGACGGCTACGCTGTCGTGTCCACAGTATCAAAATTCAGTGTCTTGAACACCCTGGCAGAGGTGTCAAAGAAAACGAATGATACCAATAAAATTGCTAACGAGGCAAGGAAAATTGCAACCAACGGATTTGTTCTCTCGGAGCTTCTGACCGTAACGGTGGACGCAGTAACCGGGCAGGCTGCATTTGATATTCAAGAAAATACATCATTCTGCGTACCGGTATTAATCAACCAAAGCGAGGTAGCAGAATCGTTTTTCGTAAGGCGAGCAATGGTTAACATGGAATCAAAAAAGGCAACCTTAAAGGTTGAATTTCAGAGCCATACTGGAGCTGCTGCAGTAATAAGTGGAACGGTAGTTTATAGAATTTTATGCTTTAAAAAAGCGGAGAAAATGTGAGGTACATAAAATGGAAAGAATAAAATGGTTATTATCAGTATTGTGGGCATGCATTTGTGTCTTTTTAAAACAATATGCCCTGATTATTATCTTCGTTGCGGTTGCTGTTATTTTCGACTGGATTACTGGAATGATAAAAGCGGAAGCAACAGGAGAAGGACTGAACAGCAAAAAGGCAACGAAAGGCTTTTGGAAAAAAGTGGCACTATTCGCAGCATTATGCTTTGGCTTTTTCTTGGATTACTTTATCCCCTACTGCATTAAATATATAGGAATCCACATACCGATTAATGCATTATTTGGAATGATATTTGGCTGCTACATAGTAATCAATGAATGTATTAGCGTGGCAGAGAATCTATTTATAATCAACCCTTCCATCTTGCCAAGCTGGGTTGTGAAGCTGTTAACGACTGCTAAGGAGCAGGTTGATGTGAAAGGAGATATCGATGAAAAAGAAGGTAATTGACGTATCATTTTGGAATGGAAAAGTTGACTGGGAGAAGGTTAAGCCCCAAATCGATGGAGTAATTCTCCATGTAGGTTATGGAAGCAATCTAATGAATCAGGACGATTCACAATTTAAGCGTAATGCGGATGAGTGTACAAGGCTTGGCATTCCATTCGGCGTGTATATATATTCTTACGCTAACACGAAATCAAAAGCAGTAAGCGAGGCAAAACACGTATTGCGATTAATTAAAGGTTATAAACTTAGCTATCCGGTTTACTTAGATTTGGAAGATAAGAAATTAGCTAAACTTAACAGAAAATTACTAGGCGATATTGCCGAATTATTTTGTAATCAGATTAAGCAGGCTGGTTATTACCCGGCGATTTATGCGAATAAGTATTGGTTTGAATCGATTCTGACAGATTCGAGATTCAATAACTGGGATAGATGGGTTGCACAGTATTCATCAAAATGTACCTATAGAGGGGATTATGCAATGTGGCAGTATTCAGATAAAGGAAGAGTTCCCGGAATCAATGCGGCTGTAGACATGAATTACTGCTATGTGGATTATCCCTCAATTACAGGAGAAAAAATTGTTGAACACATTCCTGATGAGGAAGTACACAATCAGTTTAAACCTTACGAAGTTAAGATTACCGCCTCTGTTTTGAATGTGCGAAAGGGTGCTGGTACTTCTTACCCAATCACAACAAAGGTTAGGAATGGAGAGGTATACACGATTGTTGGTGAATCAAACGGATGGGGAAAGCTGAAATCCGGGGCCGGATGGATTTATTTAGATTATACTAAAAAGATAAATTAAAATCATAGACACCTTCATGGTACTGATTCCTCGGTTCCGATATCCGTTAATGCACCGATTACTTTATTGTTAGGCATCGCATACCGTTGTGACAGATATCGGGTGGCTGCCCCTTTTTCTCCGTTTGGACCGCCAAGCTGACTCATAATTGCAGTGGCAAGCTTAGCGTCTGTGGTTTTGATATTAACAGGATATTCCAACATTTTTATATAAGTCCACATAATTATTCACACTCCTTTTGCCATGGCCATGGTTTGTTTACCCAGGTCCAATAATTTTTATCCTGTTCTCCATATATGGTAAGAGGTTCAAATTTCTCCTCATAACATGCAACAGCATCCAGAAACAGTTTGTGGTATTTGTGGTAGGTGTCTAAGCCGCAGGAACAGTCCGGATGGGTATCCAAATATAAGGCCAATTCAATCATTGCAAAGTTCGTTGACCGGATCAGCTTCTTTAAATCTTCTTTACACATATTTTCCATATCTAACACCTCACTCCGCAGAATATCAGATTTAAATCTTTGAATAAGGTTCCCTCACATAATGCACAGTCCGGTTCGTACAAATCCCCCCATTGCTGCCATGGAACGTAGCACATAACCGGTGGAAATTGCTCCCCTAATTGTTCCATTGCATCCTGTCTGTGACAATAATTTTTTTGCAATGGGGCACATGGTTTTGCAGGCTGCTGCATGGAACCGGGACACGGTCTGTTATTGGTACAGCCGTTCTTTCTGTTGTAGTATTCATGTGATTGATTTCGCTGTGCCTGATTCATAGGCTGACGACAAGGGTAGTTCATAGAATTTTGATAACATCTTCGATTGGTAGAATTCATATTGTAACATGATTCCAAGGAAATTCTCCTTCATACTTTTGTATGTTATATCTTATGAATCGTATGATGGTTTTGTGCCAGAAGTTTCTCCGAAAAGACAAGTTTGGTTGATGATTCTTGGTGTTTACGTTATAATGGAGAAAGTTAAAATGCTAAAAGTGTGAGAATATAGGATATGTTGGGTTTATATTTAGGAGAAGCATAACAGGAGGAGTATGGAAATGAAGAACAACGGATTGATGATGCAGTACTTTGAGTGGTATCTGCCGGAGGATCACAGCCTATGGAAGAAGATGGTAGAAGAGGCTCCGAAGCTGAAGACGTTAGGTGTAACAGCCATGTGGGCTCCGCCGGCGTACAAAGGTGCCGGTGGAGATAAAGATGTTGGATATGGTGTTTACGACTTGTATGATTTGGGAGAATTCAATCAAAAGGGCAGTATTCCTACCAAGTATGGCACCAAAAAGGAATACATAGAGATGGTTCAAACATTACAAAAAAGCGGTATTGATATTTATGCGGATATTGTGTTGAATCATAAAATCGGAGCGGATGAGACGGAATTGATTCAGGCTGAGGAGTTTAATGCAGCCAGTCGTAATCAAATGGTAGGAGATGAGAAGACGATTCTTGGATGGACAAAATTCACATTTCCGGGACGAAAAAACAAATACTCTGATTTTAAGTGGAATTGGACGCACTTTGATGGAATAGACTGGGATCAGAATCAGACAAAGAACGCGATCTACAAATTCATTGGAAAAACATGGGATGAAGCTGTGGATGATGAGAACGGCAATTATGATTATCTTATGGGTGCGGATATTGATTTCGAGAATCCGGAAGTAAAGGACGAATTGTATCGCTGGGGTGAATGGTATTTGAAAATGACCGGAGTAAACGGGCTTCGTTTGGATGCGGTAAAGCATATTGGATATTATTTTTACAAGGACTGGCTTCCTTCCATGAGAGAAATGTCGGGAAAAGATTTGTTTGCCGTTGGAGAATACTGGCACTGGGATATTAATCATTTAGAACGATATCTTGCAAATGTGAATTATGAGATGTCTTTGTTTGATGTGCCTTTGCATTTACATTTTCATGATGCATCTAAAGCACATGGAGATTATAATATGGCAACCATATTAAATGATACTCTCGTAGCACGTCATCCGATGCAGGCGGTTACCTTTGTGGATAATCATGATACACAACCGGGACAGGCTTTGGAGTCATGGGTAGATGATTGGTTCAAGCCTCACGCTTATGCTCTTATTTTACTTCGTGAGAGTGGATATCCTTGTGTATTTTACGGCGATTATTATGGAATTGCCCACGATAAGATCAAAGGGAAAAAACCATTGTTAAATAAAATGATGAAATTGCGTAAAAAATTCGCCTATGGTGTACAGCATGATTATTTTGATGATTATAATGTGATTGGCTGGACCCGTGAAGGGGATGAAGAACATAAAAATTCAGGAATGGCAGTTGTGATGTCTGATAATACAGGGGGAAGTAAGCATATGTATATTGGTCGTCAGTTTGCAGGTCAGTTTTTCAAGGATGCATTAGGAAATGCAAAGTACAATATTAAAATTGACGAAGAAGGATTTGG
Source organism: uncultured Lachnospiraceae bacterium (assembly GCA_934294885.1). GTDB lineage: Bacteria > Bacillota > Clostridia > Lachnospirales > Lachnospiraceae > CAG-590. Next base: position 5,392 of record CAKRAK010000020.1, on the reverse strand, counting down.
AGATTTTTATGTAAACCGGGAAACGGTATCTATCTGGATTCCTGAGACCGCAAAGCTGTAATCTGTGTACACAGCTACTTGCAATCGGATGTGTATTGTACTATAATAGAAATACTTTAACGCTGTAAAATTTCACAGTAGTATTGTTTTATAAAGGAATAGTCAATATTGATATGCAGGATGATCCTAGGTCATGCATATCCGGAATAGGAGTTTTGCTATGGGAAAAAGTGTAAGAACAGATGCGGTTCGTGGTTTATTTGAGGCAATCCTTACTTTGGAAAATGAAGAGGAATGTTTTGATTTTTTTGAAGATGTATGTACGGTGAATGAGCTTTTATCATTGGCACAGCGTTTTGAGGTTGCCAGGATGTTAAAAGAAGGACACACCTATATGGAGGTGGCAGAGAAAACAGGAGCATCTACAGCTACCATTTCCAGAGTAAACCGCTCATTGAATTATGGAAAAGATGGTTACGAGATGGTATTTTCCAGAATGAAAAGCATGCAAAAAAGCAGTTCATAATGAACTGCTTTTTCTTATCTATACCGGTTTGGTTCCTTTTTTGATATTTCGTTCTTTTATGCGGGCTTCTTTTTCCTTCTTTTTTGCAAGCTCTTTTGCTTCTTTTTCTTTTTGCTTAAGCTCTGCCTTTGCCTGGGTTTCCTCATATTCATCTGTTAAGGCATTTGCACGGAGAGAATCTACCAGATGTTCAATTACCTGCTTTTTTTCATAAATATCATAGCTTAGCATTGTAATCATGGCAAAGGTTTTTAGATAATCATCCTCCGTCTTAAAGTTGTTTGCTGCAATATCATAAACCTCATGGATGCTTTCCCGTACTTTTATACCATATTGTTGTTCCAGTGCAAATAAATCCTTGTATATATCATACATTCCAATCTGTGAATCGGAATCAAAATACCGGGTTGTCATCGGCTCTAACAGGCTTTGAATATCCCCAATCGACAAAAAATTCTTCAGATAATAGATATATATTAGCAAAATAATATGATTTTTGGAGTATTTCTTCTTGTTAGAAGGCGGAAGAAGATCATTTTTTGAGTAATTATTAATCATTGTTTTTGTAAGAATTTTATCCTCAAAATCTCTTTTGTTACCGGCAAGCTGTTTATCCATAAAGGTTGTCACCTGATCCATATACAGTTCAATGGCCGGAATATCCTCCGGTTCGATATAGTCTAGCTCAATCCATTTTTCAATGGAAGCTTTTAATTCCTGAAAACCAATTGTATTCATATATTGTCCTCACATTCTGCAAATGAAACTATAGCTTTATCACTATCTTGTAATTGTTTATATTGCATTATATAGTTTTCAAAACTATATTGCAACATTTTTTTGCTTTTGTTTGGCAAGGGGGTATGATATACTGATTTGACAAACGGAAATAATAAATAGATAAGTAACAATAAAAGGAGTCTGTATAATGGATATGAACCTGAACGATAAACAACAAGAAGCAGTGCTGACGACAGAGGGACCGGTGCTTATGCTTGCGGGAGCCGGTAGCGGTAAAACAAAAGCCCTTACCCACAGGATTGCTTATCTGATTAAGGAAAAGGGGGTATCCCCATATAATATTCTGGCCATTACCTTTACCAATAAGGCAGCCGGAGAGATGAGAGAACGAGTTGACCGTATCGTGGAGGAAGGGGCTTCCGGTGTCTGGGTTTCTACCTTCCATTCTCTGTGTGTCAGAATTTTAAGAAGACATATTCATAATTTGGAATATGATAATCATTTTACTATTTACGACAGTGACGACCAGAAGGCTGTTGTAAAGAGCGTCCTGAAAAAATTAAATATTGACCCGAAGCAGTATCCTGAAAAAGGTGTTATGGCGGAGATATCAAGGGCAAAAGAAAAGTTTATGTCTCCGGATGAGTATGATACCGCTGCCAGTGGGAATTACAGAAAGATGCAGATTGCAAGGGTTTATCATGAATATCAGAAAAGCTTAAAGCAGAGTAATGCATTGGATTTTGATGATTTGCTGTATAAGACAGTGGAGTTGTTCCAGTTTTATCCGGAAATTCTGGATGATTATCAGGAACGCTTCCGTTATATCATGGTGGATGAGTATCAGGATACCAACCATATCCAGTTTTTGTTTGTGAAACAGTTGGCGGCAAAGTATCGGAATCTGTGTGTGGTAGGTGATGATGATCAGTCCATCTATAAGTTTAGAGGGGCTAATATTTATAATATATTGAATTTTGAGGATGAATATCCGGAAGCTAAGGTGATCAAATTAGAGCAGAATTACAGATCTACGAAGAATATTCTGAAAGCTGCCAATGGCGTCATTGCCCACAATGAAGGCAGGAAGGTAAAGGCGTTATGGACGGATCATGAAGAAGGGGAGAAGCTTATATTTTCTTTATATGATACGGAGTATCGTGAGGCGGAAGGTGTTGTCCGGACGATGAGACAGCTCCATGATGAGGAACAATATACATATAATCAGTTTGCGATTCTTTACAGAACGAATGCCCAGTCCAGAATATTCGAGGAAAAATTATTAATGAATAATATTCCTTATCGTATTATCGGCGGTCAGAATTTCTATGGAAGAAAGGAAATCAAAGATTTGATCTGTTATCTGAAAACCATTGATAACAGCAGGGATAACCTTGCGGTACGGAGGATTATTAATGTTCCCAAAAGAGGAATCGGAGCAAGCAGTCTGGACAAATTACAGGATTATGCGGATTCATATGATTTAAGCCTGCTGGATGCGATGTTTGAGGTTTCCAACATACCGGGATTAAGTCGTGCTGTGACAAAGATAGAAGGATTTACCAATTTAATCTATGATTTTCGGGATGAACTGGCAATGGGCCTGACATTAAGTGATTTATATGATGACATTTTACAAAAGACCGGATATATGGAAGCTCTGATTGCGGAAAATACAGAGGAATCTCGAGGCAGAATCGAGAATTTGAATGAACTGAAGAATAAGATTGTCAAATACGAAGAAGAATCGGAGCAGCCAACCTTGTCAGGGCTGTTAGAAGAGATTGCTTTGGTTGCAGAGGTGGACTCTGTGGAGCAGTCGGAAGAAAAAGTATTGCTTATGACATTACACAGTGCAAAGGGCTTAGAGTTCCCGGTTGTATTTTTGGGTGGCATGGAGGATCGATTATTCCCAAGTGCAATGTCTCTTAATTCGGAAGATCCGGATGCCGTTGAGGAGGAACGGAGATTATGCTATGTAGGTATAACCCGTGCCATGGAACGGCTGTATTTAAGTGCTGCCAGACAGCGGATGACTCATGGAAATACACAGTTTAATCCGATTTCCCGGTTTGTAAAGGAGATTCCGGAAGATGTTATGAAAAAGAATGGGGATGGAGCCTTTGCAATGAGACGCCAGATGGATGCATCTGCAAAAGCAATGGATAGCTTATCCAACCGGAGTGCCAGTGTAAGCTCTAAGCCGTATTCCTATCAGAACAAGGGTGCTTCCTTTGGAAAGGCTTTTACCGTTGAAAAATTAGAAATCGATTATACAGTTGGAGATACAGTATCCCATCAGAAGTTTGGCACCGGAATCGTCACCAATCTGGTATCCGGGGGTAAGGATTATGAGGTAACGGTGGATTTTGAAAATTATGGGATTAAAAGAATGTTTGCATCTTTTGCAAAGTTAAAGAAATTGTGATTTCAATATAGTAATATCAAATGTTTTGTGGTATACTACTGTTACTTCGGAATAGTATTATAATTGGAAAGGAAGGTATTTTATATGAAGAATATTGATGATTTAATCAGTGTAGCTAAGATTCAGGAATTAATGAAGAGAGAAGATCCACAGGAGAAGACTACGAGGCGTGCTCTTTGGATTTTTGCAACAATCGGTGTGATTACAGCGGTTGCAGCAATTGCTGTATGCGTATACAAATATTTAACACCGGATTATCTGGATGATTTTGAAGATGATTTCGATGATGATTTTGATGATGATTTTTTCGATGATGATGAGCCTGTAGCAACTAAGTCATCTACAGAAGCTGAATAATTTACGGAAGCTTAATTTACACATTATATGGGGGAATCACTATTGGGGTAGTGATTCCTTTGTGCTGTCCGGATATAGAATGGAAAGGAAATAATTATGTTATCAGTGATATTACCTGTTTATAATGAGGAGCAAAATATAGATCGAGCGTATCAGGCAATTAAGGATGTGTTGAAACCGGAAAATATAGAATTTGAATTAGTATATGTAAATGATGGGTCAAAGGATAGCAGCTTTGAGAAAATTCAAGCTTTGGCACAGAAGGTTTCTGACGCAAAGATTACAGGAGTTTCTTTTTCACGAAATTTCGGAAAGGAAGCAGCGATTTTTTCAGGACTGGCACATGCATCAGGTGATGTTTGTGCTGTGATGGATTGTGATTTGCAGCATCCACCGGCAACCTTAGTGGAGATGTATCGGCTTTGGGAGCAGGGCTTTGAAATCATTGAAGGTGTAAAACGTTCCAGAGGAAAAGAAAATATTCTCTATAAGGGAGCTGCCAAGCTGTTTTATAATGTAATCAGTAATGCAACAGGAATAGAGATGTATCATGCTTCCGATTTTAAAATGTTGGATCAAAAGGTAGTAGAAGAATATATTCGTCTGCCGGAAAGGAATGTTTTTTTCCGGGCACTTTCTTCCTGGTTGGGATTCAAAAGTGCCACTGTTGAATTCGATGTAGAGGAGCGTCAGGCAGGTGTTACAAAATGGTCCTTGAAATCTCTGGCAAGATATGCCATAGGAAGCATTACTGCATTTACTACGGCACCAATGCAGTTGATTACCTTTATGGGCTGTATTTTTTTCATTTTTGCTTTTGTCCTCGGTATCCAGTCTCTTGTAAAATGGGGCTCCGGTCAGGCGTTAGAAGGTTTTACAACGATTATTTTGTTAGTTCTTATTACCGGAAGTCTGATTATGATGAGTCTTGGAATTATCGGTTATTATCTGGCTAAGATATATGAAGAGATAAAAGCCCGTCCGAGATACATTGTGGAGGAGATTGTTCGTTCTAAGAATCAGGAATAGACAAAATCCGGACAGCCTTTGACGGAATAACATAACGGAAATCCTTGTGTTTTTGCCATTTTTTAATTTTTTCAAAAAAATTAAAAAAAGGGCTTTACAAATCAGGAATTGTTTGCTATTATAGTCAACGTGCTGTTCGGGTAATAAAGTCGAACAAAAATAAAATAAAAAAACGGTTGACAAGTCAAAATCATTTTGTTATAATAGTCAATGCGTCAGTAATGACACCGTGAGAACGGGGTGTGGCTCAGCTTGGCTAGAGCGCTTGATTTGGGATCAAGAGGTCGCAGGTTCGAATCCTGTCACCCCGA